>NZ_DCYD01000010.1:0-92431 GCF_002331005.1 Achromobacter sp. UBA2119 | reverse complement strand
AGCAGCGCACTTGGGCACCCCGCATGAGCGGAAAACCTTTGATTTTAGCGTATTTAGCGCAACCCAGCACCTTTCAAGACCGTCATACGGCTAGACAGCTCCAGATAGCGTTTGCGCGCCTCTTCCGAAGCAAGCCCTGAAGCGGCCAGCTTGGCCATTTCCGTTTTCGCCGAATCGAATTCGATTCGCCGCAAGGCGTCGTCCCATTCGGTCTGGGGATCAGGCAGGTCTTCCTGAGCGAGGATGTCCGCCCGCAACCCTTTCAAGACAGTGGCCAGGTCCGAGTCCGGCTCAGCGGCCTCCAGTAACGCACCGACATGGCGCGCGCCGCTGGTTTGCGCCAGCATGATCAGGTCCCGTACCAATCCTAGATGGGGGCCATGGTCGATGACTTCAAGCTGCTGGTCGCCCATGGAGTCCACCAGTTCGGGATGGGCAAGCAGCAGACTCAACAGCCGCTTGGCCAGGGACGGCATGGTGCGGCGCCCCTCGAAGCCGCCAACGTCGTTGTCGCGCCGGCCTTTCCAGTTGCCCTTGCCACCTTTCCAATCGCCCTTGCCCTTCCAGTCGCCCTTACCTTTCCAGTCGCTTTTGCCCTTCCATTCCTGCTTGCCGCCTTGTTGCCAGCCCCCCGCGCCGCCGCTCGGCTCGTCGCCGTGCGAGGCGTACTGGCCGTAATCGGTGAAGTCCGACTCGTCTGCCGGAATGTCGCTGAAGTCGTGGTTGCCGAAGTCGTAGCCCATGTCGGGCGGACCGCCGTCATGACCGGGCTCGCTACCCGAAGGCATTCCGGCTTCACCCGCGCCGGGCGCTGGCCGCGGGCCGGGTGCGAACGGTTTGGCGGGTTGCTGCGCCAAGACCTGCGCCATTTCCTCGGGCGTCAGCTGAACCAGCTTGGCCATTTCCCGTTCGATCTGCACGCGCAGCGCACATTCAGGAATCGCTGACAACAGCGGCTTGGCCTCGTGAAGGCAACTGGCGCGGCCTTCGGCTTCGTTCATGTTGTGATGCGATGCAAGCTCGTCCAGGAGGAACCGGGACAGCGCCACGGCATCGCCCAGACAGGCACGGAATGCTTCGGCCCCCAATTCGCGCACATACGAATCGGGATCATGCTCGGCCGGAAGGAACAGAAAGCGGATCGCGATATCGTCCCTGAGCACCGGCAAACAGGCCTGCAGCGCGCGCCAGGCTGCACGCCGTCCGGCCTTGTCGCCGTCGAAGCTGAAGATGACCTTGTCGCTGGACCGCAGCAGCTTCTTGACGTGATCCGGGGTGGTGGCGGTGCCCAGCGTGGCGACGGCATTGGCGATGCCCTGCTGCGCCAGCCCGACCACGTCCATGTAGCCTTCGACGACGATGACCTGACCTTCCTGCCGGATGGCTTGGCGCGCCTCCCACAGGCCGTAGAGCTCCTGCCCTTTTGAAAACAGGGGCGTCTCGGGCGAGTTCAGGTACTTGGGCTCGCCTTTGCCGATGATGCGGCCGCCAAATCCGATGAGACTGCCGCGCGCGTTGCGGATCGGAAACATCACCCGCTCGCGAAAGCGGTCGTAGCGGCGCCCGTCTTCGGACTCGATGACAAGTCCGGACTCCACGAGGGTGGGGTCTTCGTAGTTGGGAAACACCTGGGACAAGCCGTGGCGGTCCGTACCGGACCAACCCAAACCGAAATGCGCAGCAATTTCGCCGGTCAGGCCGCGCTGCTTCAAATAGCGGACGGCCGCGGGTGAAGCACGCAACTGTTTCAGGTAATGGGCTTGGGCCGCATCGAGCACCTGCGTATGGCGGGACTCTTCGGCCTTGCGGCGCGCCGATTCCTGCTGCTGGCGGGGACTGCGGTTTTCTTCGGGGACCGTCATTCCCGCCGACGCCGCGAGCGTGCGCACGGCGTCGGGGAAACTGGCGCCCGTATGTTCCATCAAGAAGGTGATGGCGCTGCCGTGTGCACCACATCCGAAGCAGTGATAGAACTGCTTGGTGGGGCTGACAGTGAACGAGGGGCTTTTTTCGTTATGAAAGGGGCACAGGCCAAGCAAGTTGGCCCCACCCTTTCGCAACTGCACATATCGCCCGACAACGTCGACGACGTCGACTCGGGCGAGCAAATCCTGGATGAATGATTCTGGAATCAATAGATTCGGGAATCAGAAATCAATACAGGCGCGGGGGCAGTTGTTGGCTACGGATGCGCTTGTAGTGGCGCTTCACGGCGGCGGCATGCTTGCGCTTGCGCTCGGCGGTGGGCTTCTCATAGAACTCGCGCGAGCGCAGTTCGGTGAGCAAACCGGTCTTTTCGATGGTGCGCTTGAAGCGGCGCAGAGCGGCTTCAAACGGTTCGTTTTCCTTCAGTCGAACGATAGGCATAAAGTAATTGGCCTGCTTGTAGGGTAACAAAGTTGATGACAAACCTGGCTTGCTTTTCCAGCAACGCCTTGAAAGCGCAACCCGGGCACGCTTTCGCCCGGGTTTGAGCTGGCTGTTTCCGTTACCCAAAGACTACCCAGAGAGTAACAAGCCAAGTTCGGTTTAGCGATAACCAGCGATTCTAGCATGGGTAAGGACGGTTTGCCTACTGCCAGCGCTCGACTGCGGCCAGCACCCCGTCCCTGCCCCGCTTGCGATCAGCTCTGGGAACCCTTGCGGATCCAGGCTTCCAGCTGATGGGGACGCAAGCTGTCGTAATCTTCAAACGGCTGGTGAATCCAGGGATTCGTGGGCAGCTTCTCGACGTAATAGTCGGGCGTTGCCAGGGAATGCCCCTTCCACCACAGCACGGCGCTGCGCAATTCGGTGATGTCGGCGAACTGGCTCTTCAGGTGATCGAACACCTTGTTGAACGTCTTGCCGGTATCCACCATGTCGTCCACCAGCAACACCCGGCCGGAAAGCGTGCCGCGGGTGATGGTGATGAACTGGGCGATGTCCATGTCGCCTTGCTTGGTGCCGGCTGCTTCGCGATAGCTGCTGGTGGCAAGAATGCCCAGCGGCACATCAAAAATACGCGACATGACGTCGCCTACACGCATACCGCCGCGCGCCAGGCAAAGAATCTTGTCAAACTTCCAGCCCGACTGATGCACCTGCAAAGTAAGGCGCTCGATCAAGCGGTTGTAATCGTCCCACGTTACCCACAGATGGCTATCGTCACTGGTCGGCGTGCTCATAGGCAAGCATCTCCTGCACAAAAATACGAAAAGGCCGCCGCCGGTATGACCGGCGGCGGCCTTGGGAATAATAACCCGATGTCAGCCCTTCAGGGGATGACGCAAAACAATGGTCTCGTTGCGGTCCGGACCGGTGGACACCAGGTCGATCGGCACACCGCAGACTTCCGCCACGCGCTCGAGATAGCGGCGCGCCGCGGCGGGCAGCTTGGCGTATTCGGTGATGCCGACAGTGGATTCGCTCCAGCCGGGCAGCTCTTCGAGCACCGGTTGCGCCTGCGCCACGGCGTGCGCGCCGTAGGGCAGCACGTCGCGGAATTCACCATTGACGCGATAACCGACGCCCAACTGTATGGTTTCCAGGCCGTCCAGCACGTCCAGCTTGGTGATGCACAGACCGGAAATGCCGTTCAGGCGGACCGAGCGCTTCAGCGCCGCGCCGTCGAACCAGCCGCAGCGGCGCGGACGGCCGGTGACCGAACCGAATTCCTTGCCGATGGTGGCCAGGCGGGTGCCGATCTCGTCGACCAGCTCCGTGGGGAACGGGCCGGAGCCGACGCGCGTGGTGTACGCCTTGGTGATGCCCAGGACGTAATCCAGTTGCTGGGGACCCACGCCGGCGCCGGCCGAGGCCGCACCTGCCACGCAGTTGCTGCTGGTGACGAAGGGGTACGTGCCGTGATCGACGTCCAGCAGCGCGCCTTGTGCGCCTTCGAACAGGAGGCGCTTGCCTTCCTGCTGCATGGCGTACAGGTTGCTGGAGACATCCTTGACCATCGGGGCGATGGCCGGCGCGAGCGCCATGGCTTGATCGCGGACTTCGTTGGCCGAAACGGCTTCCGCGCCCAGGTACTTGGTCAGCACGAAGTTGTGGTAATCCAGCACTTCGGCGAGCTTTTCGTCGAACAGCGAAGGATTGAAGAGATCTTGCACGCGCAGGGCACGGCGGGCGACCTTGTCTTCGTAGGCCGGGCCGATGCCGCGACCGGTGGTGCCGATCTTGCCCTCGCCCTTGCGTGCTTCACGCGCCTTGTCGATGGCGACGTGGTACGGCAGGATCAGCGGGCAGATCTCGGAGATCTGCAGGCGCGAACGCACATCCAGGCCGGCGGCCTCCAGCTCTTCGATTTCCTTGAGCAGGGCTTCCGGGGACAGCACGACGCCATTGCCGATGAAGCAGGTGACGCCGGGGTGCATGATGCCCGATGGGATCAGGCGAAGAATCGTCTTCTTGCCATTGATCCACAGCGTATGGCCGGCATTGTGACCGCCCTGGAAGCGGACCACGCCCTGGACGGATTCCGCCAGCCAATCGACGATCTTGCCCTTGCCCTCGTCACCCCATTGGGTGCCGATTACGACTACGTTCTTGCTCATGATACGAATCAATTTCGAGTTTCTCGGGAAATCCGGAAATCTCCCCGCGGCCCCCTCGTTTCCGAGCGGGAGTTAGTCACAGCGTTTTGACCGTCCAGACGCCATCCTGCAGCGCCAGCTCGCGATCGCAAACGAATTCGTCCTGATCCTGCTCGTGACCGGGCAATACCTGAACGACGATTTCCCCTGACCGGCGCAAGCGGCGAACCGCCTCGGTCAGAGCGGGGGCTTGCCCCCAGGGCGCACGAACCGCTCGCGCCCTTTCCGCCGGCGGCAGACCCGCCGCCAGCTTGCGTAAATCAAGACTGAAGCCCGTGGCCGGACGCGCGCGGCCGAACGCGCGGCTGACGTCGTCGTAGCGGCCACCACTGACCAACGCGTCGTGCCAGCCTTCGGCGTACAGGGCGAACTTGACGCCCGTGTGGTAAGCGTAACCGCCCACGTCGGCCAGATCCACGCTGAACGACACGTTCGGCATCGCATCCACCACCGCCTGAAGCGCGTCGAGCGCCTCGGCGACACCCGGCAGTGCCGGCAGGTCGCGACGGGCAACCTTGAGCACTTCGGGACCACCGTACAACGTGGGCAGCAACTGCAGCGCCTTCAACGTTTCCGGACGGATGCCGGGCGCGCGCGCCACGAGCTCACCCAATCCGGGCACATCCTTGTCGCGCATCAGCCGGATGGCGTCCTGCGCCAGTTCGGCCGCTGCCGGGTCCGATTTCAGGATGGCGCGAAGCACGCCGGAATGACACAGATCCAGGCGCGGATTGCGAACGCCAGCGATTGCAACCGTTTCCAGCACGAGCTGGATGATTTCGAGGTCGGCTTCGAATCCGGCATGGCCGTAGATTTCAGCGCCGATCTGCAGCAGTTCGCGGCTGGACAGCAAGTCCGAGGGGCGCGCATGCAGCACGTTGCCGCAGTAACACAGGCGGGTGACGCCCGCGCGGTTCAGCAAGTGCGCGTCGATGCGCGTAACCTGGGGAGTCATGTCCGCGCGCACGCCCAGCGTGCGGCCCGAAAGCTGGTCGACCAGCTTGCAGGTGCGCAGATCCAGATCGCTGCCGGTGCCCGACAGCAATGAATCGATGTACTCGACCAGGGGCGGCGCGACCAGCTCGAACCCGTAAGTACGGTAAAGATCGAGAAGTTCGCGGCGCAGTTCCTCGATGCGCCGAGCCTCTGCCGGAAGTACGTCGGCAAGGCTTTCGGGCAGCAGCCAGTTACCCATGAATGTGTTTACCTGAATAACGCCAAGTGATGCGTGGGCGTCGCCCAAACGAAAAGCGGCTGAGGGGCGTAAGCCCGCTCAGCCGCTGCGGAATGTTTTCTAGCTTACGCGGTATTGTACATGGTTCAGCCGCGAGCGCCAGCCGTGGGTCCGGCGTGGCCGGACTGCCCGGCTGCGCCCTGGATACCGGGCGGAAGTCGTCCCGCCTGAAGCAGAAAAGCCCCTCGGGGACCCGAGGGGCTTTTCGTTCGTGCTAGCTGGGCAAGATCACTTGGCCGGCACGGTGACCGGTGCCAAGGCAGCGCCCGCCGGATCCTTCATGAACTGGAAGAAGCTGGAGCTGGGGTCCACGACCAGCACATCGCCCGGCTTGGAGAACGATGCGCGATAGGCTTCCAGGCTCTTGTAGTACGTGTAGAAGTCCGGGTTCTTGCCATAGGCTTGGGCGTAGATGGCTGCCGCTGCGGCGTCCCCCTCACCCATGATGCCCTGGGCCTTGGCGTACGCCTGGGCCACGATGACCTCGCGCTGGCGATCGGCTTCGGCGCGAATCTTCTCGCCTTCGGCGGCGCCGATGGAACGCAGCTCGTTGGCGACGCGGGTACGCTCGGCTTCCATGCGGCGGTAGACCGACTCGGAGATTTCCGGTGCGAACTCGATGCGGCGCAGGCGGACGTCGACGATCTGCACGCCCAGGGGCTCGGCGCGCTTGGCGACGTTTTCCAGGATCTCCGTCATGATCTTGTCGCGTTCGGTCGAGACCACGTCCCGCACGGTACGCACGTTGACCGACGCGTTCAGGGCGTCGCGGATCTGAGCCTGCAGACGCTCTTGAGCCGCGCGCTCGTTGCCGCCGAACGTCACGTAGAACACGCGGGGATCCGCAATGCGCCACTTGACGTAGGAGTCGATCAGCAGGTTCTTCTTTTCGGAAGTCTGGATGCGCTCGGCTTCGTTGGTTTCGATGGTCAGAATGCGCTTGTCGAGCGTGACGACATTCTGGAAAGGCGGCGGAACCTTGAAGTAAAGGCCAGGTTCGCTGATGACGCGGCGGACCTCGCCCAGCGAGAACACCAAGGCATAGTCGCGCTCGCGCACCACGAAAACGCTGGAGGAAAGGAGGGCCAGCACGATGAGCAGGCCGACCAGGATGGGCATAAGACGATTCATGTTCAGGACTCCTCCGGATTAGCGCGACATACGGTCGCGAGGCAGCGTGTTGCTATTGCTGCTGCCGGAAGGCTGCGGCACCGGCGCGGCCGTACCGCGCGGAGGCTGCTGGACAGGCGCATTGGACACGGGCGAGCCAGAGCTGCCGATGTTCGACTTGCCTGCGTCCTGAGCGGCCAGATGCATGATCTTGTCCAGGGGCAAATACAACATGTTGTTGTTGCTCTTGGTGTCGACCATGACCTTGCTGGCGCGGGTGAAGATGTCCTGCATGCTTTCCAGGTACATGCGCTGGCGCATGACTTGAGGCGACTTTTCGTATTCGCCCAGGATGCTGGTGAAGCGCGACGTATTACCTTGCGCATCGCCGACGACCTTGGCCTTGTAACCTTCAGCCTGTTCCGTCATGCGCGATGCCTGACCGCTGGCCAGCGGCACGACCTGATTGGCGTAGGCCTGGCCTTCGTTGATCTGGCGCTCGCGATCCTGACCGGCCTTGACGGCGTCGTCGAACGCGGCCTGCACCTGCTCGGGCGGCTGCACGTTCTGGATGGCGACGGTGCTGATCTGCACGCCCGTCTGGTAGCGATCAAGGATCTGCTGCATCAGCGCCTGGACTTGGGAAGCCACCGTCGTACGGCCTTCGTACAGCACGAAGTCCATCGACTGTTTGCCCACGACTTCGCGCATGGCGGTTTCGGAAGCCTGGCGCACGGACTCGTCCGGGTCGCGCGTCTTGAAGAGATAGTCGGGCGCGCCGTCTGCCTTCAGGCGGTACTGGACGACGAACTGCATATCGACGATGTTCTCGTCCGTCGTGAGCATCAGCGCTTCGGGCAGGACCTTGTTGCGCGCGCCGCCACGGAATCCGACTTCGAACGTGCGCAGTTGCGACACGTTGACGATTTCATGGCTTTGAATGGGATACGGCAGACGCCACTGGAAACCGGCTTGCGACGTGCTCTTGTATTTGCCGAATTCGGTCACGACCGCGACCTGGCCTTCTTGCACGATGTAAAAGCCGCTGGCGAGCCAGATGCCCGCCGCGACCAGCGCAATGACGCCCAGGCCGATGCGTGTGCCGCGCGGGGATGGCGGCGTCATGCCGCCACGGTTGCCGGGGCGGTTATTGCCGCCACCGCCCTTGCGCCCAAACAGGTTCCCGATGCGATTGTTGAAATCGCGCCAGACCTCGTCCAGGTCAGGAGGGCCGTCTCCGTTGCCTTGGGGCCGCTTGGGCGGCGGCTCGGAGCCATTGTTGTTTCCACGACCCCAACCGGGGTCATTCAGATTGAAGAGTTTGATAATTCGCGGCATTGTTTCCCACAATCTGTCCGGTCTCCGCAATTGCCCCGCGCAACGCATCCAAACCGGCGCGCTCGGTGGCGCTTACAAATACTCGCGCAATCGTACCATGTGCATCGCGCTCCACCCGCGGTTCCAATCCCGCCCGGTCGATCTTGTTGTATACCAGAATGGTTGGAATCGCGGCAGCGCCTATTTCGGCGAGGACCTTGTTCACTTCGAAAATCTGCTCATCCCGCTGCGGGCTGGCCGAGTCCACCACATGCAGCAGCAGGTCGGCGTGCACGGTTTCTTCGAGGGTGGCCCGGAAGGCAGCAATAAGGTTGTGAGGCAGGTCGCGGATGAAGCCCACGGTGTCGGACACCACCACCGATCCGGCGCCTTCGATCCAGATGCGGCGCGTCGTCGTGTCCAGCGTGGCAAAGAGCTGGTCGGCAGCGTAGGCGTCGGCCCGGGTCAGCGCGTTGAACAGCGTCGACTTGCCGGCGTTGGTATAGCCGACCAGGGACACCGACAGCGCCCCACCCCGCGCGCGGGCGCGCCGTTGGGTGATGCGCTGCCGCTCGACTTTGTCGAGCCGTTCGCGCAGCGTCTTGACCTTGGCGCCGATCATGCGGCGGTCCATTTCAAGCTGGGATTCGCCGGGGCCTCGCATCCCGATGCCGCCACGCTGCCGCTCCAGGTGGCTCCACATGCGCGTGAGGCGCGTGGCCAGATGCTGGAGCTGGGCCAGTTCGACCTGCAGCTTGCCTTCGTGGCTCTTTGCGCGCAGCGCGAAGATATCCAGGATGAGGGCGACGCGATCCACCACGCGCAAGTTGAAGGCGCGTTCAAGGTTGCGTTGTTGGGCGGGCGACAAAGGCTGATCGAAAAGGACGATATCGGCGAGCAGCGCCTGCGCCATCGCGACGCCCTCGTCGGCCTTGCCGGAGCCGATGAAGAACTTGGCGTCGGGACGATCGCGGCGGGCCGTCAGGGTGCCGACGATTTCGGCGCCCGCGCCCTTGGCCAGCATGGCGAATTCCTCGGCGTGCGCCGTGAAGTCCGGATCACCGAGATCCACACTGATGATCAGAGCGCGCATACATGCACCATATTCGAGCCAAAGCGAAAATGCCCGCCGACGGGAACCGTCTGGCGGGCAATAAAAGGTAAAGCTGGAGCGAGATTACTCAGCAGGGACTTCCACTTGAAAATTGACGGCACGCGCGGGAACGACGGTCGAGATGGCGTGCTTGTAGACCATTTGGGTGACCGTATTGCGCAGCAGCACCACGTATTGGTCGAAGGATTCGATTTGCCCTTGAAGCTTGATGCCGTTCACGAGGTAGATCGACACGGGCACATGATCCTTGCGCAGCGTGTTGAGGAACGGATCTTGCAGAGTTTGCCCTTTATTGCTCATTGGCCAGGCTCCATTTGATTGTTATTGAGTGATGACGCGCTTTTTGTACTGGTGGAGCACGCCGAAACACGTACTCTACAGGGTTTTCCCGGCCCGTGCTACTTGGCCGGGAAGCAAAAATGAGACCAGAGTTTTCCAGCTGAAAAGCCCTTGAAATCACGCCTGCAGGATCTTGTCGAGCGCTTGCAGAAGCATGTCGCATTGGCCTTCCGTACCCACCGTGATGCGCAGGAATTGGTCGATTCGCGCATGACGAAAATGACGCACGATGATGCTGCGTTCACGCAGGGCGGCGGCGAGCGTCGCGGCGTCTTTTTCCGGGTGGCGTGCGAACACGAAGTTCGCCGCCGACGGGAGCACCTCGAAGCCCAGCGACTCCAGCCCTGCGGTCATGCGCGACCGGGTTTCGATCACGGCTTTGCGGGTCTGCTCAAAATACTCCGTATCCTCCAGCGCCGCCACTGCGCCGGCGGATGCCAGCCGATCGATGGGGTAGGAGTTGAAACTGTTCTTTACCCGCTCCAGGCCGTCGATGAGCGCGGCGCTGCCCACGGCAAAGCCCACGCGCAAACCGGCCAGCGAGCGCGACTTGGAAAGCGTCTGCACCACCAGCAGGTTGTCGTATCGCGAGACCAGCGGGATCACCGATTCGGCGCCGAAATCCACATACGCCTCGTCCACGACGACGACCGTGTCAGGGTTGCCGGCGACGATGCGTTCGACTTCGGCGGCGCTGAGTGCGCGGCCGGTGGGGGCATTGGGGTTCGGGAAGATGATGGCGCCGGCATGACCATGGCGCGCCGGCAGGTAGTCTTCGACGTCGATGCGGAAGTCCGCGGTGAGCGGCATCGTTTCGAACTCGATGCCGTACAAGCCGCAATACACCGGGTAGAAGCTATAGGTGATGTCCGGGAACCGCAGCGGGCGATCATGCTTGAGCAGCGCAAGAAATGCGTGCGCCAGCACCTCGTCGGATCCGTTGCCCACGAACACCTGCTGCGGCTGTGCGCCGACGGCCGTGGCGATGGCTTCGCGCAGGCGGTCCGAGGAGGGATCCGGATAGAGCTTGAGCGTGTCGTCGCAGGCCGCGCGGATCGCATCGAGCACCTTGGGCGACGGCCCGTAAGGATGCTCGTTGGTGTTCAGCTTGACCAGATTCTGAAGCTTGGGCTGCTCGCCCGGCACATACGGACTGAGCGTCCCGACAACGGGACTCCAGAAACGGCTCATGGATCAGCTTTCCTGCGTGTAGGGGTTGTGCGAAGACTTGAATTCAATGCGCAGCGGCGTACCGGCCAGGTCGAACGCATTGCGGAAACGCGTTTCGAGGTACCGGCGGTACGAGTCGGGAATAGCGTCCAGCGCATTGCCGTGGATGACGACCAGCGGCGGGTTCTGTCCGCCCTGGTGCGCGTAGCGCAACTTGGGACGGAAGATGCCCTTGCGCGGCGGCTGCTGCTGTTCGACCGCGGCTTGCAGCTCGCGCGTGAGCTTGGGCGTGGACAGCTTGGCAAACGCGGCGGCGTGTGCGGCATTGATGGACTTGAGCAAGGGCTTGATGCCCTGCCCGCGCAGCGCCGAGATCGTGTGGACGCGCGCGAATGACAGAAAGCGCAGCTTGCGGTTGAACTCGCGCTCGATGCGTTCCTTTTCTTCGCCGTCCAGGCCATCCCACTTGTTGACGGCCACGACCACGGCACGCCCGGTTTCCAGCACGAACCCGGCGATGTGCGCGTCCTGCTCGGAGATTTCGGTTTGCGCGTCGAGCATCAGCAGCACGACGTTGCTGGCCTCGATGGCCTGCAAGGTCTTGATGACGGAAAACTTTTCGACGGCCTCGAACACCTTGCCGCGCTTACGCAGGCCGGCGGTGTCGATGAGCGTGTAGCGGCGTCCGTCGCGATCGAAATCGATTTCGATCGCGTCGCGCGTGGTGCCTGGCATGTCGAACGCGATGACGCGTTCTTCGCCCATGAACGTGTTGATGAGCGTGGACTTGCCCACGTTGGGACGGCCCACGATCGCCAGCTTGATGCGATGATCGTGTTCGCCTTCTTCGGCGGGTTCTTCTTCGGCAGGCGGTTCGGCCAGATCCTTGAGCGCGAGCTCGATCAGATCGACGATGCCGTCGCCATGCGCCGCCGAAATCGGATAGGGCTGGCCCAGGCCGAGTTCATGGAACTCGGCGATGGCGGGCCCCAGGCCCATGCCTTCGGCCTTGTTCACCGCCAGCAGCACGCGCTGCTGGCCGGATTTGCGCAGCAGTTGCGCAATTTCGTGGTCGTGCGCGTTGATGCCCGCGCGCGCATCCACCAGGAACACGACGACGTCCGCCTCGGCGATGGCCTGCCGGGTCTGGCGGGCCATTTCGAGCAGGATGCCGTCCTTGGCCACGGGCTCGAAGCCGCCGGTATCGATGGCGATGAACGGAATATCGCCCACCCTGCCCTCGCCGTAATGGCGATCGCGGGTCAAGCCGGAATAATCGGCCACCAGCGCGGCGCGCGATCGCGTCAGGCGGTTGAAAAGGGTCGATTTCCCCACATTGGGGCGGCCGACCAGGGCAACGACAGGCTTGAAAGACACGGTAAAAGGCTTTGTTTTATAAGGTTCAGTTGGTGCCGATCAGGACGAGATTGCCATTGCCCGTCTGGACCAGCACGCCTTGGGGCGTCGTCTGCGGCGGCGACACGACCGCGCCGCCACCCACCGACAGACGCGCCATCAGACTGCCATCGCTGCGCGACAGGAAATGCACATATCCGTCCAGATCGCCGACAGCCAGCGCACCCCCCAGCATAGCCGGAGCGGTGACCTGGCGGTTCTTCAGGGCGGCCTGCTTCCAGAGATTACCGCCATTATCCAGCGCAAACGCATTGACTACGCTGTTCTGGTCGGCAGAAAAGGCGAAGCGGTCGTCCAGGGTGAGACCGCTGACGCTGGAGAAGTCTTTCGTCCAGAGCGGACGGCCGCCGGCGGTGACGTCAAAGCAAACGATACGTCCCTGATAAGCGACCGCGCACAGCAGGTTGCCGGCGATGCGAGGCGCGCCGACCACGTCGGTCAGGCGCTCCAGGTCGCCAGCGCCGCGCGGCGTCGCGACGGTGCCTTCCCATTGCACGTTGCCGCTGTTGGACGCAATGGCAAGGAGCTTGCCGCCAGGCAGACCCGTGATGACCAGACC
Organism: Achromobacter sp. UBA2119; assembly: GCF_002331005.1. NCBI lineage: Bacteria > Pseudomonadati > Pseudomonadota > Betaproteobacteria > Burkholderiales > Alcaligenaceae > Achromobacter > Achromobacter sp. UBA2119. The sequence goes on along the minus strand of NZ_DCYD01000010.1, from coordinate 79,589 downwards.
TTCGGCCAGGACCATCTGCGCAACGCTGCGCAAGGCGAGCGAGGGGCCGGGACGCTGCACGCTCCAGACGCGCTCGCCGCTGTTGGCGTCGAAGGCCTGGATGCGATAGTCGCCGCTGCGAACAACGACGATGCCGTAGCCGACAACCGGCGGGATGGCGACGTCGCTGGTGGCGCGGACCTTCCATTTCACCTTGCCGGTGTCGTCGAAGGCGATGACGTCGCCGTTGGGGGACGCCACGGCGGTGGTCGTGCCATCGCTGCCAGCGCCGGCAGACAACTTGGTGTCGGCCTTGGCCTTCCAGATGACACGGCCGCTTTGCAGATCGAACTTGCCGACGGAGCCGTCAGGCGTCGCGGCATAGATGGCGTCGCCGAGCACGGTGGGCGCGAAGCCCAGGCCGGAGCCGCTGCCGATGGACGTGGACCAGACCTGGCGCACGGACATGCCGGCCTTGTATTCGGTCAAGGGCGCGGGATCGTAACGGCCGTCGTCATGGGAAAACATGCCGCAACCACCCAGGGCAAGCAGGCTTGCCAGCAGAACGGCGCCGCGCCACGTACGGCCAGGTGCAAATTTACGCATTACAGTCACGCTCCGCTCAAGGCATCCAGTTTCAGTTGCACAACCTGGGTCAGGGGATTGGCCAGGCCCAGGCCATCAATGGCGCTCTGCCAGGCCGCGCGCGCTTCCTCGCGCTTGCCTTGCGCAGCCAGCACGTCGCCGCGGCGGTCAGCGAACAAGGCGGCAAAGGCGGCCGGCGGATTGTTCAACTGCGCCAGCGCGGCATCGTATTGCTTCTGGTCCAGCATCATGCCTGCCAGACGCAGGCGCGCCACGGCTTGCATGGCGGGGTTCTTGCCTTGGCCAGCCAGCCATTCGAGCTGTTCGCGGGCGCCGGCGTCGTCCTTTTGCGCCTGCAGGGCCTGCGCTGCCACAAGGGCGCCGCGCGCGGCATAGCCGGTGTTGGGATATTTTTCGCGCAGCGTCGAGGCGGCGGTCTTGATGCGCACCGAGGAATCGGCGCCGCCCAGGCGAGCGGCGTCTTCCAGCGCTTCGAAGTAACCCATGGCCTGGTTGGCCTGATGCGATTCGTACGCCTTCCAGCCCCACCAACCGCCCCAAGCCAGGAGCACCACCGTCGTCAGGGCCAGCAGCAGCGTCCCGTAGCGGGCCCACCACGCCTTGATCGCGTCGAGTTTTTCCTGTTCTTCAAGATCGTATGCCATGCCTTAACCCTTGTTGTTCAATGCGTCGGCCAGCTTTGCCAGCGGAACCTGTTGCTGCGCCGCCTCGCCCTGCTCTTCTGCGCGCAGGAACTTGACGCTGGCCGTCTGCGACGCCACTTCGTCGGCGCCAAGGATAACCGCAACGCGGGCGCCGCTGGCGTCCGCGCGCTTGAATTGCGACTTGAAGCCTGCCGATCCGGCATGCACGATGACCGAGAGGCCCGCGTCGCGCAGGTCTTCGCCGACCCGGGCAGCCAGGCGCTGCGCGTCTTCGCCCTGATGCACGATGTAGACATCGCACTCGGCCGGCGCGGCGATTTCAACGCTTTGCTCCCAGAGGTCGAGCAGACGCTCCATGCCGATGGCAAAGCCCACGGCCGGCGCGGTCTTGCCGCCCAAGAGTTCGACCAGGCCGTCATAGCGGCCGCCGCCGCAAACCGTGCCTTGGGAACCGAGACGGTCGGTGACCCATTCGAAGACGGTGAGGTTGTAGTAGTCCAGGCCGCGGACCAGACGCGGGTTCAAGCGGTATTCGATGCCGGCGTCGGTGAGGCGCTGGCACACGCCGTCGAAGTGCGCACGGGACTCTTCGCCCAGGAAGTCGAACAGGCGCGGCGCGCTGTCAGCCATTTCCTGCATGGCGGGGTTCTTGGTGTCCAGCACGCGCAGCGGATTGCTGTACATGCGGCGCTGGCCGTCCTCGTCGAGGATGTCGCGGTGCTTTTCCAGATGCTGGATCAGGGCAGCGCGGTGCGCGGCGCGCTCAGCGGGTTGGCCCAGCGAATTGAGTTCGAGGCGCACGTCCTTCAGGCCCAGCAGCTTCCAGAGGCGGGCCAGCATGACGATGAGTTCCGCGTCCACATCGGGACCGGCAAAGCCAAGGGCCTCGACGTCGATCTGGTGGAACTGGCGGTAGCGGCCGCGCTGCGGGCGCTCGTGGCGGAAGACGGGACCGATGGAGTAGACGCGTTGCGGACGGTCATAGAGCAGGTTGTGCTCGATGGAGGCGCGCACGATGCCGGCGGTCATCTCGGGGCGCATAGTCAGCGATTCGCCGTTGAGCGCGTCGGTGAACGTGTACATCTCTTTTTCGACGATGTCGGTGACTTCGCCGATACCGCGCGCAAACAGGCGCGTATGCTCAAGCACCGGCGTGCGCACATTGCGATAGCCGTAGCCGCGCAGCCAGCCGCGCACGATTTCCTCGAATTGCTCCCAGCGGGCGCTAGCCCCCGGCAGCAGATCATTCATGCCGCGTATGGCGGCGACTTTCTGGAAAGCTTGAGTCATCTTGATCATGCCGCTGGCGCGCCCGAGACGCGCGCCAGTGGCTACACCCTTACTTTAGTGAGAGGCGAGCGCGCCATAACGGCGCGCAACGTATTCTTCAACGATGGCCTGGAACTCTTCGGCGATATGGTCGCCCTTGAGCGTCACCGTACGCTCGCCGTCGACGAACACCGGCGCGGCCGGCACTTCGCCCGTACCCGGCAGGCTGATGCCGATGTCGGCATGACGGCTTTCGCCCGGCCCATTGACCACACAGCCCATCACCGCGACGTTCATAGATTCGACGCCGGGGTATTGCGCGCGCCACACCGGCATCTGCCGGCGCAGGAACGACTGGATGCTGTCGGCAAGTTCCTGGAAGAACGTGCTGCTGGTGCGGCCGCAGCCCGGGCAGGCGACGACCATGGGCGTGAAGGCGCGCAGTCCCATGGTTTGCAGGATTTCCTGCGCGACGATGGCTTCGCGGCTGCGCTCGCCGCCGGGTTCAGGCGTGAGCGAAATGCGGATGGTGTCGCCGATGCCTTGCTGCATCAGCACGGCAAGCGCGGCGGTCGAGGCCACGATGCCCTTGCTGCCCATGCCCGCCTCGGTCAGGCCAAGATGCAGGGGATAGTCGCAACGGGCGGACAGATCACGGTAGACCGCGATGAGATCCTGGACATGGCTGACCTTGCACGACAGGATGATTGCGTCGCGCCGCAGGCCGAGTTCTTCGGCGCGCTGGGCATTGCTGATGGCCGAAACAACGAGCGCATCGCGCATGACGGCCTGCGCTTCCCAGGGCTGGGCGCGCCGGCTGTTTTCGTCCATCTTGCGCGCCATGAGTTCGTGGTCGAGGCTGCCCCAGTTGACGCCGATGCGCACCGGCTTGTCGTGGCGGCAGGCGACTTCGATCATCTGCGCGAAGTTGTCGTCGCGGCGCTTGCCGCCCCCCATGTTGCCGGGGTTGATGCGGTATTTGGACAGCGCCTGGGCGCATTCCGGAAACTGCGTCAGCAGCTTGTGGCCGTTGTAGTGGAAGTCGCCCACGAGCGGCACGTTCACGCCCATGCGGTCGAGCTGTTCGCGGATGGCGACGACCTCGCGGGCGGCTTCCGGCGTGTTCACGGTGATGCGCACGAGCTCGGAGCCGGCCAGCGCCAGTTCCTTGACCTGGATCGCGGTGGCAATGGCGTCCGCGGTGTCGGTGTTGGTCATGGACTGGACCACGACCGGGGCGTCTCCGCCCACCGTCACGACGCGATCGCCCCACTTGATCGCCACGGAACGCGTGGCGCGGCGCGCTGCGGCTCCCACCGGGGGAGGCGGCGCGTCCTGGCAAGGCAGAGAAGAATCTTGCATCGGGTGGAACCGTGTTACTTGGTCGACTTCGGCAGCCAGTCGGCCGGCAGCCACTGCTGCGGCAGCCAACCTTGCCAGAAGGCATATGCCACGCCGGCGGCCAGCACCAGCACGATGGCGATCAGCCAGCCCCAGGACGTCGTGGACGAGCGGTCGTCGTCGGCGCTGGATTGGGGAATGGAATGCGCCGAATGCAGCGAACTGGGGCTGAGCTTGGCCGGGCCGGTGACGCGGGCCTTGGGGTCGAGCGAATCGACGATGGCCTCGGCGTCGGCGCCCAGCAGGCGCGCATAGTTGCGGACGAGGCCGCGCAAGGAAACGCCGGTGGGCAGGTGATCCCACTGTTCGTTTTCAAGGGCTTCGATCTGCTTGGTGGAAAACTTGATGCGGCTGGAGACCTCGTCGAGCGACCAGCCCTTGGATAGGCGCAGGCCGCGCAAGGCGGCGCCCACGCTGCCCACCGCGGCGGCGGACGAGTCGGAAACTGCAGAAGCGAAATCCTGCGTCATGCGTGCACCTGTTTAATTGGTATGGTCTGGCGCTGTGCGGCATTGCGCTCGGTGATCCGAGTGCGGTCCCGCACCTCTCCGGCCAGTTGGCCGCAAGCCGCATCGATGTCGTCGCCCCGGGTTTTGCGGACCGTGGTGATGATGCCGGCGTCCATGAGACGCTGGGCAAACACCTTCACCCGCGCCGAGGCCGATCGCTTCAGGCCGGAGGCGGGGAATGGGTTGAACGGGATGAGGTTCAGCTTGCAGCGCACCTGGCGTGCAATGTGGATCAGTTCCTTGGCGTGCTGGTCGGTGTCGTTGATGCCGTCCAGCATGCAGTATTCAAACGTGATGAAGTCGCGGGGCGCAAACGCGAGATAGCGTTCGCAAGCAGCCAGCAACTCTTTCAGCGGGTATTTCTTGTTCAGCGGCACGAGCTCGTCGCGCAGCGCGTCGTTGGGCGCGTGCAGCGAAACGGCCAGTGCCACGGGACAGTCTTGCGACAGGCGGTCCATCATGGGGACGACGCCGGAGGTGGACACGGTGACGCGGCGGCGCGACAGGCCGTACGCGTTGTCGTCGAGCATCAGGCGCAGCGCGGGCAGGACCTGGTCGTAGTTGAGCAGGGGTTCCCCCATGCCCATCATGACGACGTTGCTGATGACGCGCGTGTCTTCGGTGGCACGGGCGCTTTCAAGGCGGGCCGTGCCGATGTCGGCTTCGAGCACGCGCTTGGCCCACCACAACTGACCGATGATTTCGCTGGTCTTCAGGTTGCGGTTGAAGCCCTGGTGCCCGGTCGAGCAGAAGCGGCAGTTCACCACGCAGCCGGCCTGGCTGGAAATGCACAGTGTGCCGCGGTCGTCTTCGGGGATGAAGACGGTTTCGATGGCATTGCCCTGCCCCACATCAAACAGCCACTTGCGGGTGCCGTCGGTCGAGCGCTGCTCGATGTTGACGGGCAATGCCTCGATGCGGCAATTCGACGCAAGCTGGCTGCGAAAATCGCGGGCCAGGTCGGTCATGGCGTCGAACGAATCGGCGCCGCGCTGGTGCATCCAGCGCTGCAACTGGCGGGCACGAAACGGCTTGCCGCCCCACTGCCCGACCAATTCGGACAGGGCGGAGCCGTCCAGCCCCAGCAGATTGATTCGTTCGACGGAGTCCATAACCAGGTAAAACTTAAAGCGCTTTCAACAACTTAAGCCAAAAATTAACGGCTGTGGATGTTGATTTCGGGGAAGAAGAAAGCCACTTCGACAGCGGCCGTTTCCGGAGCGTCGGAGCCGTGGACGGCGTTGGCGTCGATGCTGTCGGCGAAATCGGCGCGGATGGTGCCGGCTTCAGCCTTCTTGGGGTCCGTGGCGCCCATCAGGTCGCGGTTCTTCTGGATGGCGTCTTCGCCTTCCAGCACTTGCACGAACACGGGGCCCGAGATCATGAAGTCGACCAGGTCCTTGAAGAAGGGACGGGCGGCGTGCACGGCGTAGAAACGCTCGGCGTCGGCGCGCGACAGTTGGGTCAGGCGGGCGGCGATGACCTTCAGGCCGGCTTGCTCGAAACGGCCGACGATCTGGCCGATCACGTTCTTGGCGACGGCGTCGGGCTTGATGATCGAGAGGGTGCGTTGGATGGACATAAAAGACTCCGAAAACTGATTTCTGACGGGTTTCTAGTTAATTGCTTGGCGGGGCTCGGGCCGTTCTGAACCACCGCCAAAACAGGATTCGACACTGCCGACCTGTCGGACGCATCCTGGAATGCAAGCGGGATTCCGGTTGCACGCGAATCCTATGATTCTGCACGCATTTCCGAAGGAATCCTCAATGAATTCAGGGACTTCTAAAAGGTTTACAGCAACCCGGCATTCTAACACGCCGAGAAGACCGCAATACATCTTAAAATGAGCGGTTTGCTGCCCGCTCCCTACCCGGGCGCCCCTGTCTGCCGGAACTTAGTAATGACTCAAGCTGCTCCACCGAACGCCGCGCCCATCGCCGGCGAAACCCCGGAACTCTCGAAGAGCTTCGAACCCTCCGAACTGGAATCCCGCTGGTATGCCGAGTGGGACAAGCGCGGGTACTTCGCCGCGGGCCAGCATGTGGAAACGGGGACGGAAAGCCAGCCGTACGTCGTCCAGTTCCCGCCGCCCAACGTCACGGGCACGCTGCACATGGGCCACGCGTTCAACCAGACCATCATGGACGGGCTGGTGCGCTACCACCGCATGTCGGGCGACGACACCGTGTTCATTCCCGGCACCGACCACGCCGGCATCGCCACGCAGATCGTCGTTGAAAGACAGCTCGACGCCCAAAAGGTTTCGCGCCACGACCTGGGCCGCGAGAAGTTCGTCGAGAAAGTGTGGGAATGGAAGGAAAAGTCGGGCAGCGCCATCACCGGGCAGGTGCGCCGCCTGGGCGCCTCGGCCGACTGGCCGCGGGAATACTTCACCATGGACGACCGCATGTCGCGCGGGGTGGTGGAAACCTTTGTCCGTCTGCATAAACAGGGACTGATCTATCGCGGCAAGCGCCTGGTCAACTGGGATCCCAAGCTGCTCACGGCCGTGTCCGACCTGGAAGTGCAGTCCGAAGAGACCGATGGCCACATGTGGCACATCCTGTACCCGTTCGTTGACGGCCCGCAGACCATCGTGGACAAGGATGGCCAGACCGTCACCCTGCGCGGCATGACCATCGCCACGACCCGTCCGGAAACCATGCTGGCCGACGGCGCGCTGTGCGTGCATCCCGATGATCCCCGCTACAAGCACTTGGTGGGCAAGCAAGTCGAACTGCCGCTTTGCGACCGCAACATTCCCATCATTGCCGACGACTTCGTCGACCCCGAATTCGGCACGGGCTGCGTGAAGATCACGGGCGCTCACGACTTCAACGACTACGCCTGCGCGATGCGCCACGATCTGCCGCTGATCGTGATCTTCACGCTGGACGCGCACATCAACGAAAACGGTCCCCAGCAGTTCCAGGGCATGGAACGCTACGAGGCCCGCAAGGCCGTGGTTGCGCAACTGGAGACCGAGGGCTATCTGGTCAAGGTCGAGCCGCACAAGATGATGCAGCCCAAGGGCGACCGCACCGGCGTCGTGCTCGAGCCCATGCTGACCGACCAGTGGTTCGTTGCCATGAGCAAGCCCGCGCCGGAAGGCACGCTGAACCCGGGCAAGAGCATCACCGAGGTGGCGCTGGAAGTCGTGGCCGACGGCCGCATCCAGTTCTACCCGGACAACTGGACCACCATCTACAACCAGTGGCTCAACAACATCCAGGACTGGTGCATTTCGCGCCAGCTCTGGTGGGGCCACCAGATTCCGGCCTGGTACTCGGAAGACGGCCAGGTGTTCGTCGCCCACGACGAAGCCGGCGCGATCGAACAGGCGCGCGCCGCTGGCGTAACGGGTCCGCTCACGCGCGATCCCGACGTGCTGGACACGTGGTTCTCGTCGGGCCTGGTGCCTTTCACGACGCTGGGCTGGCCGGAAAACACGCCGGACCTGCAGCGTTACCTGCCCTCCAGCGTCCTGGTCACGGGCTTTGACATCATCTTCTTCTGGGTGGCGCGCATGGTCATGCTGACCACGCACCTGACCGGCCAGATCCCGTTCAAGCACGTCTACGTGCACGGTCTCATCCGCGACGCCGACGGCCAGAAGATGAGCAAGTCCAAGGGCAACACGCTGGACCCCGTCGACCTGATCGACGGCATCGACCTGGACGGCCTGGTCGCCAAGCGCACCTACGGCCTGATGAACCCGAAGCAGGCCGGCGCGATCGAAAAGGCCACGCGCCGCCAGTACCCGGACGGCATCCCCGCTTACGGCACCGACGCGCTGCGCTTCACCATGGCGGCCTACGCCACGCTGGGCCGCAACATCAACTTCGACCTGAAGCGTTGCGAGGGCTACCGCAATTTCTGCAACAAGCTCTGGAACGCCACGCGCTTCGTGCTGATGAACACCGAAGGCCATGACCTGACGGTGCCGGATGCCGGCGAGCTGTCCTTCGTGGACCGCTGGATCATCAGCCAGATGCAGACGCTGGAAGCCGACGTGGCGCGCGGTTTTGCCGACTACCGTTTCGACAACATCGCCAACGCGCTCTATCGCTACGTGTGGGACGAATACTGCGACTGGTATCTGGAACTGGCCAAGGTGCAGATCCAGACCGGCACGCCGGCCCAGCAACTGGGCACCCGCCGCACCCTGATCCGCGTCCTGGAATGCGTGCTGCGCCTGGCCCACCCGATCATCCCGTTCATCACAGAAGAGCTGTGGCAGAAGGTGTCTGTCGTGGCCGGCAAGCGCAAGGAAGGCGTTGCCGCCAGCGTCAGCGTGCAGCCCTACCCGAAGGCCAACCCGGATGCGGTGGACACCGCCGCCGAAGCCGACGTGGCCGAACTGAAGGCGCAGGTCGAAGCCGTGCGCGCGCTGCGCGGCGAGATGAGCCTGTCGCCCGCCCAGAAGGTGCCGCTGTGCGCCCAGGGCGACGCGCCGATGCTGACGCGCAACGCGCCGTACCTGGCCGCGCTGGCCAAGTTGAGCCAGGTCGACGTGCTGGACGTGCTGCCCGACGCCGGTGCGCCCGTGCAGGTCGTGGGCAGCAGCCGCCTGATGCTGCACGTTGAAGTCGACGTGGCCGCCGAGCGCGTGCGCCTGGACAAGGAAATCGCCCGTCTGGCCGGTGAAATCGCCAAGGCCAAGGGCAAGCTGTCCAACGCCAGCTTCGTCGAGCGCGCCCCCGCCGCCGTCGTCGAGCAGGAAAAGGCCCGCATGGCGCAGTTCAGCGAAACCCTGCAGAAGGTGCAGGAGCAGCGCGCCAAGCTGGGCGACTGATCCCAGCGCCTGATGTGAAGCCCAGAAACCCCGGACACCGTTCCGGGGTTTCTGTTTTGGGGGGTTGGCGGGGATCGGGTCGCGGACGCGGCCGCCCCTCAAACCCCGCCGTCCGTCATGCGGTACCAGCTCACCACCGCATTGACGTACAGGCGGCGGAGCGGATACAGCGGAAACGGCACGATCGGCGACAGCGGCACGGGCAACGCATTGGCATCGCCCGTGGCGACGTATTCGGCCATGGCCGCGCCAATGCAGGTCTGCAAGCCGACGCCGCGGCCCTGACAGCCGATGTCTACCAGCAACCCGGGCTGCGGCGCATGCAGATGCGGCAGATAGTCGCGCGTGACGGCAACCCGGCCGCACCAGCGGTATTCAAAGGGCGTGCCCGCCACCTGCGGAAACATCTTCACCATCACGCGCTCAAGATGCGCCCAGTCCGACTCGCCCTTGGGCTCGCGGAAGGGGCCGCGGCCACCCATCAGCAAGCGGCCCTGGTGATCCAGACGAAAGTACAGCAACAGATTGCGCGTGTCGGAAGTGACGTGGCCCTCGGGGAATATGCCCGCGCGGACGCGGTCCGACAGCGGCGCGGTTGCCACCTGGAACGTGTTGGCGTCGATGATGGACGGCTTGAGACCGGGCCACAGATCGCCGCCGTAGGCATTGGTGCACATCACCACGCGATCGGCGCTGACCGAGGGACCGCGAGCCGTGGACACCGTCCATTTGCCGCCGTCACGCCTCAACCCGGTGACGGGCGTGTCGGTGTGCAGCATCGCGCCCGCATTCAGCGCGGCGCGCGCCAGGCCGCGCGCGTAGCTCAGCGGCTGCACCGCGCCTGCCCGCCGGTCGACCCATCCGCCCAGATACTTGTCCGTGCCGATCAGGCGCGCGACCTGCGCGCGGTCCAGTGGCTGGGCGTCCACGCCAAGGCGCGCCCATTGCGCCGCGCGGCCTTGCGCGATGCGCAACGCCTGCGGCGTGTGCGCCCCCTGGATCCACCCGGCGCGCACGCGCGGCACATCCATTGCATGGCGCTCGATCAGGTCAAAGACGACATCGGCCGTCGCACCGGCAAACCGTGTCAGCCGCTCCCCGCGTTCGGGGCCGAACATCGAAATCAGATCATCCGGGTCGTACTTCAAACCGGGAATGACCTGACCGCCGTTGCGGCCCGATCCGCCGAAGCCAATCTCGCGCGCCTCCAGCAGTACGACCTTCACACCGCGCTCGGCCAGGTGCAACGCGGTGGACAAGCCGGCATAGCCGCCGCCGATCACGGCGACATCGGCCTGCGCCGACGCGTCCAGCGGCCCGGTGGGCGGCGGCGGCGCCGCGGTGGCCGCCCACAGTGACGGGGAAAGCGGAAACGGCGCTGGCTGCATGGGGCTTCCTTCCTTACATGGGATGCAGCACGCGCCGCAGGAAGTCCTGCGTGCGCGGATGCTGCGGATGATTCAGCACTTCGCGGGCGGCGCCCTGCTCCACCATGACCCCGCCGTCGAAAAACATGACGCGGTCGGCGACCTCGCGCGCAAAGCTCATTTCGTGGGTGACGACGACCATCGTCATGCCGGCCTCGGCCAGCTTGCGCATGACGCCCAGCACATCGCCGACCAGTTCGGGATCGAGCGCCGAGGTGGGCTCGTCGAACAGGATCGCCTTGGGTTGCATCGCGAGCGCCCGCGCGATCGCCACGCGCTGCTGCTGGCCGCCGGATAGCTGATTCGGATGCGCGTGCTCCTTGTCCGCCAGCCCCACGCTGGCCAGCAATTCGCGGCCGCGCTCCACCGCCTGGGCGCGAGGTTCCTTCTTCACGAAGATCGGGCCTTCGATGACGTTTTCCAGCGCCGTGCGATGCGGAAACAGGTTAAAGCGCTGGAACACCATCGCCACCTGCGTGCGGATCGACACGATGGAAGGCGCGTCGCAATCGACGAGCTCGCCGTCCACGGTGATGCGACCGGCGTTGTAGCGTTCCAGTCCGTTGATGCACCGCAGGATGGTCGACTTGCCCGAGCCGGACGGACCCACCACACACACGACCTCGCCCTGCTCGACTTCGGCGTCGATGCCTTTCAGAACCTCGAGCGGACCAAAGCTCTTCCTTACGCCTTGCAGGCTGATCATTTGATGGCGCTCCGTTTTTCCAGGTGCCGCACCAGCAGGATGAGCGGCACGCACATCACCAGGTACATCAGCGCCACCAGCGTGAACACCGTGGCGTTCTTGAAGGTGGATACGGCGATGAGCTTGCCTTGCAGCGCCAGCTCGGCGACGGTAATGGTGGACGCCTGCGACGAGTCCTTCAGCATCATGATCATGATGTTGCCGTACGGCGGCAGGACGATCTTCACGGCCTGCGGCAGCACGACGCGCCGCATCGTCAGGCCCCAACCCATGCCCATGGCCATCGCCGCTTCGATTTGTCCGCGGTCGATTGCCTGGATGCCGGCGCGGAAATTCTCCGCCTGATAGGCGGAATACGCGATGCCCAGGCCGATGATGGCCGCGTGCACCGCGCTCAGCGACACGCCCATGTCCGGCATCACGAAGTAGATGTAGAAGAGCAGCACGATGATCGGAATGCCGCGCAACAGATTGACAAGGCCCGCGCTGAAGCCCGACAGATACTTGTTGCCGGACACCCGCATCAACGCCCATACCAGGCCCAGCACCGTGGACAGCGCAAGGGAACCCAGCGTGACCAGAATGGTGAGCTTGGCGCCCTCCAGCAGGATCGGCATGAACTCTGCCGCGTCTTTCAAGAATTCCGTCATGAGTCCACCCACTCCGAGAAGACAGCCCGCGATGACCGCTTGGGAAACGGCCAGAGAAGTGCCGCGGATGCGCTGCGTCCGCCGACGCGACCGAACGCGCCGGCGGGATGCTGCAAATGCCTGAACTGAGTCGGCCCGACCGGCATCACGCGCCGCCCAGGCCCCACTTCTTCAGGATCGCGTCAATGGCGCCGTCGGCTTTCAGCTTGGCCAGCGCCTTGTTGATGCGATCAAGCAGCTCGGTGTCGTCCTTGCGCGTGGCAAGCCCAAGGCTTCCCATGATCGTCGGCTGGTACGACTGCGCCATCTTCAGGTTGGGATAGTTGCCCTGCGACAGGACGTACGCGGCGATGGGATAGTCCATGAAGCCGCCCTGGATGCGGCCGGCGTTGGCGTCGCGCATCATGTCTGGCGGGTTGTCGTAAAGCTTCACTTCCTTGAACACGCCGCTCTTTTGAATGGGCTCGACAAAGGCAGTGCCGACCTGCACGCCGACGGTCATGCCCTTCATATCGGCGAAGGACTTGTATTCCTTGTTGTCGGTCTTGAGCACCATCAGGCCCTCGCCGTAGCGATAGACGGGCTCGGAGAAGCTCACCACCTGCTGGCGCTGCGGCGTGATGAACATCGCCGCCGACACGATGTCGATGCGCTTGGATGTCAGCGATCCGATCAGTGCGGAAAACGCCATGGGCTCTATCTGCACCGAGAACCCGGCCTCCTTGCCCACCGCTTTCACGATATCGACCATCACGCCCTCGATGCTGTTCGTCTTGGTATCGAGAAAGGTGAATGGGCTGCCGGTGGGCGTGGACCCCACCTTCAATACCGTCTGGGCTTGGGCGCCCGCCGCCATGGACAATGCTGCGAATACAGAGACAACAAAAGTCTTGAATTTCATGACATATCCTCATCGTGGCAAAGAAGGCCGGGCCGCGCGTGACGCGTCCGGTGGCGGCACGCTCCCCGCGCGTTCCGCCGCTTGAGTGCTGCGCGCTCAGGGCGCTTGTGACGTGTTGTCCTCCGCGGCTTGAGTGATGTTGGAGATGGCCCAGATGACCTCGGTCGTCTGCGTCCCCGGATTGCACCAGCGGCGCGGCGTGCTGCTGGCGTAGCAAAAGCTGTCGCCCGCTTGCAGGCGGATGACGCGGTCGCCCACCCATAGTTCAAGCACGCCCTTGAGCACCAGGCCGATCTGCTCGCCCTGCCCCGTCACGAAGAGCTCGGTGCCGGTGGAGCCGCCGGGCGCGATGGAAGCGCGGCACAGGTCCATGCTGCGGCAGGCCGAGGGCGTGAACATCTCTTTGCTGATGCCCTTTTCCTTCAAGTCGATATGGCGGTGCGTGCCCGCGCGGGCTACGCGGCCATCCTCTTCGCCGCCGGTATGCTCGGCGTTGCGCAACAACGCATTGACCGACACGCGAAACTCGCGCGCCAGGAGATGAAGGACTTTGACGGAGGCCGAGCTCAACCCTCTTTCGATCTGGCTGAGCAGGCCGAGCGACATGCCGCAGGTTCGGGCGACGTCAGCCAGCGACCGTCCCTGTTGCTTGCGCAACTGACGCAACTGCTGACCCAGCCACAGATCGACGGCCGACTCCGGCCGCCCCGCGTGGGCGGGCGACGAGGGTGCTGCGCTGGCACGGCGAACGGCGGCAGAGCGGCTCATATGAAAATTTCATGGGCATGTAATTTTCAATACTAAGGAGCCGCGAAAACGCCCACAATCCAGGGACTTCCCTAGCGTTGTGGGCGTGGCGGGCCGGCGCGACGGTCAGGAGGCGTCGGACGGATTGGGCTTGGGATCGGGGCTGGAATCCGGGGTGGAGTTGGGTTGGATCTGCCCCGCGGGCGCGGCGTCCGCACCGGGTTTGCGCGGGCGACGGCGTCTTGTGCCCGGCTCCGCAGGCAACGGCGTGCCGGCCAACTCGGCCAGATAGCGCTCGTCCAGCTTGCTCAGCCAGCCTTTTGCGCGCGCCGACTCGATGAGTTCGGGCCGGCGTGCGGCAGTCAATGCCAGCGACCGCTCGCGCCGCCAGCGCGCGATATTGGCGTGGTGCCCGCTCAACAGCGGCGCCGGCACCGCTTCGCCCTCGTAGACTTCCGGGCGCGTGTAGTGCGGGCTGTCCAGCAAGCCAGACAAGGTGTCGTTGAAGGAATCTTGCAGGGCGGAATCGCCGTCGTTGAGCACGCCCGGCAAAAGACGCACCGCGGCATCGATCACGGCAAGCGCCGCGATTTCACCGCCAGAGAGGACGAAGTCGCCGAGCGAGATTTCCTGCGTGACACAGCGATCGATGAAGCGCTGGTCCACGCCTTCGTAACGGCCGCAGATGAGAATGAGGCCATCGCTGGCGGCCAGCGCTTCGGCGCCGGCCTGGTCATAGCGCCGGCCGACTGGCGCAAGCAGCGCCACCGGGGCGGGACCCAGGCCCTGCGCGGCGCGCGCCTGCTGGGCGGCATTGACGGCGGCCTCCAAAGGACCCGGCATCATCACCATGCCGGGGCCGCCGCCGTAGGGGCGGTCGTCCACGGTGCGGTGTACGTCATGCGTGAAATCGCGGGGATTCCAGGCATGAAGCTGCCACCGGCCCTGGGCGTGAGCCCGGCCGGTGACGCCGAGGTCGCGCACCACCCCGAACATTTCGGGAAATAGCGTAACGACGTCGATACGCATCAAAAATCCGCGGGCCAGTCGCTGTCGATGCGGCGGGCAGCCAGATCAACGGCGTGGATATGCGCGCGTACGAACGGCACAAGCATTTCGGCGGGTCGGCCCTTGGCGTCCAGGACGGGTTCGGGGCTTTCGCCTTCACCCTTCTGCAGCAGGACCTTCAACACGGCGTGAGCACCGTTGTCGAGGACCTCGCTGACCACGCCAATTCGGGCGGGTTCGCCGTTGGCGCTGGAGTACAGCGCGCAACCAATGAGATCGACCCAGTAGTATTCGTCTTCCTCGGGCGCGGGAAATGATCCGCGCGGCGCTTGCACGGTATGTCCGCGCAACGCTTCGGCCTGGTCGCGATCCGTGATGCCCTGCAGTTGCGCCACCACGGTGGCTCCCTGCGAACGGACTTGCAAGATCTTGAATGCGACAGGCGCAGACGCGACAGCGCCCCGCGCCAATTCAGGCACAGGGCGAGTCAACCACCATTGAGACGCTGAGAGCAGCACTTCGGCGTTGGCCGAATGCGGCTGCACTTTAACCCAGCCTTTCACACCGTAGGCTGCAGTGATGCGGCCCAGCTCGACCAAATCCGTAGGCGCCGCGTTTGAGGTTGCGGCATCAGGCATTTATCGTGCTCTTTATCAGGCTTGGATAGCAATGAAGCAGCCAGGAATATCCGCTTTCAAGCGCGAGGCTCTAAGCGTGGAAAACCTGCTGCTCCAGAATCAGCTAAGGATGTGCGTCGCGGGCAATTAGGCCGCGGCGGAAACCTTGGCCGAGTATTCCTTGACCAGACGCTCGACGGCGGGCGACAGTTGCGCGCCGGTGCCGGTCCAGTACTGCACGCGATCCAGCGCAATGCGCAGGTTTTCCGTGCCTTCGCTAGCCACGGGGTTGTAAAAACCCACGCGCTCGATAAAACGGCCGTCGCGACGGTTACGCGAATCGGTGGCCACCAGGTTGTAGAACGGACGCTTCTTGGACCCACCGCGGGCCAGGCGAATCACCACCATAGGTAATCCCTTGAATTAGTTGTGAAAAACGGGAAATTCTAGCACTGAAAGGAGCCTGCTGGCAAATGCGAGTGCCGAAGAATCTGTGATGCGGTGCGATTTGTATCCTAAAACACCACATCCGGGTATTCTACAAGCACGAGCCCAGCCCTGCTGCGGCTCGATCTGCAGGCGGCCCCGGCATCATTGCGTTCGAGGCTGTGCGCGCGGTTTCGCCGGCGCCCACATGCCCACATCTGCGGCCTACCCCGGTTGTCATGCGTTTGAGCAGTTGGTGCGTCTGAAGAGCAATCTGATTGGAGAGATCGGATTTCATGTCGACCCGCGCAATACGCTACGCCCTGCCCTTGCTGGCCGCCATGAAGCGGCAGCCTCCTCCTGCCACCCCGACTTTGCTGCAAGCGCCCGGAAGATCCAGGCTGCGTTGCCGCGCCCCCTGCCTGACTCCGCTTTTTCCCCACAAGAAGTCGTTTAACTGGAGTGAGCAAACCATGAAGAACCAAAAATCAGTCTTCTCACCCGTTGCGCGCCTGGCGATGGCGGGATTGCTGGCGGGCGCGCTGGCGTTGCCCACCGAGGCGCCCGCGCGCGTGATCGGGGCGGCACTCACGACGGCCTCCGGCCAGGTGACGGCGGTGGACCAGGCCAGCCGGACCATCACCCTGCGCGGCGCCGACGGCAATACTGTGGACATCGTGGCCGGACCGGACATCCGCAACTTCAAGCAGATCAAGGCGGGCGACACGCTGACGCTCGACTATTACGAGTCGGTGGCCGTGGACGTGCGTCCCGCCGGTTCCGGTGCGCCCGAAGTCGTGACCGAGACCGCCGCGACCCGTTCGGCCAAGGGCGCGATGCCCGGCGGCGCAGTGGGCCGGCAGACCACGATCACGGCCGAAATCTGGCACATCAACCGGAGCGCAAACCTGGTGATCCTGAAGGGACCCCAAGGCGGCAGGCGCACCATCCAGGTCAGGGATCCGGCGCTGCGCGCAAAACTTCAGCAGTTGAAGGAAGGTGATCTGGTGGACTTCACGATCACGCAGGCGGTCGCCGCGGCCATTCACAGGTAGGCAAGGACAGGCGGGTATAAAGGGCCGCCTCAAAAAGGCAAAAAATTAGCCAAACTGACGCCCGCAAAGAACAAGGCCCGCTTTCAAGCGGGCCTTGTTCATGAAGCGAATGCCCGCCCGGCTAGCGCCGGCGCAGGAAATGCACGCAGCGACCGTCGGCCTCTTGCTGCGCGACCAGCGCATTGCCGGTCTGACGCGCAAACGCCTGAAAATCGCGGATCGCATTGCGGTCCGTTGTGATGACGCGCACGACCTGCCCGCTTTCCATCGTTGCAAGCGCCTTCTTGGCGCGCAGGATGGGCAAGGGGCACGTCAGCCCGCTGGCATCGACGTCTTGGTCGAACACCGGCGCATCGGCGCCGGCATCGAGACGGGAATCGACGTCGCTCATCAGAGGCGCTCGTCCACCCACTTCTGCACGCCAGCGATGGCTGCGGGCAGCGCAGCGATATCCGTGCCGCCGCCCATGGCCATGTCGGGACGGCCACCGCCCTTGCCGCCCACTTGGCTGGCCACAAAGCCCACCAGATCGCCCGCCTTGATGCGGTCGGTCAGGTCGGCGGTGACGCCACCGACCACGCTGATCTTGCCATCGGCCGAGCCGGTGGCCAGCAGCACGACAGCAGGCTTAAGGCGATCTTTCAGGTTGTCGACCATGCCGCGCAGCGCCTTGGGATCGACGTCGCCGATGCTGGCCGCCAGAACCTTGATGCCCTTGACGTCGACCGCGGCGCTGGAGGCCAGGTCATTGCCGGCGCTGGCCGCGAGCTTGTTGCGCGACTGCTCCAGTTCCTTTTCGAGCGTCTTGACCTGGTCCTGCACCTGCGCAATGCGCGCCGGCAGATCGGCCGGGGTGCTGCGCAGCATGCCGGCCACCTGGGTCAGCAAGGCGTTCTGGTTCTGCACCCAAGCCAGCGCATTGTCGCCGGTGATGGCTTCGATGCGGCGGACGCCCGCGGCCACGCCGCCTTCGGACACGATCTTGAACAGGCCGATGTCGCCCGTGCGGGTGACGTGCGTGCCGCCGCAGAGTTCGCGCGAGAAGCCGATGTCGAGCACGCGCACAGTATCGCCGTATTTTTCACCGAACAGCGCCATGGCGCCGCCCTTGACCGCATCGTCGTAGCCCATGACCTGGGCAACGGTGGGATGGTTGGCCAGGACTTCGGCGTTGACGATGGCTTCGACGCGGGCGATCTGCTCAGCCGTCAGCGGGGCATCCTGCGCGAAGTCGAAACGGGTCTTGTCGGGATCGACGAGCGAGCCGCGCTGCTGCACGTGCGCGCCCAGCACCTGGCGCAACGCCTTGTGCATCAGGTGCGTAGCCGAGTGGTTGCGCACCGTGCGGGCGCGGCGGACGGCGTCCACGCGGGCCAGCAGCGTGTCGCCGACGGCCAGCGAGCCGGATTCCAGTGTGCCGTGATGGCCGAACACGCCGGACTGGATCTTGAGGGTGTCGGCGACGGCAAAGCGCACGCCATCGGCTTCGAGCAGACCGGTATCGCCGACCTGGCCGCCCGACTCCGCATAGAACGGGGTGGCGTCCAGCACGACGACGGCGCTTTGGCCGGCCTTGACTTCCTGCACCTGCGTGCCGTCCACGTACAGGGCCGTGACCTTCACGTTGTCCAGCTCAAGCTTCTCGTAGCCTTCGAAACGCGTTTCGGCGCCTTCGTAGCTGAGGCCTTCGGCCATCTTGAACTTGCCGGCCGCGCGGGCCTGGTCACGCTGGCGTTCCATGGCGACTTCAAAGCCGGCCATGTCGACTTCGACTTCGCGTTCACGGCAGATGTCGGCCGTGAGGTCGACCGGGAAGCCGTAGGTGTCGTACAGCGTGAACAGCGTGGTGCCGTCCAGCACGCCGCCCTTGGGCACGTTGGCCAAGGCGTTGTCCAGGATGCGCATGCCGTGTTCGAGGGTTTCGCCGAAGCGTTCTTCTTCCTGCTTGAGGACCTGGGCCACGCGATCCGCGGCGGCGGCCAGTTCCGGGTAGGCCTCGCCCATTTCGGCGACGAGATCCGGCACCAGGCGATGGAAGAAGGGCTTGGTCTGGCCCAGCTTGTAGCCGTGGCGCAGCGCGCGGCGCACGATGCGGCGCAGCACGTAGCCGCGGCCTTCGTTGCTGGGAATCACGCCGTCGACGATGAGGAACGAGCAGGCGCGGATGTGGTCGGCGATGACCTTGAGCGAGTTGTCTTCGAGGTCCTTGATGCCGGTTTCGCGCGCGGCGGCGGCGATCAGGTGCTGGAAGAGATCGATTTCGTAGTTGGAATGCACATGCTGCAGGACGGCGGCGATGCGTTCCAGACCCATGCCCGTGTCGACACAGGGACGCGGCAGGCGCGGCATGTTGCCGGCGGCGTCGCGTTCGAACTGCATGAACACCAGGTTCCAGATTTCGATGTAGCGGTCGCCGTCTTCTTCGGGGGATCCCGGGGGGCCGCCCCAGATCTCGGGGCCGTGATCAAAGAAGATTTCGGAGCACGGACCGCAGGGGCCGGTGTCCGCCATCTGCCAGAAGTTGTCGGACGCGTAGCGTGCGCCCTTGTTGTCGCCGATGCGGATGATGCGCTCGGTCGGCACGCCCACTTCCTTGGCCCAGATGTCGTAGGCCTCGTCGTCTTCCTGGTAGACCGTCACCCAGAGCTTTTCCGCCGGCAGCTTGTAGACCTGCGTCAACAGCTCCCAGGCGTACTGGATGGCGTCGCGCTTGAAGTAGTCGCCGAAGCTGAAATTGCCCAGCATTTCGAAGAACGTGTGGTGGCGGGCGGTGTAGCCCACGTTCTCCAGGTCGTTGTGCTTGCCCCCGGCGCGCACACTGCGCTGCGACGAGGTGGCACGCGTGTACGACCGCGATTCCTTGCCCGTGAAGACGTCCTTGAACTGGACCATGCCCGAATTGGTGAAGAGCAGGGTCGGGTCGTTGCCCGGGACGAGCGACGACGAGGGAACAATGGTGTGTCCCTTGGACTTGAAGAATTGCAGGAACTGCTGGCGAATCTCGGAGGATTTCATCGTGGATGAAGCAGAATTTAGGGCGAATCGCCAATTATAGAGGGTTGGCGGGGATACGCGGGATATGGGCAAAATGGCCATCATCGGACGCAGACGAAACCCGTGGTCCAACCCTCGGTTTCCGTCCATTTTCCGCCGGCGGACACGATGACCTCGGCGTAGCCGGGCGGGCAGGAACACTGGCCCGTGCGAGGATTGGCCGTAGACAAGCCCGAGTAATGGAAGCAGCCGAGCGGATAGTTGGTGCTGTAGGCGCCCCCAAAGCCTCCGCTTGCCTGCGTCCAGATGCCAGATTCGCAGGAAAGCAGCTGACCGGCGGCCGAGGTGGCCAGCGTTCCGCCTGAAACGCCGCAGGCATGGCCTGGGATCTCCCGGGCTCCGACGGTGACGTAACCACCGGCGTCCACGTTGCCTGCGACAGACAGATTGCCTTGCAGATCCGGATCGCGGGTGTCGCGCATCTTCACATAGCCGCTCATGTCAGGCTGCCCGCTGCCCGTGCCCGCCCACAGGGCAAGCGTGCCAGGCGGATACGCGAGCGCGTCGGCAGCCGGCGGGTTGGGAAACGCATAGGCGGCGCCTCGCAACTGGAACGGCGCTTGCGGCCACACGGCCCCGCCGTAGCCGCCCGCGGACGCGATGACCGAAGCCATGGCGACCTCGTCCGGCAATTGCGTCCCCTTTTTCAACAAAGGTTTGTCGGCAGCGACGACGCCGTCGATCCGGCAAGGCTCGTCGGGACAGGCCTGGCTGCGCAGGAGCCGGATGTCCGCGCCGAAACCCAGCGCCGACCGGTCGGGAAAGTCCGCAGGCAGGTGGCCCTGCACCCGAAGCTCGGAAAGCGTGGGCCGCAGCGCATCGGCGAACAGCGGCTGGCCCTGGCTGTCCTGAGGAGGTTCCCCCTTGGTCAGCGCCTCGGAGTGCCGGGACAGCATATCCGTCACCGCCAGCCGGATCTGCGTCAGCCAAACGCCCGTTGAACGGGCGGCAGATGCCTCGATGCCGTGGACGACCGCGTTGGATGCCCAGATGGCGATGGCCGTGGTGATGGCCAGCGCCAGCGCCAGTCCGATGAGCGAAAAGCCTGCCTGCTGCCGGGACAACAACGGACGCTGATGCCAAGCCGGGAAAAGCCGAACCACCCGGTGCGCGCTCATCGTGCAGTGAAGACAAAAGTGTTTACGTCGCCCTGGCTGCACTGCGCCTGGGCCTGCGCGGCGCGGTATGGCGTCGCGGGATTGGCGATTGAATCCTTGACGACCTTGGCGCCGCTGCTGCCGCTGATGGAGATGATTTCCGACACGCGTTGAAGCACGGACGCGAGCGCTGGGCAGGCTGCGTGGCTGACATTGGTGAGCGTGAGCGTGAACGCCGAGCCCATCCCCGCGCCATCGACGGACGCGGGCTCGACCTGCACTACGCCGCTGCCGCCGATGCCGGAGCCGCCCAGGCCGTGCGCCACGCTCGCCGCGGCGCCCGCGCCCTGCACCGAGAGCACCGTAGAGTCGCGCAGCGCGTTGGCCAGGGCGCCGGTGTCCAGCCCCGTGTACGGTGTCACGCCACCGCCTTGCGCGTTGATCTTCATGCTGGCGATGAACCGCTGCAATTCTTCGCCGACCTTCGGCACTTTGTTTTCAATGACATACCCGCCAATGGCAGGGATGCCGACGATGGCGATGAGCAGGACGATGGCCGTGACGATGGACACTTCCATCAAGGAAAATCCACGCTGGTTCGCACCAAGGGATCGGGACAGACTGACTGCGTTCATGAATATCCTCATTGATTAAAGTGCGCGGCGAGCCGCGCCGTTGCCGCCAACCCGCGGAGCACTACTGGCTGGCATAGAAATTGGTCAGTGCCTGGCGCAGCTCGTCTATCACCGCGTAATGCCACAGCGTGATGCCCAGCACCGTGGCCAGGGAAAGAATCAGCAAGCACCAGCGCAGCACGAGCGCCTGGCGCCGCACCCGGGCCAACAGGCGGACCTCGACGCGCTGGCGCACGCGGGCCAGGCCCGGCTCGACGCCGAGCGCGTCCATCAGGTCCGCCATGTACCACCACGTTTGGGAGTCCAGCAGTCCGGTGCCGAAGATTTCCGCGCCGCGGGCGCCTGCGTCGATGCGGCCAAGCATGGCGTGCAGATGCGAGAGCAGCCACGGCGAGGCGTCGCGCGCCTGCACGGCCAGCGCGCGGCGCAATCGCGTGTCGGCCGCGCCGTGCTGCCGGATGAGCACGGCCAGCAGCGACAGAAAGCGGATGGCCTGGAAATCGCGATACAGCCGCCAGAGCAGCCAACGGTCGAGCACGGCGCGAAGATCGCCGGTGAAGTTCGCCAGCGACCAGAGGGCGAGCATGACCACGCCAAATATCAGGACGACCCACAGCGCAAGCCACTGCTTCAAGCCGCCCGCCAAAGCGAACAGCCCGCGCGTGAGCGACGCATAGTCTTCGACGGGCACGGCCTGAAAGACCTGGTGCAGCCGTGGCACGCTGAAGAACGGAATGGCGCACAGCAACGCGAAGGCCACCAAGGCGGCAACGACGCCCGTGGCGGCTGCCGACAGCAATGCCGACCAAGCCTCGGACGCCAGGCGGACGGCGCGCGCCAGATCGCGCAGCGCCGCGGGCAGATCGCCGCCTTCTTCCTGCACGCAACTGAGCAGCAGGCATTCGTCGTGCGGCAGCGTGTCGGACCACGCGACGCCCAGGTCTCCGCCGGCGCCCAGATACGCGGCAGCCCAGTGCTGACAGAGGCGGCCGCGCACCGTCTCGGGCCCGTACCGGCTGGCGTCGTCCTCGAAGATGTCGCGCAGGCTCTTTCGGCCTTGCGTGCCTTCGACGACATCCGCCAGGTATTCGTAATAGTCCGCGCGCTGCGGCCGAAAGCGCAGCGCGTCCAGCCGCAGCTGGCGTGTACCTGCTGACCGCAGAGACCCGCGCGAAGCCCGCAACGCGAGATCAGCCATGGTGCGCTCCATCAGAGAGGGCCGTGCCGGCCTGCGCAAGCGCCGCGGGCTGTAGCGGAGCGGCCGATCCCGTGCGCAGGCTGGGCACGATGGGCAATTCGAACCGGCGCAACAGCGTGCGCGGATCGATCTCTCCCAGGCTCGTCCGATACAGCGCGCAATCCAGCGCCCGCGCGCCGCGCGTGCCGGCGTCTCGCCACGCACTACGCGTGGCAGGCTGGAACTGTTGCTTCAGTGCGTGGTTGTCGCGCTGACGCACTTGGTCTAGAAAGTCCGGCACGCGATCGGGTTCGATCATTTCGGCGGCAACGCTGCGCCCCGCCGTTCCGTTCAATTCCGGCATGTGATCGCGCCGGCACGCGGGGCAGCCTGCTTCGTTTCTGACCCGGAGCGACTCGGCGTGCAGATCGAACGCGTCTTGCATCCCCAGCACCCAGCCGCGCCAGTCCCATGCTTGCGCATGCCGAGCGTGGACGCCCGACCACAGGCTATCGACGGGCAACGCGCAGCCGGGGCACAGGCGTGGCAGCAGCGTCTGATAGATCAAAAGCTTCAGGATGCCGGGCGACGCGA
Source organism: Achromobacter sp. UBA2119 (assembly GCF_002331005.1). Lineage (NCBI taxonomy): Bacteria > Pseudomonadati > Pseudomonadota > Betaproteobacteria > Burkholderiales > Alcaligenaceae > Achromobacter > Achromobacter sp. UBA2119. The sequence continues at coordinate 56,289 of NZ_DCYD01000010.1, read as the reverse complement.
GAAACTCGCGTGACACGCCTATGGCGTCGGACGCCAGGCGCTCGGGAATCATCGCGGCCGATCCGGCGTGTGTCGTGGCGTACAGGCTGACGCCAGAACTGGCGAGATCCATGAACGCGCGGCCGGTCTGCGTGTCGCGGATCTCGCCGATCAGCAGGTCGTTCATCGCCGAGCGCTTGATGGTCTTGAGCTTGGCATCCAGCGTCGGCCACGCCGCGTCCGCCAGCGCGCCCGTCAGCGTGTTCTGCAACGCGTTGCCAATGTAGTATTCCACCGGGTCTTCAAGCGTGATGACCTTGCGCGTGGGCGCGATACCGCGCATCAGCGCGGCGATGGTGGTGGACTTGCCCGAACCGACCACGCCCGCCAGCACGATGGCCCCACCCTCGCGCTCACGCACCCGCAACAGGGTTTCCGCCTGGCCAGGCAAGTATCCCAAGGCCAGGAGGTCGCCGTTGACGGTTGCATCCAACCGCAGGATCCGCAGGCACACGGAAGGCCCCGCGTCCGCCGCTAGCGACGCCCAGCGCAGCACGATGGGCGCCGCGTCCACGGTCAGCGAAATGCGCCCCTGCTGCTCGAGCGCCGGATCGAACACGGCGCCATTGCCGCCGCGTACGTCCATCCACGCCACGGCAAGGACTTCGAGCAGCGTGGCGCTGGAAAGGCCGGCGAAACGGTCGGAGCCGACGTACTCGCCGTGGATGGTGTAGCGAATTTCGCTGGCGTCACGCCGCTGGTCCACGTTGATGTGGACGTCGCTGGCGCCTTGAACCACGCCCCAGCGGACGATGTCGAGAAACAGGGCGGCGAGCGCCGAGGCGCGTTCGGCCGGGTTGGCTCGCGCTGAGCGCCCGGGGCTGGGCGCCGTGTACTGGCCGCGCGCGATCATCAGCAGGAGCGGCGCCGGAACGACGTATCGCGCGGGACTTGCCATGCGATAGCCAGCCGCCTTCACCATGCGCTCGACCTCGTCGATCTGATCGCCGACGGTGTATTCCTTGACGGCAAAGATCGCGGCTTGGCCGCCCTCGAGCAGGACCGGGCACAAGCGTCCGGCCAGCGCAGCCAGATCAAACTGACGGCTCAGAGCGCGCACAAAGGCGGGATCCATGCCAGCGACGTCTTCGGGCGTATGCAGCTCGGGCGGGCGAACGAACGTGTCCGCGATGGGCTGGGTCTGCGTTATCATGGGTGTCCGCCCCCGGCGTCAAGGCACGCGGTCTGATCGCGGCCGTCGCGCTGCACGCGGACACAGGCGCCGTCGATGGCCAGCAGACGATACGGCGCGGCCAGGCTGCCTCCCGCCACGGGATCGGCGCGGCCAGCCCGATAGCGCTGCAGCGTGCCATTGACGACGATGTCAACGTTCAAGCGGCTCGCTGTGCCGAAGATTGCGGTCACGCGTATGTCGTCCGCCGGGCGTCCCGCGGGCGGCGCCATCGGGCCTTTCCCGTCGTTCATCGTGCAAAGACCCGGGATTTGGCAGTCGGACATCGCGGCCGCCGCGTCCGCGCGCAGCAACGTGCGTACGGTTTCCACCTCGGGCCAAGGTTGCGGCGCGGACGCCGGATCCGCGCCTTGCGCATGGCCCGCCGATAGCGCCGCGGCGCTCAGTGCAATACCGGCAAGCGTTCGCCGGGCTACGCATCGGCGCGGGATGCAAAGCTCATTCCTGTTCATAAAGTTCTCCCTGCAATTCGGCGACTAGCGCACTGGCCACGAGGCTGGGCCGCGGTTGCGGCTGCACGGTCACCACAAGGCGCGACCAGCGTGCCGCGGATACAGGTCCCGGCATCAACGCCATGGACCGCAATGGCCCATGCAAGGCCAGACTGCGCCGCCGCACGACGGGCATGCCCGTCCGCGCGGGATTGGATTGCACTGCGCTCGCCTGCCTGGCCGCCAGTTGCTGGGCCGCAGGCTGGCGCTGCCCATGCGGCAGGAGCGGCACGGAATGCGACAGCGCGACGGAAGCGAATGCTGGGCGTAGTCCTTGCAGTCCGCCCGCCACCCGCGTGTCGACGTGCAGCGACGAAGGCAACGTCATGTCGGCAATCCGGATCGGCTCGGACGCCAGGCGCCACGCCAGCGTGGCTTCCTCGAGCGGCTTGAACGACACCTGCCAGCCCGCTGGCAACAACGCGTGCAGGCCATGATTCGTGGCCAATGGGTGAACGCGGGCGTACACGGCCGCGCAATTCCAATGCTGCGCGCCAGCGTCGCAGTGCGCGCGCCGCAACGCCCAGCCCTGCACCTGCACCGGCAGCGCCGCCACGCTTGCGAGCAGGCGCGTCAGCTCCGTCGGCGGCTGGACTGTGGTGGCGCGCAACATCGCTTCGTAGGCATCGGCCACCGGGTCCCGAACGGCAACGGGCTGTGGCGGCGCTGCCTGTCTTTGCGAGAACGTGCTGGCGCCGGCGTTCCATAGCGGCGGCGCTGCCGCGGCAAACCCGACGCACGCCAGAAAGAGACGCAATGCGACGGGCAGCTCGGCCCAACGCGAGTGCAGCGCGGTAAGCGCGGCGCCGGCATCCACGGCCTGAATCAACGCGGACCACACCTGGTCCGGCGCGCGCTCCGCGAGGGACGGACGCTGCGCGAGCAGCGCCCGCTGTTCCTGCTGGGCTTCGTCAAGCGAACCGAACACCCGGTCGGTCTGCGAGAGGACTGCGCCGCCGTGCGCGGCGACAAGCCAATGGCGCCCGTCCGGTAGCCGAACCAGGCTATGACCGCCCTCGGGGTACAGCAAGGCAAACAACTGCGCGGCCGACTGCGGCGGCATCGCGGCCGGTGCGCCGGCGCGGCGCTTGAATCGCGCGCCCCGGAGTCCGGCGCGGGTGCGTCCATAGCCCGCGACCATGGCGGGCGATCCGCCCACGACGTAATGCGTGGCCCGCAGGCGCCGTCCGCGCGACCGCGCGAGCTTGGGGACGTTGGAACCGATAAGCGCGAACCAGCGCAGGCCGAACGCCAGCGTTCGTTCGGCGCCCGGGCAGTCGATCAGCAGGAGTTGAGGGGCCCGGTTCACGATCAGTACCCTTCCTCGACCTGAGCCGTCACGAGGATCAGCGTCGTGTGGCGTTCAGTGGCGGCTCGGTCCAGGCCGCCCGCGAGCAGCGGCAGTCCGGGCGCCAGCCGTTGGCGATCGTGCTGGTCCTGCGTGCGGTCAAAGCCAGCCACAATCATGGGCTGCCCCGGCCGCAGTTCGATCTGCTGTACCGTGCCGCTGCCATCGACCGTGATCTGCTGCACTTGCACCTGATTGGCGCTTTCGCCGAAGGTGATTGTTTTCAGGGGCTGCGCGACCGCGTTGTCATACGCGATGGAAAGCAGGATCTGCCCGTCTTCCTGGATGTCCGGCACCAGGGTCAGGAACGAGCCGACGGTTTCTTCTTTTTGGCTGATCGAGACGGCAGGCAGCGATCCGTTCGCGCCAGTGGCGGTCATGCCGGGCATGGCAGTGCTCTGCACGCGATCAATGTAGGAGAACGTAGTCCTGACGGCATGCGAGACCGGCCGGCGGTTCAAGGTGAGAACCGGGATCTTGCTGTGCCGCACGACCGCGCCCATCGCACTGAGGGCGGACACGATGGCCTGCGAGCCTTGGAATGGTCCCGCGCCCGAGGCGGCTTGAAGCAACCCTGCGCCGGTGGCCGGCACGCCTGGCACGGCCAGCCGCGCCGTAGCGCCTGCGGCTGCATAGAGGGCATTCCAGTCGAGTCCGCCCGTAGTTTCCGTGTTGGCGATAAAGGTGATTTCCTCGAAAAGCAGGCGAACACGGCGGGTCAACGCCTTGTTCTCGCGTTCCAGATAGCGTGCGACCCGGTCCAGCGCGTCCGGCGTATCGGTGACCACCAGCGTGGCTGCGCCTTCCACCGGCTCTGCAATAACGCCGGATCGAGTGAGGAAAGGCAGAACGTTTGCGCGCAGGATGGCCAACGCGTTGTGTTCGCCTGCGGCCAGCGTCGTATTGGAGGTGCTTTCGAAGCCCTCGCCTTCCGCGCTGCCTGAACGGCCGAGGCGCACGTCGACCTTGCTGGCGAGCGTCAGGGCCCGCAGATCGAAGACGCGTGTTTCGGTGCGGTAGAACTCGAGCGCGTTGTGTTCGTAGCGCCAGTGCACCGAAAAGCGCGCGGCCAGCGCGTCGAGCAGATCGGCGAGCGGCTGAGGATCCGCCCGCACTTCAATGCGCGCCGGTGCGGCGAGAGCCACCGCGCCGCTGACGGCAAGACGCGGCAGGAATTGGTCTGGGGGAAGCAGCGCGTCGGGGCGCACCCGCACCGCGATGCCGGTGGCGGCGGTCAGGCGCTGCGCCAGTGTGGGAAGGTCCGCGTCGTCAGCCAGCATGAGCGTGGTCTTGACGTTTTCACGTAGGGCGGGAGGCAGCGCGACCTCCCGCGCGAGCGGTTGCGGCTTGCCCGCCAGCCAAGGCGTGGAGACTTCCTGCGCGGCGATGCGCGCCTGCCGATCAGACAAACCGTCGGCATAGGCCTGATGGCGGGTGGCGGCGTCCGCATGCCGGCCGCTGGCCGCGCGTTGCATGATCGTGACCTGCTCGGACACCGAGCAGCCGGCGAGTACGCACGAGAGCACAGTGCAGGCGAACGTTCTGGTTGCCGGAACGCGCGTGGCGCAAGCAAACGAAAGGAACTTCATGCCGCGGCTCCTTTGGGCGTGGCCGCCCGTGAGCACGATTGCGCAAGCGGCACGACGCGCAGGACGCGGTTGCCATAGAAGCAGGGCTGCAACGGCCGGTCGGCCAGTTCGGTGGCGCCGAGCAGCCCGCGCACTGCCGTTCTGAAGTCGCCGGAGAATTCGGCCGTGGCCGCCAGCGGGATATCGACGTCTACGGCCCAATGCTGTGGTTCGAACGTCCAGCCCGACGCGCCGGCCCAGCGCGCCAGCACCGCGCGCAGCGTGGCGTCGGGTGGCGCGGCCCGAAACGGGGCAGCCTGCGCGCCATCGTGCGTGTCGGTGGACGTCGCGCCCGCAAGCGTGGCGGACTGCGCGGCGTGACGGCTCGACGCTTCTGTGCCGGCCAGCGCGCCCCCATCCGAGCGCGGAGCCGAGTCATCGACGAGCTTGGTGTGCGAGGTGAAATCCGCCCGCGGACGCTGCGATGCGTCTACGGCAGTTGCCGGGGTCTGCACCATACGCGAGGCGGATTGGGTCAAGGGCGACGGAATGTCCCCCGCACCATGCGCCCGCTGCGCCCAAGCAGTCAGCCTGCCGCCGCGGAAGCTCAGTGCTTTCCATGCACCGGCGACCACGACGTAGGGGTCGCGGCGCACATAAGGCAACGGGAGTTCGCCGCCATCGCCCGCACCGAAGATGGCCGGCAGCGGCTGGCCCGGCTGGAATTGCAGCCAGGTCTCGCGCCCGTCGTCGAAGACCTGCAGCGGCGCGACGGCGGGATCGCCGGATAGTTGCCAGTCGAATCGGAACCCTTGCGAGAACGGCTTGGCCGCCTGCCAGGAGGTTGTGTCTCGGCCTGAGCCCGGGCCCGACCACGTGCATGCGCCCAGGCAAGACAGCCCGGCCGCCAGAAAGAAGATTCGTACCATGCCTCACCGCGAACAAAGCGCGCATCGGAAGCGACACGCTTGAACGGCATGGTGGCCGAGCGCCGGAGGCGCCGCCAGACTGGCATGTACGGACGGATGGATTCATCCACCCCGCGCGCGCGACGAATCCGGACAACAAAAAAGCCTGGTCCGTAGACCAGGCTTTCTTCTGCTGCGCGGCGCTGCGAGAGCGCGCCGCTATGCGGCGCGATCAGCGCTGCGTGGCAATGGTGCGCGCCTGCGCGGCGGCGTTGTTCAGCGCAGAAACGGGAGGCACCTTGCCATCGAAGGCATCGGTGAGTTCCTTGTTCAGCACGGGTTCGATGCGCTCGTAGTTGGCCATGCGGAAACCGCGTGCGTTCTGGACGGGCTTGGCGCTCATCGAAGCCACAAACGCCTGCGCGCCCGGGATCTTGCTGTAGAACGACACGTCCGAGGCACGGAAGGCGGCTTCGGTCAGCGGCAGGTAACCCGTGCGCTGATGCCATTCGGCGGCGACCACCGGCTTGGACAGCCACGCCAGGAACTGCGCGGTGGCCTTTTCCTGGGCCTGCGGATGGCCTTCAAGCGCCCACAGCGCCGAACCGCTGACGAAGGGCTTGCCGCCCTCCTTCGTGGCTTGCTCGTAGTACGGCAGCGGCGAGACGCCGAAGGACAGCGACTTGGTGGCGAGGAACTGGCCGAGCGCGCCCGAATTGGCCGTCAGCACGGCGCATTCGCCCTTGGCGAACAGCTTGTCGGAGGCGTTGTCGCCGGAATACGCCGTAAACAGCAGCGAGCGCTTCCAGCTGACCATCAGCGAGATGTGGCGCATGTACAGCGTGTCGAACTGCATGGCAGGCGCGGCGGATTTCTTGGTGACCGCGTCCAGGCCGTTGTTGTTGCTGGTGAACAGCTGGTTGTTGACCGGCGCCAGGTTCTCGAGGTGGACCGCGACCTGATCGCTGGACGCGTAGGGGCAGTCGATATCGGCCACGTCGCGCAGCTTCAGGAGTTCGGCCTGCAGCGCGGTCCAGGTGCGCGCCGGCTTGTTGGGATCGAGACCAGCCTTCTTATAGGCGGCGGTGTTGTAGAACATCACCGGCACTTCGGCCATCCAGGGGAAAGCCAGCAGGCGGCCCTTGCTGTCGCGGGTGAAGCTGCTGGTGGCCGGCACGAACCAGTTCAGGTCCTTGATCGGATACTTGGCCAGCAGTTCGTAGAGCGGCAGCACGGCTTTGTGCTGGGCCACGACTTCGGGCGAGTGGTTATCGGACAGTTGCAGCAGGTTCGGGCCCTTCTTGGCCTTGACCGCGGACACCGCCTCTTGTTCCAGGGCGGTCGGCGACGCGAAGCCGCGCAGCGTCACTTTGACGTCGTCCTGCTCCTTGTTGTATTGCTTGGCGAGCTTTTCGAACTCGGCCTTGTTTGCATCTGTCAGGGTGTGCCAGACCTGGATTTCGACGGGTGCGGCGTTTGCCACGCCGGCCATCGCCATCGCGGCGCCAAACACCCATGCACGCCGGCTGGCGAACATCGCGCGGGCAACGCCCGCCAATTGCAGTTTCTTCATAGGTTCACAGACCAAGAAAAGGGAATTCCGGTTCTGGCCGCCGTCCACTGAGCAGATCGGCCAATGCCCGGCCCGAGCCAACACCCATCGTCCAGCCAAGCGTACCGTGTCCGGTATTGATATACAAATTCGGAATACGGCTGCGGCCGATGATGGGCACGTTCGAGGGAGTGGACGGGCGCAGGCCCGACCAATAGCTGACGCGCTCGAAATCGAGCGCGTCGGGAAAGAGTTCTTTGGCGAGGCGGGTCAGGGCCTCGCAACGGCCGGTATTCAGGCTGCGCGAATAGCCGGAAAGTTCCGCCGTGCCTGCCATGCGCAGCCGGTCGCCCAGCCGCGAAAAGACGATCTTGTGGCTGCTGTCCGTCAGGCTGACGGTGGGAGTCGCACCCGGATTGCGCACCGGGAACGTGGCCGAATAGCCCTTTGCCGGATACACGTTGCACGGAATGCCGAGGGGACGCAGCATCGCGGGGCTGAAGCTGCCCATGGCGACCACATAGGCGTCGGCCGACAGCGTGGCATAGCGGCCGTCGGGCTGGATGAGTTCGATGCCCGTGACCGCGCCGCCCTGCGTCAAGAGCCGGGTGGCACGCGTGTTGTACTGGAATTCGACGCCCGCGCGGGCGCAGTGATCGGCCAGCGCGACGGTAAAGAGGTGCACGTCCCCGCTTTCGTCCTCGGGCGTGTAGTCGCCGCCCACGATCGTGGCGCGATGCGGCGCCAGCGCGGGCTCGATGGCGATGACTTCGTCGGTGTTCACGACGCGGCGCTCGACGCCGAAGTCGCGCATCAGGCCGGCGGCACGCTGGGAGTTTTCGAATTCGTGGGGATCGCGGTAGAAATTCAGGATGCCGCGTTCCAGGTGGTCGTACTGGATGCCGAGTTCGGCGCGCATGCCGCGCAGGGTGGCGCGGCTGTATTCGGCCATGCGCACCATGGCGCGGATGTTGGGGGCCAGCCGGCCAGGCAGGCATTCGCGCAGGAATGCCAGGCCCCACATCCACTGCCGCCAGTCCAGTTGCGGACGGAACAGCAGCGGCGCGTCGTCGCGGAACATCCACTTGAGCAGCTTCATCGGCGCCTGGGGATTGGCCCAGGGCTCGGCGTAGGAAACGGAAATCTGCGCGCCATTGGCAAGGCTGGTTTCCTGGGCGGCACCGGTGCAGCGGTCTATGACCACGACGTCATGACCCGCCTGGCTGAGCCACCAGGCGCTGGAGATGCCGATAATGCCGCTACCCAATACCGCTACTTTCATGCCCGCATCGCTCCTTGCATGCCGGTTGCGTGCGCGGACCCGATGTCCGCGTACCCCCGGCAGGCCGCTGCCAAAGCAGTTTACCTTGCCGCTTTGCCGCCGCCTAAGTAATAAAAAAACATATTACTTAAGACCCGGCCTTCGCCAGATCGGCCTCGGACGTGAAGGCGTCCGCATAGAACTCTTCCGGCGGCAGACCGTTCTGGGCGCTGAACTCGCGGCGGGCCGCATCGACCATCAGCGGCGTGCCGCAGGCATAGACCTGGTGCCCGGAAAGATCCGCGATGTCGTGCATCACGGCTTCGTGGACGAAGCCGGTGCGGCCGGTCCAGTTGTCTTCCTGCAGCGAATTGGACACCACCGGCACGTAGCGGAAGTTCGGCAGTTGCGCGGACCAGGACTGCGCCAACGCGTCCATGTAAAGGTCTTGCGGACGGCGGCCGCCCCAGTACAGCGCGACCGGACGGTTGATGTTCTTGTGGATCATGTGTTCGACGATCGCCTTGACGGGCGCGAAGCCCGTGCCGCTGGCCAGCAGAACGATCGGCTTGTCGCTGTCTTCGCGCAGGAAGAACGATCCGAAGGGCCCTTCCAGGCGCAGGATCTCGCGTTCCTTCATCTGCGTGTCGCCGGCGCCGAACACGTGATCGGTGAAGAGTCCTCCCGGCATGTGCCGGATGTGCAGTTCCAGCGGGCTGCCGGTGTGCGGCGCGCCAGCCATCGAATAGCTGCGGCGGCGGCCGTCCTTCAGGATGATTTCGACGTACTGGCCCGCGTAATAGCGGAACTGTTCGGAAGCCGGCAATTGCAGCTTGAGGACCGTGACGTCCGGCGCGACGCGTTCCATGGTCTGGACGCGCGACGGCAGCTTGCGAATCTGGATGTCGCTGGCCAGTCGGACCTCGGTGGATTCGACCACGAGGTCGGATTCCGGCCGGGCCTGGCAGAACAGCGTGTAGCCGTCGGCCAGTTCTTCCGGCGACAGGATCTGCGCGGGGTACTGGCCGGCGTCGAACTCCCCGGACACCACTTTGCCCTTGCAGGTGGAGCACGCGCCGTTGCGACAGCTGTAAGGCAGGACGATGCCCGCCGCCAACGCGGCGTCGAGCACGGTCTGGCCGGGCTCGACCGGGAATTGATGCTTGCTGGGTTGGATGATGACCTGGAAGCTCATGATGAAACGGTTCAGAGGCGACGAAGCGCTATCCGGCTGTGCCGGGAAGGCGCTCCGCCCGGCCCGGCGTCATGCCGGGAACTTGCGGATTTCCTTGACGCGGTTGGCGTCGTCCACGAGCACCACCTGGGGCTTGTGCTTGGCCGAATCTTCTTCGGACATCGGGCCGTACGTGCAGATGATGAGCAGGTCGCCCACCTGGGCCCGCCGCGCAGCCGCGCCGTTCAGCGAGATGGCGCCGCTGCCGCGGGCCGCCTTGATGATGTAGGTGTCGAAGCGTTCACCGTTAGTCACGTTGTAGAGTTCGATGCGTTCGAACTCGCGCATGCCGGCAGCGTCGAGGAGGTCTTCGTCGATGCCGCAAGATCCTTCGTAGTGAAGGTCGGCTTCGGTGACCGTGACGCGGTGCAGCTTTGCCCGCAGCATGATGCGTTGCATAAAAAATTCCTGGTTTCGCGGCCCGGACCGCGAAGTGTTGCAAGGTTGATGCCCGGCATCCGGATTTGCCGTCGAAAGCCGGTATTCTATAATTTTTGCCGCAGCGGGACGGCCCGTTGCTGCGCACAGTCAAACGGCTGGCGCGTTTTCCGGGGACGACCCCATTTATGCCGGCGCCTTGCCGGCAACGCAACATGGGAGTCGTGAATGACCTGGATCATCCTGGTATTGGCTGGCCTATTTGAAATCGTCTGGGCCGTCGGCCTGAAATACACGCACGGATTCACCCGGCTTGGCCCCTCCATCGTTACGGTGGGCGGCATGCTGGTCAGTTTTTGGCTGCTGGCCCTGGCCATGAAAACCCTGCCGCTGGGCACGGCCTACGCCGTGTGGGTGGGTATCGGCACGATTGGCGCCTTTGTGGCCGGCATCGTGCTGTTCGGGGAGTCGGCGAGCTGGCTTCGAATCGCCAGCGTCGCGTTGATCGTGCTGGGCCTCGTGGGCCTGAAGCTTTCCACGCCGTAAGGCTCCGGCCGGGCTGGGCTTAAGGCACAGGGTCCAGACCAGCCCCCAGCCCCGTTCGGGCGGCGCGTCAGAAATCCAGTTCGATCTCGACGGCGTCGCCCACCTTGAGCCGCGCCCCCGCCGGCGCATCCAGGATGGCGTTCTGGCCGAACACCACGCCGATGTCCAGATTGCGGTAACCCGCCAGCGTACGGCCCGGTTCCTCGTACTGCTTGGCCGTGCGCTGATCGATGTCCGGAATCGAGCAACGCGTGCACGGCTTGACGAACGCCATCCGCACCCCGGCCGCCGAAATCATGGCGGTGTGGTCTTCCTCGAAGGCTTCCCATTCGCCCTCGACCACAATATTGGGACGGAACCGGTCCATGGGCACGGGGTCGGCGCCCTTGGCCTGCAGGCGGGCATTCAGGTCGTCCAGCGACGCCTGGTTGGCGATCAGCAGCGGGAACCCGTCGGCAAACCCGAAGCAGTGCTCGCCCACGAAGGCGTCGGCCAGGTCCGGGTGCGCATCGACCCAGCGCGACACCCAGTCGGGCTTGGCGTCGCGGCGCGCCGCGGCGTCCACCTTGAGCAGGCCGCACGGCGTTTGCAGGAACTGGGTCAGCCATTGGGCGGCCGCTTCGCTTTCGCGCCGGGCCCTGGTGGTGTCGGCCCAGACGCCGACCGTGAGGGCCTCGCCGTGCAGACCCGATCCGTCCAACGCGATATCCAGGTCAGCCATGCCAGGCGCCGACAGCCGCAGCGCGTCAGCAGTGAGCGCCGTGCGGATGAGCGCCATGGCCGGCCATTGCCGTTGCGTCATGAACTGGCCCGCGGCGTCCACCACCATCCAGCGCCGGTCATGCGCAAGGCCCGCCCGATCGATGGGAGATTCGGTCAGATCGATGCCCGCGCAGGATTTGACGGGGTAGATATGCAGGCTGAGGATGCGGGCGGACATGGCGGCGATGGCTCAACGAGTGGCGAATGCCGCAGAGAATACAAGAAATGCGGCGCGCCGGACCGCCCGAAAGAGACAAAAAAAGCCCGGGACTAGCCCGGGCCAGATGAGGTGGCGGTTGCTCAGCCGCCGACCAGCTTCAAGGTGTCCAGCGGCGTGACCGCCTTGAATCCCTTGCGCGTCGCGATGTGCTCGGGACGCGGGGTCAGCCCGTACTTGGGCGGGTTCAGGGTGTTCTCCATGCTGTTGTAGACCATGAAGACATTGGCGCGGGGCCACGGCGAGATGTTGCTGTTCGAGCCGTGCATCGTGTTGCAGTCGAAGAACACCACCGAGCCGGCCTTGGCCGTCATCGTGCTGATGCCGCCCTGCTCCACCAGCAATTGCAGGCTGACCGGATCCGGCACGCCGTATTCCTGTTTCTTCAGCGACTGCTTGTAGTGCTCGTTCGGCGTCTCGCCGACGCACGAAATGAACTGCCGATGCGAGCCGGGCACCAGCATCAGCGGGCCGTTGCACTCGTTGTTGTCGGTCAGCAGCACCGAGCAGCTGAGCGCACGCATCGACGGCATGCCGTCCTCGACGTGCCAGGTTTCAAAGTCGGAGTGCCAGTAGAACTCCTTGCCCTTGAAGCCCGGCTTCATATTGGCGCGCGACTGGTGGATGTAGACCTCGGAGCCGAGAATCTGACGTGCCACGTTGACCAGGCGCGGATCGCGCACCAGCCGTGCCAGCATCGGATTGAGCACATGCACCATGAAGATGGAACGCACGGCGTTGCTGCCCGGCTCGGTGATGGCCTCTTCGCGGCGGACGATGGACGGGTCGCGCGTCATGCGCTCGACCTCGGCCGACAGTGCACGCACCTCGGCCTCCGTGAACAGGTTTTCCAGCAGCAGGAAGCCATTGCGGTCGTACTGGCCGACCTGCTCGTCGCTCAGGGCGCTGGCGTACTTGCCGTCTTCATAGACGACCGGGTCCTGACGGGAAATGATGGCGGAACTGCGATCCGTACGGGAGGCGTACGGATCCTGCGCGGGTGAGATCATGCGAACCTCCTTTTATCAGGCCGCGACCGCATCGGGCAGCGCGTAGACACCTTCCTTGTCGTGCACTTCCTGGCCGGTCAGCGGCGGATTGAAGACGCAGATGACGCGCAGCGGCTCCTTGCCGCCGCACAGCCAGTGCTCGTCGTTTTCGTTCAGCGCGTAGACCACGCCGGGACCCAGGTCGTATTTCTTGCCGTCGGCAATGGTCTCGATCGAACCGTCGCCCTCGATGCACCACACCGCCTCAAGATGGTTCTTGTAGTGGATGTGCGTGCGGCCGCCCGGGAAGATGGTGGTCTCGTGGAATGAAAAGCCCATGCCATCCTTCTTCAGCAGCACGCGGCGGCTGACCCAGGTGTCGGTGCGGACTTCGTCGGCGGTGCCGATCACATCTTTGACATTACGTACGATCATTGACGTTTTCCTCCAAATTTCAGGATGCGGGCAGACTGCCCCTCATCGGCCAGCGCTTCGGCCACGCTGGCCTCGATCAGATCCAGGCCCTTGGCCAGCAGGTCTTCCTCGATCGTCAGCGCGGGCAGCAACTTCAGCACTTCATCGTGCGCGCCCGACGTTTCGATCACGACGCCCTTCTTGAAAGCGCATTGGGCGATGCGGTTGGACAGCGCCGGATTGCCGTTGGACACGAGGCCCTGGATCAGGCCGCGGCCACGCGCCGACAGGCCGGCGTTGGGATAGCTGTGCACCAGGTTTTCAAGCCAGTCGCCGACCAGGCGTTCCTTGCGCTGGATGTCGGCCGTGAATGCGGCGTTGGTCCAGTAGGTTTCCAGCGCCTGCGTGGCGGTGACGAACGCCAGGTTGTTGCCGCGGAAGGTGCCGCTGTGTGCGCCGGGCTTCCAGATGTCCAGTTCGGGCTTCATCAGCACCAGCGACATCGGCAGGCCAAAGCCGGATAGCGACTTGGACAGCGTGATGATGTCGGGGCGGATGCCGGCGGTTTCGAAGCTGAAGAACGTGCCGGTGCGGCCGCAGCCGACCTGGATGTCGTCCACGATCAGCAGCATGTCGTGGCGCTTGCACAGTTTTTCCAGCTCTTTGAGCCAGCGCAGCGTGGCCACATTGACGCCGCCTTCGCCCTGCACCGTTTCCACGATGACGGCGGCCGGCTTGTCCATGCCGCTGCTCGGGTCTTCCAGCATGCGTTCCATGTACGCCATGGTGTCCACGTCCGGACCGAAGTAGCCGTCGTAGGGCATGAAGGTCGTGTTGCCGAGCGCATAGCCGGCGGCGTCACGGAACTTCATGTTGGCCGTGGCGGCCAACGAGCCGCCGCTCACGCCGTGAAAGCCGTGCGTGAACGAGATCACGTTGGGACGGCCCTTGACCTGGCGCGCGATCTTCAGCGCGGCTTCGACGGCATTGGTGCCGGTCGGGCCGGTGAATTGCAGCGTGTACTGCCAGTTGCGCGGCTTGAGCAGCACGCGATCCACCGTCTCCAGGAAACGCTTCTTCGCGCTGGTGGCCATGTCCAGGCCGTGGACGACGCCGTCCGCCTGCACATACTCCAGCAGCTTTTCCTTGAGAACAGGATTGTTGTGGCCGTAGTTCAGCGTGCCTGCGCCGCTGAAGAAGTCGATGTATTCGGCGCCATCTTCATCGATGAGCGTCGAGCCACGGGCCTGATTGAATATCACGGGAAACGACCTGATGTAGCCCCGCACTTCAGACTCCATGCGGTCAAAGATCTTCAAGTCCATGATTAATCCTCCCTTTTCAACTCATTAATTGACGGACGGCCTGATCCCGCCAGGTGCGGCAAGCGCACCCGGACAGTTAGAACCATCACGGTAACTCGATAAGCCCTTCAGGCCTGTGACGCCCCTACGGGGACGGCAAGGCGAACGAACCTATCCTCAACAGCATCTCGTCGTCATGGTCCGCGCCGCCGAAGAGTTGCCGGTCGAAGAACGGCTGTTCGGAAACGTGGGCGCCTACTTCGGCGGCCAGGCCGGCGAAGGTGCGGCGCGAAGCCTGGTTGTCAGGCCCCACCGTGGTTTCAAGATAGCGGACATGCGCCAGGCCCTTGCGCTGCAAGAGTTCCCGGAGCATGGCGCGGCCAAGGCGTTGGCCGCGAGCGCGGGCGTGCACCGCAACCTGCCAGACGAACAGGACGTCGGGGCGGGACGGGTCCACATATGCGGAGATGAAACCATTGATGCGTCCCCCGGCGCTTTCAGCCAGGACGCAGGTGTCGCGGAAGTGCTCGCACAGGAGCAGGTACGCGTAGAGGGAATTCAGGTCGAGCGGCGGGCACTCGGAAATGAGGCGGTGGATCGCGGCGCCGTCTTTGCGGTCGGGCAGACGCATGGTATGGGTCTGCGCGCTGACCGCCGGCGCCACGGCACTTGAGAGTATGGGGGAGTCCAGTTCGTTTTTCTTCATGCAACGATTCCCGATTCTGGGGGTGCCCCGCCCGTGGGCACTTCAAGGATGGGCGACGACACGTCTCCATGCGTGTCGACTGCGGCCTGACCGTCCTGTTCCATGAGCGTCACGATGCGCTCCAGGGACAGGGTGATGGTGGCCTGTTCCAATTCCGGCAAGGCATTGAGCGCGTCAGCCAGATGCTTTTGCAGCGGCGACGGCGCGCCTTGCGCCAATTCCTGTCCCGCCTCGGTGGCGGTGACGAACACGATGCGGCGGTCTTCACGGCCCCGCTCGCGGCGGATGAGCGCCTTGTCTTCCAGGCGATCCAGGATGCCGACCACCGTACTGGGGCTGACGTGCATCTCGCGGCTGATCGCGGTGGCGGTCATCGGACCGTTGGCGATCACGGTGCGCAGGCACATCAGCTGCGGCGCAGTGATGTGGCTGACCGCGGACAACTGGCGCGAATGCAGCGCGATCGAACGCGTGATGCGGCGCAGGGCTCGCAAAATGCGCAGGTCGTACTGCTGAGTGGTTTCGGTTTTCGCGGCGTCAGTCATGGATACAGATGGTTCGGGCAAAATCATTTCTACACGAATCATATGCGCCCGATTTATTCGAGTCAAACAAAAACCCGGGCACGATGTAAATAAATGAACGCGGATTTGGCGAGGATGACCGCAGTATGAAAGGACTTGTCAGCATGCTGTGTCCGCTATGCCAGGGGGCTGTGAGCGGCATCCGCCTGCTGGATGGCCCGAACAAAAAACATATGTTTTGTTCATGATGTTTTATTTATCATATGTTTTTACCGTTTATCCGCCCCTGCCAACATGTCCTTGCCCGCTTCCCTGCTCCCCACCCTCCAGGCAAAGCTGGAACAACTGCCGCCCGAATTGCAGCGGGCGGCGCGCTGGGTCGTGGCGAATCCCGCGCAGGTGGGACTCTGGTCGATGCGCCGGCAGGCGCAGACGCTCGGCGTGGCGCCCGCCACGATGTTGCGCCTGGCTCGCGCGTTGGGCTATGGCAGCTACGAGGATTTCCGCCAGCCGTTCCAGCAGGCGCTGGCGGCACAGGGCGAGCCGGGCCTGCGCGACCGCGCCGCTGCCCTGCAGGCTGCGGCGGGTGCGTCCGCCGAACCCGGCCACGATGCATTGACCGGGTATCAGGTCCAGGCCATCACCTCGGTCTGCGCGCTGAACCCGCCCGCAACGTTCGACGCCACCGTGCAAACCCTTTTGGACGCGCGTCAGGTCGGTTTCCTGGGCACGCGCTCGGCCTTCGGCATTGCATTCCAGATGCGCTACGCCTATCAGCTCGTGCGGCGCAACAGTGTCCTGATCGACGGGCTGGGCGGCGCGGCGGCCGAGCAGATCGACAACCTGACCGCGGGCGATGCGCTGATCGTCATCTCGCAGGCGCCCTATCCCGCCGCCACCGTGGCGCTGGCACGCCAGGCCGCGCGGCGCGGCGTGGCCGTGGTGGCGCTGACCGACGACCCGCTGTCGCCGCTTGCCGGAGACGCCCGCCACACGCTGCGCTTTGCCCCGTCCGGCCGCGATGGCGTGCAAGCCAGGCCGGCGCGCCAGGGGCCGGGCTCGTTCTTCCACACGACCGCCGGTCTGCTTGGGCTGGCCGAACACCTGATCGCACGGCTGACGGCCCTCGGCGGCGACGCGGTGCTGGACCGGCTGGCCGAAGTCGAGCAGCGCCTGCGCACTGATAACGTCTATTGGACCGGCGCCCCCGCGCGCCGCCACGGCTGAGGCGCCCGAGCCAACGCCACCCTCAACCTGACCCAGGAACCCGCAGCATGAGCCAAACCCACATCCTGCATCGCTCCCTTCGCCATACGCCCCCCGTCGCCGTGCGCGGCCAGGGCGTCTGGATCCATGACAGCGCGAGCCGCGCATATCTGGACGGCTCAGGCGGCGCGGCCGTGTCCTGCCTGGGCCACAATCATCCGGACGTCCAGGCGGCCCTGCACGCGCAGATCGACGCGCTGGCCTATGCCCACACCAGCTTCTTCACCACCGACGTCGCTGAAAAGCTGGCGGCCCGCCTGGTGGCGGACGCGCCCGCCGGCACCTCCCATGCGTACTTCGTATCGGGCGGGTCCGAAGCGGTGGAAGCGGCGCTCAAGATGGCGCGCCAGTATTTCGTCGAAATCGGCCAGCCACAGCGCCGCCACATCATCGCGCGGCGGCAGAGCTATCACGGCAATACGCTCGGCGCGCTGGCGGTCGGCGGAAATGCCTGGCGGCGCGCACAATTCGCGCCGCTGTTGATCGAGGTCGAGCACGTTTCGCCGTGCTATGCCTACCGCGACCAGCGCAGCGACGAAACCGCCGAACAATACGGCGAGCGGCTTGCAGAGGAACTGGACGCGGCCATCCTGCGCCTCGGCCCGGACGCTGTCATGGCATTCGTGGCCGAGCCGGTGGTGGGCGCGACGTCTGGCGCGGTGACCGCCGTGCCGGGGTACTTCCGCCGCATCCGCGAGGTCTGCGACCGCCACGGCGTGCTGTTCATCGCCGACGAAGTGATGTGCGGCATGGGCAGGACCGGCACGCTGTACGCCGTCGAACAGGAAGGCGTGACGCCGGATCTCATCACCATCGCCAAGGGGCTGGGCGGCGGCTATCAGCCCATCGGGGCAGTCATGGCGCAACAGCACATCGTGCAGGCGATGCAGCAAGGCAGCGGCTTTTTCCAGCATGGCCACACGTATCTTGGCCACGCGCTGGCGTGCGCGGCCTCGCTGGCGGTGCAGGACGTGATCCGGCGCGACGGGCTGCTTGAGCGCGTGCGGGTGCAAGGCGCAGGCCTGGCGCAGCGTCTGCAGGCGGCGCTGGGCGAACACCCGCATGTGGGCGACATCCGCGGCCGGGGTCTCTTCATGGGCGTGGAGCTGGTTCAGGACCGCGCCACCAAGCAGCCCTTCGATCCCGAATTGACGCTGCATGCGCGGATCAAGCGCGAGGCGATGGCGCGGGGTTTGATGGTGTATCCGATGGGCGGCACCCTCGATGGACGACAGGGCGATCACGTCCTGCTCGCGCCGCCTTTCATCATTTCCGACGACGAACTGGATCAACTGACGGAACGGCTGACCGGCGCCATCGACGCCGCGATCGCGCAGACGCGGGGTTAGCCGTCCACCGCAACGGCCGCCGAGCGGCGATCCTCCGCCCCGCGCCGCCTGATCAGCCTGCGCCCGCCCGCCGCCAGGGCGGGCGCGCGCCGATGGTGAGCGCGCGCAGGAACCATTCCACGGGTCCATAGGCGTGATGCCGCAGCCACCAGGCAGACAACGGCAACTGGGCGGCAAAGATGGCCACCGCAATCAGAAACGCGGCCAGAGGCGTCACGGCGGCGTACAGCCGCAGGCCCCACGCCGTGAAGAGAAACGCGCAGACCACCGATTGCATCAGGTAGTTGCTCAGCGCCATCCGCCCTGCCGGGGCCAGCCAGACCCCAAGGCGCTCGCCCGGCCCCGTGCGGAGCGCCAGCAGGAACGCCGCCCCGTACGACAGGCTCAGGAGCGGCGCGGTGAACAGGCCCACGGCCAGGCCCGGCAATTCCCACATCACGCGCGCCTGCGGCAAGGCGCTGGTGGCATACGCTGCGGCGCCTGCCAGTCCGGGCAGGACGCCCAACGCGCACAACAATCCGAGGGCGCGGCGCGAGCGCCAGGGATCCGCCAGCGCATTGCGCCGCCCCAACGCATACCCGGCCAGGAACATGGCGAAGACGAACGGCCCTTGCACGAACAGCACCGTAAACCAGATGGCTTCGGTGAGTTCCTTGATGTGCTGCGCGACCGTGGTGCCCACGGTGCCGCGGTACGCCTCGATGGAGGCCAGTGCGTCGGCCTTGTATTGCAGCGCGTAGCCGGCCGGAACGGGGTCCAGAAAGCTCAACGCGCCCAGAATCCCCCACACCGCCGATGCCAGCGCAATCAGCCACAGGGCAACGCGCAGCGCCCGGCCCGGGTCCATGCGCCGACATAAAAGCAGCGCAAGGCCCAACAAGGCGTAGGTCACCAGGATGTCGCCCTGGTAGAACAGGATGGCGTGCGCCATGCCCAAGGCCGCCAGTCCCAATAACCGGCGCAGAAAGCGCGGTGCGAAGGCCGCGTCGGCGCGCTCGGCCGCCGACATCTGCAGCGTGAAGCTGTAGCCGAACAGGAAGGAAAACAGCAGGTAGAACTTGGTTTCGAACAACCAGGCGACCAGCCAGCGGACCGTCACGTCCACGGGGCTGGAATACACCGGATCCGGCACGCCCCCGCCATAGAACGGAAAGGCGAAGACGTTGATGTTGACGACCAGGATGCCGAAGAGCGCGAAGCCGCGCAGGGCATCGACGTGCGCAAGGCGCGGCCGGGCGGCGAGGTCGATGCTCATGCGGGCCTCTGGAAGGCAACCCGGCGGCGCAAGTGGCGCGCGCCGCCGGGCGTTTTCGGCGTCAGGCGGCGCGCAGGCGTCAACCCAGCACCGGCGACAGCAACGGCTGCTTGGGCCGCACGTCCAGCGCGCGGCCCTTGCGGGCCCGCTTGCCGACGTAGACGGCCAGGTCCGCACCCGCCAGGATGTCCTCGGTCATCTTGTTGCGGTAGATGCCGGTGGCGCGCAAGCCCTTCGGGCCGATCGGCACGGTCTGGTCGAGCTTGTCCGCGCCGTCCAGTCCCATCAGGATGGTGCCGCGTCCGCCGCCCGACAGCGACTTGACCTCGTCCAGGCCGAAGACCAGGAACTTGCCCTTTTGCGACAGCAGCGCCAGTTGCTGGGCGCCCGCAAACAGCGGCACCGGACGCAGCAGTTCGTCGCCCGTTTCCAGCGTGATGAACTGCTTGCCCGCGCGCTGGCGGCTGACCATGTCGGACAGCTTGGCCGCGAAGCCATAACCGCCGCGGGTGGCCAGCAGCCAGCGGCTGTCGGCCGAGGCAGCGATCGTATGGACGATGCGCGTGCCGGATTCCAGGTCGATCATCGTGGTGACCGGTTGGCCGTCGCCACGCGCCGACGGCAGTCCGGACACCGGCACCGAGTAGACCCGGCCGTTGTCGCCGACCGCAATCAGCGTGTCGGTGGTGCGGCACTCGAAGGCGCCGTACAGGTCGTCGCCCTGCTTGAAGCCAAATTGCGAAGCGTCATGGCCGTGGCCCTGACGCGCACGCAGCCAGCCCTTCTGCGACACGACTATGGTGACCGGCTCGTCCAGCACCTTGGTTTCCAGCACGGCGCGCTCGGCGGTTTCGATCAGGGTGCGGCGCTCGTCGCCATATTGCTTGGCGTCGGCTTCGATTTCCTTGATCAGCAGGCGCTTGAGCGTCGTGGGGTTGTCCAGCAGCTCCTGCAGCGAGATCTGCTCCTTGCGCTTGTCGGCCAGTTCCTGCTCGATCTTGAAGCCTTCCAGGCGGGCCAATTGGCGCAGGCGCATTTCCAGGATGTCTTCGGCCTGGCGCTCGGACAGCTTGAAGCGTTCCATCAGGGCGGCGCGGGGCTCGTCGGATTCGCGGATGGTCTGGATGACCTCGTCCACGTTCAGGTAGACGACCATGCGGCCTTCCAGCACATGGATGCGGTCGATGACCTTATCCAGGCGGAAGCGCGTGCGGCGCACGACGGTGTTGGTGCGGAATGCCAGCCACTCGACCAGGATGTCGCGCAGGCCCTTCTGGCGCGGCCGGCCGTCGGTGCCGATGCACACCAGATTGACGCTGGCGCTGCCTTCCATGCTGGTCTGCGCCAGCAGCGTGTTGACGAACTCGTCGCGGTCCACCCGCGACGTCTTGGGTTCGAAGACCAGGCGCACCGCGGCGTCCTTGCCGGATTCGTCGCGCACGGCATCCAGCAGGTTCAGCATCACGGCCTTGGCCTGCGTCTGCTCGGGCGTCAGGCTCTTCTTGCCCGTCTTGACCTTGGGATTGGTGATTTCCTCGATTTCTTCCAGCACCTTCTGGCCGGACGTGCCCGGGGGCAGCTCGTTGACGACCAGTTGCCACTGGCCGCGCGCCAGTTCTTCAAACTGCCAGCGCGCGCGCACCTTGAGCGAGCCGCGGCCCCCTCCGTAGATCTGCGCGATATCGGCAGCCGGGGTGATGATCTGTCCGCCGCCCGCGAAGTCCGGGCCGGGGATCATGGCGTACAGCTCCTCGTCCGGCAACTGCGGCTGCTTGATGAGCGCCACGCAGGCCTGGGCGACTTCGCGCAGGTTGTGCGGCGGAATCTCGGTGGCCATGCCGACGGCAATGCCCGAGGCGCCGTTTAGCAGCATCACAGGCAGGCGCGCCGGCAGCATCTGCGGCTCTTGCTGGCTGCCGTCGTAGTTGGGCACGAAATCGACGGTGCCCTCGTCCAACTCGTCGAGCAGCAGCTTGGCGATGGGCGTGAGCCGCGCTTCCGTGTAACGCATGGCGGCGGCGTTATCGCCGTCGCGCGAACCGAAGTTGCCCTGGCCGTCGATCAAGGGATAGCGCAGCGAGAAATCCTGCGCCATGCGGACCATGGCGTCGTACGCGGCCTGATCGCCATGCGGATGGTATTTACCCAGCACGTCGCCCACGACGCGCGCGGATTTGACGGGTTTGGCGCCGGAGCCCAGCCCCATCGCCTGCATCGCAAACAGGATGCGGCGCTGAACGGGCTTCTGCCCGTCGCCCACGTCGGGCAGCGCGCGGCCGCGCACCACGGAAACCGCGTAGTCCAGATAGGCCTGTTCCGCGTAGCGCGCCAGCGTGATGGCGGCGTTGCCGTCACCGTCGCCGTCGCCGCCGGGCGGGTTGGAGTCAAACAGGCCGGGTTGATTGCTGTCGGTCATGATGGTTTCAGGTAAACAAATTCATCGAAACGGCGTCAATGCGCCTCAGGCGGACGGGGCCATGAGCTGGGTGTCGGCAACGTGCGCGCGGATCTGGGCGCGCACGGCTTGCAGCGTGGCGGCGTCCTGCCCGCGCTTGGGGATGATCACGCCCTGCAGGGTGCCGAGGATGACGTAGAGATGTTCGGGGGTTTCTTCGACCCGCCGCACGTCGGTCCACGCCATCTGCCCGGAAGCAGAGGCGGTGCTGTCGGTGACGCCGTCGGGGCCGAAATCAAGTTCGTGCCGACCCAGATACAGGGTGTCCGGCTGCTTGGCCAGCATGCGGCGCGTGTTCATCCGCACGAGTCCGGGCAGCACGTATTCGTAAGCCAGGGCCAGCAGCGCGAGGATGCCCAGCCCGACCGCCAGCCCCTGGAAGTACACCGGCAGGATCGCGCCCCAATTGGGGCCCTTGCCGTCCCAGGTCTGCCAGATCAGGTACGCAAGCAGCGCGACGATCATCAGGACGCCGAAGCGCAAATGAGACCGGTAGCGGCGGCGGCGCAGTTCCGGCCGTTTGTACACATAAGCGGCGAAATCCGCGTAGTCGTCGGCGGTCAGGTCGACGACCATGCGGGCTTGCCCGGGCGCGGACGGCGTCATCAGATGTCGAGCTCCGCCAGGTTGCCCTTTTCTTCGATCCAGGCGCGGCGTTGCGAGGACTCGCCCTTGCCCATCAGCATGTCGAACATGCGGGTGGTGTCGTCGGGCGTCTGGTCGCCGTAGCCCACGGGCAGCAGACGGCGCGTGTCCGGGTTCATGGTGGTTTCCCACAGTTGCTCGGGGTTCATTTCGCCCAGGCCCTTGAACCGGCTGACGGCCCACGCGCCTTCGCGCACGCCTTCCTTGCGCAGCTTGTCCTGCGCGGCTTCAAGTTCGCCTTCATCAAGACAGTAGATCTTGCGCGCGGGACGCTTGCCCTGCGCGGGCACATCCAGGCGGAACAGCGGCGGCTTGGCGACGTACACGTTGCCAGCCTCGACGAGCTTGGGGAAATGCCGGTAGAACAGCGTCAGCAGCAGCACCTGGATGTGCGAGCCGTCGACGTCCGCGTCCGACAGGATGCAGATGCGGCCGTAGCGCAGGCCGGACAGGTCGGGCGTATCGTTGGGACCGTGAGGGTCGACGCCGATGGCCACGGAAATGTCGTGGATCTCGTTGTTGGCAAAAAGACGGTCGCGGTCGACTTCCCAGGAATTGAGCACCTTGCCGCGCAGCGGCAGGATGGCCTGGAATTCCTTGTCGCGGCCCATCTTGGCCGAGCCGCCGGCCGAGTCGCCCTCGACCAGGAACACTTCAGTGCGCGTGGCGTCGCTGGACTCGCAGTCAGTCAGTTTGCCGGGCAGCACCGCCACGCCGGAACTCTTGCGCTTTTCGACTTTCTGGGCCGAACGCTGGCGCGCCTGCGCCTGCCGGATGGCCAGTTCCGCGAGCTTCTTGCCGTATTCGACGTTGCTGTGCAGCCAGAGGTCGAGCGCGCTCTTGGAAAAACCGCCCACCAGCCGCACGGCGTCGCGGCTGTTCAGGCGTTCCTTGATCTGGCCCTGGAATTGAGGGTCCAGCACCTTGGCCGACAGCACGAAGCTGGCGCGGGCGAACACGTCTTCAGGAAGCAGCTTCACGCCCTTGGGCAGCAGGCTGTGCAGTTCGGCAAAGCCCTTCACCGCGCCGAACAGGCCTTCGCGCAGGCCGGACTCATGCGTGCCGCCGGCCGGCGTGGGAATGAGGTTGACGTAGGACTCGCGTACCGCGTTGCCGTCGTCGGTCCAGGCGACCACCCATTGGGCGCCCTCGCCTTCGGCGAAGTTTTCGTGGTCGGCGCCGGCGTATTGTTCGCCCTCGAAGAACGGCACCATCAGTTCGGCGCCCGCCAGGGCCTCGGCCAGGTAGCCGCGCAGGCCGTCCTGATATTGCCAGGTCTTGGTGTCGTTGGTTTTCTCGTTGACGAGCGTGACCTTCACGCCCGGCAGCAGCACAGCCTTGCTGCGCAGCAGATGCGTCAGCTCGCCCAGCGGGATATTGGGGCTGTCGAAGTATTTGGCGTCCGGCCAGACGCGCACGCGGGTGCCGGACTTCTTGCGGCCGCCCTGATCGTAGGGCGCCAGGGGTTCGGCGACGTCGCCGCCCTTGAACACCAGGCGGCTCACGGCGTTGTCGCGCCAGACGATGACTTCCAGGCGGGTGGCGAGCGCGTTGGTGACGGACACGCCGACGCCGTGCAGGCCGCCCGAGAAGGCGTAGGCGCCGCCGCCCGCCTTGTCGAACTTGCCGCCGGCGTGCAGGCGCGTGAACACGAGTTCGACGACGGGCGCGTTTTCTTCGGGGTGCAGGCCGACGGGAATGCCGCGGCCATCGTCCTCGACGGATACGCTGCCATCTGCATGCAGCGTGACCTGGATCTGTTTGCCGTAGCCGGCCAGGGCCTCGTCTGCGGCGTTATCAATGACCTCCTGCACGACGTGCAGGGCGTTTTCGGTGCGGGTGTACATGCCCGGGCGCTGCCGCACGGGTTCCAGCCCCTTCAGGACGCGGATGGACGCCTCGTTGTAACGTGGAGTGGCCAAGTTATCCCCAACATCTGTGGAAAAAAACCGACATTTTACGGATAAGCCTAGATTCTGCGCGGCTCCGGGTGGGATGCGCACGACCTGACCAGGTCCGATTTCGGTAGGATGATGACAGTCACAACCGCCGATCCGGGCTTTGACTTCCCGGACCGCGACAGCTGCGCCGCAACATCCTACACAAAAACCTGCAAACCCTGTTGTTATTAACAGTGGTATGCCTGTTGTTATTGACAGTGGTATGCTTGAGTCCATTCCACAAACAAGAACAACGGCAAGGCGCGTATTCACGCGCCTTTTGCTGCCGAACCGAGAATCACCATCATGAGCGACCAAATCAAGAACGTCAGTGACGCCAGCTTCGATGCCGATGTGTTGAAATCCGGCCAGCCGGTGCTGGTGGACTACTGGGCTGCCTGGTGTGGCCCCTGCAAGATGATCGCCCCGATCCTGGAAGAAGTCGCCACCGAATACGCTGGCCGTCTGACGATCGCCAAGCTGAACGTGGACGAGAACCAGGGCACCGCCACCAAGTACGGCATCCGCGGCATTCCGACCCTTATGCTCTTTAAAGACGGCCAGGCTGCCGCCACCAAAGTTGGCGCGCTGTCGAAGTCGCAACTCACCGCATTCCTGGACGGCGCGTTGTAAATCGCGTGCTGTAAACGAGGGCGCCGCCGCATAGGCGGCGCTCATTCAGTACCGCGCGAGCCCGTCCGTGGCGCGCCGCCAGACCCTCCTTTACTTTTCCCCCAACACTCACCGCGATGCACCTCAACGAACTGAAGGCGCTGCACGTCTCGCAGCTGCTCGAAATGGCCGCTGGCCTGGAAATCGAGAACGCCAACCGCCTGCGCAAGCAGGAACTGATGTTCGCCATCATGAAGCGGCGCGCCAAGCAGGGCGAGCAGATCTTCGGCGACGGCGTTCTTGAAGTCCTGCCCGACGGCTTTGGTTTCCTGCGTTCGCCGGAAACCTCGTATCTGGCCAGCACCGACGACATCTACATTTCTCCGTCGCAGATCCGCCGTTTCAATCTGCACACCGGCGATTCCATCGAAGGCGAAGTGCGCACCCCCAAGGATGGCGAGCGCTACTTTGCCCTGGTGAAGGTGGACAAGGTCAACGGCGTGGCCCCTGAGGCGATCAAGCATCGCATCATGTTCGAGAACCTGACGCCGCTGCATCCGAACCGCGTCATCCGCCTGGAACGCGACATCAAGAGCGAGGAAAACCTCACCGGCCGGATCCTCGACGTCTTCGCCCCCATCGGCATGGGCCAGCGCGGCCTGATCGTCGCCAGCCCCAAGTCCGGCAAGACGGTGATGATGCAGCACATCGCGCATGCCATCACCACCAACTATCCCGACGCGGTCATGATCGTCCTGCTGGTCGACGAACGCCCGGAAGAAGTGACCGAAATGCAGCGCACCGTGCGCGGTGAAGTGGTGGCGTCGACCTTCGACGAACCCGCCACGCGTCACGTGCAAGTGGCCGAAATGGTCATCGAAAAGGCCAAGCGCCTGGTCGAAATGAAGAAGGACGTCGTGATCCTGCTGGACTCGATCACCCGTCTGGCCCGCGCCTACAACACCGTCGTGCCGGCTTCCGGCAAGGTGCTGACCGGCGGTGTGGACGCCAACGCCCTGCAACGGCCCAAGCGTTTCTTCGGCGCGGCGCGTAACCTGGAAGAAGGCGGCTCGCTGACCATCCTGGGCACCGCGCTGATCGAAACCGGCAGCCGCATGGATGAAGTCATCTATGAAGAATTCAAGGGCACCGGCAACTCCGAAGTCCACCTCGAGCGCCGCCTCGCAGAAAAGCGCGTCTACCCGTCCATCAACCTGAACAAGTCGGGCACCCGCCGCGAAGAGCTGCTGATCGCCCCGGACCTGCTGCAGAAGGTGTGGGTGCTGCGCAAGTTCATCCACGACATGGACGAAGTCCAGTCCATGGAATTCATCCTGGACAAGATGCGCGCCACCAAGACCAACGCCGAATTCTTCGACATGATGAAGAAGAAGTAAGCGGAACGTCCGCGCCAAAGAAAGCCGCCCTTGCCAAGGGCGGCTTTTTTCATGGGCGGCGGCTCAATGTTCGATGAATTCCGGCATCCGGCGCGGCGTGGCATTCGCGGGGCGCGGCGTCTGCTTGGCCGGTTCCTTGCCAGCTTCGATCGGCTCGATGCTGGGATCGTCCCAGCTGCCTGTGACGGCGTATTCCATGGTCATTGCGCGGGCGAGCGGCTGCTTGAGCAACCATTGCGTGACAAAAGCGCCCAGGCCGATCAGCGGATTGACCGCCAGAGCGGTGACCATCGCCGCGCCGCTGGCGTCCAGATTCGGAATCACCACCGCTTTCATGTCCCAGCGTTCCTTGACGAGGTTCACGCCTCCGGCCAAGACGATGGCCGCGACCGGCCCGTTGATCTTGTAGCCTTCGGTGGTCAGCATGCCGTCGGCCACCTTGACGTTCCCGCGAATGGTGTCGAACGGAAAGCCGTCGCGCAGCAGGTTGGTGGGATTGACGTCCAGCCGTGCCAACCGCTGCAGCGATTGCAGCGACAGCAACTCCAAGAGGCGCGCGGTGCGGGAATTCACGTGCATGAAGCGGCCGTTGTCCAGGCTGACGACCACGTCCCCCACCACGTCGGCAATGTTGTGTGTCCACGGCAGGTTGCGCCAGGTCGCCTTGCCCTGGATCGTTCCCTTGCCGTTGGACACCACGTTCTCGAAGCCGATCCGACCCATGAAGTCACCGACGTTCTCCAGCTTCAGCAACGCGTCGACGGTCAGGCCGCGGTTCGGACCTTCCAGCCCCCAACTCCCCGTGGCGTTCAGGGCCGCCGAATCGTTGGTGATGGAGAGCTTGTCCAGCCGCCACTGCCGTCCGCGTTCCAGATTGGTGCCCGTGACCTGAAGCGCCCCCAGGTTCTTGCCGTACAGCATGAACTGGTTGGCTTGCAGGTCGATGGCGGGGATGTCGGACAGGTCGTTGCCGGACGCCAGCGCCTTGTCGGCCTGGTTGGCGTCGCCCTCGCCCGCGATCGACAGATGTTTCAGGCGAGCGGTGATCTGGCCGGCGATGGCGCCCTGCGCCTCACGCCACTCCAGCGTGCCCGCCGCCTGCCGCGATTCCAGTTCGACGCGCCAGCGCGCCGGCGCGGGACGCGTGGCGTACAGCGTCAGGTCATTGAAGGTGAAACCGCTGGCGTGCAGCACGCTGGCCGCCAGGCTGATGCGCTCGGGCTGCGGCAGGATGGGCTTGGCGGACGGCCTGCCCTTGACGGGCGGCTCGTCGAATCCGTCCGAAACCTTTTCCCAGCCGTCCATGTCCAGCTCGGGCAGGCTGGCGTTCAGGCTCAGCCCGCGTTCCGGCAGGCTGGCTGGCCGCCCGACGCCCAGCGCCCCGCGCGAAAAATACGACGACGAGCCATCGGCCGGGTCCCGCTCGAACAGCGCATTCACGTTGTCGCCCAGGCTGGCCGTGAGCCAGCGCCGGTCGCGCGCGCCGCGGTCCTGTGCCGGCGACCATTGCAGCTTCAACAGCTGCGCGGACTTGGCGGGCTTGCCGGCCGGCGCGGGCATGTCGATCGCCATGCCGACCAGGTCGGACTCGGCCGAGATGTCGATTGCACCGCCCTTCAGGTAGATCAGCCGGCCCTTGTACGCCGCACGGCCGGTAAAGCGCGACATCGACGGCGCGCGGCTCAACTGCGACAGGCCGGGCCCCGATAGCGTGCCGTCAAAACGCAGCGCGTCCGTGCCTTGCGCCAGCGTGCCGTAGATGTTGACGGGGCCGCCCAGGAACTGCGCGCGGATGCCCTTGGTCTGCACGCCTTTTTCCGAGAATTCCAGATCACCGTGGATCTGGCTGAGCACCGGGATCTCGGGCATGAAGCTGAACGAATTGTCCGAGAACTTGATGCGCCCCACCACTTGCGTGTCATCGGTGTTGAGCAGCGGCACGGTCAGATCGAGCGGCATGCGCCAGTCGCCGGTGCCGTGCGCCTCGTCCAGCGCCCCGTCCAGCAGCTCGCCAAGCGGAGAATTCGCCGCCAGCGCCAGGTACGCCGCCACCGGCCCGGAGGTGTCGCCGGTGACGCGAAGCTGCGAGTCGTGCTCCATGTTCGGAATGGCGGCTTTCACCTTGCCCAGCGTGACGGTATGTCCCTGCCCGGTATGGGCCACGGCGCCGCCCGCGCTATCCAGCGCCAGGCTGACCTTGTCGATGCGAAAACTGCCCGACAGGTTTTCCAGCATCGGCCAGCCCTTGTGGTGCTTGCGCGCCGGCGCGTAATCGACCTTGGCGCCGGAATAGTTGCCGGCGATGACGAACTCGCCGGTCGAGCCCGGTGCGCCATACGGAAAGTCGTCCAGATCGCCCTTGAGCGTGATGGCCGCCGAATGCATCTGCCCGGCGGGCAGGCCGGACGCCAGCCATTCACGGGCGTCCGCATTCACTTCGAGCGGCAGATACCGGTGAATGGCCGACATCGACCCGCGGACCATCGTACCGCGCACGTCGACGCTGCCCGCCGCGGTCTTGCCTTCGGGCCGCCATTGGCCTTGCAGGCGTGCTTCCAGGTCTTCATTGGCAAGGCGCAACTGCGCCACGTCCACGAACCAATGCGCCGGATCCGGCCCCTTGACCTGGGCATCGAGCTCCAGGTCGTCGGCCCGTAGCGTCGGCGTCTCGAAGACGCCGGGCAGCGTCACGCGCAGTTGATGCAGCGCCCCCTTGACGGCCACGTCAGGCGCGCCCTTGCTGCGCCCCAGCGGCACGCCTTCAATCTTCACGTAATCGCCAGGCCACACGGAAAAGCGCAACTGGCCCGACCCGCTCTGGACAGCGGGGCCGTCCGGCGCCGAAATCCAGGACACGCCGCGCACGGCGACGTCGCTGGTCAGTTCGGTGAACTTGCCGTGATCCAATTGCCACCACGCCCGAGCCGCCAGCCGGCCGGCGACCGCGGGCACGTCGATCCACGGCGCCCAGGCCTGCGGCTCCACGTCGTCGGCCTGCGCAAAAATCTGGCCGCTCCAGTTGGCGGGCTTTTTGGCGTCGACGCCAAACAGTCCACGGTTGAATTCCCCGCGCAGTTCCAGCTTATGCGCCAGCGCGGGCCCTGCGGAGGCCTGCAGCACGAACCGGTGCGACAGGCTGCCATTGCGCACCAGGAAGTCGACGCCTTCCAGTGTCAGTTCCGGCGCCTGGCGCAATTCGTCCTGCCAGCGCAGCGTGGCGTCGCTGACCAGCAGCTCGCGCTGCGCCGCCAGCCAGCGCAGGCCCGGATGATTGAGGTCGGAGGCATGGTCGCTCGCATTCAGGTCGATGTCCTGACCGGCGACCCACAGATGATTGGACGCGTCCCGCCGCAGCGTGAGTTCCGGCTTTTCCAGCCGCAGCCGCACCAGCGTGGGCGACAGCGACAGCAGGCTGCGCCATGCCACGACCGCGGACACGGACGGCAGGCTCAATACCGGATCGGCCTCGTCGTCGTAGACCTGGACGGCAGCGAGATCGAGCCTGGGATTGAGCCCTTGCCAGTTCGCCTTGATCGCGCCGATCGTAACGCGGGCGCCCAACGCCTGGCTGGCGTAGGCTTCGATCTGAGGGCGCCACTGATCCACCCGCGGGAGGACCCAGTAGCGCACGCCCAGAAACCCGATGGCGACGACGCCATAGACGGTCAGCGCGGCCCAGAACAGGCTGCGGAGCACTTTTTTTGGAACAGACACGGATCAGTGGGCAGGAGGAGATGTCTTGCAGTATCGTCCCCACTTATACCTGAAACACGTCCATCCGTCTGCCGCCCTTTGCACCATGTCGAAACCATCCTTGATCGCTCCCGCCCTCGCCTGGTCCGGCCATCTGCGCCGCCGCCTGGACGCCCACCCGGACCTGGCCGCCTGGTTGGACGAGGCCGTGAAACACCCCGTGACACCCGACCTGATGGCGCAATGGCAGAACGAACTGGCCGGCCCCGCCTCGGCCGCCTCCGCCGCCTTGCCGGTGGACGTCTGCCGCATGGTGCTGCGCAAGCTGCGCGAACGCGTCTTCAGCGTGCTGATCGTGCGCGACCTGACCGGGCAAGCGCCGCTTGAAGAGGTGGTGGGCGCCATGACCACGCTGGCGGACATGGCAGTGGCTGCCGCCTACCGCAGCGTGACGGCGGAACTGTCGGCCGTGCACGGCATGCCGCGCGACCCGGCCACCGGCAAACCGCAGGAGATGCTCATCGTCGGCATGGGCAAGCTGGGCGGCTGCGAGCTCAACGTCTCGTCCGACATCGACCTCATCATGCTGTACGGCGAAGAAGGCGAAACCGACGGCCCGCGCCGCATCAGCCATCACGAGTTCTACGGGCGCCTGACCCGCCGCATGATGCCGGTCCTGTCCGAGGTGGACGCCAACGGCCAGGTGTTCCGCACCGACCTGCGCCTGCGCCCGGACGGCGACGCCGGTCCGCTGGCCTGGAGCCTGGATGCCCTGGAGCACTACCTGATCGGCCAGGGCCGCGAATGGGAGCGCTATGCGTGGCTGAAGGCGCGGCTGATGCCCGCGCAGGCGTTCGAAGACAGCGACAGCGCCGCGCAGGCCCGGCAACTGGAAAGCCTGCGCGTGCCCTTCGTCTACCGCAAGTATTTCGATTTTGACGCGCTGGCCGCGCTGCGCGCGCTGCGCGAGCGCATCCGCCAGGACTGGCAGCGCCGCGCGTCGGCGCGCAATGGCATCGACAGCGCCAACAACATCAAGCTGGGCGACGGCGGCATCCGCGAGATCGAGTTCGTGGTGCAGCTTGCGCAATTGATTCGCGGCGGCCGCATGCCGGCGCTGCAAAAGCGGGGGCTGCTCGAAGCGCTGCATGCCGAGTGCGTGGCGGGTCTGATCCCCGAGGACGATGCCCGCCGGCTGGAAGAGGCCTATCGTTTCCTGCGCCGCACCGAGCATGCGCTGCAGTACCGCGAAGACGAGCAGACCCACCTCTTGCCCGGAGACCCCGACCTGCGCGCCGCCCTGGCCGCGGCGCTGGGGATGACGGCCGAAGACTTTGAAAGCACCTTGGCGGCACACCGCGAGTTCGTGTCGCAGACCTTCCGCAACGTATTCCGCATGGTCGGCATGGGCGAGGAAGAAGCCGCACCCGCCACCGCCCCGGACGCCACCGCAGACGCCACGCCGTCCAGCCAGCCCGAGCCTGACAGCGAATGCGAACTGAGCGAGCAGATCCGCCAGGCGTTCGGCAACGACGCAGACGATCTGCTGCGCCGCGCCGAGACGCTATCGGGCAGCCATCGCGTGCGCAGCCTGCCGGAAAGCAGCCGCCGCCGCATGGAGGTTCTGCTGCCGGCCGCCCTGCGCGCCGCGCTGCAGACGCCGGCGCCGCATGAAGCGGCGGTGCGCCTGTTCGACCTGATCGAAAAGATTGCGCAACGCAGCGCGTACCTTGCCTTGCTTGCCGAGTACCCGGACACGCTGGCGCGCGTGGCGCGCATGGTGGCCGCCAGTCCGTGGGCCGCGCAGTACCTGACGCAGCATCCGCTGCTGCTCGACAGCCTGATCGACTGGCGCACGCTCTTCGAGCCGCTCGACTTCGGCCAGATTGCCCGGCAGCTCACCGCAGACATGGACGCCTGCCGCCTGCCGGACGGCGATCCGGACGTCGAACGCCAGATGAACCTGATGCGCGACGTGCAGCGCCAGGCCAGCTTCCAATTGCTCGCGCAGGATCTGGAGGGCGAGCTCACCGTCGAAAAGCTGGCCGACCAGTTGTCGGCGCTGGCCGACCTGCTGCTCACCGAAACCATCCGTCGCGCCTGGCCGCTCGTGAACAAGGTCCCGGGCGCCGAGCCGCACTTTGCCGTCATCGCGTACGGCAAGCTGGGCGGCAAGGAACTGGGCTATGCGTCCGACCTTGACCTGGTGTTCCTGTTCGACGACCCGCGCGACGACGCGGCGGAGGTCTACGCCAAGCTGGGACGGCGCATGTCGTCCTGGCTGTCGACCATGACGTCCTCGGGCCGGCTGTACGAAACCGACCTGCGCCTGCGGCCCGACGGCGACGCGGGGCTGCTGGCGGTCTCGCTGGAGGCCTTCGAGCAATACCAGCACAAGCACGCCTGGGCGTGGGAACACCAGGCGCTGACCCGGGCGCGTTTCGCGGCGGGCGACGCCAACCTGGGCGAGCGCTTTGAGAAGATCCGCGCGGACATCCTGGTGGCGCCGCGCGACACGGCCGCGTTGCGCAACGAGGTGCTGGCGATGCGCGAAAAGATCAATGCCGGCCATCCCAACACCACCGACCGCTTCGATCTGAAGCACGATCGCGGCGGCATGGTCGACGTGGAATTCGTGACGCAGTACCTGGTGCTGTGCCACGCGGGCACGCATCCGGTGCTGGTGCGCAACCTGGGCAACATCGCGCTATTGCGCCTGGCCGGCGAAGCCGGGCTGATCCCGCCGGACCTGGCGGCGCGGTCGGGCGACGCCTACCGCACGCTGCGCCGCGTCCAGCACCAATTGCGTCTTCAGGGCGTGGAGAAGGCCCGCGTGGCGCCCGACCAGCTGCAATCAGAACGGGCCGCGGTCCGCGAACTCTGGACGACGGTGCTGGGCTGATGGCAACTCGTCGTAAAATAAGGGTTTTTCCGCTTTTGCCTGACCGCCATGTCTGAACTCGTCCGCCCCAAACTCGACCTGCCCGCCGGCCGCAGCAAGGTGCTGATGCATTCGTGCTGCGCGCCCTGTTCCGGCGAGGTCATGGAGGCCATGACGGCCTCCGGGATCGATTACGCGATCTACTTCTACAACCCGAACATCCATCCGGTCAAAGAGTACGAAATCCGCAAGCAGGAGAACATCCGCTTCGCCGAGCAGCACGGCATCGAATTCATCGACGCCGACTACGACATGGACAACTGGTTCGAACGCGTCAAGGGCATGGAAAACGCGCCCGAACGCGGCGAGCGCTGCACGGCCTGCTTCGACATGCGCTTCGAGCGCACCGCGCTTTACGCGCACGAGCATGGCTTTGACACCATCACCAGCTCGCTCGGGATCTCGCGCTGGAAGGACATGAACCAGATCAACGGCTGCGGCGAACGCGCCGCCGCGCGCTACGACGACCTGGTCTACTGGACCTACAACTGGCGCAAGGGCGGCGGTTCGGCGCGCATGATCGAAATCAGCAAGCGCGAGAACTTCTACCAGCAGGAATACTGCGGCTGCGTCTACTCGCTGCGCGATACCAACCGCCATCGCCGCTCGCAGGGCCGCGAACGCATTCACATCGGCGTCAAGTTCTACGGCAAGGAAGACCTGATCAACGAAGAGAACCTCTGATCAGCGGGCGGTGCGCTTTGCACCGCCCATAAAAAAGCCTGGCAGTCCGCGCATCGCGCGTCCTCCAGGCCCGCTGCGGCGCCCCACGGGGCGCCGCAATGCTTTGAGTTGGGATCAGTCCAGCGTCAGCACCGTCGCGCCCGTCGTCTTGCGCGAAGCCAGCGCCGTCTGCGCCTCGCCCGCCTGCTCCAGCGTGTAGCGCTGGTCGATGCGAACCTTGATCTTGTTCTTGAGCACCAGGTCGAACAGTTCTTCGGAGGCCGACTGCAACTTTTCCAGCGTGTTCACGTGGATGCCCAGCGAGGGGCGCGTCACGTACAGGCTGCCCTTCTGATTCAGGACGGCCAGGTTCACGCCAGCCACCGGACCCGAGGCGTTGCCGAAGCTGACCATCAAACCGCGCGGCTCGATGCAGTCCAGCGAGGTTTCCCACGTGTCCTTGCCCACGCCGTCGTACACCACGGGCACCTTCTTGCCGCCCGTCAGTTCCAGCACGCGCTCGACCACATTTTCACGCGAATAATCAATGGTTTCCCAGGCGCCGTTCTCGCGCGCCAGTTCCGCCTTTTCCGGGCTGGAGACCGTGCCGATCAGCTTGACGCCGAGCGCCTTGGCCCATTGGCAAGCGATCAGCCCGACACCGCCAGCCGCGGCATGGAACAGGATGGTCTCGCCGCCCTGCAGGCGGTACGTCTGGCGGAACAGGTACTGCACCGTCAGGCCCTTGAGCATCAGCGCGGCCGCTTCATCGAATTCAATGCCCTTGGGCACCTTGACGACCTGCAGGGCCGGCACGTTGCGAGCCTTGGCATAAGCGCCGATGGGGCTCTGGCCGTAGGCCACGCGGTCGCCCTTCTTCAGGTGCTTGACGTCGGCGCCCACGGCGGTCACCACGCCGGCGCCCTCGAAACCCAGGCCGTGCGGCAGCGGATGCGGATACAAGCCCGTGCGGAAATAGATATCGATGAAGTTCAGACCGGCAGCGTGCTGCTCGATCGTGACTTCGTTGGCGGCCGGCGGCGGTACTTCCACCTCAACCAGCTTCAAAACTTCAGGACCACCGTGCTGCTCGATACGAATTGCCTTGACGAGATTGCTGGCCATGCTGGCCTCCTTTCATTGGAAATAATGCGAATTGACCAAAAATGCAGACTTCACCGCGTGGATTGCCTGTCGTCCTGCGGCGTGCGCATGGCGCCGCCGCCCATCAACGCAAACACCCCCGCCAGCACCAGGACGGTTCCGCCCATCTGCCACACGGTGATGGGCTCGTCCAGGAACCATGAGGCCAGGAACAGCACCGACACCGGTCCCACCATGCCCAGCAACGACGCGGTGGGCGCGCCGATCAGCGACACCGCCCACATCAGCATGAATACCGGCACCACCGTGTTCAGCGTGGCGTGAATGATGGAATAGCCATAGACCGCGGCGGGCTGGATCAGCATCGACGGCGGGTGCACGACAAAGAACTGGATGATGCAGGCCACGCACGACACCAGCATGGCATACGCCACCAGCCGCGTCGGGCCGATCCGCTTGATCAGTTCCCCGGAGCAAATCAGGTACACAGAATAGCTTGCGGCCGAGCCGAAAACGAACAAAGACCCTAACAGCACCTCGCCGCCCCCGCCGAAGGACAGGTCGTGCGCAAACACCAGCACCACGCCGGCGTACGACAGCACCATGGCCAGCCATTGCCGGCGCTCGATCGGCCGCTTGAACCAAAGGGCCGACAGCAGCACGACGAGCGAGGGAGACAGAAACAGGATCAGGCGTTCGAGGCTGGCGGTGATGTAGCGCAACCCCAGGAAGTCCAGGAAGCTGGACAGGTAATAGCCCAGAAGACCAAGCACGCACACCTGCAGGCGTTCCTTGGTGGTCATCACCACGATCTCGCCCCGCGCCGCGCGGCGCGACTGGCGCCACGCCACCACCGCGAAGAACGGCATCGCGAACAGCATCCGAAACGCGATCAGCGTGACCGCGTCGATTCCGTAGCGGTAGGTGAACTTGACGACGATGGCCTTGGCGGAAAAGAGGATGGCGCCAAGCACCGCCATGGCGATCCCGGCGGCGCGGCTGGAGGCCAGCGGGAGCGCCGTAAGCTTGGCAATACGATTCATGCGATGATTTTAAGTTCACCGCAAAAATAATTGCACGCCTTCTCTGATGCAGACCGCCTCCTTCGCAGCATGACCCGACACCGCGCCCTCACTTATATCCATATTGCCGCCGTGCTATTCGGCCTGACCGGCGTGTTCGGCGAACTGATCCAGGCCAGCGCCGCCGTCATCACGCTGGGACGGGCGCTGTTCGCGGTCGTGGCGCTGGGCATCTTCGCGCGCATGCGCCGCAAGCCGCTGCTGGGCGTGCTGACCCCGGCGCAGCTGTTCGTGCTGGTCCTCGCGGGCGCGCTGCTCGCGGCGCACTGGGTCACCTTCTTCATTTCCGTGAAGGTGGGCGGCATTGCCATCGCGACGCTCGGCTTTGCCAGTTTTCCCGCCTTTATCACCCTGTTCGAAGGCCTCATCTTCCGCGAGCGCGTCCGTCTTGCCGAATGGCTGCTGTTAGGCCTGGTGACCGCCGGCCTGGTGCTCGTCACGCCTTCGTTCAACCTGGCCGACCAGGGCACCATCGGACTCGCGTGGGGCCTGCTGTCCGGCCTGAGCTTTGCGCTGCTGGCCTTGAGCAACCGCCGCTCGGCCTCCGGCATGGATCCGATGCAGGTGGCCTGCTGGCAGAACGTGGTGGTGGCGCTGGTGATGGTGCCCTTCGCGATCGGCCAACTGCCTGCCCTGCCCGCGCTGGACTGGTTCTGGCTGGCGTTGCTGGGCGTCTTCTGCACCGGGCTGTCCCATTACCTGTTCGTCTCCAGCCTGACCCGGCTGAACGCCCGCAGCGCGGGGCTGGTGATTGCGCTGGAACCGGTCTATGCCATTGCCTTCGCCTGGGTGCTGTTCAGCCAGGAGCCGACGCCGCGCATGCTGGCGGGCGCTGCGCTGATCGTGGCCGCCATCGTCTGGTCCGGTCTGCGCAAGCAGGCGCCGGCGGCCGAACCCGCGGCAAAGATACAGCCTTGACAATAACTGACTAGGCAGTAAAATGCGCCGCATGACTGCCGCGCCTTCCCTGCCCACGCCCGTATCCTCCGAGTCGCCCGACACCCCGGTCCATTACCGCAACGACACCCGTTGCATGGCCGAAGACAACGCGGGTTATCTCATCAAGCTGGCTTATCACTCCCTGAACCGCATGCTGGACCAGGAGATGGCGCCGCTTGACCTCACCGCCATGCAATGGCGTCCGCTGGCCATGGTATTTCTGGGCCGTGCCGATACGCCCGCCGAACTGGCGCGGCTCAACGACATGGACACCGGCGCCATGACGCGTGCGCTGGATCGCCTGGAAGCCAAGGGCCTCTTGCGCCGGAACCGCAGCCAGGAAGACCGCCGCGTCGTCAAGATCGAGCTCACCGAACTGGGCGAGGCCAAGGCCCGCGAAATCCCCGCCAACATTGCCCGCGCGCTCAATCATCACCTGCGCGGCTTTTCGACCGACGAGGTCAAGCAGCTCATGCACTTCATGCGACGAATGATCGCAAACGGGTCCGCGTCCGGCTCCCCGGCCGACCGCTGACCCCACGCCCCGTGCTGGAGCCGGGGTTTTTATTTGGCATAATCGTTGCCTAGGCAAATACAGATCAATCAATTACTTTCAGCTAACAGTCAGGATGAAACGCCTTTTATCTACCGCATTGGTGCTCGCCCTCGCCGGTTGCGCGCTGATGGAGCCGGCGCCCAAGCCCGTCGCCGCGCTTGATGCCGCCAAGCTCGGGCTGACCGGTCAAGCCACCGAATGGCCCGCCGCCCAATGGTGGGAACGCTACGGCGACCCGCAGCTCAACGCACTGATGACCGAAGCGCTGGCAAACAGTCCGTCAATGAGCGCCGCGCAGGCGCGCCTGGCCAAGGCCAACGCCGCCGTCGGCATCGCGCGCGCCCCACTGCTGCCGCGCGTGGACGCGGGCTACACCCTCAATCGCGAGCACCTGTCCAAGGACTACATCTACCCGGCGCCGCTGGGCGGCTCCGTCGTCAGCGACAACCGGCTGGCGCTGGACTTCAGCTACGAGCTTGATTTCTGGGGCAAGAACCGTTCGCGCCTGCAGTCCGCCGTGTCGCAACAGGAAGCCGCCAGCGCCGACGCGCAAGCCGCGCGCAACCTGCTCGCCAGCGCGACCGTGCGCGCCTATCTGAACCTGCAGAACGCATTTGCCCAGCGCGACGTGCTGAACCGCGTGATCGCGCAGCGCGCTGAAGTTTTGTCGCTGACCCAGGGCCGCTACTCGGCCGGGCTGGACACGCAGGTTGAAGTCAAGCAGGCCGAGTCGTCGCTGGCCTCCGGCAAGGTCGAACTGACCCAGACCGACACCACGCTCGCCCAACTGCGTAACCAGGTCGCCGCCTTGGCCGGCGCCGGCCCGCAGCGGGGACAGGATCTGGTTCAGGTGTCACTGACCGCACCGGCCGGCGCGGTCCCGGCCAGTGTTCCGCTCGACCTGCTCGGTCACCGGCCCGACGTCACGGCCGCCCGCTGGCGCGCCGAGGCGGCGCGCCACGCCATCGACACGGCCAAGGCCGAGTTCTATCCCAACGTGAACCTCGCCGCGTTCGTCGGCTTTCAGGCGATCGGCACCGGCAACCTGCTGGGCGCCGACGCCCGCATGGCCGGCATCGGTCCGGCCATCACGCTGCCCATCTTCCACGGCGGAGAACTCAACGCCAATCTCGCGGGCCGCCGCGCCGATGCCGACCTGGCGGTGTCGGACTACAACCAGACCGTGCTGGACGCCGCACATCAGGTCGCCGACGCCCTGGACGGCCTGCGCCTGCTGGACCAGGAAAAGGCCCAGCAACGCCAGGCGCGCGAGGCCATCGAGGCCGCCTACGCCCTGGCCGTCGACCGCTACAAGGCCGGCATGGGCAACTACATCACCGTGCTGATCGCGCAGACCGGCG
The DNA here is from genome assembly GCF_002331005.1 of Achromobacter sp. UBA2119. Classification (NCBI taxonomy): domain Bacteria; kingdom Pseudomonadati; phylum Pseudomonadota; class Betaproteobacteria; order Burkholderiales; family Alcaligenaceae; genus Achromobacter; species Achromobacter sp. UBA2119. The sequence continues at coordinate 17,598 of NZ_DCYD01000010.1, read as the reverse complement.
TGCTGACGCAGGCCCGTCTGGAAACGGACCTGCGCATCCGCGCCTATCAGCTCGACGCCAACCTTGCCACCGCCCTGGGCGGCGGCTATGCGGCGCAGGCCGAACCTGCCCCGAACTCCATTCATTGAACGATCCCGGATTCAGACGTCATGAACGCTGCCACTCCCACCACCCATCCCGCCCGTAAACGCCTCCTGCTGACGGCGACCGGCGTTTTCATCGTTGCCGGCATTGCCTACGGCATCTGGTGGGCGCTGTTCGGCGCCCATTTTGAAAGCACCGACGATGCCTACGTGCACGGCAACCTGGTGCAGATCACACCGCAGGTGCCCGGCACCGTGGTGGCCATCGAAGCCGACGACACCGAAACGGTCACCGCCGGCCAGCCGCTGGTCCGCCTGGACCCCGCCGACACCGACGTCGCCCTGCAGCAGGCGCAAGCCAAGCTGGCGCAGACCGTGCGCCAGGTACAGACCTACTACGTGCAGAACGATGCGCTGGCGGCCGACGTCGACCTGCGCAATGCCGATATCCTGCGCGCCCAGGCTGAACTGACCCGCGCGCAGAGCGACGTGAAGCGTCGCCAGCAGCTCGCCAAGTCGGGCGGCGTCAGCGGCGAGGAAATCCTGCACGCCGAGGTCGCGCTCAAGTCCGCGCAGTCCGGCGTTGCGCAAGCCAAGGCGGCGTTGGCCGCCGCGCAGGCCAAGCTGGCGACCAACCAGGCGCTGACGCAAGGCACCTCGGTGGCCGATCACCCCGACGTGCGCCAGGCGGCCGCCGAGCTGCGCAACGCCTGGCTTGCGCAGTCGCGCACCGTGCTGCCCGCCCCCGTGGGTGGCGTGATCGCGCGTCGCAGCGCGCAGGTCGGCCAGCGCGTCGCCCCCGGCGCCGCGCTGATGACCGTGGTGCCGCTGGACCAGGTCTGGGTCGAGGCCAACTTCAAGGAAGGCCAGTTGCGCAAGATGCGCATCGGCCAGCCGGTCAAGATGGTGGCCGATCTGTACGGCAGCTCGGTCACCTACCACGGCACCGTCGCCGGGCTGGATGCCGGCACGGGCGCCGCCTTCGCCCTGCTTCCCGCCCAGAACGCCACCGGCAACTGGATCAAGGTGGTGCAGCGCGTCCCCGTGCGCATCACGCTGGACCCCGAAGACCTCAAGCAGCATCCGCTGCGCGTGGGCCTGTCGATGGACGTGGAAGTCGACGTCGGCAAGGACGATGGCGCCCCGCTCACGCAGGTGGCGCGCAAGGAACCGGCCTGGTCGACCCGCGCCTTCGAGCCCGCCCACAATGAAGTCGACGCAATGATCGCGAAGATCATCGCCGCCAACGTCGCATCATGAGCACGGCCGCCCAGCCCGCGGGCGCCGGCGCGCCCCAAGAAGCCGCCCGCCCGCCGGGCACCCATCCGCCATTGGAGGGCGCGACCCGCATCATCGGGTCCATTGCCCTGTCGACCGCGGTCTTCATGAACGTGCTGGACACGTCCATCGCGAACGTGTCCATCCCCACCATCTCCGGCGACCTAGGCGTGAGCACCAGCCAGGGTACGTGGGTCATTACGTCGTTCGCGGTGGCCAACGCCATCACCGTGCCGCTGACCGGCTGGCTGACGCAGCGCTTCGGACAGGTGCGCCTGTTCCTGATCTCCACGCTGCTTTTCGTGCTGGCGTCCTGGCTGTGCGGCTTTTCGCCCTCGCTCGAGGCGCTGATCGCGTTCCGGGTGCTGCAAGGCGCGGTGGCCGGCCCGATGATCCCCCTGTCGCAGACGCTGATGCTGGCCAGCTTTCCGAAGTCCAAGGCAGGCATGGCGCTGGCGGTCTGGTCCATGACGACACTGGTGGCGCCGGTGGCCGGCCCGCTGCTCGGCGGCTGGATTTCCGACAACTACACCTGGCCCTGGATCTTCTACATCAACGTGCCGGTGGGCCTGCTGGCCGCCTGGATCAGCTGGCGCATCTACGGCAACCGCGAATCCGTCACGCGCAAGCTGCCGATCGACAAGCTCGGCCTCGTCCTGCTCGTGGTCTGGGTAGGCGCGCTGCAGATCATGCTGGACAAGGGCAAGGAGCTGGACTGGTTTGCCAGCCCCACCATCATCGCGCTGGCGGCGATTGCGTTCGTGGCCTTCGTGTTCTTCCTGATCTGGGAGTTGACCGACGCGCACCCCGTGGTGGACCTGCGCCTTTTCAAGGTCCGCAACTTCACGGTGGGCGCGCTGACGCTGGCGGTGGCCTATGGCGTCTTCTTCGGCAACGTCGTGCTGCTGCCGCTCTGGCTGCAAAGCAACATGGGCTACACCGCGACCTATGCGGGGCTTGTGACTGCCCCGGTCGGACTGCTGGCGATCCTGCTCACGCCCATCGTGGGCAAGATGCTGGCCACGCGCGACCCCAGGCAGATCGTCACGGTCGCCTTCCTGATTTTTGCGCTGGTCTGCTTCATGCGCGCGGGCTTCAACACCCAGACGGACGTGCGCACGCTGATGATCCCGACCATCATCCAGGGCGCAGCGATGGCGGCGTTCTTCGTGCCGCTCACGTCGATCACGCTGTCCAGCATGGAGCCTTGGCGCATCCCGGCGGCATCCGGGCTGTCGAACTTCCTGCGGCTGACGGCGGGCGCGTTCGGCACGTCGATTTCGACGACGCTGTGGGAAAACCGCGCAACGCTGCACCACGCGCAACTGACCGAGATTGCCCGGCCCGGCCAGCAGGCGTTCGACCAGACCATGAACAGCTTGCAGAACGGGCTGGGCGTCTCGCACCAGCAAGCGCTCACCATGGTGGACGGGCTGATCAATGCGCAGGCCTTCACGATGTCGGCGACGGACGTGTTCTACGCGTCCGCCATCATCTTCCTGCTGCTGACGGGCCTGGTCTGGTTCGCGCGGCCGCGCGCGTCCAAATCGGGAGGCGGCGGTGCGGCGGAAGCGGCTGCCGGCGCGCACTGATACGATCGGCATCGGCAAAAGCACAAGGCGCCTCGCGGCGCCTTGTTTTTTTCTGATGCTCGGGTTGGCCTGGCGGCGTCCGCACCGCCGGATCAGTCCTTGAGCAGCGTGCGCCAGTCCTTGCGTTCGATGATGTCGGCCGACAACGCGCTGACCGGCGACAGATTGAACACGGACACCCCCCGCGCGCGCCAAAGCGGCGATGCAAAGCGGAAAGACGGTTCGATGTAGCGCGGAAAGTTGCGTGTCAGACGGCTGGTCTGTGGCTTGCCGCCCTCGTCGTAGAAACGCAATCCGCCCTGCACGGTCAGGTCCAGCCCGTGCACGTAGACCTCGCGCACCCCGCCGGACATCAGGACCTGAAGGGCCGCATACGCGACGGTATCGGCATCGAATACCCCCAGCGAGGCATCGAAGCTGTAGCCCAGCCCCTGCTTGGCGTCCAGCAGTTCGACGTCAGCCGAGGCCGCCGCAATGCGCTTGAGCACTGCCGGCGCGGCGCTACGCTCGTAAGCGCGCTTGGATATCAGTTCGATGATGCAGATGCGGCAGCGGATGTGTTCCTGGGAAATGCCCTGCATGATGTAGCGCAGCACCTCCGGAAACACATACAGGGTCAGGTCGCTCGCGACGATCTCTCGCACGAGGTCGATGCGGTCGCGCACGAAGTTCTGGTCGATGACGCAGTAATACTTGAACTTCAGACCAAACTTGCGCGACAGCGCGATGGAACCATTGACGCCCATCGCCACGCCGATATCCATCCGGTCATAGGGAATCTCGGCGATCGACGGGCCGCTCAGGATGAGATGCACCACCTTGTCGGCGGGGTCGTAGCCTTGGGATAACGGCGTGACGGGCAGCGAACGACCGAAGGCGCGATACCCGCTGATCGCGCCTTCCTTGTCGCGCCAGATACGGACGAACGGCCACAGATGCTGATTGTGCCGCTGCGTGCGCGAGCGCAGCATGCGAAAAAGCTTGCGCACGAAGCGGTCGGCCCGCCCGCCGCCCACGTGATCGGAGGGGGGAGAAATAATCGAGTCGTTCATCAATTAATCGAACGGGCCTGCCGACAATGCAATCAGCCGGCTCGGACCAGCGCAGCGATCGCGTCGCCGACTTCGGCCGTTGAAGCGTTGCCTTTCATATCCCGCGTCCGCGGACCTTCGGCCAGCACGGTTTCGATTGCCTTGACCACGGCGGCCGACGCGTCGGGATACCCCAAGAAATCCAGCATCAATGCCCCGCTCCAAATCTGACCGATGGGGTTGGCGATGCCCTTGCCATAAATGTCCGGCGCCGATCCATGCACCGGTTCAAAGAGCGACGGAAACTTGCGTTCCGGGTTGAGATTGGCGGACGGCGCGATACCGATGGTGCCCGTGCAGGCCGGTCCCAGGTCCGACAGGATGTCGCCAAACAGGTTGGAAGCCACCACGACATCGAACCAGTCCGGATGCTGCACGAAGTGCGCGCATAGGATGTCGATGTGATATTTGTCCCAGCGCACGTCGGGATAGTTCCCGGCCATCTCGGCCACGCGCTCGTCCCACCACGGCATCGAAATAGAAATGCCATTGGACTTGGTGGCGGCGGTCAGGTGCTTGCCGCGCTTTTGCGCCAGTTCAAATGCGAACTTCAGCACCCGCTCGGCGCCGATGCGCGTAAAAACACTTTCCTGGATGACCACTTCGCGGTCGGTGCCCTCGAACAGGCGGCCACCGCTGTTGGAGTATTCGCCTTCGGTGTTTTCACGCACGATGAAGAAATCGATCTCGCCGGGCTTGCGGTCGGCCAGCGGCGACGGCACGCCGGGCATCAGACGCACCGGGCGCAGATTGATGTATTGATCGAATTCACGGCGGAACTTGAACAACGAGCCCCACAAGGCCTCGTGGTCGGGCACCGTAGCGGGCCAGCCGATCGAACCGAAGAAAATGGCCTCGTGCTGGCCGATCTGGTCCTTCCAGTCGTCCGGCATCATCTTGCCGTGCTTGGCGTAGTAGTCGCAGCTCCAGTCGAAATGGTCCCATTGGAACTCGATTCCGAACCGCGTCGCCACGGCATCCAGCACCTTCAAACCTTCCGGCACGACTTCCTTGCCGATCCCGTCTCCTGGGAGCACCGCAATCTTGTGTTTCTTAGCCACCACGTCTTCCTTTGGTTTTCATTGATACACCGCCCGCAATGTCAGGCATAAATGCCGGCCACACAATACCCCACTTTACGAAACGGACGGTCGGACTAACCGATACGCCACGTTGCGCCGATGAGGCTTAGCGCCGGCCCTTCGATCCCAGCAACGACCCGAGGATCCCTCGCGTGAGTTCCCGCGCGATGGAGCGTGCCGAGCTTTTGGCAATGGTCTGCACCACGCCGTCGCGTTTGCCGCCGCGCGGTCCGGTCGATCCAAACAGCACGTCCTTCAGGCTGTCCATTAGCCCGCCGCTCTCGTCGGCAGGCGGCTGGGACGTCTTGGCGGACGGCTGCCCGGCCCGGGCCGGAACATCCTTGGCGACCGGAGGTTCTGCCGGCGCCGCCGCGCGGCCTGCCAGGATTTCGTAGGCGGATTCCCGGTCGACCGCCTTTTCATATTTGGGCGCCAGGGGATTGCCCTGGCGTAGCGCCTGACGTTCCGCGTCCGTCGCCGGCCCGATACGGCTGCCCGGCGGCACGATGTAGGCGCGCTCGGTCGGCATCGGGCGGCCCTTGGCATCCAGGAGCGACACCAGCGCCTCGCCCACGCCCAGCTCGGTGATCGCGGCCTCGATGTCCAGGCCGGGATTGGGCCGCATGGTCTGCGCCGCAGTCTTGACGGCCTTCTGGTCGCGCGGCGTGAACGCCCGCAGCGCATGCTGGACGCGGTTGCCCAACTGGCCCAGCACGGTGTCGGGGATATCCAGCGGATTCTGCGTCACGAAATAAACGCCCACGCCCTTGGAGCGGACCAGGCGCACGACCTGCTCGATCTTGGTCAGGAGCGCCTGCGGGGCGTCGTTGAACAGCAGGTGCGCCTCGTCGAAGAAAAAGACCAGCTTGGGCTGGTCCATGTCGCCCACCTCGGGCAGCTTTTCATACAGGTCGGCCAGCAGCCACAGCAGGAAGATGGCGTACAGGCGCGGCGCCTGCATCAGCTTGTCGGCCGCCAGCACGTTGACGATGCCGCGGCCCTGCGCGTCGGTGCGCATCAGGTCGGCGACGTCGAGCATCGGCTCGCCGAAAAACCGTTCCGCGCCTTGCGATTCCAGCGCGAGCAGACCGCGCTGGATGGCACCGACGCTGGCCGAGGACACATTGCCGTAGCGCGTCTTCAGTTCGCCGGCGCGGTCGGCGACGTCCTGCAGCATCGCCCGCAAATCCTTCAAGTCCAGCAGCAGCTGTCCCTCGTCGTCCGCCACCTTGAAAACCAGGGTCAGGACGCCTTCCTGCGTGTCGTTCAGTTCAAGAATGCGCGACAGCAGCAGCGGCCCCATATCGGTAATGGTGGCCCGCACCGGCAGCCCCTGCTCGCCAAAGACGTCCCACAGGGCGACCGGGCTGGCGCCCCAGGCGGGCTCCGGCAGCCCCAGATTCTTCAGGCGTTCCTGCAGTTTGGGGCTGGACACGCCCGCCTGCGAAATGCCGGTCAGGTCGCCTTTGACGTCCGCCATGAACACGGGCGTGCCGATCCGGGAAAAAGACTCGGCAAGGACCTGCAGCGTGACGGTTTTGCCCGTGCCGGTGGCCCCCGTGATGCACCCGTGGCGGTTGGCCAGGGCGGGCAGCAGCGCCAACTCGGTCTGCGCGTTCTTGGCGATGACAAGGGGGTTGGGCATGGGCGGCTCCGGACCAGGGATCAGATGGATGCCCAAGTGTAGAGCCTGCCGCCCGCCTTGTGCGCGTGGCTATATGGACACAAGCGTCCCTCTTGCCGGACGGGAGGGCCGCCGGCACGGTAAAATGCCGTCTTTGCAGACACATTACCCTGGGAAGCCATGGCCGGACACAGCAAATGGGCCAATATTCAGCACCGCAAAGGGCGCCAAGACGCCAAGCGCGGAAAGCTCTGGACCAAGATCATTCGTGAAATCACCGTGGCGGCGCGCGCCGGCGGCCCCGACCCGGACAGCAACCCCCGTTTGCGCATGGCCTGGGACAAGGCCACCGACGCCAACATGCCCAAGGACAACATCCAGCGCGCCATCCAGCGTGGCGCGGGCGGCGCCGACGGCGAGGCCTACGAAGAAGTCCGCTACGAAGGCTACGGCATTGGCGGCGCGGCGGTCATCGTCGACTGCATGACCGACAACCGCACCCGCACCGTCGCTGAAGTGCGCCACGCGTTCTCCAAGAACGGCGGCAACCTCGGCCAGGAAGGCTCGGTCGCCTTCATGTTCAAGCACTGCGGCCAATTCGTGTTCGCCCCGGGCACCCCTGAAGACAAGGTCATGGAAGCCGCCCTCGAGGCCGGCGCCGAAGACGTCACCACCGACGAAGAAGGCGTGATCGAAGTCGTCTGCGCCCCGTCCGATTACGCTGCCGTGCGCAAGGCCTTCGACGAGGCCGGCCTGAAGGCCGAAGTCGACGGCATCGTCATGAAGGCCCTGAACGAAACCGAACTCGCCGGCGACGACGCCGCCAAGATGCAGAAACTGCTCGACGCCCTGGAAAGCCTGGACGACGTGCAGGAAGTCTATACGACCGTCATTTTCGACGAAGCGCAGTAACTCTCCCTTTCCTGGCGCGCCGGCGGTTCCGTCTGCCTGCGCGCCTCTTCAGACTCACGCAACATGAAACTCCTGGTAATTGGCTCGGGCGGCCGCGAACATGCCCTCGCCTGGCGGCTGGCCCGCTCCCCGCGCGTGCACAAGGTGTATGTCGCTCCGGGCAACGGCGGCACGCAACGGGCCGAGCAGATGGAGAACATCCCGCTCACCAATGCCGAGGAACTGGCCGATTTCGTCCAGCGCGAGGGCATCGCCCTGACGGTCGTCGGCCCCGAGGCGCCCCTGGCCGCCGGTGTCGTCGACGTCTTCCGCGCCCGTGGCCTGAAGATCTTCGGACCCACCAAGGCTGCCGCGCAGCTTGAAAGCTCCAAGGATTACGCCAAGGCCTTCATGGTCCGGCACAACATCCCGACCGCCCGCTACGAAACCTTCACCGACCCGGCCAAGGCTCATGCCTACATTGACCAGGAAGGCGCGCCCATCGTCATCAAGGCTGACGGTCTGGCCGCAGGCAAGGGCGTGGTCGTCGCCGCCACCCTCGAAGAAGCGCACGCTGCCGTCGACGCCATGCTGGGCGACGGCTCCATGGGCGAAGCCGGCGCGCGCGTCGTCATCGAAGAATGCCTGATCGGCGAAGAAGCCAGCTTCATCGTCATGTGCGACGGCCGCAACGTGCTCGCCCTGGCCACCAGCCAGGACCACAAGCGCCTGCAGGACGGCGACCGCGGTCCCAACACGGGCGGCATGGGCGCCTACTCCCCCGCGCCCATCGTCACGCCCGAACTGCATCACCGCATCATGCGCGAAATCATCCTGCCCACCGTGCAGGGCATGACGCGCGACGGCATCCCATACACCGGTTTCCTGTACGCCGGCCTGATGATCGCCCCGGGCGATGACCCCGACCGCGAAATCAAGACGCTGGAATTCAACTGCCGCATGGGCGACCCCGAAACCCAGCCCATCATGATGCGCGTCAAGAGCGACCTGCTGGATGCCCTCGAGCACGCCGTCGAAGGCACGCTCGACCAGGCTGACATCGTCTGGGACCGCCGCACCGCCCTGGGCGCCGTGCTGGCCGCTCACAACTACCCCAACACGCCGCGCACCGGCGACGTCATCCGCGGCCTGCCCGCCGATGCCGAAGACTGCATGGTCTTTCACGCCGCCACCCAGCTCGATGGCGAAGAAGTCAAGACCACTGGCGGCCGCGTACTGTGCGTCACTGCCCTGGGCGATTCCGTCAAAATGGCGCGCGACCGTGTCTACGAAGCCATTGACCGCATCCACTTCGATGGCCGCCAGTACCGCTCCGACATCGGCTGGCGCGCGCTCAAGCCGTCGCAGCAAAAGCCCAAGTCCAACGCGTAACCGGAACCGCCCATGACCGCTCTGCCCGTCTCCGCTGTCCGGGACTACCTCACCGGCTTGCAGGCCCGCATCGTGGGCGCGCTGGAAGCGGCCGAAGGCGGCCCCTTCCGCGCCGACGAATGGGTGCGGCCCGAGGGCGGCGGCGGTCTGTCGCGCCTGCTCGAAGGCGGCCAGCTCTTCGAACGCGCCGGCGTGCTGTTCAGCCACGTCAAGGGTTCCAAGCTGCCGCCGTCGGCCAGCGCGCACCGCCCGGAACTTGCCGGCCGCCCATGGGAAGCCATGGGCGTGTCCATGGTGCTGCACCCGCGCAATCCGTACGTGCCCACCACGCACATGAACGTGCGCATGTTCGTCGCGGCCGCGCGGCCCGGCCATGACGAGGCCGACGTCTTCTGGTTCGGCGGCGGCATCGACCTCACCCCGTACTATCCCTTCGAAGAAGACGCCCGCCACTTCCACACGGTGTGCCGGGACGCGCTGGCGCCCCACGGGCCCGATTACTATCCGCGCTACAAGCGCTGGTGCGACGAATACTTCTTCCTCAAGCATCGCGACGAAACCCGCGGCATCGGCGGCGTCTTCTTCGACGACCTGAACGCCCCCGGCTTCGACGCGTCCTTCGCCCTGACCCGTTCAGTCGGCGACGCATTCCTGGACAGTTACCTGCCCATCGTCGACAAGCGCCGCGGCATCGCCTACACCGAACGCGAGCGCGATTTCCAGGCCTACCGCCGCGGCCGCTACGTCGAATTCAACCTGGTCTTCGACCGCGGCACCCTCTTCGGCCTGCAATCCGGGGGCCGCACCGAATCAATCCTGCTGTCCATGCCGCCGCTCGCGCAATGGCGCTACGACTGGCAGCCTGAAGCCGGCACCCCCGAGGCCGAACTGGCCGCCTATCTCAAACCGCGGGACTGGGTTTGAAACGCATCGGCCTCTTCGGCGGCAGCTTCGACCCCGTTCACGTCGCCCACATCGCGCTGGCGCAGAATGCCCTGCAGTCGCTGGGGTTAGACCAGGTGCAGCTCATCCCCGCCGCCAACCCCTGGCAGCGCGCTGCGCTGAACGCCGCCGCCGAACATCGCCTTGCGATGCTGGAACTGGCCATCGCCGGCCATCCGGGACTGGCGGTCAACCCCATCGAAATCGAGCGGGGCGGCGCCACCTACACCATCGACACGCTGCGCGCCCTGCCGCAGGACGCGCGCTATGCATGGCTGCTGGGGGCCGACCAGCTCGCCAATTTCTGCACCTGGCGCAACTGGCGCGACATTTCCAGCCTGGTCGACCTGGCCGTGGCCACCCGCCCCGGCACGCCCCTCAGCGCACCGCCGGAACTTGCGCAATGGCTAGAGGACCAGGGCCGCACGCTGCAAGAACTGCCTTTTCCGCCCATGCCGGTGTCGGCTTCCGAAATCCGCCAGCGCCTGGCGCAGGGCGAATCCACCGACGGACTGCTCGACGCGTCCGTCGCCGCCTATATTGCGGCGCACAAACTCTACCGATAAACCCTTCCCGCCCGGCGCTGCCGGTCAGCCGCCGCTGCCCTCGAGCGGGTTATATTTGCACCTATGGATATACAGAAACTCCAACGCGCCGTCATCGACGCCCTCGAAGACGTCAAGGCGCAAGACATCAAGGTCTTCAGCACCACGCATCTGACCAGCCTGTTCGATCGCGTCGTGATTGCAAGCGCCACCTCCAACCGGCAGACCCGCGCGCTGGCGTCCAGCGTCGCCGATCGCGGCCGCGCCATGTCGCTTACCGGCATCACCATCGAAGGCGAGGACACCGGTGAATGGGTCGTCGTCGACCTTGGCGATGTCGTCGTGCACATCATGCAGCCGGCCATTCGCCAGTATTACAACCTCGAAGAAATCTGGGGCGGCAAGCCGGTGCGCGTGAAGCTCCTGCCCGAATCGACCCGCGTCGCGCCTGTCCCCAGCGACAGCGGCAGCGGTTACGACGACACCGAAGACTGATCACGCCGTGAAGCTGATCGTCGTCGCGGTGGGCACGCGGATGCCGGACTGGGTGCAGACCGCCTGGGACGACTACGCCAAGCGCCTGCCGGCCGACTGCGCCCTTGAGCTGCGCGAGATCAAGCCCGAGCCCCGCACCACAGGCAAGACCCCGGCCCAGATGATGGCGGCCGAGGCCAAGCGCATTGAGGCCGCCCTGCCCGCCAATGCGCTGCGCCTGGCCCTGGACGAACGCGGCCGCGACCTCACCACGATGGCGCTGTCGCAAAAACTCGAACAGTGGCGCGCGGGCGGGCAGGATGTCGCGTTTCTTGTCGGCGGCCCCGACGGCTTGGATCCCGCCCTCAAGGCATCCGCCAGCGGCCAGTTGCGCCTGTCGTCCCTCACGTTGCCCCACCCCATGGTGCGCGTGGTACTGGCCGAACAGCTCTACCGCGCCTGGGCCATCATGACCAACCACCCCTACCATCGGGCGTGACCGCCGCCAGGCGGCGCCTGCCCTGCTGCGCATGACCGACACCGCCAATCCCTCCCGTTCCTCCCCGCGCCTGTATCTCGCCTCCGCCAGCCCGCGCCGCCGCGAATTGCTGAATCAGATCGGCCTCGCGCACGAGGTCCTGCTCGTTCCGGCCCCGCCCGGCGAGGACGAACCGCAGCATCCGGGCGAAAGCGCCGCTGATTACGTGCAGCGCACCGCCCGGGACAAGGCCCTGCGCGGCCGCGACTGGATGCGCGCGCACGCCATGCCCGTCCTGCCCTTGCTTGCCGCCGACACCACCGTCATCCTGGCGGGCGAGGTCCTGGGCAAGCCGGCGGACCGTGACGACGCGATCCGTATCCTGCGAGCGCTGTCCGGCGCCTCGCACGAAGTCCATACCGCGGTTGCAGTGTGCAGTGGCGACCGCCTGCTGGAAGCCGTCTCCATCACCGAAGTCCACATGCGCGCCCTGCAAGAAGACGAAATCAGCCGCTATTGCGACAGCGGCGAACCCTTCGGCAAGGCGGGCGCGTATGGCATTCAAGGCCTGGCGGGCACATTCGTCTCGCGCATCGCCGGCAGCTACACCGGCGTGATGGGCCTGCCGCTCTTCGATACCGCCAACCTGCTCCGCGAGGCCGGCGTCCAGGTGCCCTGACACCAATCCAGCCCGAAAAAAATCCCCCGCGCCGCAAGCTTTCGGGGGATTTTTTTTGACCGGCACGCGATTCGGCGCAGGCCATGTTTCATTCGCCGCCGGGCGTGCACGGCGAAGAAGTTCAGCTCTGGCGGGCAGGTTCGCCGATGGCGACTTGCGGCTGCGATTGCGCCTGCGCCGCCGCGGGCGTGCCTGCGCTGTCCAGCGTGGCATGCAGTTGCTCCTGATCGAGCTCGCCTTCCCAGCGCGCGACGACCACGGTGGCGGTCGCGTTGCCGACCAGGTTGGTCAGGGCGCGGCATTCCGACATGAAGCGATCCACACCCAGGATCAGCGCCATGCCGGCGACCGGCACCGAAGGCACCACCGACAGCGTGGCCGCCAACGTGATGAAACCCGCGCCGGTCACGCCGGCCGCGCCCTTCGAGCTCAGCATCGCCACGAGCAGCAGCAGAATCTGATCACCCAGCGACAGCGGAATGTCGCAAGCCTGCGCAATGAACAGCGCGGCCATCGTCATGTAGATGTTGGTGCCGTCCAGGTTGAACGAGTAACCGGTAGGCACCACCAGGCCGACCACCGACTTCGAGCAGCCAGCGCGTTCCATCTTCTGCATCAACGTCGGCAGAGCGGCTTCCGACGAGCTCGTGCCCAGCACCAGCAGCAGTTCTTCGCGGATGTAGCGGACCAGCTTGAAGATCGAGAAGCCGTTGTAGCGGGCAACCAGGCCCAGCACGACCACCACGAACAGCACCGACGTCGCGTAGAACGTGCCCACCAGCATCGCCAGGTTCACGACCGACTTGATGCCGTATTTGCCGATGGTGAACGCCATCGCGCCAAAGGCGCCGATGGGCGCGGCCTTCATCAGGATCGCCACCATCTTGAAGATGGGCTGCGCCAGCGCCGTCATGAAATTCAGGATCGGTTTGCCGCGCTCGCCGACCATGGCCAGCGAAATGCCGAACAGCACCGCCACGAACAACACCTGCAGGATGTCGCCACCGACGAACGGGCTGAAGATGGTCGTGGGAATCACGTTCATCAGGAAGCCGGTGATTGTCGAATCATGCGCCTTGGCGACATATCCGGATACGGCCTTCTGATCCAGCGTGGTCGGGTCGATGTGCATGCCGGCGCCGGGCTGCACGATATGGCTGACCACCATGCCGACGACCAACGCCAACGTCGAGAACACCAGGAAATACAGCATGGCCTTGCCGGCAACGCGCCCGACCTTCTTCAGGTCGCTCATGGCGGCAATGCCGGTTGCCACGGTCAGGAAGATGACCGGCGCAATGATCATCTTCACCAGCTTGATGAAGGCGTCGCCCAGCGGTTGCATCTGCTGGCCGAGTTCCGGCTTGAATGCGCCAAGCAAGATGCCCACCACGATGGCGAAGATCACCTGCACGTACAGGATTTGATAGAACTTGAGCTTGCGCGCGGGCGCGCTTTGATCCACTTCGATCATTGGGATTGTCCCCACCAGGGCCCCTTGCTCCGCGCAGCGTGGCGCGCGCGACGTCGGGGCGTTATCTGTTTTATGGCCATGCGATCCTGCCGCCGGCCGATTTCACCGCGGGGGTGTGCCGCGCGGCTTGCCGGTATAAACGCAATACGCATGCCAAGTCAGGCGGCTCCGCAACAATTCAGATAAGGCATTGAAAAATATAGGATTTCGCAATCACTGCTTGTCCACCGAGAAGCGTTAATAGGCGAATCTCCGCACAGAAACCCGCTAAAATGTGCGGAAAACCGCACACCATGAACGGCTCCTCTTCCTCACCCCTCCCCCCGCCCACCTCTTCCCGCGCTTGGTCCTTGCCATGGCGCGTGGGGCTGACACTGCTGGCCGTCGGCATCGTCGCGATCACGCTGCACGCGGCCACCCAGTGGGCGCGCGACGGGGCGCTGCGCGAGGCCGCCCTCCAGGCCCGCAGCACCGGCCAGATCAACGCCGCGCTGCTGCGCAACAACCTCGACAAATTCCGGGCGCTGCCCTTTGTGCTGACCCAGGACGTCGACCTGCGCGCAGCGCTTCAAGGAGCCAGTTCAAGGCAGATCGAGGCGTTGGACGAAAAGCTCGAAGCGCTCAGCCGCGGCGTCGGCGCCTCCGCCATCTACGTGCTCGACAAAAAAGGCCTCGCGATCGCCGCCAGCAATTGGCGCGAACCGGCCACCTTCGTCGGCGTCGACTACGAATTCCGCCCCTACTTCCAGGGATCGGTCCTGCACGGCTCGGCCGAACACTTCGCACTGGGCACGGTCAGCCACGAAGCGGGCCTGTACCTGTCGCGGCGTGTGGACGATGCGCAGGGCGCAATGCTGGGCGTGGTGGTCTTGAAGGTCGATTTCCGGGACCTGGAGGCCGATTGGCGCCAAGCCAACGCCGTCATCTTCGTGACCGACGAACATGGCGTGGTGTTGCTGGGCAATATTCCAGACTGGCGCTTCAGGGTGCTGGCGCCGCTGTCGGCCGCGCTGGCAGAGACGCTGCGCACCAGCCTGCAGTTTGGCGACGCAAAATTCCAACCGCTCCCCGTCACACCGCCCCTGCAACCGGCCAGCAACGGCCAACTCATCCGCACCGACGACGCGCTGCCCCGCGCCGCCGCCGGCGCTCCGCTGCTGCACACCACCCTGCCGGTCATCGAATCGCCCGGCTGGACGCTGCACCAGCTATCCCCGGTGCAGGCGGTGATGAACCAGGCCAGCGCCAATGCCCAACTCGGCGCCTTACTTACGCAGAGCGTGCTCGCCGCGCTGATCGGCGTGGTGCTGTACCGCCGTCATCGCAACCAGGAACGCGCCGAGCAACAGGCCGCGATTCAACAACAGCTCGCAGCGCTGGTGGACGAGCGCACGGCGCAGCTGCGAGACGTGAACGCCAAGCTCGTCGACGAAATGGACGAACGCCAAAGCGCCGAATCTCAGCTTCACACCATGAAGGACGAACTCGTCCAAGCCAGCAAGCTGGCATTGCTGGGCCAGGTCGCAGCCGGCGTCGCGCACGAGGTCAACCAGCCCGTCGCTGCCATCCGCGCCTACGCCGACAACGCCGCCGAGCTTCTGCGACGCCGCGACGAAAGCGCCGTCCAGGAGAACCTGGGCACCATCGCCGCACTGACCGATCGAATCGGCCACATCACCGGCGAGCTTCGCGCCTTTTCGCGCAAGGCAGGTGCAACAGTCGGCCCGACCGACCTGATGGAAGCTCTGGAAGGGGCGATTCTCCTCGTGGGTCCCCGCGCCCGCCGCCAAGGCGTCACGCTGCAAAGCCCGCCTCGCAACCAGAACTGCCACGTCCTGGCCAATCGCGTTCGGTTGGAGCAGGTTCTGGTCAATCTGCTGCAGAACGGGCTCGAGGCGCTCGAAGGCGCCCAGAACGGGCGAATCATCATCGCCTTGCAAGACCTCGGCGACACCGTGCAGCTGCAGGTTCACGACAACGGCCCCGGCCTGTCCGACCAAGCCCGCGCCCACCTCTTCACCCCCTTTCACACGACCAAGCCGGACGGCATGGGCCTGGGCCTCGTCATCAGCCGCGACATCGTCACAGAGTTCGGCGGCGAACTACGCGCCGCCCGCCCAGGCGATGCCAGCTTGCCGTCCCCTCATGCGCCCGCGACCGGCGCGTTGTTCATTCTGACCCTGCGCAAAGCGCCGGATCAAACTCACACCCCGAGCACTCACCATGACGCGTGCCCCTGATCCTCAGTCCCCCGGCGCCGGGGCCCCAACTGCCGCAAATTCCGCAAATGCCCGTAATACAACAAAGGTCGCGGACGTGACGAACGACCGCATGCCACGGCCCGTCGCGCCCCACGCCGTGTTCATTGACGACGACGACGAACTGCGCCGCGCGGCCCAGCAGACGCTGAAGCTTCATGGCATCTCGGTCGAGGCGCACGCCAACGCGCGTGCTGCGTTGCCGGCCCTGGGCCGGAATTTCGACGGCGTAGTGGTCACGGATATCCGCATGCCTGATATTGACGGCCTCGAGCTTTTCCAGCGGCTACGCGCCATCGACCCTGACATTCCGGTCATCCTGATCACAGGCCACGGCGACATCGCCACAGCAGTTCAATGCATGCGGGAGGGTGCGTACGACTTCCTGTCTAAGCCCTATCCGGCCGATCGACTGGTAGCCTCCATCAGTCATGCCGCCGAAAAGCGGCGCCTCGTTCTCGAAAACCGCCGTCTGCGCGAAGCCGCCTTCACCGTCGAAGCCGACGAAGTGCCGTTCATCGGCACCACGCCCGCCATGCAGCGCATCAAGCAAACGCTGCGCCACATTGCAGACGCCGACGTCGATGTGCTCGTTGAAGGTGAAACGGGCACCGGCAAGGAAGTCGTCGCAACCGCACTGCACCGCCTGAGCCGCCGCCGGCACCGTGCGCTGGTCGCTATCAATTGCGGCGCCTTACCCGAAAGCGTCATCGAAAGCGAGCTCTTCGGTCACGAGCCTGGCGCTTTCACGGGCGCCCAAAAGAAACGCATCGGCCGCATCGAACATGCCAGCGGCGGCACCCTGTTTCTCGATGAGATCGAAAGCATGCCGCTCGCCGTCCAGGTCAAACTGCTGCGCGTGCTCGAATCACGCCAGATCACACCGCTCGGCAGCAACGAAGTCCGCAATCTCGACCTGCGCGTTGTCGCCGCCACAAAAGAAGATCTGGGTAGCCCCGCCATACGCGCCAAGTTCCGCGAAGATCTGTTCTACCGCCTCAACGTCGTCACGATCCGCCTCCCACCGTTGCGGGAACGGCGTGAAGACATCCCGCTACTCTTCGCCCACTACCTCGGCCACGCCTCACGCCGATTCCAGCGCGACATCCCCGACATGCCCGCCTCGATCCGCCAACACCTGATGACGCACGACTGGCCCGGCAACGTTCGTGAACTCGCGCACTTCGCAGAACGTTTCGTGCTTGGGGTTCTCAATAGCTCCGCACCTGAGCCTGTCCAACCGCAAGCGGGCGCCCTCAGCCTTCCGGAACGCATGGAGCAGATCGAAGCGCAAATCATCCGCGACGCCCTCACCGCCCACCGCGGCGACATCAAGGCCACACTCGACGCGCTAGGCATTCCGCGCAAGACGTTCTACGACAAACTCCAACGCCACGGCATCGACCGCCAGGATTACGTCGGCGGATCCCGTAGCCCTGTATAAAGCAGCCACGTCGAGAATTCGCTGCAGCGCATGCCATCCCCCGCGCAACAAAACAAAACCCCTCGCGGCGCCAGCCGCGAGGGGTTTCTTAATTAAAGCGATATACCAAGGAGGTTTTGAGGCAAGCAGCGCATAGCCGCGCCCCGCGCCGACGTATTAGCGCCCCGCGCCCGACCTGCTTCTGTTGTCAGGCAAAGGCACCGCTCGACACGCGCCGGCCATGTAGCTGGGCACTCATTTCCGACGCCACAAAGACAAAACCCCGCAGGGG
>NZ_DCYD01000011.1:0-240944 GCF_002331005.1 Achromobacter sp. UBA2119 | reverse complement strand
TCGTCAGGCTTTTATTGCTCAGAACCCCGCAGGTATCCCCTGCGGGGTTTTGTCTTTAGTGAGAGACCAGGCCGTTGCGCTGGAGGTTGATAGCGCGATTGGCGCGAACCCTTCCGCGGCTGTAAGCGCCAGGTCCTATTGCAGTAACCGTAGTGCCCAACAGTGTCAAAGAGGCACTTAAGTAAGACCCAAGATTCGAACGATTGACCCTGGTGTCAATTGCTCAAGCAGCTACGCTTGACGACCATAGCAAGGTGGTACCACTCCTTCCCATCCCGAACAGGACAGTGAAACGCCTTTGCGCCGATGATAGTGGACGGACGTCTGTGAAAGTAGGTCATCGTCAAGCTCTTATCCTCAAAGCCCCACCGGTACCCGGTGGGGCTTTGTCTTTGGTGCGTCACTGGCCTGCAAGCCGCGCCAATGCTGAATGTGCCCAAATAACAACGCGCGTGGGCGGGGTGGCTTTGTGCGGTAAGATTGTTCGAGTCAATTCGTTGGAGCGTTATCGTGAGTGATCCCCAGACCCCCGTGCCCGGTACGACATTGGACCTTCGCACGTTGACCCACGTGGCCTATGGCTTGTATGCCTTGGGCTTTCTGACGAGTGGATTTCTGGGCATTGCCACGATCGCGGCTGTTGTGCTCATGTACCTCAAGCGGTCTGACGCGGCCGGCACCGTCTACGCCGGCCATTTCGACTGGCTACTGCGTACGTTCTGGTGGGCGTTGCTGTGGCTTGCAATCAGTGGGATCGCGACGCTCATCTTCATCGGCTGGATCGGCGTGGCGGCAACCATTGTGTGGGTGCTGTATCGCCTGATACGCGGTTGGCTGTCGCTGCTGGAAGGCACTGCGCCCACATCGTACGCCTGAGTCCAGGCAGTACCCTCGGAAAGGCCGGCATTGATGCCGGCCTTTTTGCATGCGCCTCGTGTGACGCGCGAGAACATGCGCGCGGATGGTTCTTGGCTCGCGTGTGCACTCAATGGAATCGGAAAGGACGCGGGCGGGCGCCTTGTTTAGGAGCGGGGCACTGAGCTTCGATTTAGTTGAGTGCGACGCGCAGGACGCATTCAGAGGCGGCGCGTGCGCCTATCGACGTCGCGTGTGCCGGAGGGGCCATTGAAGTGCGTGAGCATGCAGCTTGTCCGCTTGCAAAGGCGCACCAGCGCTGACGATCAGGCGATAGCGTCGCTATTGAAATCGGGCGGGGATGTCCACGGACGTGGCAATGAGGTACTGCGAGGAGGCGACTTGCTTGGTGGCGTCGAGCTCGCCCGGCCGTAAGCCAGGGCGTCGCGACAATCCAAAGGCAGGGACGTACGCCGTACGCCCTTTGCCTGCTTACTTCAGATGTGCGTTGACCAGTTTGGTCAGTTCGAACATCGTGACCTGATCCTTGCCGAAGATCGGGCGCAGCTTGGCATCGGCGTTGATGTTGCGCTTGTTGCTGGCATCTTGCAGGTTGTGCTTCTTGATGTATTCCCAGATCTTCTTGGTGACCTCGGTACGCGGCACGGCTTCCGAGCCGATGACAGCGGCCAATTCGGCGCTGGGGGTCAGCGGCTTCATGAATGCAGCGTTCGGCTTGCGCGCGGTCGCGGGTTTGGAGGTTGTGGCCATAATGCGGCGCTCCTTCTCTGGCTGTTGGAAAAATTGTCCTGCGGCCGGAGCATAACGTGTCTCTACAGTAAAGACAAAGGCATTTATCCTCTGTAGCAACTAAAATGCACCGACTGTCCCCTCTCTCACGTCATTCTGTAACGTCCTATGTACGCACGTTCTCCGTTGGAATCGATTCGGCTTTTTCATGACGAATTGACGGCGCTCCGGCGCGATTTGCATGCCCATCCAGAACTTGGTTTTGAAGAGGTCAGAACGTCCGGCATCGTCGCGGGTGCGCTGGAAGCGTTGGGCATCGAAGTGCACCGCGGTATCGGTAAAACCGGCGTGGTGGGCGTGATCCGCGGCAAGCGCTGCGACAGCGGCCGCATGATTGGATTGCGGGCCGACATGGACGCGCTGCCCATGACGGAAGACAACACGTTCGGCCACAAGTCGACCAAGCCGGGACTGATGCACGGATGCGGGCACGATGGTCATACCGCAGTGCTGATCGGCGCGGCGAAATACCTGGCGCAGACCCGCAACTTTGATGGCACGGCAGTGTTGATTTTCCAGCCGGCCGAAGAAGGACGCGGCGGTGCGCGCGCCATGCTGGAAGACGGTTTGTTCGACACGTTCCCTTGCGATGCGATCTATGCCTTGCACAACTGGCCGGGCCTCAAACCTGGCACGATCGGCATCAACCCCGGACCGATGATGGCGGCGGCCGATCGCTTCGAGATCCTGATCACGGGGCGGGGCGGTCACGGTGCGCATCCCTATCAGACGATCGATCCGGTAACGATCGCGGGTCAGATCATCACCGCGTTGCAGACCATCGTGTCGCGCAATGTGAATCCGCTGGATTCGGCGGTGCTGTCGATCGGGTCGGTGCAGGCCGGGCATCCGGGCGCGATGAGCGTGATTCCGCGCGAGGCGCGCATGGTGGGCACGGTGCGCACGTTTCGTAAGTCCGTGCAGGAGATGGTCGAGACGCGGATGCGCGAGCTGGTGAGTGCCATCGCCGGCGCTTTTGGCGGCACCGCTGAAGTGGTGTACGAGCGCATCTACCCCGCGACGCTGAATACGCCGCAGCACGCCAACCTGGTGGCCGACATCGCGACCGAGATGATCGGCAAGGAAAACGTGGTGCGCGACCTGGTACCCTCGATGGGTTCCGAAGACTTTTCATTCATGTTGCAGGCCAAGCCGGGCGCCTACTTCCGTCTTGGCCAAGGCGGCGCCGATTCCGGTTGCCTGCTGCACAACCCGCATTTCGATTTCAACGATGCCGTCATACCCCTGGGCAGTGCGATGTTCTGCGCGCTTGCTGAACGGGGCATGCCGCTGGCAGATTAAGAAGCCTTCCATGTCTACTCAAAGCACGACTCAACTCACCATCACTCGCCCTGACGACTGGCATCTGCATTTGCGCGATGGCGCGGCGCTTGATGCCGTGGTCGGCGATACGGCGCGCCAGTTCGCGCGCGCAATCATCATGCCGAACCTGAAGCCGCCGGTCACGACGACGGAACAGGCTTTGGCCTATCGAGGCCGCATCCTGGAAGCGCTTGGCAAGTCGGGCGTCAATCCGGCTTCGTTCACGCCCCTGATGACGCTGTACCTGACCGACAACACGCCCGCAGAAGAGATCGTGCGCGCGCATGAGTCGGGCCACGTCTACGCCGTCAAGCTGTATCCCGCCGGCGCCACGACCAACTCGGATGCAGGCGTGACCGATCTGCTGGGCAAATGCACGAAAGCGCTGGAAGCGTTGCAGAAATGCGGTATGCCGCTGTTGGTGCATGGCGAAGTGACGGATCCGGCGATTGACGTGTTCGATCGCGAAGCCATTTTCGTGGAGCGGGTGATGAAGCCGTTGCGGCGCGCCTTCCCCGCCCTGAAGGTCGTGTTCGAACACATCACGACCAAGGAAGGCGCGGAGTACGTGCGTGATGCGGAAGGTCCGATTGCCGCGACGATCACGCCGCAGCACATGCTCTACAACCGCAATGCCATCTTCCAGGGCGGCGTACGTCCCCACTGGTATTGCCTGCCGATTTTGAAGCGCGAGACCCACCGTCTTGCGCTGGTCGAGGCGGCGACCAGCGGCAGCCCGCGTTTTTTCCTGGGCACGGATAGCGCGCCGCACGCGCGCGGTCTGAAGGAACATGCCTGCGGCTGTGCTGGCTGCTACACCGCATTGCATGCCATGGAGCTTTATGCGACCGCGTTCGAGGCCGCCGGCAAGCTCGACAAGCTGGAAGGGTTTGCCAGCTTCCATGGCCCCGACTTCTACGGTCTGCCTCGCAATACCGGCACGTTGACGCTGTCGCGCGAGACCTATCAGGTGCCGGAAGAGTTGGCGTTCGGCAACACGACGCTGGTCCCGCTGGCGGCGGGCGAGGCGCTGGAGTGGCGCGCTCACGTCTGAGGACGATCGCGGCTGGCGCCGCATGCAAATGAAAAAGGGGTGAGCGGCTGTGCCGTTCACCCCTTTCTTCCGCCGCGCGGACTATCTATATATAGCAGTCACGTCAAAGCGTGCCATCGCGCCGCGCTTCCAGCAGTTCCCAGCGCGCAAACTTCTCTTCGAGTTCAGTTTCGAGCTTGGCCAGTTCGCCGTTGATGCGGTCGACCTCGGCCGGCGCATCGCGGTAGAGGCTGCCGTCCGCAAGTTGGCCGGCCAATTCAGCTTGCTTCGCTTCGAGCGCGGCAATCGCGTCCGGCAGGCCTTCGAGTTCGCGCAGGTCCCAGGCGTTGATCTTGCCAGCCTTCGCAGGCTTGGGCCGTGCCGCCTTTGCTCGTGCGGCGCTGTCGTCGGCGGGTTTCGCGGCCTTGTCGGCCTCAGCCTGCGGAGCGACAGGCGCCGGGCGCTGCGCGACCCATTCGTCGTAGCCGCCCACATAATCGCGCCAGTGGCCGTTGCCTTCGTAGGCGATCGTCTGCGTGACCACGTTGTTGAGGAAGGCGCGATCGTGGCTGACGAGCAGCACGGTGCCTGCGTATTCCTGCAGCAGTTCTTCCAGCAACTCCAGCGTTTCGATGTCCAGATCGTTGGTGGGCTCGTCCAGCACCAGCACGTTAGCCGGGCGCGCAAAGAGCCGCGCCAGCAGCAGGCGCGCGCGTTCGCCGCCCGAAAGGCTGCGCACGGGCGAACCGGCGCGCGCCGGCGAGAACAGGAAATCGCCCAGGTAGGTCATCACGTGCTTGCGCACGCCGCCGATCTCGACCCATTCGCTCCCCGGGCTGATGATGTCGACGAGCGAAGCGTTTTCGTCGAGCTGCGCGCGCATCTGGTCGAAGTAGGCGACGGCGACGTTGGTGCCCATGCGCGTCGCGCCGCTATCGGGTTGCAGTTCACCCAGGATGAGCTTGAGCAGGGTGGTCTTGCCCGCGCCGTTGGGGCCGATGATGCCGATACGGTCCCCGCGCAGAAGGGTTGTGGAATAGTCGTCGACCACGATCTTGTCGCCGAAGCGCTTGCTGACGTGTTCGAGTTCGGCCACGAGTTTGCCGGAGCGTTGGCCCTCAGCCAGCGCCAGCGACACGTTGCCCACGCGCTCGCGGCGTTCGGCGCGCTGCACGCGCAGGCTCTCCAGGCGACGCACCCGGCCTTCATTGCGGGTGCGGCGGGCTTCCACGCCCTTGCGGATCCAGACTTCTTCCTGTGCCAGCAGTTTGTCGAAACGCGCCTGCTCGAGCCTTTCGGACTCGAGCCATTGGGCCTTGCGCTCCTGCCACTGCGAGAAGTTGCCCGGGAAGCTCAGGAGGCGTCCGCGATCGAGTTCGACGATGCGAGTGGTGACGGCGTCCAGGAACCGGCGATCGTGGGTGATGATGACTGCGGCGCCTTTCCAGGTGCGCAGCATCTCTTCAAGCCAGGCGATGCCTTCGAAGTCCAGATGGTTGGTGGGCTCGTCGAGCAGCAACAGATCCGGCTCGTCGATCAGGGCGCGGGCAAGCGCGACGCGCTTGCGCGTGCCGCCGGACAGGCCGGCGATCTGCACGTCGGCGGGCAGGCCCAGCTTTTCGATGACGGCGCGTGCGCGCGAGGGGCGCTGCCAGTCTTCGTGGTCGCCATCTGTATTGCATACGACATCAAAGACAGTGGCGTTGTCGTCGAGCTCGGGTTCCTGTTCGACGGTGGCCACTCGCAGGCTCGAGCTGCGCGAGATTGCGCCGTCGTCGGGCTGCGTGCGGCCGTCGAGCAGCCTGAGGAGCGAGGATTTCCCTGCGCCGTTGCGGCCGATGAGGCCGATGCGCTCGCCGGACTGGATGGCAAAGTCGGCGTGGTCCAGCAGCGGATGGTGCCCATATGCGAGCTGGACGTCGGTCAGGGTGATGAGAGTTTCGAGGGCCATGTAGTGTTGGTGTCTGCGGCATCTAAGCGGATCAGCGCGTATTGTCGCAGGAACCCGCCCCGACGTTCATGCGGGCGCCCCGGGGACAGAGTGGGCGGCTGTAATAGAATACGGACTGCAAGACGGGTCGGACGATCGCGGTGGGTGCAAGCCCATCGAGGAAGGTCCGGACTCCACAGGGCAGGGTAACGGCTAACGGCCGTCCGGTCGTGTCTTCGGGCATGGCTGAGGAATAGGACCACAGAGACGAGACTGCGGCGCGGGCGCGCTTTGCGCGCACTGATACGGCCATCTCCGTATTACGCCGTCCGGCAACGGGCGGCGGCATCGCAGGGTGAAACGCGGCAACCTCTATCCGGAGCAACATCAAATAGGCATGCGTGCGGCCTCACGGCCGTGAAGGGCGGCTCCGTCCGAGTATGCGGGTAGATGGCTAGAGCGGCTCAGCAATGATCCGCGCAGAGGAATGATCGTCCGCCAGGGCAACCTGGTGTACAGAATCCGGCCTATAGACCCGTCTTGCACTGATTTTCCCGGCGCGCGCGGATCTGGACGAGGCCGCGCGGCCGTCTGGCGCCCACCGCGCCAGTTGATTGCCACTTCCAGGGTCGCCCATTTGGCGGGAAGCCTCGCCAACGGGAAGGATCGACCCAGCCCCAGGCGGTAAACCGCAATCGTTAGGCGCTACTTCTTAAGTAGGACTTTTAGAGTATGTCGCAACCTCCTGATTTATTGGGAGGTTTTTCTTTTTGCGAATTTACAAGTTGATCTAAGTCCTTGTTGTGATTGAAAAAATTGCAACCGCTCGCTTGACCGCCCCTTTCCCATACCGTAGAGTGGGAAATAGTAGGAAATTGTGCAATTAAGTGGGGTAAATGTGGTGTTTCAGGGAAGCAGCGCGCTCACGCTGGATGCCAAGGGACGGATCTCCATTCCGACCCGGCATCGTGACGCGCTCATGTCGCAGGCCGAAGGCCGGCTGACCCTGACCCGCCATCCCGACGGCTGCCTGCTGGTGTATCCGCGACCGGAGTGGGAAAAGAAGCGCGAGCAGATCGCCGCTTTTCCGATGACGGCCCGCGCGCTGCAGCGGCTGTTGCTGGGCAACGCTCAGGACGTGGAACTGGACGGCTCCGGCCGGGTCCTGATCGCTCCTGAACTGCGCAACGCTTCCGGTATGACGCGCGATGTGATGCTGCTCGGTCTGGGCTCTCACTTCGAGCTGTGGGACGCCGCTACCCTGGCCAGCCGAGAGGCTGAAGACTTGGCCAAGGGTATGCCGGACGTGTTGAACCAGTTTTCGTTCTGAAAGAGTTATGGAATTCGAACATCGGCCCGTCCTCCTGGCGCCGACGGTGGACGCGCTTTTGCTGCCCGGTTTCGGCGGCAAGGGCGCGGCACGGTCGCAGCCGCAGGATGGGCAGGATGTGGCTACGCGAATCGAAAGCGGCGTCTTCGTAGACGGCACTTTCGGCCGGGGCGGCCACAGCCGCGAGTTGCTTGGCCGGTTGGGCAAGCACGCCCGGCTGGTCGTGTTTGACAAGGACCCGCAAGCCATTGCGGTCGCCAACGCGCTGGCGGCCGAGGATGCGCGGGTCACGGTGGTGCATGGGGGCTTTGCCACCATGGCCGAAGAATTGGAGCAGCGCGGCATCGGCAAGGTCGATGGCGTGATGCTGGATCTGGGCGTTTCGTCGCCTCAGATCGACGATGCCGAGCGCGGCTTCTCGTTCATGCGAGACGGCCCGCTCGATATGCGGATGGACACCACTCGTGGTCCCACGGTGGCGGATTGGCTGGCGCAAGCCAGTGTGGATGAGATGCGGGAGGTCATAGCGGATTATGGCGAAGAACGGTTTGCTTTTCAGGTTGCAAAGGCGATTGCTGCTCGCCGCGCAACAAGGCCGCTGCGCACCACGCTCGAGCTTGCCGAGTGCGTCGCCAGCGCCGTCCGCACGCGCGAAAAGGGGCAACATCCGGCCACACGCACCTTTCAAGCTTTACGGATTTACATCAATCGGGAACTCGAAGAGCTCGCGCGCACCCTCGCGTCAGCTTTAGACCTGCTTGCCCCGGGGGGGAGGTTGGCGGTGATCAGCTTTCATTCACTTGAAGACCGCATGGTCAAGCAGTGCATCGCGGCGGCGGCCAGGCCGGCTGCTGCGCATGCACGCCTGCCCCTGCGCGAAAGCGAAATGCCCCAACCCGTTGTGCGATCCCTGGGCAAGGTCGTTGCCGAGGACGACGAAGTCTCGTCCAACGCCCGCGCCCGTTCCGCCATCCTGCGCGCGGCTGAACGTACGGAAACGCCGCTGCCTGCTGAGGGCGGCTTTGCGTTTGTGAAGATCGGCTCGCTGCCCGGCAGCGACCTCGCCCCGCCGCCCCGGCGTGGCGGCAAGGGAGGGCGCCGCTGATGGGTCGCGTCAACCTGATCGTTGCGGCTTTGCTGATGCTGTCGGCCATTTCCCTGGTCACCAGCCGGTATCAGTCGCGCCAGCTCTTCGTGGAGCTGGGCCGCGATCAGGCGCATGCGCGCGACCTCGAAACCAACTGGCGGCGCCTGCAGCTTGAGCGCGCCGAGCTGGCCCGCAATGCGCGGGTCGATGCCATTGCGCGCGACGGTCTGAAGATGATCCCCATCGTTCCGGACCGCACGCTCTATATGAATCAGGCGCCCGTGCCCGCGGCCGCCGGAGGCACGCAATGAAGCGCGTGCCGTTCTTCGACAATCCCGTGCTGCGCGGAAGCTTGCCTACGTGGCGCGCCCGCTTGGTTCTGATTCTGCTGTTTGGCGGTTTCACTGTGCTGGCCGGCCGCGCGCTGTTCCTGCAAGGATTGTCGACGGAATTCCTGCAGCAGCAGGGCGAGCGCCGCTACGAGCGCACGCTGACGCTGGCCGCCACGCGCGGCAAGATCATGGATCGCAATGGTGCGGTGCTGGCCTCGAGTGTGCCGGCGCGCGCCATCTGGGCGATTCCCGAAGACGTGAAACAGGCCACGCCCGCGCAGCTGGATTCGCTGGCCAAGCTGCTGGACACGCCCGCGGGCGATCTGCGCCGCCGCCTCGTCGACGAGGACAAGAACTTCGTGTACCTGAAGCGCCAGGTCTCGATGGACGTGGCCGACAAGATCAAGCAGCTGGGCTTGCCGGGCGTGCACCAGCAGCCCGAAACCCGCCGCTATTACCCGGACGGCGACGTGATGGCCCACGTGGTGGGCTTCAACAGTGTCGAAGACCAGGGGCAGGAGGGCGTCGAGCTGACGTTCAACCAGCAACTGTCGGGCCGACCGGGAAGCCGCCGTGTCATCAAGGATCGGCTGGGCCGCGTCATCGAAGACGTGCAGGCCGTCACGTTGCCGGTTGATGGCCGGGACTTGCGCCTGTCCATCGACACGCGCCTGCAGTACCTGGTGTTCAAGGAACTGAAGGACGCCATGGACAAGCACCGCGCCAAGGGCGCGACGGCCGTGGTGGTGGATGTGCACACGGGCGAGATCCTGGCGCTGGCCAACGTGCCGACCTTCGATCCGAACAACCGCGAAACCTTCCATGGCGCCAACCTGCGCAACCAGGCGATCACGGATACGTTCGAGCCGGGCTCGATCATGAAGCCCTTTACCGCCGCGCTGGCCCTGGACCTGGGCCGCATCAGCACGTCGACGCAGTTCGAGACGGGCAACGGCCGGTTCACGTATCAGGGCAGCACGATCAGCGACGTGAGCCGCAACGGCACGCTGGATGTGGCGGGCGTGCTGCGCAAGTCCAGCAACATCGGCATGACGATGATCTCCGAGAAGCTGGAATCCCGTGAAATGTGGGATCGCTTCACCGAATTGGGTCTCGGCCAGGCGCCGCAAGTGGGATTCCCCGGCGCCGCGCCCGGCCGTCTGCGTCCGTGGGAACGCTGGCGCTTGATCGAAAAGGCCACGATGGCCTACGGCTACGGCCTGTCCGTGTCGCTGTTGCAAGTGGCGCGCGCCTATACCGTCTTTGCACGTAACGGCGACATGGTGTCGCTGACGCTGGTCAAGCGCGATAGCGACCCGACCAGCGTCAAGATCTACACACCCAAGACGACCGCGCTGGTGCGCGCCATGCTGGAGGCCGCCACCGGCCCCGATGGCACGAAGGCCGCGCAGGTGCAGGGCTACCGCGTGGCGGGCAAGAGCGGCACCGCGCGCAAGATCGTGGACGGCAAGTACAGCACGCAACGTTACCGGAGCTCGTATGTGGGTTTTGCCCCGGTGTCGGATCCCAAGATCGTGGTGGCCGTGTCCATCGACGAACCGACGATCGGCGGCTATTACGGCGGCGCCATTGCCGCGCCCGTGTTCTCCCATATCGTGGGGGGGAGCCTGAGGCTGATGGGGGTGCGGCCCGACGCACCGTTTGAATCCACGATTGTTGCTGGTATCAAGGAGCCAGGCAGATGAGCGCCAACGGCTTCCACTCTTCCCCTGCCGCCACGGTTGCCGAGACCGTGGCGTGGTTGCATGAGCGCGTGTCGTTGACCGCGCATCTCAAGCTGGACTCGCGCGACATCGAGCCGGGCGACGTGTTCGTTGCTTGCCCGGGACTGTCGAGCGACGGCCGTCTCTATATAGATAAGGCGTTGGCGCTGGGCGCCAGCGCCGTGCTGTTCGAAGCGCCTGCCACCGATGCCGTACAAGCCGCGTCGGCCGGCACGCCCATGCTTGCGGTGGCCGGCCTGCGCTCGCTGCTGGGCGAACTGGGCGACACCTGGTATGGCCGTCCGTCGGCGGCGCTGGCCGTGGTTGCGGTGACCGGCACTAACGGCAAGACGTCGTCGGTGCAATGGATTGCCCACGCGCTGAGCCGCAACGACAAGGCTTGCGGCACCATCGGCACGCTGGGCGCCGTGCTGCCCGACGGCCAGACGCTGGGCGGCAGCCTGACGACGCCGGATGTGCTGACTGTGCACCGCACGCTGGCCGCGATGCGCGACGCCGGCGCGAAGGCCGTGGCCATGGAGGCCTCGTCGATCGGCATCGAGCAGGGCCGCATGGATGGCGTGCGCGTGGCGCTGGCCGCCTTCACGAATCTGACGCGTGACCATCTGGACTATCACGGCACGATGGAGCGCTACGAAGCGGCCAAGGCGCGCCTCTTCCGCTGGCCCGGCCTGACCGCCGCGGTGATCAACGCCGACGATGACGCCGGGCGGCGGATGCTGGCCAGCCTGCCGGACGACGTGACGCCGATGGGTTACAGCCTGAGCGACGATCCTGAAATTCCGGCCGCCATGCGTGCGCGGGACTTGCAGGCAACGTCGCAAGGCCAGATCTTTACGCTGGTGTCGCCGCATGGCGAAGCCCAGATCGTGACGCGCCTCTTGGGTGCGCACAACGTTTCGAACCTGCTGCTGGTCGCGGGCGTGCTGTACAAGCTGGGCCTGCCGTTTGCGCAGATTGCGCGTGAACTGGCGGCGACGGATCCCGTCGATGGCCGTTTGCAGACCGTGGAACCGGCAGTGAACTTGCCAGCCCATACGGCACGCGGTCCGCTGGTGGTGGTGGACTACGCCCACACGCCGGACGCGTTGTCCCGTGCGCTGCTGGCGCTGCGTGCCGTGGCCACGGCACGTTCCGGCCGCCTGATCTGCCTGTTCGGCTGCGGCGGTGAGCGCGATCCGGGCAAGCGTCCGGTGATGGGCGCCATTGCCGCGGAGCTGGCCGACCACGTGGTGGTGTCCAGCGACAACCCGCGCACCGAATCGCCCGAGGCGATCGTCCAGCAGATCCTGGCCGGCGTGCCCGAAACGGCGCGTGCCGACGTGCAGGTCGATCGCGCGCGCGCCATCTTGCAGACCATCTGGGCGGCGTCGCCGGAAGACGTGGTGCTGCTTGCCGGCAAGGGTCACGAAACCTATCAGGACATCGGTGGCGAGAAGCTGCCTTTCGACGATCGGGAATGGGCGCGCGTGGCGCTGCTGCTGCAGCAGACGCCCGGCGTGTCCACCGATACGCGCCGCATCGGAGAAGGCGAACTCTTCGTCGCGCTGGTGGGCGAGAATTTCGACGCGCACGACTACCTGGATCAGGCAGCTTCGCGCGGCGCTTGCGCGGCGCTCGTCGCGCACCAAGTTGCCGATGCCGGACTGCCGCAGCTTGTCGTGGGCGATACGCGCGTGGCGCTGACGCGCATCGGCGCCGCCTGGCGTGCCCGGTTCGTGCTGCCCGTGGTGGCGGTGACCGGCAGCAACGGCAAGACGACCACCAAGGAAATGATCTCCGCGATGCTCGCCGAATGGCAGGGCGACGCGGGGCGCCTGGCTACAGCCGGCAACCTGAACAACGACATCGGCGTGCCGCTGACCTTGCTGCGCCTGCGCGCGGGTCATCGCGCCGCCGTGTTCGAGCTGGGCATGAACCACCCCGGTGAAATCGCGCAGCTTGCCGCCATTGCCGCGCCTACCGTGGCGCTGGTCACGAATGCGCAGCGCGAGCACCAGGAATTCATGCACACCGTCGAAGCGGTCGCGCATGAGAACGGCGCCGCGATTGCCGCATTGCCGGCCGATGGCGTCGCCGTGTATCCCGGAGACGAGCCCTATGCAGCTATCTGGGACGCGTTGGCCGCGCCGCGCCGCGTGCTGCGGTTCGGCCTGCAGCCCGGCCTGGACGTCTATGCGGAACAGATCATCGCGGAAGTCGACGCCACGCGCTGCCGTGTCGTGACGCCGGTCGGCGTTGCCGATCTGACGCTGCCGGTGGCGGGATTGCACAACCTGCGCAACGCGCTGGCCGCCATCGCCAGCGCCATTGCAGCGGGCGCGCCGCTCGAGATCGCGGTGCGTGCGCTGGCGGGATTCAGCCCGGTGGCCGGCCGCATGCAGCACAAGCGAATGAGTGACGGAACGTTGCTCATCGATGACACCTACAATGCCAACCCCGATTCGGTCCGCGCAGCCATCGACGTGCTTGCGCGCATCGGCGGCACGCGCGTCCTGGTCTTGGGCGACATGGGCGAAGTCGGGGACAACGGCCCCGCCATGCACGTAGAGGTGGGCAATTACGCGCGCGAGCATGGGCTCGACGCATTCATCACGCTAGGCGAAGCCAGCCGGGCGGCAGCTGCCGCATTCGGCGCTGGCGCGCACGCCTGCGCATCGGTAGACGAAGTCGTTGCCGCCTTGCGCGGCTTGCGCCCGTCCTGCGTATTGGTAAAAGGATCGCGCTTTATGCGCATGGAGCGGGTAGTGACGGCTTTTTCTTTGAATGACGGTACGGCAGCCGCAGGGCAGGGAGAGCAGCATGCTGCTTGAGATCGCCCGCCTGCTTTCCGATGATGTGCGCGCGCTGGGCGTGTTCGAATACATCACCTTGCGCGCCGTGTTGGCGTGCGCGACGGCGCTGGTGATCGGCCTGGTGGCCGGTCCTCGCGTCATCCGCAAGCTGACCGAGATGAAGATCGGCCAGGCCGTGCGCACGTACGGTCCCGAATCGCATCTGGTCAAGACCGGCACGCCGACCATGGGCGGCGTGTTGATCCTGATCTCCATCGCCATCAGCACCTTGCTGTGGGCGGATTGGACGAATCGCTTCGTGTGGGTCGTGCTGCTGGTGACCTTCGGGTTTGGCTGGATCGGCTGGCGTGACGACTACCGCAAGGTGGTCTATCGCGATCCCGAAGGCATGCCGGCGCGTCAAAAATTCTTCTGGCAAGCCACCATTGGCATGGTGGCCGCGGTGTATCTGGCGTTCGCGGTGTCCGCGCCCGCCAACACCGAACTCTGGCCCCTGTTCAAGGCGTGGGTGGGCAGCGGCTTCACGATGGCGCTGCCGACGCGTGCCGACCTGATCGTCCCGTTCTTCAAGACCGTGAGCTATCCGCTGGGCGTGCTGGGTTTCGTGGCGCTGACCTGGGCCGTGATCGTCGGCACCAGCAACGCCGTGAACCTGACCGATGGGCTGGATGGCCTGGCCATCATGCCCACCGTGATGGTCGGCAGCGCGCTGGGCATCTTCGCCTACGTGGTCGGCCGCGTGGACTATTCGAAGTACTTGCTGTTTCCGTACATTCCCGGCGCATCGGAATTGATGGTGCTGTGCGCGGCCATCGGGGGCGCGGGGCTCGCATTTTTATGGTTCAACGCGTATCCGGCACAAGTGTTCATGGGCGACGTTGGCGCGCTCGCGTTGGGCGGCGCATTGGGCACGATTGCGGTCATCGTGCGCCAGGAAATCGTGCTGTTCATCATGGGTGGCGTGTTCGTCGTCGAGACGCTTTCGGTGATGATCCAGGTGACCTGGTTCAAGTACACGAAGCGACGTTATGGAACAGGTCGACGCATTTTCCGAATGGCCCCGTTGCATCATCACTTTGAAGTGGGCGGCTGGAAGGAAACCCAGGTGGTCGTGCGTTTCTGGATCATCAGCATGATGCTGGTGCTGATTGGCCTCTCTACGCTGAAGTTGCGATGAACATGATGGAATCCTCCCGCGCTGACGCGCCGCTCGTGCTGATCCTCGGATTGGGCGAGACGGGCGTCGCTGCCGCACGCTGGTGTGCCCGCCTGGGCGCCCGCTTGCGCGTGGCCGACACGCGCGCGGAACCGGGAGGCCTGGCCGCGCTGCGCGAAGCGTTGGCGCAAAACGAAGTGGAATACCGGCTGGGTTGCGACGAGTCGTTTGCCACCGATCTGCTGGATGGCGTGTCGCAGGTCGTGTTGAGCCCGGGTCTGGCGCCCACGCAGGCGCCCGCCGCCGACGTGCTGCGCGAGGCCGAGGCCCGCGGCATTGAAATCGTCGGCGAGATCGAACTGTTTGCCCGCGCACTGGCGGATATGGCCGCCGATCGCGAGTATCGCCCGCGTCTGCTGGCCGTGACCGGCACC
Organism: Achromobacter sp. UBA2119; assembly: GCF_002331005.1. Lineage (NCBI taxonomy): Bacteria > Pseudomonadati > Pseudomonadota > Betaproteobacteria > Burkholderiales > Alcaligenaceae > Achromobacter > Achromobacter sp. UBA2119. The sequence continues at coordinate 226,114 of NZ_DCYD01000011.1, read as the reverse complement.
AATGGCAAGACCACCGTCACCGCGCTGACGCGGCAACTGGTCGAAGCCAGCGGGCTGACGGTCATCGCTGCCGGCAACATCAGTCCTGCTGCGCTGTCCGCGCTGATGGACGCGCTGGACACGGACGCGCTGCCGCAGGTGTGGGTGCTTGAACTGTCCAGCTTCCAGCTCGAAACGACGCGCACGCTAATGGCCGATGCGGCCGTCGTGCTGAACGTGACCCAGGATCACCTGGACTGGCACGGCGGCATGCAGGCCTATGCCGATGCGAAGGGCCGCCTGTTGAAGATGGCGCGCATCGCCATCGTCAATCGCGACGATCCGCTGACCGTTGATATGGTGTCGTCGCTGAACGCCATGAACGTGCGCAGCTTTGGCCGCGATGTGCCTGAGCTGGTGGGCGACATGGGCCTTGAACTGGGACAGGGCGTAGCGTGGCTGACGGCCTGCGAGTCCAACGATTTCGATGAGCCGGCGCCGCCCACGCGGCGCAAGAAGGACGCGCCCGAACCGGTGCGCGCCAAGGGCCGCATGAGCCGCCTCATGCCCGTGGACGCACTGCGCATCCGCGGCATCCACAATGCACTGAACGCGCTGGCCGCGTTACAGCTTGCCCGCTGCCTGGATCTGGGCTGGGGCGCCATGCTGCGCGCGCTTCGCGACTACGCGGGCGAGCCGCATCGCGCCGCCTTCGTGCGCACCATTGGCGGCGTGGACTACATCAATGACAGCAAGGGCACCAACGTGGGCGCCACCGTGGCCGCGCTGGAAGGCCTGGGCCAGCCCGTGGTGCTGATCGCTGGCGGCCAGGGCAAGGGCCAGGATTTTTCGCCGTTGATTCCCGTCGTCTCGCGCCATGCGCGCGCGGTGATGCTGATCGGCCTGGATGGCCCAGAGATCGGCCGCGTGCTGGAGCCGACCGGCGTCAAGTGCCTGACTGTCGAGACCTTGCGCGACGCCGTGCGCGGTGCGGCCGAACTGGCGCAGCCGGGCGACGCCGTGCTGTTGTCGCCGGCGTGCGCCAGCCTGGACATGTTCCGCAATTACCCGCATCGCGGGCAGGTGTTCGTGGAAGAGGTCGAAGACCTGGCCCGCGACCGTGGAGAGGTGGCATGAACCGCAACGCCGCCTCCTGGGCGAATTCCGTGGCGCGTGGCGCCGAGGCCGCACAATGAGCCTGATCGCCGACCTGACCGCCAGCGTCAATGCCGTACGGCCCGGCCGTACCCGCATGCGCAACTTCGACATGCCGCTCGTGATCGCGGCGTCGACGTTGCTGCTGCTCGGCCTGCTGATGGTGTATTCGGCATCGATCGCGCTGGCCGACGGCCCGCGCTATGCGTCCTATGGCCGCTATTACTTCGTGATCCGCCACGGCCTGTTCGTCAGCGCGGGCCTGGTCGGCGCCGCCATCGTGCTGTCGATCCCCATCCGGGTCTGGCAGCGTCTGGCCGTGCCGCTTTTCGTGGTGACGATGGTGTTGCTGGTGGCGGTGCTGATTCCGGGCATCGGCCGCGAAGTCAACGGCGCGCACCGCTGGATCCCGCTGGGTCCGCTGAATTTCCAGCCGTCCGAGCTGATGAAGCTTGCCGCCTTGCTTTACGCGGCCGACTACACCGTGCGCAAGCAGGAGCACATGCAGGCCTTTGCCCGCGGCTTCCTGCCGATGGCGTTCGCGCTGGCCGGCGTCGGCATGCTGCTGCTCCTCGAGCCCGACCTGGGCGCGTTCATGGTGATCGTGGCCATTGCCATCGGCATCCTGTTTCTGGGCGGCATCAACGGCAAGTATTTCAGCAGCCTGCTCGCCGTGCTGGTGGGCACGTTCCTGATGCTGATCTGGCTGTCGCCGTGGCGTCGTGCGCGGCTGTTCGCCTACCTGGACCCCTGGAACGAAGACAACGCCTACGGCAGCGCGTACCAGCTGTCGCACTCGCTGATTGCGCTGGGTCGCGGTGAATGGTTCGGCGTGGGCCTGGGCGCCAGCGTGGAAAAACTGCATTACCTGCCCGAGGCGCACACCGACTTCCTGATGGCGGTGGTGGGCGAGGAACTGGGCTTTGCCGGCGTTATGCTGGTGATCACGCTGTTCGCCATCATCGTGTACCGCGGATTCGACATCGGCCGTCAGGCCATCGCCATGGAGCGCACGTTCGCCGGCCTGGTCGCGCACGGCGTGGCCATGTGGTTCGGCGTGCAGTCGTTCATCAACATGGGCGTGTGCCTGGGACTGCTGCCCACCAAGGGCCTGACGCTGCCCCTGATGAGCTACGGCGGTTCGGGCGTGGTGATGAATCTGTGCGCGCTGGCGATGCTGATCCGGGTCGACGTGGAAAACCGCATCATGATGCGCGGGGGACGGGTATGACCGCCGCTCGCACGATCCTGATCATGGCCGGTGGCACCGGCGGTCATATCATGCCGGGTCTCGCCGTGGCCGACGTGCTGCGCGAGCGCGGCTGGCGCGTGCTGTGGCTGGGCAATCCCGAAAAGATGGAAGGCCGCCTCGTGCCGCCGCGCGGCATCGAACTGGTGCCGCTGCGCTTCCAAGGCGTGCGCGGCAAGGGCGCGTCCGCGTTGCTGAAGCTGCCGTTCCTGCTGCTGCGCGCGTTCGCGCAAGCGTGGTCGCGGCTGTCCGATGTGCGTCCCGACGTGGTGCTGGGCATGGGCGGTTACGTGGCATTTCCGGGCGGCGTGATCGCGGCGCTGCGCGGCACGCCGCTGGTCGTGCACGAACAGAATGCCGTCGCCGGCACCGCCAACAAGTGCCTGGCGAAGATGTCGCGCCGTGTGCTGAGCGGATTTCCCGGCGTGCTGCCCAAGGGCGAAGCCATGGGCAACCCGGTGCGCGCCGATTTGTGCGCCTTGCCGGATCCCGCCGAACGCTATGCCGGCCGCACCGGGCCGCTGCGCGTGCTGGTGGTGGGCGGCAGCCTGGGGGCGCAAGCCTTGAACACCACCGTGCCGCAGGCGTTGGCGCGTCTGCCGCTCGAGAACCGGCCGACGGTCGTCCACCAGGCCGGTGAACAACATTTGCCGGCGCTGCAACAGGCCTACGCCCAGGCGGGCGTGCAGGCCGATTGCCGCGCTTTCATCGACGACATGGCGGGCGCCATGGCCGACGCCGATCTGCTGATCTGCCGCGCAGGCGCCATGACGGTGTCCGAAGTGGCGGCCGCCGGCGTCGCGGCGCTGTTCGTGCCGTTCCCCCACGCCATCGATGACCACCAGACTGCCAACGCGCGCTTCCTGAGCGACGCGCAGGCCGCCTGGCTGCAGCCGCAGACCGCCCTGACGCCTGAGTGGCTGGCGGACTGGCTGAGCCAGCGCACCCGACAAGAACTCGAGGCTGTCGCCGTCCGGGCCCGCGCGCATGCGCGTCCCGACGCGGCCGCCCATATCGCCGACGTCTGTGAACAAGCAGCGGGGCGTTCATCATGAAACACAGAATTCAACATATCCATTTTGTAGGCATCGGCGGTTCGGGCATGAGCGGCATTGCCGAAGTGCTGCTGAACCTGGGCTACGACATCAGCGGTTCCGACCTGAACGAGTCGGCGGTGACGCGCCGCCTGGCCGGCCTGGGCGTGAAGATCGCGATCGGCCATGCCGCCAGCAACGTCACGGGCGCCAGCGCCATCGTCACGTCCACCGCGGTGGCGGGCGACAACCCCGAAGTGATCGCCGCGCGCTCTGCGCGTATTCCGGTGGTGCCGCGCGCCATCATGCTGGCCGAGCTGATGCGCTTGAAGCGCGGCATCGCCGTGGCCGGCACGCACGGCAAGACCACCACGACCAGCCTGGTCGCCAGCGTGCTGGCGGCGGGCGACCTGGACCCCACGTTCGTGATCGGCGGCCGCCTGAATTCGGCGGGCGCCAATGCGCGGCTGGGGCAGGGCGACTACATCGTGGTCGAGGCCGACGAGTCGGACGCCTCGTTCCTGAACCTGCTGCCCGTGATGGCCATCGTGACCAATATCGATGCCGATCACATGGACACCTACGGGCACGACGTGGCGCGGCTCAAGAGCGCGTTCATCGAATTCACGCAGCGCCTGCCGTTCTACGGCAGCGCCGTGCTGTGCTCGGACGACGCCAACGTGCGCGAGATCATGCCGTTCGTGTCGCGTCCCATCACGACCTACGGCCTGAACGAAGAAGCGCAGGTGCGTGCCTATGAGGTGCAGCCTGACGGCACGCGCATGCGCTTCAACGTGCAGCGCACTCACCGCGACACGCTGTTGCCGCCCCTGAACGTCGAACTGAATCTGCCCGGCCTGCATAACGTGCGCAACGCGCTGGCCGCGATCGCCGTGGCGACCGAGCTGGGCGTGTCCGACGCCGCCATCTGCGAGGCGCTGCGCGCGTTCAAGGGCGTGGGCCGCCGCTTCACGCAGACGGGCGAATTCCCGGTGCCGGCCAACCACGGCGGCGGCACGTTCACGGTGATCGACGATTACGGCCACCATCCGGTCGAAATGTCGGCAACGCTGGCTGCGGCGCGCGGCGCCTGGCCCGACCGCCGCATCGTGCTGGCCTTCCAGCCGCACCGCTACACGCGGACGCGCGATTGCTTCGAGGATTTCGTGCGGGTGTTGGGCACGGCTGACGCCGTCCTGCTGACCGAGGTCTATGCCGCTGGCGAACCGCCGCTGGTCGCCGCTGACGGACGTGCCCTGTCGCGCGCGTTGCGCGTGGCCGGCAAGGTCGAGCCGGTGTTCGTGGAAGACGTGGCGGAGCTGCCGCAGACGGTTGTGGATTTCGTGCGCGATGGCGACGTCGTCATCGTGATGGGGGCGGGTTCGATCAGCAAGGTCCCCGCCCAGGTGGGAGAGCTGGCATGAGCAAGCAATTCGGCAAGGTGGGTGTGTTGTACGGCGGCCGGTCCGCCGAACGTGAAGTTTCGCTCATGTCCGGCAAGGGCGTGCACGAGGCGCTGACCAGCGCCGGCGTGGACGCGCACCTGTTCGACACCGGCGAGCGCAGTCTTGCCGAACTGGCCGATCAAGGTTTTGACCGCGTGTTCATCGCGCTGCACGGCCGTTACGGCGAAGACGGCACCCTGCAGGGCGCGCTGGAACTGTTGGGCATTCCTTACACGGGCAGCGGCCCGATGGCCTCGGCACTGGCCATGGACAAGACCATGACCAAGCGCATCTGGCTGCAGCATGGCCTGCCCACGCCCGACTTTGAAGTGCTGGACGCCGATACCGAATTGCGCCTGGTCCCCGACCGCCTGCAACTGCCGCTGATCATCAAGCCGCCGCATGAGGGCTCGACCGTGGGCATCACCAAGGTCGTCGGCTACTCCGACATGAAGGAAGCCTACGCCGCAGCCGCGCAGTACGACAGCGAGGTCCTGGCCGAGCAATTCATCACTGGGCGCGAGCTGACCGTGGCCGTACTGGGCTCGGGCAAGGCGGCGCGCGCGCTGCCGGTGATCGAGATCGCGGCGCCGGGCGGCAACTACGACTACGAACACAAGTATTTCTCCGACGACACCCAGTATTTCTGCCCGGCCGCCTTGCCCGCGGACGTCGCTGAGGAAGTCGCGCGGATTGCCGTCAAGGCGTATCAGACGCTGGGCTGCGAAGGCTGGGGGCGCGCGGATTTCATCCTCGATGCCGACAACCGGCCCTGGCTGCTTGAAATGAATACCTCGCCCGGCATGACCGGCCACTCCCTGGTGCCCATGGCCGCGAAGGCCGTGGGGATCAGCTATGCAGAATTGTGCGTGGCCATCCTGTCCGAGGCCTCGTGCAAGGTGCACGGCCACGCCCGCAACGCTTGACCTGGATACTCCGTGTGGAACGACGCTCGTACTACCAACCTGATCGCCAACACGCTCGCCGTGCTGGCGGTTGCCGCCATGCTCATCGCGGGCGTGGTGTGGGTAGCGCAACGTCCGTATTTCACGCTATCGGCGATCGAGCTGGAATCGATGCCGGACACCGAACTGCACTACGTGTCGACGGGCGCCGTGCGTTCGGCGATCGCGGGCCGCGTGAAGGGCAACTTCTTCACGGTGGACCTGGACGACGCGCGCGAGATCTTCGAATCGGTGCCCTGGGTCCGGCATGCCACGGTGCGGCGGATCTGGCCGAACGTGCTGCGTGTGCGCATCGAGGAACAGCAGCCCCTGGCGCTGTGGAACGAGAACCAGATGATCAACACCTGGGGCGAGGCGTTCACGGCCAACACGGGCGAGGTGGACGACGACACGGTGCTGCCGCAGTTCTCCGGACCCGACGGCACGGAAGCGCTGGTCGTGCAGCGCTACGCCGAGCTGGCGCGCTGGTTCGCGCCGCTGGACATGCATGTGGAACAGTTGGAACTGAGCCCGCGCTACGCCTGGCGCGTCGTGCTTTCCAACGGCATGCTGCTGGACCTGGGCCGCGATCCGGGCGCCGATGCGCCGGACCCGCACGGCCTGCCCGGCGCCTTGCCGTTCGCGGCTCGTATTCAACGCTTTGTGCAGGCGTGGCCCACTGTGTCGGGGCGCCTGGTAGGGCGTACCGTCACGCAGGCCGACCTGCGCTATCCGAATGGTTTCGCCCTGGCGCTGGCCCCGTTGCCCGCGTCGGAAACCAAATCCAAATCCACACCGAAACCTCCCAAGAAACGCTAACGCCATGACCCGTGACATCAAGGACCTTATCGTCGCCCTCGATATCGGCACCAGCAAGGTGGTGGCTGTGGTGGCTGAAATCCTGCCTGAAGGCCGCTTCGAGGTGCTTGGCCTGGGCCAGCACGAATCGCGCGGCATGCGCAAGGGCGTGGTCGTCAATATCGAGACCACTGTGAATTCCATTCAGCGCGCGCTTGAAGAAGCCGAGCTGATGGCAGATTGCAAGATTCGAGACGTCTACACCGGCATCGCCGGCAGCCATATCCGCAGCTTCAATTCCAGCGGCATGGTCGCCGTGAAGGACAAGGAAGTCACCGCCACCGACGTCGCCCGCGTCATCGAGACCGCCAAGGCGGTGAACATCCCGACGGACCAGCAGGTGCTGCACGTGCTGACGCAGGAGTTCATCGTCGACGGCCAGGAAGACATCCGCGAGCCCATCGGGATGAGCGGCCTGCGCCTGGAAGTGCGCGTGCACATCGTGACCGGCGCCGTCAGCGCCGCGCAGAACATCGTCAAGTGCGTCCGCCGCTGCGGCCTGGAAGTGCAGGACCTGATCCTGCAGCCGCTCGCCTCCAGCCTGGCCGTGCTGACCGCCGACGAAAAGGAGCTGGGCGTCGTTCTCGTCGACATCGGCGGGGGCACGACCGACGTTGCCATCTTCACCGGCGGCGCGATCCGCCACACCGCCGTGCTGCCCATCGCCGGCGATCAGATCACCAACGACATCGCGGCGATGCTGCGCACGCCCACGCCCGATGCTGAAGAAATCAAGCTGCGCTACGGCGTCGCCAAGCAGGTGCTGGCCAGCCCGGACGAGTCCGTGGAAGTGCCGGGCCTGGGCGACCGCGGCCCGCGCCAGGTCAAGCGCCAGGCGCTGGGCGCGGTGATCGAGCCACGCGTCGAAGAACTGTTCACGCTGGTGCAGCAGGTGGTGCGCGATTCCGGCTACGAGGACCTGCTGGCTTCCGGCGTGGTCCTGACCGGCGGATCCGCGCAGCTGCCCGGCATGATCGAACTGGCCGAGGACGTGTTCCTCAAGCCGGTTCGCGTGGCGGTGCCCGAGTACGAAGGCAGCCTTGCCGACGTGATGCGCAATCCGCGCTTCTCGACGGTGATGGGGCTGCTGCAGGAAGCGCGCATGCAGCGTGTGCGTGGCCGCAAGGTGGCTGCGCAGACGGGCAACTTCAAGAGCCTGCTTGCGCGCATGAAAGAGTGGTTCATGAATTAAAGGGTGCAGGTTGGGGCCTGCTCCTTGGTGCGAACCGCGGCTGTCTAGCGGGGAGCGCCAGAAAGAGGAGGCGTCTCAAACCCGTAGCGGGCCTATGTAGCCGGCGTCGGCTTTGAGGCGATTCACAAAAGATAGGTTGTCGGGGAATTTTTGTGATTTGCAAATTCGGACTTGTGAGGGAGTCATCATGATGAACTTTGAGATGCTTGAGAACAACACCAAAGGGACCGTAATCAAGGTCGTTGGTGTGGGTGGTGCGGGCGGCAATGCCGTCGCGCACATGATTCGCAGCGGTGTGCACGGCGTGGATTTCATCTGCGCCAATACCGATGCGCAAGCGCTGGCGGCAACCAATGCGCCGGTGCAGATCCGCCTGGGCCGTACCGGTCTGGGCGCGGGCGCCAAGCCCGAGCAGGGACGCGCGTCGGCGGAAACCGCGCGTGAGGAAATCCGTGCCGCGCTGAACGGCGCGCACATGGTCTTCATCACCGCGGGCATGGGCGGCGGCACCGGTACCGGTGCAGGTCCGGTCGTGGCCGAAGTGGCGAAGGAACTGGGCATCCTGACCGTTGGTGTGGTCACGAAGCCTTTCTCCTTTGAAGGCAACAAGCGCCTGAAGATGGCCGAGGACGGTATCTCGGAACTGGCCAAGCACGTGCATTCGCTCATCGTGGTGCTCAACGAGAACCTGTATGAACTGATGGACGAGGACGCGACGCAGGAAGACTGCTTCCGTTCGGCCGACGACATCCTGCACAACGCGTGCGCGGGTATCGCCGAAATCATCAACGTCGAAGGCAACGTCAACGTCGACTTCGAAGACGTCAAGACGATCATGGGTGAGCAGGGCCAGGCCATGATGGGCACGGCGTCGGCATCGGGCGCGGATCGCGCACGTGTTGCCGCGGAGCACGCCATTGCTTGCCCGCTGCTGGAAGGCGTGGATCTGAACGGCGCGCGTGGCGTGCTGGTCAACATCACCGCCAGCCGCTCGCTGAAGATGCGCGAAACGCGCGAAATCATGGAAACGATCCGCAGCTACGCTTCGGACGACGCGACCGTGATCTTCGGCACCGCCTACGACGAGTCCATGGGCGAAAACCTGCGCGTCACGGTGGTTGCAACCGGCCTTGGCCGTGCGCAAGCCCGTCCGCAACTGGTGCAGAACACCGCTGAAGTGCTGCGCACCGGCACCGACAACATGCCCATGGGCACGATGCCGGCCGGCCAAGGCGGCGACTACCGCAATCTGGACATGCCGTCTGTCATGCGCAATCCGCGCAGCCAGGCGTCGGCCCAGGTGCGGGCGCTGGAAAGCTCGGGAATGGATCATTTCGACATCCCGGCCTTCCTGCGTAAGCAGGCGGACTGAACCTAGAGCCGGTCACCGGCTCTAACTGCACTCCCTCACTCCGGCTCGCCTGTCCCCACGGGCGAGCCGGAGGCAGAGCGGTCCGTGTTTCCCTTGCACGTTAAATAAGGGACGGAGGTTTCGGCCGGTCTGAACGTCAGTTTGAATGGCGGCATGGATCGGACAGCGTTACAATACTTCGGTTACGCCGGCAATCCGTACTTATCTTGCCGGCTTCCGGGTTCAAAATTCCAAGTCTCATGTTCCGACAGCGCAGCATCCAGAATCTCGTCCGCACGACAGGCGTCGGCGTCCACTCAGGACGGCGGGTGGAGCTCACCCTGCGTCCGGCACAGCCCAATACCGGCATCGTCTTTCACCGGGTGGATCTGCCGCAGGTCGTCGACCTGCCCGCGCAAGCCACCGGCGTGGGTGACACCCGTATGGCGTCCGTGCTGCAACAGGGCAATGTTCGCGTGTCGACCGTGGAACATCTCATGTCGGCGTTGGCCGGCCTGGGTATCGATAACCTGCACGTCGACCTCACTGCCGAAGAAGTCCCCATCATGGACGGCAGCGCGGCGACGTTTGTTTATTTGTTGCGCTCGGCCGGCATCGTCGAGCAGAACGCGCCCAAGCAGTTCATCCGTGTGTTGAAGCCGGTGGAAGTGCGTGAAGGCGAAGGCCGCAACGAGAAATGGGCCCGGCTCGAACCCCATGAAGGGTACGCGCTGGCTTTCTCGATCGACTTCCGTCACCCCGCCATCGACTCCACGGCAAATTTCGCCGAAATCGATTTCGCCACGCATTCGTACGTTCGCGAAATCGCGCGGGCGCGCACCTTTGGTTTCGTGAATGAAGTCGAGGCCCTGCGGTCGATGGGCCTGGCCCGTGGCGGCAGCCTGGACAACGCCATCGTCATGGACGAGTACCGCGTGCTGAACAGCGACGGGCTGCGTTACGACGATGAATTCGTCAAGCACAAGATCCTGGACGCCATCGGCGACCTGTATCTGCTGGGCAAGCCGCTGGTGGCACGTTATGTGGCGTGCAAATCGGGCCACGGCCTGAACAACCAGCTTGCCCGCGCGCTGCTCGAGCAGCGCGACGCCTGGGAAATCGTCACGTACGAATCGCAGGCAGAAGCGCCCCAGGCGTTTCGCCATGAATGGAAACTGGCCTGACGCCAGGTTTCCGCTGAACCCGCGCACGGGGGCCACCCCCGGCTCAGCGCGGGTTTCTGTTTAGATACCCGCTTGGGTTTCTTCTTAGGGACGACGCTGGCCGTCATCCCCTCGCGCGATAGTCGCAATCCGGTAGCCAACCATCCGGCCATCGGTCTGAAAAGTTGGTTTCGCGACGTTTCCGGCCCTTTGAGTTGCCGGACAAAGCCGGGTTGCTCAGCTACTCTTGTGATGCTTCAAGAGCTTGGCGACGGCATCGGCCAACGGACCTGGCCGCAGATTGCCGTGCAGCGTTTCGAACGCACCTAGAGCCTTGTCGTTCAACGGCTGCGCCTCTGTGGGAGGGCGCGGCTGACGGGCGCCGGGCTTGGGTAACCCCGCTTGTACCTTGATGGCAATTTCGTTAAGGTTCCAGCCCTGGTCCGCCAGTGACCGCGCGATGCGCGGCGCCAATTGACGCATCTTGGCCGCATGCGCGGCGGTCGGCACCACCAGGTGCAGACACAGGTTTTCCAGCTTGGCGACCTGGCACACAGCACCCAGCGGGGCGGGCAACACCGCCGCCACCGCGTATTGAATTTGCAGATGCTTGCGGGCAGTCGCCAATACACCGGCGCCCCGCATGTCATGACCCAGCCATCCCAGGGCGGTATTTTCTACGCGCCGGCTGGTACTGGAACGTTGACGGTATGAAGCGGGTCTATTCATGCCGGCTTTAAAAGAATTAGGAAGCAAACCTTGAAGATCGTGATTATGCACGCCCGCGACGGGCAGGACGGGCATTTCACCCTGGGCGGCGCGCGACTGGCGTTGTTCCTGGGGGGCGCCTTGATTACCGCGGCCATTTTTGGCGCAGCGCTTCAACGATACATCACTCCGATCCTTCCCGCCGTCCACACGATGGGATGGCCGCTCTCTGAGCAGCCTGGGCGCGACGCCGATTTCCTGCGTGAAAACATGAACTTGCTGGCTTCGAAGGTCGGCGCGCTGCAGGCCAAGCTGGTCAGCATCGACGGCTTGGGCCAGCGCGTGGCCAAAGTGGCGGGCGTGGCCTACACCGACCCCGAATTGGCCCAGCAGCTGGCGTCGGCGCAGCCCGAGGCGCCGGCGCATCCCGAGGCCACGCAGGTCATGGACGACCTATTTACCGACCATCCGCCGCCCAGCGCGGCGTCGGCCGAGGCGCTGGGCCGGCAGCTCGACGAGATCCAGGCACGGCTGTCGCAGCAGACTGACAACCTGAAGTTGCTGGACGCGGCGCTCACCAAGCGTTCGGCGGATCAGGCGCGCATGCCGACCGCCATGCCGATCACCGATTACCCCTATCTGTCGTCCTCGTATGGCTGGCGCCGCAACCCGGTGACGGGCCGCTCGGCCATGCACGAAGGGCTGGATTTCGCGGCGCCCTCCGGCACGCCGATCCTGGCCGCGTCCGGCGGCGTGGTGCTCGAGGCCAAGTGGGCGCCCGGCTTTGGCAACATGGTCGAGATCGACCACGGCGACGGCCTGATCACCCGCTACGCCCATGCGTCGTCGTTGCTGGTCAAGCAGGGCGATCTGGTCGAGCGCGGCCAGCAGGTCGCGCGCGTCGGCAGCTCTGGCCGATCCACCGGCCCGCACCTGCATTTCGAGGTCCGCCTTGCCGGACAGCCGCTGGATCCGCGCCTCTTCCTGGGGCCGCAGCCTCAGCACGCGCCGCCCGCCGTCGCGCAGGCTGCCGCGCCTTGAACCCTTCGCGGGTTGGCCAGTCAAACCGGCCGACAGTGCTACCCTGGTCATAGGTCCAGGCTATTACGCTCCAGGTGCGTTAAACTGGTTCGTTTCCCGGCGGACCCCCGCTCAACCAATAACATCAAGTCACGGGTGACGCTGCCCCAAGCGCTTCGGGTGTGGTGTGGCTCGTGCGGCCGACATACGCATGGTTTCTCTGCTCAAAAAACTCATAGGTAGCCGCAACGACCGGCTGCTTAAGCAGTATCGCAAGCTGGTAACCCAGATCAATGGGCTCGAACCCAAGATCTCCGCGCTCTCCGACGCGGAACTGGCGGCCAAGACCGACGAATTCCGCTCCCGCCACGCCCAGGGCACGTCCCTGGACGATCTGCTTCCCGAAGCCTTCGCCGTTGTGCGCGAAGCCGGCAAGCGGGTGTTCGGCATGCGGCACTTCGACGTGCAGATGCTGGGCGGCATCGCCCTGCATAACGGCAAGATCGCCGAAATGCGCACGGGTGAAGGCAAGACGCTCATGGCGACGCTGCCCGTCTACCTGAACGCCATCGCCGGCAAGGGCGTGCACGTGGTCACGGTGAACGACTACCTGGCCCGCCGCGACGCCGAATGGATGGGTCGCCTGTACCGGTTCCTGGGCATGTCCACCGGCGTGGTGGTGCCGCAGCAGCCGAACGACGAAAAGAAGGCCGCGTACGCTGCCGACATCACGTACGGCACCAACAACGAATTCGGTTTCGACTACCTGCGCGACAACATGGAATTCCGTGTTGAAGACCGCCGCCAGCGCGTGCTGTTCTACGCCATCGTCGACGAAGTGGACTCGATCCTGATCGACGAGGCCCGCACGCCGCTGATCATCTCCGGCCAGGCCGAAGACCACACCGAACTCTACGTCCGCATGAATGCGGTGCCGCCGCTGCTGACGCGCATGGCGCACGAGCCCAAGCCGCAGGAGCCGGAACCCGAAGGCGATTACTGGGTCGACGAAAAGAGCCAGCAGGTCTACCTGTCGGAAGCCGGCCACGAACACGCCGAAGGCATTCTTGCCCGTCTGGGCATCCTGCCCGAAGGCGAATCGCTCTACGACCCGCGCCACATTGCGTTGATGCACCACCTGATGGTGGCGCTGCGCGCCAACACCCTGTTCTTCCGCGACCAGCAGTACGTCGTGCAGGACGGCGAAGTGGTGATCGTGGACGAATTCACGGGCCGCCTGATGGTGGGCCGCCGATGGTCCGATGGTCTGCACCAGGCCGTCGAAGCCAAGGAAGGCGTGAAGATCCAGCACGAGAACCAGACGCTGGCGTCGATCACGTTCCAGAACTACTTCCGCATGTACGAAAAGCTGTCCGGCATGACCGGCACGGCCGACACGGAAGCGTACGAATTCCAGGAAATCTACGGGCTTGAAACGGTCATCATCCCGACCAACAAGCCCATGGTCCGTAAAGACCAGAACGACCAGGTCTTCAAGACGGACGGCGAAAAGTACAACGCCATCCTCGAAGACATCCGCGATTGCCACCAGCGCGGCCAGCCCGTTCTGGTGGGCACCACCAGCATCGAGAACTCCGAACTGCTGTCGGGCCTGCTGAAAAAGGCCAAGCTGCCGCACGAGGTCCTGAACGCCAAGCAGCACGCCCGCGAAGCCGAGATCGTGGCCGAAGCCGGCAAGCCGGGCCACATCACGATCGCCACCAACATGGCCGGTCGCGGTACCGACATCGTGCTGGGCGGCAGTGTCGACAAGCAGGTCGACCTGATCCGCGCCGACGAATCGCTGTCCGAAGCCGAAAAGACCGCGCGCATCGAAAAGATCCGCGCCGAATGGAAGCCGCTGAACGATCAGGTCAAGGCTGCGGGCGGCCTGCGCATCATCGGCACCGAGCGCCATGAATCGCGCCGTATCGACAACCAGCTGCGCGGCCGTGCCGGCCGTCAGGGCGATCCGGGCTCGTCCCGCTTCTACCTGTCGCTGGAAGACTCGCTGATGCGCATCTTCGCGGGCGACCGCGTGCGCGCCATCATGGAACGCCTGAAGCTGCCCGAGGGCGAGCCCATCGAGGCCGGCATGGTCACGCGCTCGATCGAGACTGCGCAGCGCAAGGTCGAAGGCCGCAACTTCGACATCCGCAAGCAATTGCTGGAATACGACGACGTTTCCAACGACCAGCGCAAGGTGCTGTACTCGCAGCGCAACGACGTGCTGGAAGCCGCCAGCGTCAGCGCAACCGTGCAGAACCTGCGCGACGCCGCGGTGACCGATCTGTTCAACACGTACGTGCCGCCGGAATCGGTGGAAGAACAGTGGGACATCCCCGCGCTGCAGAAGGCGCTGGAAGCCGACTGGCACCTGCATCTGCCGCTGACCGAGATGCTGGAAAAAGAACCCAACCTGAACGACGAAGAACTGCGCGAACGCGTGGTGGCCGCGGCGCGCGATGCGTACCAGGCCAAGGTCGACCAGGTGGGCGAGGAATCGTGGTCGCAGTTCGAGCGCTCGATCATGCTGCAGGCGATCGACACGCACTGGCGCGAGCACCTGTCGGCGCTGGATTACCTGCGTCAGGGCATCCATCTGCGCGGGTATGCACAGAAGAACCCCAAGCAGGAATACAAGCGCGAAGCCTTCGAACTGTTCTCGGGCATGCTGGAACGCGTGCGCGACGACGTGGTGAAGGTGCTGATGACGGTGCGCGTGCAATCGTCGGAACAGGTCGAGCAGGCCGAAGCCGAAGCGGCGCAGTCGCACGTGCAGAACGTGCAGTATCACCACTCGGACTACGACGAGGCGCTGGCTTCCGATGCGCAGGAAACGGGTGCGCAACCCGCGCGCAACGCACTGCCCAAGGTCGGCCGCAACGATCCGTGCCCGTGCGGCAGCGGCAAGAAGTACAAGCAGTGCCACGGTAAGCTGGTCTGATAAAAGGGGTTAGCCTTCATGCTGCATTCTGTCGGCCGTACTGAATTCGACCACGCCGTCGTCATGGTGCGAGACCGGCTGGATGCGCTGGCGCCCCATTACGAACGGCAGGGGTTTCACCTTAGCGACAAGGCTGTGCACAACCTGGGGTCGTGCAATCGCCTGATCGTGCTGGAAGGCACGTACGTCGAATTGCTGGGTTGGCCGCCGGGCGCGCCGCCCGCGCGCAAGGAAATTGCCGATTCGCCGTTTGGTCTGGAAGCGCTGGTGTTCCGGACCTATGACGCCGAGGCCACCTACAAGCGGCTGCAGGACGCCGGCTTTGCCGTCAATCCCGTCCAGGAACTGACCCGTCCGGCCATGCTGGACGGTCAGGAAGTCCAGGCCCGTTTCCATACCGTGCGATTTGCCGAGCAGCCCTTGCCCGGCATTCGCATGTATTTCTGCCGACACCTGACGCCAGAGTGCGTCTGGTCGCCCGAGCTGATGGCGCATCCCAATGGCGCCCGCAGCCTGCATCGTATCGATGCGCGCGCGGCGGACGCCCGCGGCGTGGCTGAGCGTCTGGCGCTGGTGGCCGGGGTGACTGCCGAAGCCGCCAACGGCGGCTGGGACGTGCCGCTGGCGAACCTGCGCATTCACGTTCAGCAGGATGACGCTGCGCAGACGCCTGTCCTGTCCACGCTGACCCTCGAAAATCGCGATGGCGCGCATTACATGCTGGATACCGGGCTGTAAGCCTTCCACGTACCGACTGCTTGCCCATAGCCCGCCGCCTGGCGGGCTTTTTCATACCTGCCCGTCCCCGTCACGAGGCGGCCGTGGGCGACGACCGTGAAAAGGGTGCCCGCCTGGGGCAAACCCGGGTTGTCCGTCAAAGTGTATGCACTTTAGTATGCACTTCATCCCGACTGGAGCATTGCCACAGGCGATCCGGTATGACGCTCTCCCAACCTGCAGCCACCCCCGTTGCCCGCGCGGCCCGCACCTCGGCCGGGCAGGCCGAGTTGTATGGCGCCGTCAAGGCCATGGCGGTGCGCTTTGAGTTCAAGCCGGGTGAACGCATCAACGAGGTTGAGCTTGCGCGCCGGCTGCACGTAAGCCGCACGCCGCTGCGCGAGGTGCTGAACCAGTTGATGGTCGAAGGATTTCTGACGCGCGCGGTCAATCGCGGCTTCATTGCCCGCCTGCTGGACGCCAAGCAGATCCACAGTCTTTATGAATACCGCGCGGTGCTGGAAGCCGGCATCGTGCGTGCAGCCTGCGAGCGCGCCACCGACGAGGAGCTTGCCAGCCTGCGCGCCTTCGTCGAACGCTCGCGCGACGAGCCCGATGACAGCGACGCCGCCCGGCTGCTGGAACTGGACGAAGCCTTTCACTTGGCGCTGGCGCGCTACTCGCGCAATGAAGAATTCGTGCGGGCGCTGGAAAGCGTCAACGCGCGCATTCATTTCGTGCGCTGGATCGACATGCAACAAGGACGCCGCAGCCATACGCAAGGCGAGCACCTGCGCATCGTGGACGCGCTGCAAAAGCGCGCCATCGAGGCCTTGCCCGGCCTCATCAGCGCGCATATCGGCCGCCGGCTGGACCAGATCACCGACGTCATCCGCACGGGCTTTTCAACGATTTACATGCGGGACCAGGCCGAACCCGCCACGGTAGTGCCGGCCAACACCACAACAGCAGGGGAAAACTGATGAATAGAACGATCAAGCGGGCGCTGGCGGCGGTATGCACGCTGGCCGCGGCCGGGGGCGCCTTTGTCGCCGCGCCGGCGATGGCCGAGGAACGGCCGCTGATTCTCGTCGTGCCGTATCCGCCGGGCGGCAGCACCGACATCCTGGCGCGCATCCTGCAGCCGCGCCTGTCGCAGCAGATGGGCGGCCGCGCGGTGGTGGTCGAGAACCGTCCGGGCGCTGCCAGCCAGATCGCCACGGCGTTCGTGGCGCGCGCCGAACCGGACGGCAACACGCTGCTGGTCAGCTTCGACAACCACGGCATCAACCCGGCCGTGAAGCCCAAGCTGCCGTACGACACGTTCAAGGATTTTGTCGCCATCGGGCAGACGGTGCGCTTTCCGCTGGTGATCGGCGCGAATCCGAGCGTGCCTGGGGACAACCTGAAGGAGTTCCTGGCGGCAGCCGCCAAGCAGCCGCCCAACAAGTTCAACTATGCGTCCACGGGCGTGGGCTCGCTGAACCATCTGGCGCCCGAAGAGCTCAAGCGGCTGTCGAAGGTTGAGCTGCTGCACGTGCCGTATGGCGGCGGCGGACCGGCCATTCAGGCCGTCGTCGGCGGGCAGGCCAACATGACGTGGCTGAGCTTTGCCGCGCTGCGTGGCCAGATCCAGGCCGGCAAGATCAAGCCGCTGGCCGTCGCCGGTGAAAAGCGCCTGCCCGAACTGCCCAACGTGCCCACCGTGGCCGAATCGGGCTTTCCCGGCTTTGTCGCTTATTCGTGGAGCGGCATGTTCGCCCCGAAGGGCACGCCGGAAGCCACCGTCAAGAAGCTGACGGCCGATTTCCAGGCGGTGCTGGCCGATCCTGAGATCAAGAAGAAGATCACGGAAGCGGGCTTTGAGATCGTTGCGTCTGATGGTCCTGCGCTGGATGCGTACGTGAAGTCGGAGTATGACCGCTGGAGCGCCTTCATCAAGAGCAGCAACATCAATCTGGACAACTGAACGGCGTCGTGCCGGGGCGGCTGACAGCCGCCCCGGCCCGGCTCCCGAATTACGTGGAGATGACATGGAACACATGAACGGCGCCGAAGCGATGGTGCGGATGCTGCAACACAACGGCGTCAAACATATCTTTGGCCTGTGCGGCGACACCACGCTGCCGCTTTATGACGCGCTGTACCGCTTGGACCACGGCATGCAGCACATCCTGACGCGTGACGAGCGCAGCGCGGCCTACATGGCCGACGCCTATGCACGCGTGACCGGCAAGGTCGGCGTGTGCGAAGGCCCGAGCGGCGGCGGCGCGACCTATCTGCTGCCTGGTCTGGTCGAAGCCAACGAGTCGTCGATTCCCGTGCTGGGCATCACGTCGGACGTGGCCGTCGGCTCGCGCGGCAAGTATCCGCTGACCGAACTGGACCAGGAGGCGCTCTACCGCCCGCTGACCAAGTGGAACCGCACGATCGACTGCGCGGACCAAATTCCGGGCATGGTGCGCGCGGCCTTCCGCGCCATGACGACCGGCAAGCCCGGCTCCGCGCACCTGTGCTTTCCCTATGACGTGATGAAGCAGGAAGTGGATGCGTCCGACGTGTGGGCGCAGCCCGAGCACGGCAGCTTCCCCGCCATGCGCTTCGCGCCGGATCCCGCCGACGTGTCGCGCGCCGCGCAACGCCTGGTGGCGGCGCGCTCGCCCGTGATCATCTGCGGCGGCGGCGTGGTCATCGCCGGCGCCTGCGGCGCGTTGCAAGAAGTTGCCGAGGCCTTGAAGGCGGCAGTGTGCGTGACGGTGAGCGGGCAGGGCAGCCTGGCCGACACCCATCCGCTGAATGCAGGCGTGGTGGGATCGAACGGCGGCGTGATGGCGACGCGCGATGTGGTGGCGGCTGCCGACGTGGTGCTCTTCGTGGGCTGCCGCGCCGGGTCGACCTCGACCGAGCACTGGCGCTTCCCGAACCGCAACGTGCCGATCCTGCACATCGACATCGACCCGATGGTGATCGGCGCCAACTACCTGACCGAAGTCGGTCTGGTGGGCGATGCCAAGCTGGCCCTCGAAGCGCTGTCCGCCGAAGTGCAGGCGCGCATCAAGCACCGGCCATCCGATGCGACCGACGGCGCGGTGCTGGCCGGGCGCGCCAAGGAAGCGCGCCGCGCGCAGCTTGAGCCGCTGGCCGCCAGCCTGGACGCGCCGATCCGCCCCGAGCGCGTGGTGCAGTCGCTGAACCGCCTGCTGCCCGACGACGCGGTAGTCTGCGCGGACCCCGGCACGCCGTGCCCGTATTTTTCGGCCTATTACGACGTCTCGCGTCCCGGCCGCCACTTCATCACCAACCGCGCCCACGGCGCGCTGGGCTTTTCGATGTCGGCGGCGCTGGGCGCCTGGGTCGGCCGTCCGCAATCGAAGTGCGTGTCGGTGATGGGCGACGGCAGCTTCGGCTTCACGGTGGGTGAATTGGAAACCATCGTGCGCCACAAGGCGCCGCTGCTGATGGTGGTGTTCTCGAATTCGGTCTACGGCTGGATCAAGGCCAGCCAGAAGGCCGGCTACGACAAGCGCTACTACAGCGTGGACTTCAATCGCACCGACCATGCGCGTATCGCCGAGGCCTATGGCGTGAAGGCGTGGCGTGTCGAGGACCCGTCCAAGCTGGACGCCGCGATCAAGGCCGCCATGGAGCACGACGGCCCTGCGCTGATCGACGTGATCGCGCAGCCGCTGCAGGACACCGCGGCGCCCGTGAGCCAATGGATGGGTTGATGCGGTAAGCGCAGCGCGCTGCATTGCCGATGGGGCCCCTCGCGGGGCCCCATTTTTCTTGGCCGGTCCGATTAGAAAAAAATTCCCTGCCGGCGGGCGCGCTCCTATACTGGACCGCTTCGGAGCGGCGGGCCGCGGAGGTCCGGCGCCGTCAACGCGACAGCAGAGAGGGCAGGCATGGACCTGGGGATCAGCGGCAAAAAAGCACTGGTGTTTGGCGGCAGCCGCGGCATGGGGCGCGCCTGCGCCCTGCAGTTGGCGCGCGAAGGCGTGGCCGTGACCATCGCGGCGCGCAATCCGCAGACGCTTGAACAGGCCGCCGCCGACATATCGCGCGAAACCGGCATCGGCGTGGGCTGGGTGTCGGCCGACCTGACGCTTGCCGAGGGGCGCGACGCGGCAATCGCCGCCTGTCCGCATCCCGACATCCTTATCAACAACGCCGACGGCCCGCTGCCGGGCGACTTCCGCGATTGGTCGCGTGACGACTGGATCGCCGCGCTCGACGCCATGATGCTGGGACCGATCGACATGATCCGCCGCGTGGTGGACGGCATGGTCGAGCGTCGGTTCGGGCGTATCGTCAATATCGTGTCGCGCAGCGTGAAGGCGCCGCATGCCGAGCTGGGGCTGTCCAACGGTGCGCGTTCGGGCCTGATCGGCTTCGTGGGCGGCCTGGCGCGCCAGACGGTCCGGCACAACGTCACCATCAACAATCTGCTGCCGGGCGCCTTCGCCACCGATGCGCAGACCCGGCACATCCAGGGCATGGTGGAGCAGGGCGGCAAGACGTTCGAGCAGTTGTGGGACGAGCGGGCGCGCAGCAATCCCGCCGGCCGATATGGCCAGCCCGAGGAACTGGGTGCGTTGTGCGCGTATGTCTGCTCGGCGCACTCGGGTTACATGACGGGGCAGAGCCTGCTGATCGACGGGGGCGGCTACCCCGGGACTTATTGATGGCGTCAAGACATCCCATGGACCAGACGGACCTGAAGATACTCGCGCTGCTGCAAAAGGACGCCACCTGCTCGGTTGCGGAAGTGGCCGAACAGGTGAACCTTTCCGTGACGCCGTGCTGGCGCCGGATCCAGAAGCTGAAGGACGACGGCGTCATCGCGCGCAATGCCATCCTGCTGGATCCGCGCGCGTTGGGCCTGAACCTGACGGTGTTCGTGTCCATTCGCACCAGCCAGCACAACGAGAAATGGACGCAAAGCCTGATCAATGCCGTGATGGCCTTGCCCAACGTGGTCGAATTCCATCGCATGGCCGGCGACGTAGACTATCTGCTGAAGGTGGTGGTCGAGGACATGGCGGCGTACGACCGCTTCTACCGACGGCTGATCGGCGCGGTGGATCTGCTGGACGTCAGTGCCAGCTTCTCGATGGAAGTCATCAAAAGCACCACGGAATTGCCGCTGGGCGCGGTCTAGCCGCGGCGCGCGCAAATTTTTTCCTGGGTCCCCCGCCGCCGCGGATGCAAATTTCTTTCTGCGTGTTGCGCGGGCCCAATCTGGCAATGCTTTTGCGCGGGGGGCGGCGTAGGATATCGCTCACTCCAGTCTTGGAGTGAATCGGGATATCAGAGGACCCTATGTCGTTGGCAGTGCCCGCCGGCTGCGCCGGAATGCAAGAATCGCGGCAAGCAGCATCGGTGGATGACCTCCTGACCGGCTGGAACGGCGTCGACGACCTGTGGGTGTTTGCCTACGGTTCCCTGATCTGGCATCCCGGGTTTGCCTGGCGCGAACGGCGCCTGGCCACCGTGCGGGGCTATCACCGTTCGCTGTGCCTGTGGTCGCATGACCACCGCGGGTCGCCGGACAATCCTGGTCTCGTGTTCGGACTGGATCGCGGCGGTTGCTGCCGCGGCGTGGCCTTTCAGATCGCGGCCAGCGACGTGCCGCAGGTCTTTGAAGCCTTATGGCGCCGGGAGATGGTCACGGGCGCCTACCGTCCGCGCTGGCTGACCTGTCACACCGAGGCCGCGCCGGTGCGTGGACTGGTGTTCCTGCTGAATCGCGCCTGCCGCGAGTATGCCGCCGATCTCTGCGACGACCGCCTGCTGACGTCCGTGCGCAATGCGGTCGGACATTCCGGACCGTGCCTGGACTACGTGGTGGAAACGGCGCGCGCGCTGCGTGCGCATGGCATCGACGACTGGCGGCTGGGCGATCTGGTGCGCAAGCTGGGCCACGCGTTCTGACGCGTTTCAGAACTGCCAGCGGCCGAACACGAACAGCACATTGCCCGCGCCGCTTGAGCCCGGGATGTACGTCGCGTAAAGCATGGCGTCCTTGTAGCCCGCGCTGACCAACGGCAGGATGCCGGGAAACGGCACGTAGCTCATGATGTCGTGGCGCGCGGTGAGGAACACGGTGTAGCCCGCGCCGAGCCGGAAGTTGTCGCTGACCTGGCCGATCTTCAGAAAGCCATAGCCGGCGATGGGCTGCACCTTGGAGTGCGAGTCCAGAAACGCCATGGCGTACAGGCCCTGCCAGTCGCCGTCTTCATCGTAGATACTGCGGCCGTAGCCGCCGCCCCAGGCAAGTTCGCGGAAGCTGTCGATCTTGTCGGCGCTGTACTTGGCGCGGTTGTGCCAGGCCCAGCCGCTGACATAGAGGTCGTTGCCGCCTTCGGACCAGATCTGGTCGATGCGATTGCACGCCGAC
Organism: Achromobacter sp. UBA2119; assembly: GCF_002331005.1. Taxonomy (NCBI): domain Bacteria; kingdom Pseudomonadati; phylum Pseudomonadota; class Betaproteobacteria; order Burkholderiales; family Alcaligenaceae; genus Achromobacter; species Achromobacter sp. UBA2119. The sequence continues at coordinate 203,952 of NZ_DCYD01000011.1, read as the reverse complement.
TGGGCCCACGAGGGCATGCCGTCGCAGGCGTGTGCGGAAACGGTGAAAACGGACAACAGTACGCAGAGCAGCGCGGCGCGGAATCTGGCGGTCATCGCAGGACCCAGGTAAAGATGACAGTTCCGTTACTGTAACGGAGCGCGTGTCATCTTCCCTGTCAGCGGGCTGTCACCGGGGGGCGGCAGGGGCTGCGGCCATCCGATGCGGCGCATGGATGTGGTGGCAGCGCTACAAAAGAAAGATCGTGGCCAGGCCCAGGAAGATGAAGAAGCCGAGCGAATCGGTGGCGAACGTGAGCAGCACCGACGAGCCCATTGCCGGGTCCTTGCCGAAGCGCGCCCGCACCATGGGCACCAACACGCCGACCGAGGCGCCGACCAGCATGTTGCAGATCATGGCGGCCATCATCACCAGCGCGATGGACAGCGAGCGCGAGATCACCCACGCGAACAGGGCGGCCACGAGGCTGCCGCACAATCCCACCAGCAAGGTCACGAACAGCTCGCGCTTGACGAGCTGCCACAGGTTGCGACCGGTGATCCGGCCCATGGCCAGCGCCCGGATGATGAGCGTCATGGTCTGGTTGCCCGAGTTGCCGCCGATGCCGGCCACGATCGACATCAGGAACGCCAGGATGACGATTTGGCTGACCGTGCCCTCGAACTGCGACGCCACGAACGAGGCCGTGGCGGCAGTACAGAGGTTGAACAGCAGCCACGGCGCGCGGTTGCGCAGCGCGGTGCTGACGGGGGCAAAGATGTCTTCTTCCTGCAGACCGGCGCGCGACAGCGCTTGTTCCTGCGAGTCTTCGCGCATCACGTCCACGACGTCGGCGATGGTGACGCGGCCGATCAGCCGGCCCTGGTCGTCCATCACGGGGGCAGAAACCAGGTCGTAGCGCTCGAAGGCGCCGGCGGCGTCCGCGTCGGAGTCCAGCGGGTTCAGCGTCAGGAAGTCGGAATTCATGACCGCCCGCACTTCGGTTTCGGGCTCGCTGACCAACAGGCGCGACAAGGGCAAAATGCCCTGCAGCTTGTCCTGGCGGTCCACGACGAAGATCTGGTCGGTGTGATCGGGCAGTTCGTGCAGCCGGCGCAGGTAGCGCAGCACGACCTCGAGCGTGACGTCCTCGCGCACGCGCACCATCTCGAAGTCCATGATGGCGCCGACGCTGTCTTCCGGATAGCCCATGGCTTCCAGCAGCTGCGCGCGTTCTTCCTCGGTCAGACCCTTCTGGACTTCGGCCACCACATCGGGCGGCAGGTCGGGCGCCAGGTCGGCGAGCTCGTCCGCGTCCATGCTTTCGGTCGCGGCGACGAGATCCTGGCGGTCCATCGCTTCGATCAGCGATTCACGGACCCAGTCTTCGACTTCGAGCAGGACGTCCGCGTCGTGCTCGGGGCTGACCAGCTTCCAGATCGCCTGGCGCTCGTCCTTGGGCAGCGATTCGAGGATGAAGGCGATATCGGCCGGGTGCAGGTTGTCGACCAGCGTCTTGAGCTCGGCCTCGTGCTGGCGGTGCACCAGGTCTTCGACGAGGGGAGCCTTGGCGTCGCCTTCTTCCTGGCGGTGAACCAGGTCTTCGACAAGCTGCTGGCGCCGCAGGCGCTCCTGGACTTCAGCCAGGGCGGTCTGGGCGTCTTCCGGGTCGAGGCGGCGTGGCGTCGCGGGCGGTTTCTGCGCGGCGGCGGACTGCGTCATGCGTTACGGCTCAGAGTGTGGGAAGAGGGCGGCTGCGCCGCGCTTCGTCGGTGGCGACATACGTCAGCGTGGCCTCGGTGACCTTGACGACTTCGGCGTCCAGCCGCTGGCGTTCCGCGTAGACCTCGACGGAGACCGTGATGGACGTGGTGCCGGTCTTGACGATGGCGGCGTAGAAGCTGAGCAGGTCGCCCACGAACACGGGCTCTTTGAACTGGAAGGCATTGACCGCCACGGTGGCGACACGGCCAGCGGCGCGGCGGGCGGCGGGGATGGACCCGGCGATGTCGACCTGAGCCATGATCCAGCCGCCAAAAACGTCCCCGTGGATGTTCGCATCGGCCGGCATCGGCATGACGCGCAACACCGCGTCGCGATGGGCAGGCAGAGTCGTAAACGGGGTTTTGGTGCTGGAGGTCATGCGGCCGACTCCAATGCTAGAGAACCAGCCGATTATGCAGGAAAAACGAGACGGCGGCGTGCGCGTCGGCGCCCGCCGCCCGGCCCGGCGCGGCCATCAGGTGGCCAGTTTGACGATCCCGTAGCCGCCAGCCAACAGCCAGACGTAAAGGATGAAGCCCAGGGCCATCACGCGCGGGCCGGCCTTGCGGATCTGGGCGAAGCGCGTTTCGATGCCCAGCGCGGTCATGGCCATGGTCAGGGCGAAGACGTCGAGCCGGCGGATGGCCGCGACGATATCGGCGGGAATGATGTCGAGCGAATTGATGATGGCCAGCACCAGGAACCCGACGGCGAACCAGGGGATCGGAAGCTTGGCGCTCTTGCCCTGGCCGCCCGCATGGGAGGCGGCGCTGCGCAGGTACATGCCCAGCACCAGCAGCACGGGCACCAGCAGCGCCACGCGGGTCATCTTGACGATGGTGGCGACCTCGGTGGTGGCGGGGTCGATGTTGCTGGCGGCGCCCACGACCTGCGCCACTTCGTGAACCGTGCCGCCGATGTAGATGCCAAGCGCCTGCGTATCGAAGTTCAGCCAGCCGGCGTGATAGAAGACCGGATACAGGAACATCGACAGCGTGCCGAACAGCACCACGGTCGCGACAGCCACCGCGCTCTTGTGAGGGGCGGCGCGCAGCGTGGGTTCGAACGCCAGCACCGCGGCGGCGCCGCAGATGGCGCTGCCCGCGGCGGTCAGCATGGCGGTGTCGCGATCCAGTCCGAGCAGGCGCTGGCCGACGACGGTGCCGATCAGCAGCGTGCCCACCACCACCGCCACGGACACGGCCAGCCCCGGCATGCCGACGGCGGCGATCTGCTGGATGCTGATGTTCAGGCCGTAGAAGGCGACCGCGATGCGCAGCAGGCGGCGCGCGGTGAAATTCACGCCGACGCCCCAGTCCGCGGGCATGGTGCCGCGCAGGAAGTTGCCATACAGCATGCCGACGACGATACCCACGACCAGCGGCGAAAAACCGAGCTGCCGGATGAAGGGCAGATCGGCTAGTTGCATCACCGCGCCGGCCATCAGGCCCACGAACAGCACGCCGTTGAGCTTGTCGCGCCATGGCGTGGCCGCGGCGGCGGGGGCTGCGGCAACAGGGGCCGCCGGACTGGCGGGAAGGGGGACGGCAGTCGTGGTGGAGGTGTTCATTACTGGCCCTTTGGGCATAACTACATAACTAGACGAAATATTAGATCCGGCCGTATTATTTGAAAAATCTTCAATCTAAATATTGAATATCAGAAATTCTGATATCGAGCCCATGACGCCGGATCAATTGCTCACGTTTGCCGCAGTCGCCGATACCGGCAACATCAGCCGCACCGCCCAAGCGTTGCATCTGTCGCAACCGGCGGTGTCCGGCCAGCTGCGCGCCTTGCAGGAATGGTTTGGCGAACCGCTGTACCGCCGCAGCGGCCACGGCATCGCGCTGACCGAAGCCGGCGAGCGCCTGGCCGAGCAGGCGCGGCAGTTGCGCCAGGTGTACAGGCAGGCGCAGGCCGTGCGGGAATCCTGGCGTGGCCTGGAAACCGGTGCATTGCGATTGGGCGCCAGCACCACGCCGGCCAGCTACCTGCTGCCCCGCCTGGTGGCGGACTTTCGCCAAGCGTTTCCGGCCGTCAGCCTGCATCTTTCGGACGGCAATACGCGCGAGATCGTGGATCGCCTGCCGGCGCTGGACCTGGCGTTCATCGAAGGCGACGTGCCCGCCGGACTGCCCGCCGACACGGCGGTGCACGCATGGCGGCAGGACGAAGTAGTGGCGATCGTGCGGGCGGATCACGCCCTGGCGGGCAAGGGCGCCGTGACGCTACGGGATCTGGCGGGGTCGCCGCTGGTGATGCGCGAACCCGGTTCCGGCGTGCGCCGGCTGGTGGAACGGGCGTTCAGCGATGGCGGTCTGGCGCCGTCGGTGGGCCTGGAGCTGGCGGGGGTGGAAGGGGTGAAGCAGGCCGTGCGTGCGGGGTTGGGCGTGGGCTTCGTGTCCGTGATGTCGATGCGTCACGAAGACGGGGCGCTGGCGGCCCTGCGCCTGTTGCCCAAGCCGCTGACGCGAACGCTGAGCATCCTGGTGCCGCATGCCGATGCGGCTGCCCGCGCCGCCGAACGCTTTCTGGCGATGTGCCTGGCGGTCGGCGGGCAGGACGTCGGGTAACTAAGTAGTCGGCCCGTTCAGGCCTTGGCCAGGCGCTTGAGCGCGAGCTGCACCCAGTAGGTGCCGCCCAGCGGCAGCAGATCGTCGTTGAAGTCGTAGCTGCCGTTGTGCAGCATGCAGGGGCCCAGTCCGTGGCCGCTGTCGCGGTGCTCGCCAGTGCCGTTGCCGATCCACACGTAACAGCCCGGCAGTTCCTGCAGCATGAAGGCGAAATCTTCCGCGCCCATGGTCGGCTGCACGTTGGCGTTGACGTTGTCCGCGCCGACGATGTCGCGCAGCACGTCGGCGCAGAACGCGGCTTCGTCGGCGTGGTTGATCGTGGGGGGATAGTTGCGCTGGAACGTGAATTCGACTTCGCAGTCCATCGCCGCGCTGGTATGGCGGGCGATCTCTTCCATACGGCGTTCGATCAGGTCCAGCACGTCCAGCGTGAACGTGCGCACCGTGCCGCGCAATTCGGCGTGGTTGGGTACGACGTTGTCGGCGCTGCCCGCGTGGATCTGCGTGATGCTGAGCACCGCCGCATCCAGCGGATTGCGGTTGCGCGTGACGATGGTCTGCAGCGATTGCGCCATCTGCACCGCGGCCATGACGGGATCGATGCCAAGGTGAGGCATGCCGGCATGCGTGCCCTTGCCCTTGATGACGATCGAGAATTCGTTGCTGGAGGCCATGATGGGGCCGGGCGTCAGACCGAACTGGCCGGGCTTCATGCCGGGCCAGTTGTGCATGCCGAATACTGCTTCCATCGGGAATTGCGTGAAGAGGCCGTCGTCGATCATGCGCTTGGCGCCGCCGCCGCCTTCCTCGGCGGGCTGGAAGATCACATAAACCGTGCCCGCGAAATCGCGGTTCGCGGCCAGGTATTGGGACGCGGCCAGCAGCATGGCGGTGTGGCCATCGTGGCCGCAGGCGTGCATCTTGCCTTCGTTCTGGCTGGCATGCGCGAAGGTGTTGACCTCTTGCATCGGCAGCGCGTCCATGTCGGCGCGCAGGCCCACGGCGCGATCGCCGGGCTGGTTGCCGCGGATGATGCCGACGACGCCAGTTCCGCCCAATCCGCGATGGATCTCGATGCCCCATTCCTCGAGCTTGGCCGCCACCACGTCGGCGGTGCGGAACTCTTCGAAGGCCAGTTCGGGATGCGCGTGGATATCGCGTCGGATCTTGGAAATATCCTGGTGCCAGGCAACGATGGGTTCAAGGAGTTTCATGAGCGAACTCGGGCGGAATATGGGGAACGGACAAAGGGTATCATCATTCAAAAATCAATTTAATGGAGACAAATACCATGACGCGTCCGTGGCTTGCTCAGTATCCCCAAGGCGTTCCTGCGGAGATCTCCACCGAGGATTATTCCTCGCTCACCGACTTGCTGGACCGGGCCTGCAAGCGTTACGCATCACGCATCGCCTGCACGGCGATGGGCAGCAACATCACCTATGCGCAGCTGGACGGGCAGGCACGCGCGTTTGCAGCATGGCTGCAAGGCCTGAACCTCGAAAAGGGCGCGCGCGTGGCGCTGATGATGCCCAACGTGCCGGCGTATCTGGTGTGCATGCTGGGATCGCTACGCGCGGGCATGACCGTGGTGAACGTCAATCCGCTCTATACCGCCGACGAACTGCAGCGGCAATTGCTGGACAGCGGCGCGTCCGTCATCGTCATCCTGGAAAACTTCGCACATACCTTGCAGCAGGTCTCCAATCGCGGCGACCTCAACCACATCGTCGTGACCGGCCCGGGTGATCTGCTTGGCGGCCTGAAGGCGTCGCTGGTCAACCTGGCCGCGCGCTACATCAAGAAGATCGTGCCTGCGTGGCACATCGACGGCGCGCACGCGCTGCCCAAGCTGCTGCATGAAGGCGCGCACCTGCCGTTCAATCCGCCGTCCATTTCCATGGACGACGTGGCGGTGCTGCAATACACGGGTGGCACCACGGGTGTGCCCAAGGGCGCGATGCTGTCGCACCGCAATCTGGTGGCCAACGTGCTGCAGACCGAAGCGGTGGCGCAGCCGGTCGTGCATGACCTGGCGGACCAGCAGCTCACCATCATCAGCGCGCTGCCGCTGTATCACGTGTTCGCCATGACGGTCTGCGGCCTGTATGCCCTGCATGCGGGCATGCGCAACGTGCTCATCATCAATCCGCGCGATCAGCCGTCGCTGATCAACGCATGGCGCAAGACGCCGGTGAATCTGTTTCCGGGCGTCAATACGCTGTTCAACGCGCTGGCGCACAACGAAGACTTTGCGAAGCTTGATTTTTCCGGCCTGCGGCTGACGCTGGGCGGCGGGATGGCCGTGCAGCAGCAGGTGGCCGAACGCTGGCTGAAGATTACCGGGCGGCCGCTGATCGAAGGCTACGGCCTGTCCGAGACGTCGCCGGTCGCGACGGTAAATCCCACCAATGCGACGGCGTATTCCGGTTCCATCGGGCTGCCGTTGCCGTCGACGGATGTGGCGATTCTGGACGATGCCGGCAACGAGGTGCCGCTTGGCGAACGCGGCGAAGTCGGCATCCGCGGGCCGCAGGTCATGCTGGGGTACTGGCGCAAGCCTGATGAAACGCGCGATTCGATGACGGCCGACGGCTACTTCCGTACGGGCGACATCGGCATCATGGACGAACAGGGCTACACGCGCATCGTGGACCGCAAGAAGGACATGATTGCGGTGTCCGGATTCAAGGTCTATCCGAACGAAGTGGAGGCGGCGGTCGCGCAGCATCCCGGCGTGCTGGAGTGCGCGGCGATCGGGGTGCCCGATGAGCACTCCGGCGAGGCGGTCAAGGTGTTCGTCGTGAAGAAGGACCCGGCGCTGACCGAAGAACAGGTGCAGCAGTGGTGCAAGGACAAGCTGACGGGCTACAAGCGCCCGCGCTTCGTGGAGTTCCGCGACGAACTGCCCAAGAGCAACGTGGGCAAGATCCTGCGCCGCGAGCTGCGGCCGGACGCGCAGGCCGCTGCGGCATCCGCCAAGACGTCCGCGTAAAGCGCCAGAGGCCGCGCAAGGCGGCCTCCGGTGTTCAGGCCGCCGTTTGGCTGCCTGCGGTTTGCATTTCAGCCCTGCTTGTTCAGATGCGGGGCAATCATTTCATGCAGCGCGCGTTCGATGGCGGGATTGCCCGCCACGACGCGCCCGCCGATCGGCCAGGGATCCTGCTTGTGCATGTCGGTGCAGACACCGCCCGCTTCGCGCAGGATCAGCGTGCCCGCAGCCACGTCCCAGGGCGCCAGGCCCATTTCCCAGTAGCCGTCGTATCGGCCGCAGGCGGTCCAGGCCAGGTCCAGCGCGGCGGCGCCCATGCGGCGCACGCCGCGAGACCGGTTGATGGCGTCATGCAACATTGGCATGTACTGCGCGGCAAATGAGAAGTCGCGGAACGGGAAGCCCGTGGCCAGCACGGCGTCTTCGATCGTCTGCGTGCGCGAGCATGAGATCCGCCGGCCATTCAGCCATGCGCCCACGCCGTACACGCCCGTGAATAGCTCTTCGCGGCAGGGGTCGTAGACCACGCCGATGACCGGCGTGTCCACGGCCAGGGTTTCGTTGGCCGACATCGACGTGCCTGCGTGCGCGATCAGGGCGATGGACACGGCGTAGTGCGGGATGTCGTGCAGGAAGTTGGTCGTGCCATCGAGCGGGTCGATGTACCAGGTGGCCGCGCCTTGCGCCTTGCCGCCCGTTTCTTCGGCGACGATGCCGAACTTGGGCGTGCGGGCCTTCAATTCCTGGATGATCGCGGCCTCCGCCTCGCGGTCCGCCTGCGATACGAGATCGTTGCGGGCCTTGCGATCGATCACGAGATCGGCGCGGTGGTGCGCGTAGGATTGCAGGATGGCTGCGCCGGCATGGGCGGCCGTGACCGCCGCGTCGATCGCGGCGCACAGGTCGATGGGCGAAGCCAGCGATTGGGGCTGATCGTAGGTATCCATAGGCCCAGTGTAAGCCCGTCCATGCGTCAAACCCGTGGCAAACGGACTAATCCATTGGGCCGCGTGGTGCGCATCCAACGCGAATCGGCCGGTGGCCCGATAATTCGCGCTTCATCGTGTTTGTATTTATTGGGCTGGATGTCTGTGACTTACGTTCCGCTGGTTCCCGCAAAGGTTGATGTCGATGCCGACGGCAGGCTGGTCAGTTCCGTCTATGGCGATGTCTATCACTCGCCGTCGGGGGCGCTGGGCCAGGCTGAACACGTCTTCCTGCGCGGCAACGGACTGCCGGAGCGCTGGCGGGGGCGCGCCTCGTTCACCGTCTGCGAGACGGGCTTTGGATTGGGGCTGAACTTCCTGGCGCTGTGGAAAGCGTGGCGGGACGATCCGCAACGGTCTGCGGCTTTGCACGTCGTCTCGATGGAAGCGCACCCATTTTCCCGGGACGACCTGGCCGCACTGCTGGCGCGCCATGCGCCCGAGCCGCTGGCAGGGCTGGCGCGCGCCCTGGCTGCGCAGTGGCCGGCGCTGCTGCCGGGACTGCATCGGCTGGAATTCGAGAACGGCGCCGTCACGCTGACGCTGGGCTTTGGCGATGCGCAGGTGCTGGCGCCGCGCCTGGGCGCACGGGTGGACGCGTTTTTCCTGGACGGCTTCGCGCCCGAGCGCAACCCCGAGATGTGGGCGCCGCCGCTGTTGCGCGCGCTGGCCAGCCTGGCGGCGCCGGACGCCACGGTCGCCACGTGGGCCTGCACCGGCGAACTGCGCCGCAATCTGGCCGATGCCGGCTTCGACGTGCGGCGGGCGCCCGGATATGGGGGCAAATGGCACATGACGGTGGGGCGGGTCCTCCAGGCCGGAAGTGCGGCGCTGCCGGCGGCAGTCTCATCGGAACGGCATGCGGTGGTCGTGGGCGCGGGGCTGGCCGGTGCGGGCATTGCTCACGCGCTGGCGGGCCGAGGCTGGCGCGTCACTGTATTGGACGCCGCCCGGTCGCTGGGCGCGCCGGCGCATGCCGGCCACTTGGCTGCGGCGCTTACACCGGTGGTCGCGCGGGATGACAACGCACGGGCGCGGCTGTCGCGGGCGGGCAGCGAGCGGGCGATGGCGCGCTGGCAGGGTCTGCCGGGCGGCGCGGCGCCACGGGTGTGCGGCACCGTCCAGGTCGAGCGGGACGCGGGCCGGTCGGCGACGCTGGCCGGCACCCTGGAAGCGCTGGCGTTTCCGTCGGATTGGGTGCGCCAGGTGTCGCGCGAAGAAGCCAGCGCACTGGCCGGACTGCCGGTCGCGCGGGGCGGCGTGTTCTTTTCGCAAGGGATGCTGGTGCAGCCGGGGCTGCTGATCGACGCGTTGCTGTCAGCGTCCGGCGCGGTGGTGATCCCCGGTCGCGCCGAGCGGGCGTCGTCTGCGGGCCAGGGGTGGCGCGTGCTGGACGCGTCCGGTGCGGAGCTGGCCCGGGCCGACACCGTGATCCTGGCCAATGCCGCCGGTTCGCGCGAGGTGCTGGCGGCCAGCGGCCTGCTTGACCCGCTGCCCCGCGTCGCCCAGATGCACGCACTGGCCGGTGAAGTCACCTTGATCCCCGCCGCGGCCCTGGACGGAGGCCCGCGGTGCATCGTCGGGGGCGAGGGGTATCTGTTGCCGGACATCGGCGTGGGCTGCGTCGTCGGCAGCACTTATGTCCACGGCGCCGCCGAGGCCGTGGTGGGCGCCGAAGGGCAGGGCGTCACGCTGGGCAAGGCGGCCGGGCTGCTGGATGGCCGTTTTCCGGCATTCGACGCGCTGGTGCCGGGCAGCCTACCCGGGTGGGCTGGGTGGCGCGCCGTCCTGCCGGGCCGTCTGCCCGCGGTCGGAGAATTGCCGCATGCCCCGGGTTTGTGGCTGGCAGCGGGTTATGCATCGCGGGGGCTGTCGTGGTCGGCGCTGATGGGAGACCTGGTCGCGGCCCGTCTGATGGCCGAACCGCTGCCGCTGGAGACCGATCTGGCCCAGCTTGTTTCACCACGATGAAAAAAATTTAATGCGCGACGGGGGCTTTGCCGGGCTGGCGTAGAATTGTAAGAATTGCCGGAATTTGGCGCGAATAGGCCGCAATTGACCTTTCGGGACGGCAATTCGGCGACTCGGCGGCGTCTGCGCGCCTGGCGCAGGCCAAGGGCTTCATGCCCCTTTTTTGGATGAATTAACCGTCCAAAAGAGGGATCGAGTTTATTTCAAAGCTCAAATCCGTCAAAATAGCGTCTTTTGATGGTTTTTGGCTTAAGCCGGGGGATGCTCTGTGCCGCCCAAGTTCGACTTTGCCCATACTACCCAGCTCGATAATGTCGAGTTGCTGACGTCCCGCCCCAGTCGCATCGATTTCGACGCGGGCGATGGGTTGCACCTGGTAGTCGAGGCGCATGCGCCTGGAGTTTTTCGCCTGCGCTGCGGCGAGGCGAACCACTTCAATGATGACAAGCCCGGCGCGCGCGTGCGCGCCGTGGCCGAAATGCTGCTCGCACGCCAGGAGGCGGTGGGCGAAGCTACCATCGCGCCCCGCGAAAGCGGGGACGGCTGGCGAATCACACAGGGCGACGTCGCCCTGGAGATTCAGACCAACCCTGTGCGCGTCGCGCTGTACCGCAACGAAGACCGCGTCTTCGAATCCGAGGTTTCCGCGCATACGCCCGCATTCGGGTACAACGCGCTGGACCAGGCCGATGACGCTGTCTGGACGGCCGGCTTCACGCTGGCTGCCGACGAGCGGGTGTTCGGCCTGGGCGAAACGCCCGGGGACCTGAACCGCCGCGAGGAATCGGTGGTCTCCGACGACCCCGAGCATCGTGCGCTGCCGTTGGCATGGAGCCCGCGCGGTTGGGGCGTCTACGCCAACACGATGCGCCGCGTGGAACATTCGGTGGGCGTCGCGCCCGCGGATTCGGCCTATGTGCTGACCGTCGACGACGCCGTGCTGGACCTGTTCCTCTTTGCCGGCGAACCCGCCGAAATCCTGAATCAATACACCGCGCTGACCGGCCGTGCCGGCCAGCCCGTCCTGTGGGCAATGGGTGCGTGGCTGCAGCAGGCTGCCGGCGAAATGCCGACGCAGACGGTCGCCCTGGTGGCGCGCATGCGCGAAAACCAGATTCCCGTCGACGCCGTGACGCTGGCCCAGCCGATCGCGTGGGGCTTTCAGGCGGACAAAACGGTTTTCGAATGGGACGCCCAGCGCTTTCCCGACGCCAAGCAGATGCTGGCGCTCTTTCACAAGCACAACGTGCATGTGGCGGCCTCCGGCTTTCCGGGCGTCATCAAGACCAGTCCGCTCTTCGAAGAGCTGGAAGACCGCGGCTGGCTGCTGACCAAGGACGACGGCGCCGCCCAGGTGTTCGACGGCAATGCCGCCACGTCCGGCCAGCCCTACGGCTTGCTGGACCTGACCTACCGCGACATCTACAACCTGTGGGTCGAGCGTCATCGCCAACTGGTGGAAGACGGCCTGGACGCGCCCGCCTGCGACGCGCAGATCGCCATCCCCGATGGCGTGACCGCCCGCAACGGCGAGACCGGCCCGGCCTTGCGCTCCATGTACCCCTTGCTGGTGCGCCGCGCGCTGTTCGACGCGGTGGCCGGACTGAAGGTGCCGCCCGAAGGCGTGGTGCCCAGCGCCGACCTCTTTCCGGCGGCCCAGCGCCTGCCGTGGCAGGTGGGGCCCCAGGTCGACAACACCTGGGAAGGCCTGCGCCACACGCTGCGCACGTCCCTGTCGATCGGTTCGAGCGGCGTGCCCGTCCAGGTGCACAACATCGGTTCAGCCGCGCGTGATCGTTCGGGCATGACGTCCGAGCTTTACCTGCGCTGGCTGACCGCCGGCGTGTTCTCGGCCAATTTCTCGTTCCAAGGCGTGGAAGGGCTGATGCCCTGGGATTTCGGCGACGAAACCCTGTCCCACGCCAAGACCTGGATGCAGTGGCGCTACCGGCTGGTGCCCTATGTGCTGGGCGCCATCGAGGACTCGGCCCGTACCGGCCTGCCGGTGCAGCGCTCCATGGCGCTGTCGTTCCCGAACGATCCGCACGCCCACGAATGGGATCTGCAATACCTGCTGGGTCCGGCCCTGCTGGTGGCGCCGGTCACCGAACCGGGCAATCAGGTGCGCGTCTACCTGCCCAAGGGCGAGGCCTGGTGGGATCTGAACACCGGCCACCGTTACGAAGGCGGGACCACCTGGACCATCGATTGCGAGCTGGGTCAGTTCCCAGTGTTTGGCCGCGAAGGTCACATGCTCTGTCTCGGACCGGCAGCGCAGCATACGGGCGAGTTCAACTCGGCCCGTATCCTGGACGAGGTCTGGATGTTCGGCATGCCGGTGCATAACCCGGTCGTCATGCGCAACAAGATCCGCGTGATGCAGATGCAGGGCTCGAGCTACATCAAGGGGCTGGAAGGGCTGCGGATTTCGCCGTCCGAAGGCCTGGAAGTGAAGCGCCGCGGCGCGGAAGTCCGCATTTCGCGCGCTCGCTGAACCCGGATCGGCCGCCCGTCGGCCGCCAATTAAAAGGGCAGTCAGGAAGGCTTTCCTTCCCGGCTGCCCTTTGTGTCTTTGCCGGATCGCCGTTGTCGGGGCACTTGCGCGTCCTTTGAGAAGCGCAGCGGGGCCGCGTCGGCAACTCATATTACTTGTAGTTATTAAAAATGGAAAAAACGGTCGTTCTCTTTAGAAGAGAAAAGATACAAAATCGCTTGCCATGATTCACATCGAGAACCTATCCAAGACCTATGCCACGCCGCACGGAGAATTCCAGGCGTTGCGCGGCATCAACCTGCACATCGAGCAGGGCGAGGTCTTCGGCATCATCGGTCCCAGCGGGGCCGGTAAAAGCACGCTGGTCCAGTGCATCAACCTGCTGGAACGTCCCAACCAAGGCAACATCTCCATCGGCGGCCAGGCCCTGACGGGCCTTAACGAAGCGCAACTGCGAGAACAGCGCCGCCGTATCGGCATGGTGTTCCAGGGGTTCAACCTGCTGTCGCGCCGCACGGTGTACGGCAACGTGGCCCTGCCGCTGGAAATCGCCGGCGTGGCCAAGGCCGAGATCCCGGCACGCGTCGAGCGCCTCCTGGCGCTGGTGGGCCTGGAGCATCTGCGCGACCGTTACCCCAGCCAGATCAGCGGCGGCCAGAAGCAGCGCGTCGGCATCGCCCGGGCGCTGGCCAACAATCCGGACGTCCTGCTGAGCGACGAAGCCACGTCCGCGCTGGACCCGGAAACCACGCACAACATCCTGGCGCTGCTGCGCGACATCAACCGCAAGACCGGCGTGACCGTGGTCATGATCACGCACCAGATGGAAGTCGTGCGCGAGGTCTGCGACCGCGTCGCCGTGCTGTCGCAGGGCGAGGTGGTGGAAGTCGGCAGCACGCGCGAAGTGTTCGCCCAGCCGCGCCACGATGTGACGCGCAACATGGTGTCGGCCGCCACCGCGTCGGAATTGACCGACGCCACGCTGGCCGCCGTCCAGGAACGCATCCGCGCGCTTACCGCCGCCAAGCCCGGCCAGGCCGTGCGTCTGCTGCGTCTGTCGCTGACCGGCACCGACGCCTCGGGCGCCTTCCTGTCCGACCTGACCCGGCAGTTCGCGCTGGACGTGGGCCTGGTGCAGGCGCGCGTCGAAGACATCCAGGGCGTGGCCGTGGGCACGATGTTCGTGCTGGCCCAAGGCGCGCCCGCCGCGCTCAAGGACGGCATCGCCGCCCTGAACGCCCGTGACATTACCGTTGAAGAAATAGCTCATGAGTCCGCAACTGATCGACCTGCTTATTACGTCGCTGCTTGACACCCTGCTGATGGTGGGCGTGGCCAGCGCCATCGCGGTGGTCATCGGCATTCCGCTCGGCGTGACGCTGACGGTGACCGCGCGCGGCAACATGCTTGAAAACCAGCCCGTGAACCACGTGCTGGGCGCCATCATCAACGCGACCCGCTCCGTGCCGTTCGTGATCCTGATGGTCGCGATCATCCCGTTCACGCGGCTGGTGGCACAGACCTCCATCGGCACCACCGCCGCCATCGTGCCCTTGTCCGTGGCCGCGATTCCGTTCATGGCCCGCATCGCCGAAAACGCCATGCGCGAAGTCGATCCGGGTCTGGTCACCGCAGCGCGCGCGATGGGTGCTTCGCCCATGCAGATCATCATGAAGGTGCTGCTGCCCGAAGCCCTGCCGGGCCTCATCGCCGCCACTATCGTGACCGTTGTCAGCCTGATCGGCTATTCGGCCATGGCCGGCGCCATCGGCGGCGGCGGGCTGGGCGACCTGGCGATCCGCTACGGCTACCAGCGCTTCCAGTCCGACGTCATGGCAGCGGTCGTGATCGTGCTGATCGTTCTGGTGCAGGCCATCCAGAGCCTGGGCGACCGCTTCGTGCGCCGCATGTCGCATCGCTGATCCACTTTGTTTTTTCCTACTTCCGTCATATCGGGATATCGCAACATGAGCATCAAGGTTTTGAAGTCGCTGGCCGCGTTCGCGTTGGGCGCCGCCGTTTTCGCCCAGCCCGCGCTGGCTCAGGACAAGCCCCTGAAGGTCGGCGTCACCGCCGGCCCGCACGCCCAGATCTTTGATGTGGTCAAGGCCGAAGCCGCCAAGCAGGGCCTGAACCTGCAGGTCATCGAGTTCTCGGACTACGTGCAGCCCAACGTGGCGCTCGCCGCGGGCGACCTGGACCTGAACAGCTACCAGCACCAGCCCTACCTAGACAACGCCAACGCTGATCGCGGCTACAAGCTGGTCAGCATCGCCAAGACCGTGATCTTCCCGATCGGCATCTACAGCAAGAAGATCAAGTCGCTGTCCGAACTGAAGGAAGGCGCCCGCATCGCGCTGCCGAACGACCCGACCAACGGCGGCCGTGCGCTGCTGCTGCTGCAGGCCAATGGCCTGATCAAGCTGCGTCCGGAAGCGGGCCTGAAGGCCACGCCGATCGACGTGGTCGAAAACCCCAAGAAGCTGCGCTTCATCGAACTGGACGCCGCCCAATTGCCGCGTTCGCTGGACGACACCGACGCCTCGGCCGTGAACACCAACTTCGCGCTGGAAGCCGGCCTGAACCCGACCAAGGACGCCATCGCCCAGGAATCGCCCGATTCGCCGTACGCCAACGTGCTGGTCGTGCGTGAAAAGGACAAGGACCGTCCCGAGTTCGCCAAGCTGGTCTCGATCTATCACAGCCCCGCTGTGAAGGAATTCATCCAGACCAAGTTCAAGGGCGCCGTGGTGGCCGCCTGGTAATCCAGGAGCTGGACGCGTTCTGAAGACGGCCGCCGCGAGCAGCCGTTTTCTTGGCGGGTTGCGGTGGCGGGATGCGGACAGATCGCGCCAGCAACACGACCGGCTGTCATTTTTTGACAAGCCCATCGAAATCCGCCATAATTTCGGGCTTCGGTCGGGTTGTTAGCTCAGTCGGTAGAGCAGCGGACTTTTAATCCGTTGGTCGCGAGTTCGAGTCTCGCACAACCCACCATCAAAACTTTGCAGTATCAAGAACTTACGCCGCTTCTACAAGCGGCGTTTTTTCTTGGCGTTCTGACTTTGACCAAAATTCGACCGTGGCCGAATGGTGCGCGAGGTGAGACGGGGCCAGGTGAGCATATCGCTGCACCATGTCCAGTGTCTCCCAACCGCCGAGGTCCTTCAGCACCATGAGCGGCGTGCCAGCCTGTACATGCCAGCTGGCCCAGGTGTGCCGTAGGTCGTGAAAGTGAAAGTCGTCAATGCCAACTTCTGCGCAAGCGCGGCGAAGACAGCGCGCATCGACCTGACCAATCTTGCGGACGAGGCCGTCGCGCGACGGCCTCTCGAAGACGTACTTCTTCGCCTTGGGAATCCGACGCTGCAGGACTGCAAGAGCATCCGCGTTGAGCGGCACAGAACGTGCGTAACCGGATTTCGCCTCTTCTGCGATGACCCAGGCATTGGAGCGCGGCATGTCGACGTTGCTTGGCTTGAGCGAGAGCAGTTCGTCCTCGCGCATACCGGTGGCTACTGCGACCAAGCTCACGTCCCGCATCCATTCGAGCGTCATGGCGCTAATCAAGCGGCCGATAACGTCCTTTGGTTCCCAGCGCACTCGATTATCGGGCTCGACGAACTCGGCGAACTTGGGACACTTGTCGATCCAATCCCACTCCTCGCATAGCTTGAGCATTCGGCGCATCGTTGCAAGATAACGATTCTTCGTAGCTGCGCTGACTGGAGTGGGTTTCCGATGACGGTGCGTCGTGTGAGTGGGCAGCTTGTCCGCGATCTCGTCGAATTTTAAAGAGCGAATGGCGCGTCCAGAGAACTGCGTGCGCCAGTAGGCAATGTGCCGGACCTTGCTGTCGTAGTCTCGCAGGCCGTCCCAAAGTCGAAGGCACCGTACAGCGGCTTCTTCATACAAGCGGTCGGGTTGCTCACCGAGCTTGGCTTGGCGCCACAAATCAGCCTTCAACTTGTCGTGATATTCCTGCGCGGCTTGCCTGTCCGATGTTCCAGAAGAGCATCTAACTCGCGGGAGGCCTGGGACGCGGATATCAACTTGCCAGATACCTGAGGTTTCATCTTTGCGGATGGGCATGGTGCTTCTCCCAAGACCCGCAGCGATAGCTGGGTGACATTGTTCTTCTTTTCCGAGAATGCAGCAAGGCGCGAAGGCCAGATCCGCCAGGCGCCACGCGCCCTAAGCTGAAATCCAAGTTCCTTGCGATAGCTGAAGATTGTGCTGTAGGAAACATTGAGGCGTTCAGCGGCTTCATGCAGCGTGAGCGCCTTTTCATCCGTGGTCTGCACGGAAAGTGCATTGAGCATCGTGAACACCTCTAAATTGGATGCATACCCGAGGGGTCGACTCATCCGCCCGCGCCTGTCGGAAGCAGTTCATGCAGAACCATGGCGGCAATGGTGGCACCTCACGGGGAGCATCTAGGCGGTTTTGGGGGGCAATTCGGGCACTGGGTCACCGATCGCGGCATTCCACGACCACCAGCCTCCGGCACCGAATGTTTCGTCATAGTGCGCAGCCTTCTCTTTTTTGCGCGACAAGTAATCCGTGCCGGACATGCCCCAAACTTCAAGGGGGATCGGCTCAGGCAGGTCGCGCAGCCAAAAGTCGGGAAAGACCGCGTCTTCGCCTGCGTCGAATCGCAGGGGCTTTTCAAATCGGCGCTTCTCCGCAACGAGCTTCTCAGCGATCAGAACTTCATACCCCGAATCGACCGGGATGCAGTCACGCGTGATCTGCATGAGCGCGATGTCCACGACCTGCGCTCGCATGTTGCCCGCCGAGGATTTCGGCGGATCTGTTTGCGCAACCGCGATGATTGGGTTTCCAGCGCGCCAAGCGTCAATCTCGCGGCCGAAGCGGCGCTCGAGCGCTGCCCAGATGCCTTCGTCCAAGGCCATGAAAGGTATGCCGTGAAACCCGGCGATAGGCAGTACTTCACTGCCGTCCATTCCTTCCTGATGCTGGGCGAGCGGCGCAACAATGACCAGGCGGCGGCGCTGTGTGATCGCTTCGAGACTCTTAGCCTTGTTGTGTCCCGCCTGCTGCCCCGAGCCGGGCTGCGTGGCAATCACGAGGTTTTGCGACAGTCGAGCGCGGCCTGCATAGGTCGATGTCGCGATACGCATCAGGTGGTGGTGAACCACGCCGAGGTTGCGCTTGCCTTCCATGCCGGGAGTCCACGTATTCAGGCCGGCTTGCGTCCAGAGGAAATGAAGCAGGCCGAGCAGTGTCATGCTTGCTTGGCCGGACCGGGGTCGAGGGGTGGCGACCTTCGTCTCGGCCAGTCCGGCATTGTTGCTTTCATCAGGCGCGACAGCCGCGCGCTGTTGCAGCCCAACCTTGAGCTTGATCTTCACTGCGCCGTCATCCAGCTCCTGCACGACACCGCGGCGATAGGAGCCAAGGCCGGACATGCTGGGATCGACGCCGTAGTAGATACAGTCTTCGCTATGCTCGGCGCCCGTCTCTGGAAAGCGGGCGAGATGGAACCTGTCGGAATTGGCCCTGCTGTGAATTGAGAGGCGCTTTTCACCGGCACCGGGGCACGTGCAGCGCACGTCCGCCTTTCCATGAGCCATCAGCAGGACTCGCTTCCAACCCTCCTTGTATTCGTCCAGCGTTTGAAACTCAGGGGAGTAAGGGCGTTTGTTGGGACCGAGCGTTATTTCCACCGGGTAAACCTTGCGGTCCATCATTTGCCTCCCAAGGTGGCACAAAGCGTTGTGCTCACGAATTGCTGTTTTGCGCAGACGTCTTTGACATCGGAATAGATGAGGTAGAGCGCGTAGCCCGCCGCGAAGATCAACGCGGCGATCGTCCAGACGAAAAATTGCTTCATCAAGATTTCATGTGCGAGATGGCGGATGAGGGGGGCACATGCAGACGCGAGCGCGTCGCCAGAATGCAGAGGCCGACGTAAGGTCGGGTCGTCCTCCCTCCTGCAAGTGATGGCAGCGTGTTTAGGCGCTAAACAGCAGAAGGCGTATCGGCCTTGCTGCGACTTTGGAGCGTACACATCCGAATCGGAGCGCTCAGCCGGAGGCGTTTAGCTGCTAAACACCTCTCAGTCGATTACTGAACGCCGATTCGGATGCCGCCAGCGAGATACCACGACGCTGGCGGATTCCTGCCGACTTGCACGGCGCAGGCCAGTTGTTCTCCCGGCCGGGTGTTCGCCCCGCCGTTACTCGCCACGGAGGGCATAGACATTCTGCTTAGGCGCTCGCGCCCTTCACTCGAAGGGCTGGTGGGAAGGCGGGATCGTTGATCCCTTCCTGCCTCATCTCGAGATCTAGGTGGTCTTCCAGGCTCTGCGCCTGAACAGATTTTTTCAACCACATGCTTGCCGCACCTGGCCGGACTTCACGGGCCTCTACGGGACCCCTAGATTTTTGCTGCTTCTTTTCGTCCCCGGGGCTTTCCGTGTTCGCAGCCAACTCCCCTTCTGCGGCGCCCTCTCGGGCGGCGCAGGACGTTACTTCTGTGCGTATTGTTAAAGAGCGGCAACCCATATTTGGGTGTGTGCGAACATGATAACCCGTAAATAAACGTTGTCAACCCAAATATGGGTTTACTAAGGCAGCCGTGTTCTAGCCGAGTTAGGGGCGAACAAAAGGACATTGTTTTCGTATTTGGTAACAAAAGGCCTAAATTTCGGCCGCAAGCTGCCGTTTGTACCTATATCCAACCAGTAGACAGTGGCACCCGTCGTGGTTTCGATCCGCCATTGCGGGAATCTATGCGCGTCGCTTGGGGGATTCCCCCTTTTTTGCAAGCGTTTGACGCTCAGCCTCTGAATAACGTTCTATATCGTTCAAAATCAGCTGCTGGAATGCAGGATTGAGGGTGCGGAAGCACTCCAACAAAGTTTGCTCTTCCTTTGAGAGGGGCAGGGTTCCTGCCACGGGCTCGGTCATTAACGACGGCAGATGTGCCGGATCCAGGTCCTCGACAAACAATTGCCAAAGGTCCAAACCAAAAGCCCGTGCGATTTCCGCAACGCTTTCCACTCCTGCGCTTCCCTGCGCGCGACGAACACGGTCAACCGTCGACCGCGTCAGGCGGCCGTTCGTTTTCTTCTCAAGCGCGGCATTAGATAGACCAGCCGTACGCATGAGCTGATCGACGTTCGTGCCGACGAGTTCTGTAGCTTTTTTTGCCATACGGAACTATGCCGCGCCGGCGTGCATATATGTGGGTTGAAATAACCCAAATACGGGTTAGAATCGCTTGCATGAGCGAACTTCAATTTTTTGACCGGGTGTTATCCCGCCTCCGCGCCGTCCCGTACAACGAACTCGGCGTAGTCGCCGACGCGACGCACGTGTCGCTGAGCAATCTCCGTAAGATCCGCTACGGCGAGGTGAAGAATCCAGGAGTCCAGACGGTTCAGGCCCTGGCTGACTACTTCGCTGCCATAGACGTCCCCCGCGACCGATCCAATCAAACTTCCGCTGTTCCCGCTAAAAAACCGTAGGGACGGCCGATGATCTTCGGTGTTTAGCAGCTAAACACGGAGTCTCGCGTTGGCTGCTGTGCATCCGTACCTCACAAGGACAGAGGAATGGCAAACATGAGAACTGTTGTAATCGCACAGAACAAAGGTGGTGTCGGCAAGACCGCTGATGCCATCCACATTGCGTTTCACGCCGCCGAACGGGGGCTCAAGACACTCGTAGTGGACCTGGACACCGGGAACCTCTCCAAGACCATGCGTCAGCACCGCTTGGAGGTACCGGCGAGCGCACTGTTTCTCGATGAGATGCCGGTCGTTCGCGACGCCCCAGGCCCTATTGCCCTGCTGCACGCAGATCGGCTTCTGGCCAACGTCATCTACATGCCCCTCGAGCGAGCACTTCGAAATTTCCAGGTAAACCTGCGCGAATTTGAAACGCGGGGCTTTGATCTCTGCGTGATCGACACGCCCGCCAGCATCGGCATCGCCACCATTACTGCACTGCGCACCGCGGATGCGGTGATCAGTCCAGTCGAGATGGAGGACTACAGCATCGAGGGCATCAAAGACATGATGCGCGTGATCGTCGGGGCCAAGCAGCACAACCCGAAGCTGCACTTCCTGGGTATTGTGCCGAACCGGGTTGACCGCCGTAACCCGCGTCAGGTCAAACATCTTGCCGAGGTACAAGCTGCGCACGGCAAACTTCTGGCCCCAGTTGTGGTGGGTCTGCGCACTAGCGTCGCAGAGGCACTGGCTGCGGGCGAACCCGTCTGGAAGAGCAGGAAGACAACGGCACGGGCAGCAGGCGCGGAGATGCGCGCCCTCGGCAATCACGTCCTGCAAACGATGGGAGTGGCGAAATGAGTTTAGCCGCTAAACACGGTGATGCCGGCGGCCTGGACTTGGCCGGCCTGGGCGATTTGGCGTCGCTGCTAGACGGCGCGCCGCCCCAGGCGCGCGAACCCGGCTCCTATGACATTAGTCTCATCCACGAAGATGAAAAGAACTCCCGCGGCAAAAACAATCCGGGATACAGCGTGGAGAGCATCGCAGAGCTAGCTGCGTCGTTCAAACGCCAAGAGCGCAAGGGTAAGCGTGCCATCAAGTCTCCTTTGTCGTTGCGACCGCATCCAACAATTCCCGGACATTTCATTATCAATCACGGTCACCGCCGATTCCGTGCAGCGAAGGTCGCTGAGATGACTTCGGTGCCGGGGTTCGAAGATCCGGATTTCGATGACTTCGATCAGGTCGTGGAGAACGTGCAGCGCGAGAACCTAACCGCGCGGGAAATTGCGGACTTTATCGGCGGCAAGCTGTCAGCTGGTTGGTCCCGGGCCGACTTAGCGCGTCAGCTCGGTAAATCGAAAGCCTGGGTAAGCCATCATGCAGGTCTACTCACGCTGCCCGAACCCGTCGCCGAAGCGGTTGCGGCGGGGAAGGTGACTGATGTGACGCTCGCCAATGAACTGGCCGTCGCGCACCGTGAGCAACCGGAGGCCGTCGCAGATCTGTTGAGCGCGAATGAGGCCAAGCCTACGCGGTCGGCGGTGAAGGCGATTCGGAAAGCCGGAGGTGCGAAGCGAGCGTCGTCAGACGCACTGGCGGAGGAGACGCCACAGTCATCACGTGATGAGACGACAGCCCGCGCCGTAGTGGCGGAATGTTCGACCCATGTGTTCCATGCAAAAGAACCAAGCACCCCACCCGAAAATGGCGAACTACCGCCCACGGTTGGCCCGGAAGTCCAACGAAGCATGGATCGCCTCGAGCAGCATCGACGGGAAGGCGCAAACCCGGTGCTTCAAAAGAAAGGGACTGATGCCCTGGCACGCCTCATCAACATCGCACAGCGTGATACTGGCCAAAGCAAACGGGTGGCGGACTTTCTGCTTTCGTGGTGGAACGCGACCAGGTGCGGTGGCTTCGACCTGACCGATATCTGGAGCGTGGACGCTGAGATAGCCGATGACATGCTCGTCGTGATTGGCCTGATCCGCCAAACACGCGCGTATCCCGATACCCTGGGGACCGAGGTACATGCGCAGTTCAAGGCCCTGGTTGCGCTTTGGCGTCCGGCACTGTGCGACGCCTGATGTATCGTTTAGCCGCTAAACACCGAAAGAGGAGCCATCCGATGGAAAAGTCTTTGGCCAAAATTAATTCCCAGATCCGCTGAGGTATGTCGGGCCGATAACGACCGAGGCTGTGTGAAAACTCGTGATGGACTTGTTTTCGAGGGTGTTCAAACCCTTCCCTCAACTCCGATCGTCGATCCTGAGTTGATCTGAGAGGCCAACTTCCGACATGACCCTCAGCACGGTGAGTTTTCACACAACCTCGACCCAGAGCGGTCGGTCTGCCTCCCACCTCTCGGCGCAGATTCTCTGGCATCCAAAGCGAATTCGATTCGCCCAGCTGCAACTGCGCATAGTGACATCGCGTAAACGGCGCGTGCGTCAACTGCCTAAAGTTTTGCCTAGTTCCAAGCGTAATGTCGCGGGTAGTTTTGAGACGAGCTAGGTTTTGATTTGCACGCAGAGTTGAACCACCTTTACGTTTGATTTGCATGTAAGTCCGAACAACCTCGTGAACACCATCCTGCTCGGTACGCGTGTGGGACACAGGAGTGATCGACGTGGGTCTTCTCAGCATTACTCGCCGTTGGCATTTGCGCGATCATGGCTCTTTACGAGAGATTGCCAAGCGACTTGGCATATCGCGCACCTCGGTGAGACGCTATCTGCACTCGTCGTGGCTCAAGGTCGAGGCTAACCGCACACGCAAGCAGCGACGCTCGCTTTTGGAGCCGCACCAGGATTCTTGCTCTCTAGGCTATACGGGCTCTTACGACCGAGTCGCTGCTTTCGCGTTCGTCACTAGCCCAGAACTCAGGGCGGCGTTGCCGAATGTGCCGACGGCCCCAGAGGCAGGGATGCCCAGACTTTCGGCCGTGGCGTGGTTCGGATCGCCGGCGCCCAATGACATGCCGACTGCCATGGTGGATAAGATTAAGCAAGCCATCGCTCGGGAATTCGCCAAACCCCGTCCGGATTGCGGAAAATCCTGAAGTTCTGAACGATCGTTAGACAAAGGGAGAATGAGAATTGCGGGGCTCACATGGCTACCTGCGAGTGCCTTTTGCCCGGGGCCTCATTAACAGGTATTCCATGGTGATCGATGCTTGGGTGCCATTTTGAATCCCCTGTAGCAGTCATGGACAAACTCACTCAGGCTTTCGCATTTGAACGGCGCATCAAGGCTTTGTTCGATCCAATGAGTATTCTTCCGACATTGCCAGAGCCGATTGGAACCGCCGGCAAGCGCCTAATTCCCTAAGGCTTGATATCCGTTCCATCTACTGACTGAAAATCGCTCCGCCATCTTCAGGCTGCACTGTCCCTGGGCCGCTTGTGCAAGGACTTCGCCCACCGCAGGCGCAATCTGAAAGCCTCCCCCCGAAAACCCGAAGGCGTGCAGCAGCCTCGGCACCTTGGCGCTGAAGCCGATGACGGGATTCTTGTCGGGGAAATAGCCTTCTATTCCCGACCAGCAGCGGATGATGTTGGCGCGGGCGAGGGCGGGCAGAATGGCCGGGCCGGTGCGGCCGAGATCGGCCAGGGCCGCGGGACCTGGGCGGCTGCGATCGCCGGGCAAGGCATGGCCATAACCGCCTCCCATGACGACATTGCCGCGCGCCACCTGCCTGGCGTAGAAGCCTCCACCTTCGACGCCCAGCGACACGCCGATCTGCGGTGTGAGCGGTTCGGTGACGAGCAGGGTGGGGTACTTGACCTGCAAGGGCAGGACGTCGCCAAACCAGCCGGCCACGACAGCGCCCCATGCGCCGGCGGCGTTGATCACCGTGGCGGCGCGAATGCGGCGCCCGTCCGTGGCCGTCAGCAGGAAGTCGCTTGCCATGGTGTCGACGTGGGCGATGGCGCAGTGCTCAAGCAGTTGGGCGCCCGCGCGCGCCGCGGCGTGGGCGAAGGCGGGCGCGACCAGGCGAGGATTGGCCTGGCCGTCTTCGGGGCAAAGTGAGCCGCCGACGATGTCGGGCGCCAGCGCGGGAAAGCGCCGGCGCAGGGCGGCGCGGTCCAGAATCTCCAGGCCCAGGTCAAGGTCGCGCACCTTGTCGCGATAGGCGACGAGTTTGTCCAGGTCCGCTTGCGATCGGGCAAGTTTCAGATGACCGGTGCGCACGTATTCGGCGTCGGTACCGATCAGCGCCGGTAGCCGTGCCCAGATGCCGTGGGCGCGCTGGGCGAGGTGTAGCTGTTCAAGGTTGCGGCCCTGGCGGCGCACGCCGCCGAAGTTGACGCCGCTGGCGCGCGCGCCGCACAAGTCGCGTTCGATCAGCAGGGTGGAGACGCCAGCGCGCTGTAGCGCCAAGGCGGCGCTGGCGCCGACCAGGCCCGCGCCGATGATGGCGACGTCGGTATGCAGCAGTGTCATGACGGGTTCTTGTCAAAGCTTGCGAACGGCAGGGGTTTGACGGGCGCCTGTCCTCGCAGGCGGCCGACGGCCGCCAGGGGGATTTTCCGGCAGTCGGCCAGCAATTCGGCGGCGCCGCTCTGGCACAGGCGGCCCTGGCACAAGCCCATTCCGATGCGCGTCAGGGCTTTCAGGCGGTTGAGGTCATCGATGGCATATTGCGCGGCGGCGGCGCGCAGCGCTCCCGCCC
The DNA here is from genome assembly GCF_002331005.1 of Achromobacter sp. UBA2119. Taxonomy (NCBI): domain Bacteria; kingdom Pseudomonadati; phylum Pseudomonadota; class Betaproteobacteria; order Burkholderiales; family Alcaligenaceae; genus Achromobacter; species Achromobacter sp. UBA2119. Next base: position 179,029 of record NZ_DCYD01000011.1, on the reverse strand, counting down.
GCACTTCCTCGCAGCGGCAGACGATGACGCTGTCGTCGCAGCCGGAGCCTGCGGCCGGCAGCGGGAACGCACGGTCCAGACCATGCCGAAAGCGCGTCAGCGCGGCCTGCCGGCGCGCCAGCCAACGCAGGCGCTTGGGGTCGACGCGGATGCCGCTGTCGGCCAGCATGGCAAGCGCGCTGCGTTCGCCGGCCAGTTCGGCCAGTGCGGCGCCGCCGATGCCCGCGCCGTCGCCCGCCAGGTAGACGCCGGCGATCGAGCTGCGGCCGTCGGCGTCGCGTCGCGGCAGCCAGGCGCGCTGGGCGGCGTGGAAATCGAAATCGCAGTCGAGCAGGTCGGCCAGTTGGGTTTCGGCGCGCAGGCCGTGGCCGACTGCCAGCGCGTCACAGGCAATGTGGCGTTCGGCGTCGACGATGCGCGCGCGCGCGCTTTCGATGCGGGTCTCGCCCCGGGCCGAGATAAGGCTTGCCGAATGGTGCACGGGTACGCCGTGCGCGCGCAGCCATCCCAGGTAATACAAGCCCTTGGCCAGCGTGCCCACCTGATTCAGCAGCGCGGGCAGGGCGCGTGCCTGGCCAGCCAGCGGCGCGCTATCGAGCACGGCCTGCACCTGGCCCCCGGCACGCGCGTATTGATAGGCGACGAGATACAGCAAGGGCCCGGTGCCCGCGAAGACGATGCGCGGCCCCAGCAGGCAATGCTGGCCCTTCAGCGCAATTTGGGCGCCGCCCAGCGAAAAGACGCCAGGCAGGGTCCAGCCGGGAAAGGGCAGAACGCGGTCGGTGGCGCCGGTGGCTATCAGCAGTTGGGAGTAGGGCAGTTCATCCAAGTCGCCGTCTTGCGTAACGAGATCTAGGTGGCCGGGCGCGGTGTTCCACACGGCGGTGTTTGCGCGGTAGTCGGCCTGCTGGCGCAATTGGGCGCCTGCCTCGTGGATGCGGGCCGCGCGCTGATGTTCGAAGCCGTACCGCTGGCGTGCGGTGCCGCGCGGGACGGGGCTTTGGCGATAGATCTGGCCGCCGGGCAGCGCGGCCTCGTCGATGACGACGGGCCGCACTCCGTGGCGCAGCAGCGTTTGTGCGGCGCGCACGCCGGCGGGTCCTGCGCCCACCACCACCACGCTCGGCGGCGCATCGGACATGGGAGGCATGTTCATGGGCACGCTCCGGGCAGGGCGTCGAGCAGTTCCATGCCATCTTCGGCCAAGGTGGAGCAGGCGCGCAGGCGCTGGCCGTCGATGCGCTGTACCCAGCAGTCCTGGCAAGCGCCCATCAGGCAGAAACCCGCGCGCGGCGCGCCCGTGCCCAGTGTGGTTCGCAGCCGGTCGCCGGCCAGCAGCAGCGCCGTCAGCACGGTGTCGCCGTGCTGGGCGGCTATCGGCTGGCCGTTCCAGGTCAGGTGCAGGGCGGAACCGGCCTGCGGCGCGGCACGGCGCAGCAGCGGTGTCATGCGCGCGGCTCCGGGGCGCATGCCCTGTCAGCGTGCATCTGCGACAGCGTGCGGTCGGGCAGGATGATGTCGGCGTCGTACACCAGATCCAGAATCGCGGGCAGTTGGTGCTCACGGGCGTGGGCCAGCGCGGCGTCATAGGCCGGCGCAAATTCCTCGGTGGTTGTGACGCGGTGGCCGAAGGCGCCATAGCTTTGCGCGAGCTGGGCGAAGTCGGGATTGACCAGGGTCGTGGCCAATGCGCGGCCAGGATAGGCCCGCTCCTGATGCAGCCGGATGGTGCCGTAAAGCCCGTTGTTGAACACCAGGATGACGATGCCCAGCCGATGCTGCACGGCGGTGGCGACTTCCTGCATGGTCATCTGGAAGCATCCGTCGCCGGCAAAGCAGATGACCGGGGCGTCGCGGTCATGCAGCTTGGCCGCGATGGCCGCCGGCAGGCCGTAGCCCATGGCGCCCACGGCCGGCGCAAGCTGGCTGGCAAGGCCCTTGAAGGCGATGTGCCGGTGCGCATAGAGCGCGTAGTTGCCCGCGCCCACGGTGACGCAGGCGCGCGCGGGCAGGGAAGCCGCGACATGGCCGGCGGCCGCATTCAGGTCGAGCGGGCCGGGGGTCGGCAGCAGCACGGGCGCCGAACCCGCGGCGTGCGCGCCGCTGCGCGCTGGCCGCCAGCCCGGCGTGGGCGCGAGAGCCGCCGCGGCCTGGGCAAAGCCAGCCACGCTGGCAACGATGCCGAGCGCCGGCGTGCAAAGCCGCCCGATCTCGTTGGCGTCGGCGTGGATGTGCACCAAGGTCTGCCGCGGCGTGGGCGAGGCGAGCCATTCGTAATTGATGGTGGTCGGTTCGCACAGGCGCGTGCCCAGCGCGATGACGAGGTCGCTGTCCGTGACGACGCGCTTCTGGTGCGCGGGCATGCTGGCGCTGACCTGCCCGACGAAGTTCGGATGGTTGTTGTCGAACAGCTCCAGCCGTCTCCAGGCGGTGGCGACCGGCAGGTCAAAGCGCAGGGCAAAGTCGCGTACCGCCCCGCGCGCCGCATCGGACCAGCGCGAACCTCCCAGCAGCAGCAACGGCCGGGCGGCGGACTCGATCATCCGCTGCAGGCGCTGCATATCGTTGGGCGTGGGGCAGGCCTGCGGTGTCGCGGGCGGCGCGGCCAGCGGCGCTCGGGTCAGGCGGGCCAGCATGTCCTCGGGCAGCGCCAGCACCACGGGGCCGGGACGTCCGCTGGTGGCGGTGGTCCAGGCGCGCGCCAGATATTCCGGGATGCGGTCGGCGCGCTCGATCTGCGCCACCCATTTCGCCAGCGGCGCGTACATGGCGCGGTAGTCCACTTCCTGGAAGCACTGGCGGTCGGCGGTGTCGCCGCCGACCTGGCCGATGAAGAGGATCATGGGCGTGGAGTCTTCGCGGGCGGTGTGCACGCCGATGGCCGCGTTGGTGGCGCCGGGGCCGCGCGATACAAAGCAGATGCCGGGCTGGCCGGTCAGCTTGCCGTGTGCCTCGGCCATATAGGCCGCACCGCCTTCCTGGCGGCAGACGATAGATTCGATTGCATCGCGCCGCGCGTACAGGGCGTCGATGCAGGGCAGGAAGCTCTCGCCGGGCACCATGAAGACGCGCCGCACGCCAAAGGCCTGCAACTGTGCGATGAGGGCCTCGCCGCCGCTGCGGGGCTCGGCTGATTCGGGACGGGTCATGCGCCTTCCTGTTCAAGGGCGCGCGCCACACGCTCGGGTCCATAGTCGCGCTCCGCGGCGGCGCGGCTCACCTTGCCGCCAACGACGTCGCGGCGGATATCGGCAAGGTCGCGCTCCGCGGGAATCCCGTAGCCGCCTCCGCCGGGCGTCTCCAGGCGGACCGTGAAGCCCGCCGGCAGAGGGTGGCCCGAAATCTTGTTGGGCAGCCGCTGCTCGTCGGCGCGGCCCGGGTTCTGGATGAGGCGCGAGGTGCCGCCCGTCAGGCCGCCATCGAGGCCGGCTGCGCCGAACAGCGCCGCGTCGCAGCGGATGGTGCAGGCCAGTTGATCGTGCAGCGAGCGGATCTGGCGCGCAATGCCCATGCCGCCCCGGTATTTGCCCGCGCCGCCCGTATCGTTCACCAGGGCGTACTCGTCGACCAGTAGGGGGTATTCGATTTCCAGCGCCTCGGCGGGCAGGTTGGACGTATTGGTGACGTTGACCTGGATACCGTCCATGCCGTCGCCCCGGGCGCGCCCGCCCGCGCCGCCGCCCAGCGTTTCAAGATAAACGAAGGTGCCTTTGCCGTCGCGCATCGGGCCGGAGAACAGCATGGAGGGCATCACGTCGTTGGACGAAGCCATGCCGCGGCCGGGCGGCAGCAGTTGGCCCAGGGCGCCAATCACGGTGCCCGCCACGCGCTGCGCGGTGGTCACGCGCGCGCCCACGGCGGCGGGAAACACCGGATTGGTGATCGTGCCCTCGGGCGCACTGATGGTGATGGGTTGGAAAAGCCCGTTATTCGGCATCAGCTCGGGATCGAGCATGGCCTTGACCGCGAAATACACGCTGGCGTTCAGCGCGCTGGCCGGCAAGTTGAAGGCGCCGCGCGCCTGCTTGCCGGTGCCCGTGAAGTCCACGTGCAGTTGGCCGTCGCGCGCCTGCACGTTGGCCTGGATCACCACCGGGTCGCCGCCCATGCCGTCATCGTCCATGCGTTCGGTGAACGAAACGCTGCCTGTCGGAAGCTGGGCGATGCGGTTGCGCAGCCGCCGTTCGGTGTAGCGCAGGATGCCGTCGATGGCGGATAGCACGGTGTCCAGCCCCGATTGGCCGACCAGCTCCAGCATCAGGCGCGCGCCCTTGTCGTTGGTCGCGATCTGGGCGCGGATGTCGTGCATGCGGTTGTCCGGCTCGCGCGTGTTGTGCGCGATCATCTCCAGCAAGTCCAGGTCCAGCTCGCCCTGCCGCACGATGCGCATCGCGGGCAGGCGGATGCCTTCCTCCCATACCGTCTTGAGGTGGTGCGAGGTCGAGCCCGGCACGGCGCCGCCTACGTCGGTGTGGTGGCCAATATTGGCGGCGAAAAAGCGCAACACGCCGTCGAAGAAGATGGGCGATACGACGGTAATGTCCGGCGCGTGGGTGCCCCCGGCCAGGTAGGCGTCGTTGCACAGAAAAGCGTCGCCGGGACGGATGCCGGCCGCGCCGTAGCGGCGCAGCACGGCGTCGATGCCGCCCGACAGCGAGCCCAGGTGCACCGGCACGTGGGCAGCCTGCGCCACCAGCCGGCCGGCGGCGTCGAACAGCGCCACGGAGCAGTCCTTGCGCTCCTTGATGTTGCTGGAAAACGAGGAGCGGATCAGCGTGTTGCCCATTTCTTCGGTGATGGACAGCAGGCGGTTGCTGAAGACCTCCATTTCGATGGGATCGAACGCGTCGGTGTCGGCGGCGGCAGTCGGTGCAGTGGTCATGTCGGGTTGCCTTAGGGGTTGAGGTTGACGACGAGGTTGCCGTAGTCGTCCACGCGCGCTTGCTGGTCCGGCAGGATCACGGTGGTTGAACTCATCTCCTCGATGACGGCGGGGCCGTCGATGGGGACGCCTGCCGGAAGCAGGGCGCGGCGATAGATGGGCGTGTCGGTCCATCCGGCGCCTTCGAAGTACACGGCCCGGCGCTCCTTGATCGCGCCCGCGAGGCTGGCGCCGCCAGGCACGCGCGCGATCGGCGCGCGCGGCACCAGACCCACTGCCCGCACGCGGCAGTTGACGATCTCGACCGCGCGGCCGGTCGCGTCGTAGCCGTACTCGCGGATATGGGCCGCGCTGAAAGCCGCCACGAAGTCGGTGAGCGGCATCAGGCGCATGCCGTCCAGCGGCACGGGGATCTCGAAATTCTGGCCCTGGTAGCGCGCGTCGATGACCGCCGATAGGCGCTGGGCGGAATCGTCCACGCCTTCGCCCGTCAGCCACGCGCGGGCTTTGCCGCCCAGCGCGTCCAGCGCCTGCTGCACCGCCAGCCAGCCCTGTTCGTTCGCATTGGCCATCAGCGTCTGGACGAAGTCCATGGATATGTCCGACAGCAGGATGCCGCGCGCGCACATGGTGCCGGGCTCCTGCGGAATCAGTAGCGTGCCGATGCCGCAGTCGCGCGCCAGCTCGGCCGCGTGCAGGCCGCCCGCGCCGCCGAAGGCGCACAGCGCGAACTTGCGGATGTCATGGCCGCGTTCGGTCGAAACCGCGCGCACGGCCCGGGCCATGTTCGAGTTGGCGATTCGCAGGATGCCGTAGGCCGCTTCTTCGATGCTGATGCCCAACGGGTCGGCCACTTGTTCCTGAAGCGCGGCGCGTGCGCGCTCCGCATGCACAGCCATGCGGCCTTCAAGCAGCGCCACGGGATTCAGGCGGCCCAGCACGACGTGCGCGTCCGTCAGGGTGACGGTCGTGCCGCCCCGGTTGTAGGCGATCGGGCCGGGCACCGCGCCGGCGCTTTGCGGGCCCACCTTCAACGCGCCGGCGTCGTCGATGCGCGCGATGCTGCCGCCGCCCGCGCCAATGACGTGTACGTCGACCATAAGGGTCTTGACGGGATAATCCGCCACCAGGCGGCTGGAAGTGAACAGCGGCTGCAGCTCGGCCACCAGCGACACGTCCGTGCTGGTGCCGCCGACGTCGAAGGTGATCAGGTTGTGAAAGCCGGCGGCCTGCCCGAGCTCGGCCGCGCCGATGACGCCGGCAGCGGGCCCGGACACGCAGGTTCGCACCGGCGCGGTCAGCACCGACTCCACCGACATCAGGCCCCCGTTGGAATGCACGGTCGTGGGAGGCACGCGCACCCCCATGGCCTGCACCGAGTCGACCAGGTTGCGCATGTATGACGCCATGCGCGGGCCCACGTAGGCGTTCAGGGCCGTGGTCGACATGCGCTCATACTCGCGGAACTCTGGCAGTATTTCGCTGGAAACGCTGAGGTAGGCATCGGGAAGATATTCGGCCAGGATTTCGCGCGTGCGGCGCTCGTGGGCGTCGTTGCGATAGCTGTGCATAAAGCAGATGGCCACCGCTTCGACCCGCGCGTCGGCCAGTTGGCGCGCGACCGCGACGACTTCGTCCTCGTTCAGCGCCTGCAGCACGGAGCCGTCCGCCGCCATGCGTTCGCCGATCTCGAAGCGCCATTCGCGCGGCGCCAGCGGCGCCGGCTTGATGACGTTGTAGTCGTACAGATGCGGGCGGGTTTGGCGGCCGATCTCCAGCACGTCGCGAAAGCCGCGCGTGGTGACCAGGGCGCAGCGCGAACCGCGGCGCTCGATCACCATATTGGTGGCCACCGTTGTGCCGTGGCCCACGTGGACCAGTTCGTCGCCGGCGATCCCGTGCTCGCGCATCAGATGGGCGAGACCGCTCTGGATGGCCTCGGACGGGTCGTGCGGCGTCGAAGGCACCTTGAAGTAGGATAACGCGCCGCTGTGTTCGGCCAGTAGGGTGAAATCAGTGAAGGTGCCGCCCACGTCGAATCCGACGCGGAAACGGCGCTCGCCGGTGGGGGATGCGGAGTGGGTCAACGCGGGTCTCCAGGAAGCCGGCGCGGACATGCGCCGAAGCTAGGGTGACCAGAATCTTATCGACCGCGGATCATTCGATCTAATCAAAGATTTGCATTGATCTTCATCATTTGTGTGAATAACGACAGGCTCAATAGGCGTGCGATTCAGCCCCCTGCGCGGGGTCGAACATCATGCCCTGCGCCTTGCACACCTTGAGGATCTCCTCGCGGAGCCAGCGATGCGACGGCAGGTTGTCCGAGCGCTCGTGCCAGATCAGATTGACCGTGCGGGGGATCAGCGGGAAGGGCGGCTCGATGGCCTCTAGCTGGTGGCTGTGCGGGCTGTTGCGCACGGCGTTGGCCGGCACCACGCAGATAAGGTCGGTCTCGGCCAGCAGGCGCGGGGCCAGCGCGAACTGGTTGATCGTCAGCACGGCGTTGCGCTTGTAGCCGTGGGCGGCCAGCTCGTGATCGATCAGGGCCGCCGTGCCCAGCAGGCTCACCACCAGATGGCGCGCGCACAGGAAATCGTCCAGCGTGAAGCGCGGCAGGGACAGCAGCGGATGGCCTTTGCGCATCGCGCAGACGTAGGTCAGGGTTTCAAGCGGCAGGGTGCGCAGCGACGAACCGAAGTTCGAATACACGCCCGCTGCCATATCGACTTCCCCCTTTTCCAGCAGCGAGGTGGTGTTGTCCAGCGAATAGGGGTGCAGGTGGATGCGGATATTCGGCGCCACCTCCTGTTGTTCGACAAACAGCGGCCGGATGACCTGGTCGGCCACGTAGTCGGACATGGCCAGACGGAAGACGGCTTCCGATCGGGCGGGGTCGAACTCATTGCGCTCCAGGGTCTCGGCGATACGGGCAAGCGCGTCGCGGATGGGCGGCCAGAGCAATTCGGCGCGCTGGGTGGGCAGGACCCCACCCTGGACCTTGATGAACAGTGGATCCTTCAGCGTCAGCCGTAGCCGGTTGATGGCGTTGCTGACCGCCGGCTGCGTCATGTGCAGGGTGTGCGACGCGCGCGTGACGTTACGCTCGGTCATCACGGCGTCGAATATGCGAAGCAGGTTCAAGTCGATGGCGTCAAGCACGCTTACCCTAAGTCGTTATCAAAAACGTTGATGATGTTTTATTTTAATTGTTGATTGGTCATATAACATGCGACCGCTTAACCTTGCCCGGGTTACTGCGCAGTTCCTCCGCAACTTGGGTAATCAATTCATGATAAAGAACCTGAAGTTTCTGGCCGCCGCTTGTGTGGCCGCCTTCGCAGCCTCATCTGCCGCAGCCGCGGACAACTATCCCAGCAAGCCGATCACGATCGTCCTGCCTTATGCCACGGGCGGATCGGCCGACATGCTGGCGCGCTTCGCGGCCCAGGCGGTGCAGAGCGAATTGGGGCAGCCCGTCATCGTCGAGGCCAAGCCGGGCGCCGGCGGCGTCCTGGGAACCGAGCACGTCGCCCGCGCGGAGCCCGACGGCTACACGTTGGCCCTGACCGCGAGCGGCACGATGGCGGTCAACCCGTACGTCTACAAGCTGCGCTACAAGCCCTTGGAGGACTTCAAGCAGATCACGGTGCTGGTGGACCTGCCTTTCGTCGTGGTGACGAATAACGAGTTTCCCGCCAAGACGCTGAAGGAATTCATCGATTACGGGCGCCGCAATCCCAATAAGATCACTTTCGGCAATGCCGGTCTCGGGACCCAGCAACACTTGACGCAGCTTATGTTTGCACGCTCCGCCGGTATTGAGATCAACATCGTGCCGTACAAGGGAAGCAGCCCGGCGATGAACGATCTGCTGGGTGGCCATATTGACGCCGTGCTGGACAATACCGGCGTGCAGACACCCTTCATCAAGGCGGGCAAGGTGCGGCCGCTGTTCGTCACCAACCCCGAACGCGTGGCGGCGTTGCCCGATGTGCCGACGGCTCCAGAGGCCGGCATGCCCGGCTTTTCGGCCGTCGCGTGGTTTGGTTTAGCGGCGCCCAAGGGCACGCCGGACGCCATTGTGGACAAGATTCAGCAAGCTATCGCTCGCGAATTCGCCAAACCCGAGATGAAGCAACGCCTCCTGGAGCTGGCCATGATCCCGCGCGTATCGACGCCCGCCGACACCACGGCCCGCGTCAAGACGGACCTTGAGGCCTTTGGCAAGGTCGCCAAAGAGGTTGATTTAAAGCAGATGTGATTTGGTCCATAGGACTGCACGGTGCGAGGAGCCGTTCATGGCCATGGTCAGCCTCTAGTGGAGGCCCGGTTGCGACCTAAAGCGGAAGTAGCTCGCGGTGGAAAGCGGACGTTCAGAAACGCTGTAGATGACCGCCGACAGTTGGTCGGCAAAGCCGGTCGATTGGACGTCCGTGTCGATCAACCTGTTAGACGCCACTTTCCTCTTGCTCTGTGTCGTTATTTCTCTGGGCCACGACGGGGGGACTAGGGAAAACGACTCTGCCAACAGTCGACAAAAGAGCGGCACGACATGCAGCCGCATATTCGGCGTCCTCGTGCGCAAGCAAGTACTGAACGGGCAGAAAGAGGTCAGCGGTTGAAACAAGCGCCGTCGATGACGTTGAGGCGGCTGAGTGGCATTTCTCCGTGAACGGGTCAGATCGGGAACTGGGTTCTTGAAGTCGGAATCCATTTCCGAATAGGACCGGCTTTGCAGGTTCTGAAACCTCCTCCCGCTGTAGGTCTTCATGAATATTCATTGAGAGCTGACGGAGCTTGTCGATGTTTATCGCTTTGCTGTCCTTTCCCTCTGCCTCGCCAATAAGACGACCTTCGGCGGACTCAAAAACCACATCGAATTCAGAATCGGACTGTTTGAATTGGCACGCATTGAAGCCGAGAATGGTTAGGGCGTAGATGATCGCGGCCTCCAGCGGTTTGCCCTTTTCATATAGAAGACCGCGCGGCATAACGGCACCAGAAATCGCCTCGGCGACCTGTTCCTTTTTTCTTTGCGCTGCCTCGACTTGGCGCTCTGCTTCAAGGAGTTGAACGCGTAGCGCTGTCTCCGGTGCGAGCGTGTACTGTGAGGTAGCGGCCCACGGCGGCTCCGGTGTTACCTCCGAAGAGGATCGGAGGGCTTTGTCGAGGGCAACCACGGCAGAAAGGAATGCGCCTGCAAACTGAGTAGCGGCAGACGTCCAGACCTCACTGTTGCCTTTTTTTTTCGTGAAGTTCGGCGGACTGAAATCCATGTCGGGGAGCAACAATAGCGTCCCGGCGGAAGACTTGCTCCGATAGAGTACGCCCACGGTTTTGTCTCCTGCACGAGTCTGAACGCATGCTGGAACATCGGATGCGTTCAGGACAACCCTGTAGCCAGATCTTTCGCCGAACTCGGTCCAGTATGGGGCCAATAATTCAGCCCCCTTCGACGTGAGCTTCATCGAACTCCCAGTTGCTGCTAACGGCTCCAAGCCCATCGGGAGCGTGTCGTAGTTAGTGAGGAGTTCAACGTGACGGGTTGTCTTCTGATTTCGACCGGTACCTGAGTAGGAGCGCCTACCCGTATCTACGTAGGCTTCGTACAAAGAAGGCAGAAAGACAATTACGGTCTTTCCCGTCTCCATAGCCTGTTTAATTTCGCGACGCCAGTGTTCACAACACTCTTTCGCCTCGAACGACGAGCTGTCATTGAAGCACGGCTTGCCTTGGTACGTTTCGTGGTAGTTGTGAAGAAACTCCGAGATTTCTGGTCTGAAGAGAAATATGTCCCAGTCCAGTAGCGATGCCTTTGACCGAAACGTAGCATAGGTTGGCTCGGATGACGCGAGCTCCAGACCGACAGTGAGGATTTTTCTTGCAGCCATATGACACCGTTAACATATGCAGATAACGATATTTTGGCATGCCCGCCGAGCGTCCGCTTATGGCCGAGGCTGTGTGAAAACTCGTGATGGACTTGTTTTCGAGGGTGTTCAAACCCTTCCCTCAACTCCGATCGTCGATCCTGAGTTGATCTGAGAGGCCAACTTCCGACATGACCCTCAGCACGGTGAGTTTTCACACAACCTCGGCCGAAAGCAGACAGGTGCACCGCGCGCAGTCCAGCCAGTCAGTGGAAGCCCTGGGGCAGACCGCCCCGACGGAGACAATCAAGAGTCAAATTGGTAAGCGCGGGGAACACACTTGGACCGTTGTGCCACGTGTTTAGCCGCTAAACCATCAAGACCAAAGACATTCATCGAACCCGTGGATATGTGGATGATCGCTGCGCGACCACTCGGCTCGCTGCGCTCGGCCCATGGACAACCGCTGATGGACAAACGGTGGACAGGCTCCGCCTGACCACGCGCTTGACCACAGGGTGTGCCCACCGGCTTCCCGAGTTTCACCCACATACCCACCGGCCCCCATCTGCCAATCATTAGATGCAGAGCCTCAAAACAGCAGTGCTGATGCTGCAGCATGGGCGTTCTGAAGGCGGGCTAACTCTTCGTCCGCTCCGGGCTGTAGCCGATCGCGTTCATGGCCTAGCTGATCGTTTGCGGCGTGTAGTCGTCCCACGGTGAGTTGGCCACGTCAAGCCGACCCTGGACGTTCGAAATCGTCCATTGCGCGCCACCAGTGACGTCGCCCAGCTCATCCCAAGACAATGGCACTGATACGCCCAACCATCAAACTTGACCTCGTAAAGCCAATCATCTCCGTGCCTGGGAACGCCGTCGACCAAGGTAGCCAACTGAGGCTTTAGGGAAGGCGGCAGATCTGCCTCGAGGCCTGGAAGTTTTGATGCAGCGGACGCCGCTCCGGAGCGGCCGGTCGCATGGGCATTGCCCTTTCGAGGTCGGGTTGCCATGGTTCAGTTCCGCCGGTCACGAACCGATGTGAAGATGAGTAGCCAAGGAGGCCGTTCCACGGCGCCGCTGCCAGACATACGCACGAGGGCCCAGCGGCCCTGCAGGAGCGCGCCATGGAGGCGGAATCTCAGATGGCCGGCCTCGTATCCGCCTGCATCGCCCGCCAAGTTCCACTCTCCGGCGTCCCACACAGATACCGGCTCCCCGCTGAGCGGGGATACCGCAGTACGTCCTCTACGCTTCCGTCCGACCGAGGGAACTGCCGGCTGCTCCATCGCGATGCGTCTCGCCTTCGGGTCATCCGGCATCCCGTTGATTACCGTCCAGCGCCTCATCGCATCAGGAGATCGAACCGTTCCTGTTGGTTCAGGGACCGATAGACGATGAATTTTCGGCCGTTGTCCACGGTCCTGCCCCACCACGATAGCTAGGAGCGCTTGGCGCCGGTCTGGCCCTTCAGATGCTCTCGCACCGCTGTTGCTGAGACGCCGACGGCCTGCACAGCCTTTCGCAACTGTTCGTCACTCACGTCCAACTCGTTGGTCCAGTAATGAAGCTCGTGGGCCTCGTTCACGTTGATACGCGACCGGTCTTGCGCACCGCGATTTTTCAGATCGTCCGACATGAAATCCTCCTTCTCGTGTTGGACCCATGCTCGCAGCAACCAGCGTGCCTACGGTGCGGCACGTCGGCATCGTTTAGCTGCTAAACACCCTGGGGATGATCTGCGCGACCGCGTGGCTGGTGTTTAGCCGCTAAACGCGCCGCGGATCTCTGCCAAAACGAAAGCGCCCCATTCGGGGCGCTGGTTTGTGGGCCGGTTAAGCGGCCGGTAGGCGGAAGCCCGGTCGCCTCTCGGCGACGGAGACTGCAAACGGACTGGTGGATCGTTTGGCACCTCGCTGTGCCACCTCTCTCTTCCAGCCTTCCTCCCAGGCATTCACTCGCTCGATCCATTCGCGGGGAGATTCCCCGGTGTGACCTGGCATAGCGTCCGCCTTCAGATACGGGCAACTTAAGAGACTCAGACCCTTGCGGGCCGCCTCCGCGCCTTCCTTCTGGATCTCGATGAGCATGGCCTCGCTCTCCAAAAGTGGTGGGGGTCCAGTATGCCAATGAAACGGCGTTCGAATCAATGGTGCCGCTGTACGGGGCGGGATAGTCTTAGCGCGGCCCCATACCCTTGCGAAGCTTCTTCGGGTCTTCCAGGAGCTCGCGGACCATCTGTTCTTGCTCCGCCACACAGGGCTCGGCGGAGAGGATCTCAAACCACTCATCGTACACCGGCCCCAGCACCCCGGACGGCCGTTTGAATCCACCGGACAATTGCTTGGTGCGCAATATGAACGAGCGGTACCGCTTGACCTCCTGCAGGAGGGCCAGAAGATCGGCATCACTGATCTTTCCGTCCGGACCGCGATGGCGATCTTGGATGGCGCGCAGCTGGGCGATGCGAAGCGGAGGCTTGAACGGCATGATGCTGAACCACTGTATGGACATACAGTATAAACAAGCCTAGAATCCGCGCCATAGCGCCCTATTTCCCAGGGGCAACACTGGGCCACGGCCATGAGCGATCCCGAAGATTGGCGGCGTATGGATGACTACTACTGGGCAGGACCGCGTGGGTGGACCATTTGCCGCGTTTGGGTCGACGGCCGTTATCAGCACGAGCTATGGCACAGCCGAGGGGACTCGGGGCGGCTGGTCGGCATGCGCGCATCGTTTGAAGCCGCGCTCGCCCTGTTTGACCACCAGCCGCGGTCTTGACCATCAGATTGGTTCAATGGCGTCCGGCAGCTGATACTTCGAGTTGCCGACTTCCTGCCGAACGGGATGCCAGGTGAAGGCGTCCTCGGGTACACCTTCGTGGAGCAGATCGCGGGCTTCGGCGGCCGAGATTGCTGGATCGGCCCAGCGCTGCGCGATCGCGGGCGGCAATGCCACCGGACGCCTCGCGTGGATGTCCACCATTCCACCCTTCGTATCGTTGGTCACGATCGCAAAGCCATGAGCGGCATCGAGCGGCGCGCCGGGCGACCAGGCCGTCAACGCGGCGAAGTAGAGCGGGCCATCACCGTGAATATAGTGGGGTTGCTTCGCGCCGTCCGCGAGCATCGGCCACTCGTACCAGCCGTCTGCAGGCACCAGGATGCGGCCAGCTCCGATGAGAAAGCGCCAGGGCCATCCGTTCTTCAGAATGGTCTCCAGCTTTGCGTTACTCATGAAGTGTTTGGAGTCTGGACGCTTGTAACCCCAGGGCAGTCTGCCCATGGCCTCGGTGCCTTCAGCCAGGCGATGCAAAGTGAGCGGGCGCGTGCCCGGAGGTATGTTGAAGCGCGGCCCCGTCGGGTCCGCGAAGATCTGGCTCTGGTTGGTAAAGATCAGCTCAACGTAGTCCCGCGGACCTGATTTCTGAACAATACGACCGCACATCGACCACCTCTGTGAATGCAGATGTCTGGCCAGTATAGGCGCGCGCGGGGTGTGCGGCAGGAGGTCAACACTGGAGGAGAGAGGGCGGTCTTGCGTCTTTGGCGATTGTGACACGCTGTTCTCGCCGTCAAGTGCTGCGCAACGCCGACGGTGCCGGCGCCGCTTGCGGCCAGGGGCCGGCGGGCCACTTGACCGCTCCGCTGCAGCGTATCCCAGGATCGCCGGGCAATCCCGCCCGGCACTGGAGATCCAGCAATGCAGTATTCCATCGCGTTCAACACCATCGATCACGCCGCCGGCGCGCTCTTCGTGCAGGATTCCGCTGGCGAGGTGCGCCTTGCGGCGCCAAAGGAGATCCTCGCCGCGGCACGCGAGGTCGTCCTGCAGGAGATCCAGCGCGGCCAGCTCATGGATTCGCCCAAGCTCGTGCGCGAGTTCCTGCAGCTGCGGTTGAACCCGAGTCTTGAGCACGAAGTGTTCGGCATCCTGTACCTGAACCCGCGCGCGGAACTGATCGCATATGAAGAACCGTTCCGGGGGACGTTGAGCACCACTCCTGTATATCCGCGCGAGATCGTCAAAGCTGCGCTGGCGCATAACGCGGCGAGCGTGATCTTGGCGCACAACCATCCGAGCGGTCACGCAGAGCCGAGCGCGGCCGACATCAGCATGACGCGTCAGCTCAAGGATGCACTCGCATTGGTCGGCACCACCGTACTCGATCACTTGGTTGTGGCCGGCAGCAGGATCGTCTCGTTCGCAGAGAAGGGCATCATGCCCTGACCTGCGGCGCCGGGCCTGGCGCTGGTGTCAGGCCTTGGGCGCATCTTTGCCCTGCGCGCACCGGGCGCAAGGGGCTTTCGCGGCATATAGCCGCTCGCTGCGCTCGCTTTATATTCCACGTCCCCTTGCCCCCGGCGCTTGTTCCGCAGGGCGCCAGTGCTCCCGTCCCGCCACCCGGCCGGGCCCTACTTCTGAGGAGCACGAAATGACCCAAGCCACTCTTTCCGTCGCACGCCTGGTTCCCGATGGCGAACGCATGAACTTTCTTCCCAAGGCGTTCGGAAGTCGCCTGATGCTGCGCGGAGAGATCAGCGTCTACAACTGGTTGGATCGCCTGTCGCAGGAATACAGCGGCGGCTTCTGGCACTACTACGAGATCCCGAACGGCTTCTACATGGCCCCCGCCGACTACGAGACGCTTCACATCGTCTGGCCGATGAACTGGTGCGACCGGACGATGTCGGCAGACGCCGCCGGCATCGTGGCCACGCTGTACGCCCTCTGCGAACTGTGCAGCCAATACCGTAGCGATGACCTGGCAGAGAAGTACCACGCCCTGCG
Source organism: Achromobacter sp. UBA2119 (assembly GCF_002331005.1). NCBI lineage: Bacteria > Pseudomonadati > Pseudomonadota > Betaproteobacteria > Burkholderiales > Alcaligenaceae > Achromobacter > Achromobacter sp. UBA2119. The sequence goes on along the minus strand of NZ_DCYD01000011.1, from coordinate 163,483 downwards.
CGACTTCGCCGGCGAACAGGCCGAGGCGAACGCCATCTTCGCGGCGATCGATTAACGCCATCCCGGCCCGCTTCGGCGGGCCTTTCTTCTTCTGGCCGCCATCAGGCCATCGTGGCTCAGTCCCTGCTAAGTGACGCTGCAGAGGAACGGCTGCGCTTTGAAGGTGGACCGTGGAAAGCCATACGGGGTGGCGGGTCTGCTTTCCCGGTCAGGGTGCCACGTCGTTCTCGCGTTCAAGTGCGGCGCGGCCCGGGCTACGCCCGAGCCGCTGGCGGCCGCTGGCCGTCTTCGACACTTGAGCGCTGCGCTGCGCCGTGCCTCTCAAGTTCCGGGCATTCCCGCCCTGGCAACCGGAGAGAGTACATGGCCAAAACCTCAAATGCACAACAACGCCGTTTCCTGAACAACGCGGACGCCCACCAGAAGGAAATCGTCAGCCTCATTCGGCAGGTCGCGCACACGCGTGGGATCGACCGCGTGTGGAGCGACTGGGTGGAGATCTGCGCGATCGCATTGGCCCGTGCCGATCTCGCGCAGCGCGAGGCGCGCGAGCAGCGCTACCAGCAGGTAATCGCTCAGTACGAGCGGGCCGAGCTGGACTTGCTGGTGCAAGCGTTCTCGCACCTGGTCATGGCCTACGAGGTCCGGGTTCAAGCAGCAGACTTTGGCGACGTGCTGGGCAGCACGTTCATGATGCTGGACATGGGCAACGCCGGCACCGGCCAGTTCTTCACGCCGTACGAGGTGTCGCGCCTGATGGGCAACATGATTATGGGCAACGGCCAGGATCTCATCGACAAGACGGGGGCACAGGGGTTCGTGCGCGTACTGGAACCAGCCTGCGGCGCTGGCGGCATGTTGATCGCGGCTGCGCACGCAATGCATGATGCGCAGCTGAACTATCAGCAGTGCATGCACGCCACTGCAATCGACATCGATCAGCGCTGCGTGCATATGACGTTCATCCAGCTGGCGCTCTTGCACGTGCCGGCCGTGGTGATTCATGGCAACGGCCTTACGGGTGAGTGCCGAGAGCAATGGTTTACGCCCGCACACATCCTGGGCGGCTGGGGCGCGCGTCTTCGCCGTCGCGAAGCGGGGGAGGGCGCTCGAGCGCTCCTGCAGGCGCCGGCGGCCGTGCCAGATCACCATGTCGACCAGGTTGCGGCCGACAGTTCATCGGCCGAGATCGATGCGCCGCTGCAGGCCATTCCGAAGGCCATCCGCCAAGCCGCTGCCGCTGGCCAGATGTCGCTCTTCTAGCGAGGTTGCAATGGCCCCTCACGGGGCTTGGCGCGCCGGCGACGCGCCATCTTCGGCATATGGAGAACCGCAAGCACTGCACGGAGCATACAGTCGCATCCCACTCACACACGGACGCTAGGGCCGCTGCGCGCGGCTTTGTAGCCGCGGCCCCATCTTCAAGGGCTTTCGCGGCATAAACCGCTCACTGCGTTCGCTATTTATTCCACGTCCCTTGACCGCGCTTTCGTGGGCTGCGCCCGCCTGCCCCGTGCAGTGCAATGCAGATCGGCTGACATTGCTGCACGCAAGGAGCCAACCATGAGTCGTGTTGTCCTGGGCGATTGCCTGTCCGTTCTCCCCACCTTGCCTGATCGCTGCGTCGATCTGGTCCTGACCGATCCGCCATACCTCGTCAACTACGTGGACCGCTCAGGCCGGAGCATCGCCAACGATCGTACCGACGAATGGCTGGCGCCGGCGTTCGCACAGATGTTCCGCGTCCTTCGCGATGACGCCTTCTGCATTTCGTTCTACGGCTGGAACCGCGTGGACCGATTCTTTGCCGCCTGGCGCGCCGCCGGCTTTCGCGTCGTCGGCCACCTGGTCTTTGCGAAGCAATATCAATCCAAAGCGCGATTTCTCGCGTATCAGCACGAGTCGGCCTACTTGCTGGCCAAGGGGCAGCCGGCGCTCCCGGCCGAGCCCTTGCCAGACGTCATGCGTTGGAAGTACAGCGGCAACCGCCACCATCCGACGCAAAAGCCCGTCGAATGCCTGGCGCCGCTGATCGAATCTTTCAGCCGCCCGCGGGACATTGTGCTGGATCCGTTCGCCGGCTCGGGTTCGACGTGCGTGGCCGCCCGCCAGGTCGGCCGGCGCTTCTACGGCATCGAAATGGATCCGAAGTACCACGCAGCCGCAACGCAGCGCTTGCAGCTCGCCCGCCAAGAGAGGATCGCAGCATGAGCCGGGACGACGCAATTACGGGTGGCCTGGTCGCATTCTTGCAGGGCTACGGAAAACACGACTTGGACGGCCTGGCGGCGATCGCCAGATACAGCGCCTGGCCGGCGCTGGCCGCCCGCGAGAACGAGCGGCGCATGGCGCGAATTATCGAATCACTGCCGCTCGATGAAGTGCAAGCGATTGCCCGGTCGGAAATCGACCTCAATGAATTGGCCCGCCGAGTGCTGGCCGCGCTGGACCCGGAGTGAGCCCAGGGGCCATGGTAGAACTTTCCATGGCGGCTCGCGCCGCCATTGCGGACATCGCGCGCCGCGTTTTGAACCTGGAGACGCTGGATTGCCGAGGACGCGCCCAGCTCGTCTATCACGAACTGTTCGTAGGCCAGTTGCGCGAGGCGCTGGAGGCCGCGTACTTGGCCGGCATGGTGGACCACTATCGCCGAAAATGAGAAAAGCGGCGCCGGCCTGCCGGCCGGCGCTGCACTTCACATTAGTCCGAGCACACGCGTCATATTGGCGGCAATCTGGCTGCGAATGGCAGCGCGCGCTTCGGCGGCGGTGGCGAAAAAAGTGCCGGGCGGGCCTACACCTTCCCACGGCCCCCGCTGCCCGTATCGGATGCTGGCCACAATCCCGGCGCCGTCGTCGGTCGGCGTCATCGAGTACGCAGCCCTGACCCCATTTACCACCATGGTGCCCTCCATTGTTCCTCCTGTTGTCAGCCTATTCGCGGTTTTTTTTCACGAGTTAAGAATGCCACTGCGCTAGTGTTGCGCTACTAGGAAAAACACGCATCCGCCGTGTCACAGCTCGTGCTAGATTGCGGGCCTTCGTGACCCACGCACCGTTCCGACATGGATGAGCCAAAAAAGAGACGCCGTACCAAAAAGCAGGCGCCAGAGTTGCATTGCTCGTTCTGCGATAAGTCCCAATATGAGGTGCGAAAGCTCGTTGCCCGAGGTGACAACGATCAGGTCACGATCTGCGACGAGTGCATTGAAATGTGCATTGGGATCATCAACGATGAGTCGTTGGTAGAGCTCAAAGATCGTCCGAAAGCGCTGTTCGACTACATCGTTCGACAGCATGAAGTCATCGGCCAGGCGACGGATCGGGCAAATAAGGCCATGGATCTGCTGAACATCTCGCCTTCGACAGATTCGCAGCGCTGAAACGCACAAGGCCAGACCGGTCAGGACGTCGGCGCGGGCCGTTTTCGGACGGAGTGTTCACCCCTGGGCGTGCCCCTACGCCTTCGGCTGCGGGTCGGGCTCTCGCGCTTCGCGTTGAGCCTGGCCAACCCCGCCAGTCTCACCCCCGGTGGGGCTTCCAGCCGTCCCTCCCTTCGGTCGGCTCACGCCTTCGCGCCTGCCGGCGCTGCGCGCTATCGCTTGCGGGCCGCCTTGCGGCCAGCTTGACCCGCGCTGCGCGCGGGTAGGGGCGCTCGGCGCGCGCCTGGCTTTGGTGTCGCCGCCCTGTCTCTCGCAATGCATCCATTCCCGCGAGCCCCGTCCTAAAACGCCGACCGTACCACTGCGCTCCTCCCTCCAAGGGTCCGGTGCTCACCCGTTCGGTGCTCGCCTTTGGCTGCGCTCCGCGTGCGGCCTCTGCTCCGGCCCTTTCCAGTCGTCACTACGTGGCCACGGACGGCACGGACAGGCCTCACAGGAACGGATGCGAATAACGCGGAGGGAAAGACCATGAACAACCAAATCCAACAAACCTACGCTCGGACGACTTCTTCAGGATCGGCTGGCGAACAGGACACGACTGATATGCCTATCGTGATTTACACGGTGCTGGGTGGCGCTGAATGCGCCTTGACTAAAGCGGCCCTGGCGCAGCGCGGCCTTCAGTACGCCGAGCGCAGCGCGATGGACTATGCGCCCGCCCTGGCTCGTAAAGGCTTTGATTTCGCGCCCGTCGTGACCGCCGCGATTGAAAACGAGTTGCTCGCCTGGACCGGCCATCGCCCCGACCTCATCGAACTGTTGGCCGACCTGATGGATACCGGCGTGGTCGACGCGGACGGTTTGCGCGACAGGGAAACGGCCGACGAAGCCGTGTTGACCCGGTTTCAAGTGGTGCTGGAACTGCGCGACCACCAAGCGAACGCCCAAGAATTCTTTGCCGAACATGGCGACCAGCCGCTGTATCGCGGGCGCGACCTGCTGAACTGGCTTGGCTACTAAGTAAAAGGCCCCTGTCGGCGGCAACCGACAAGGGCCATCACCCGCAACCTCGGACTAGGAGATTCGTGATGAACCACGACTTTATCAGATTGGCGAACGACATGCGCCGCGCCCACTTGCTGGGCCTGGGCTTTCGCATTCCCGCGATGACCATGCGCCAGCTTACCGCCCTCATCGCCGCGCTCGACGCGCCCGAATTCCCCGCGCAACTGCACTGATTTGATATCGACCCGGAGCATTTTGATGAAACTCGATTCCAACGAACTCGCCGCCGTCCACGCCGCCGCAACGCGCACAGAAATCCCGCATTCGCAACTGCGCCTGAGTGAGGCGTATCAGGCCCGTGGCCTGGAAGACCGGAAGCAGGACGCCGAGATTCTGGAACTGAAAGCCACCATCCTGGCGATGGGCGGATTGCTGCAAAACCTCGTTGTGGTCGCAGCGCCGGACGGTTCCTATGAAGTGTGCGCGGGCGGACGGCGCTGGACGGCCCTGGGCCTGCTGATCGCGGACGGCGTTTTTCCCGCCGACTGCCCGGTCCCTTGCCTTGTCATTCCGGCCGCTCACGCGCACCACGCCAGCCTGATCGAAAACATCGGGCGCAAGGCGATGCACCCGGCAGATGTGTACGCGGGATATGCGCGCTTGCGTGCCGAAAACTGGACGGTTGCGGCCATCGCCGCCGCGCATGGCGCGTCCGAATCGGCGGTCAAGAAGCTGCTGGCGCTGGGCAGCGTGTCGCCCACGCTCATGCAGTTGTTCCGCGACGGCAAAATCAAGATGGACGAAATGCAGGCGCTGGCATCCGTCTCTGACCATGCTCGCCAGGAGGCGGCATGGAAGGCATCGGCGGGCCAATACTGGAACCGCGATGACCACATTCGCCAGTTGCTGGCCGAAACCGAAATGCGCGGCGATTCGCCCGTGGCGCGGTACGTGACCGTCGCCGCATACGAGAAGGCGGGCGGCGAGGTTCGCCGCGACCTTTTCGAAAACGACGCCTATCTGACCGACCCGGAGAAGGTGCGCAGCATGGCCGATGCCAAGATGCAGCGATCCAAGCTGTTCAAGGCGGTGCAGGCAGAAGGCTGGTTGTGGGTGGAATGCCGCGTGTCTTTCGAGTACGCCGACAAAAAGTCTTTCGGCGAGATTCAGCGCGTCCTTCAGGAGCCCAGCAAGGCCCAGGCCAAGCAGATCGACGGACTGCAAAAGAAGACGGAAGCGGCGCGGACAAAGCTGGCTGAATTGCAAGAGGCCGAAGGCCAGGACGCGGCCGACCTGGACAAGGTTCGCGGCCTGATTCGCGGCTATGAAGGGCAGCTTCGTGAAATCCGGGCCGAGCTTTACGACTACCCGGCCGACCTGAAAGCCCTGTGCGGAGCGATTGTGCACCTGGACTACCATGGCGACTTGACCGTCACGCGCGGTTTGATTCGCCAGGACGAGCGCGACGCCGTGGCGCAGGCCACGCGCAGCAACGACGCAGAGGGCCAGACGGTGACGGGCGTGGACTTGCCCCCGGTAAAGACGCGCCCGGTGCATTCCGAAGCCCTGACAAATCGTCTGCAAGCCCAAAGAGTGATTGCCTTGCAATACGAAGTCATGATGCGCCCGCAATTGGCTCTGTGCCTGCTGGTGGAGCAGATGCTGGGCGATATGGACTGGAACCGGCGCAGCGCCAGCGGCGATACGTTCGATTTCTCGGCACGGTCGGCCCAACATGAATTGGCGAACACGGACCCCGATATCAAGGACTGCGCGGCCTGGACCGCCGTGCAGGAAATGATTGGGTCGGTCACGAAGGACGTGCCGGAAGATGAAAGCGCCGTCCTGCCCTGGCTCCTGAACCAGTCCCAGGCCGATGTTCTCGACATGCTGGCCGTGCTGACGAGTCTGACGATCTACCGCCGCCGCAGCAATGCGCACGGCGCGGAAACCAAGCACCTAGACCGTTTATCGGGCCTTGTTGATCTCGACATGAGCAAGTGGTGGAAGCCGACCGCGCAGTCCTACCTTGCCCATGTGTCCAAGGACCGAATCGCGGCAGTGGTCACAGATGCAGTCGATGCCGAGCAGGCGAAGCCGCTGCTTGCGATGAAGAAGGCGCAGGCCGCCGCAGCAGCGGAGCAATTGCTGGAAGGGAAGGGCTGGGTGCCTGAACTGATGCGCGTCCAACCCCTTCAGGCCGCAATGGCCGTGGAACACCCGATGGGAGAAATGGAGGACTAAAGAGCATGTGCGCCGGGGTCGCTGCGCGGTCCCTGGCTGAGGAGGCGAGCCGACGGACATTGCGGTCCCTCGGTCGCCCGCACCGGGAAACCTTCGGAATATTCCCTTGATGGAATATTCCGTGCAGGCTATAATCTTTAAAACAGCTTAGGCGGGGAATCGATGGTTTGGGAAGTTGAGTTCACGGATGAGTTCGAAGACTGGTGGAACAGCTTGTCGGTCAGCGAACAGGAATCGGTGGCCGCCACGGTCGGCCTGCTGGAGGAACGGGGCACGTCGTTGGGCTTTCCACATTCGAGTGGAATTAACGGCTCCAGGCACGAACACATGCGCGAGCTTAGAACTCAGGCGGGTGGGCATCCCTTGCGTACCCTGTACGCCTTTGACCCCAGGAGGACCGCCATTTTGCTGATCGGCGGCGACAAAACGGGGAATGACCGCTGGTATGAAGAGTTCGTGCCGCGAGCGGACAAGCTTTACGACGATCATTTGGAACAATTGCGAAAGGAAGGGCAGATCAATGGCTAAGAAATTTGCAGCACTCCGGGCGGCCATGTCGCCGGAATCTCAGCTTCGCGCCAAAGCCGCTACGGAAGAGATGCTTCGGGACATGCCGCTACAGGAATTGCGTCAGGCCCGTGGTCTGTCGCAAAAGGTCCTGGCCGAGATCTTGCACGTGCAACAGCCGTCCATCGCCAAGATGGAAAAGCGGACGGACATGTACATTTCGACGCTGCGCAGCCACATCGAGGCCATGGGTGGCCAACTGGATGTGGTTGCCCGGTTCCCGGACGGTGCAGTGCGGATCAGCAACTTTTCCGACCTGTCGGGCAAGGTGGCGGGAGCAGACCTAGGGGAAGCTAGGTCGTGACAATGCACTGCCCGCCGCATCCCGGCGAGATTCTCCGGGAGGATGTCATTGCCCCCCTGGGGCTGTCCGTCACCGAAGCGGCTGACCGGCTGGCCATGTCCAGGGTCGCGCTGTCTCGGGTGCTCAACTGCAAGGCTGGGATCAGTCCCGACCTCGCGGTCCGGCTGGAACGGGCCGGGGCAAGTACTGCCCAGGCGTGGATTGCGATGCAGGCCAACTATGACCTTTGGCAAGCACTTCAGCATGAGCAGCCGCCAGTCCGGCCTTTGGCCTCCGTGGCTGACGTTCACTAACCACCGCGACACCCGCCAAAGCAAGAGGGCCGCCCTAGGGGCGGCCCTTTTGCTTTGGATGAACGGCGTCTTGGATTGGGGCGTCCAGTCCCACCGGCTGCGCCGGCGGGGCCGTCCTTCGGACTTCGTGAGCGTCCCCCGGACGCCCACAGGTGCCCTTAAGGCCCCCGCCGCCAGGGCGGCGGCGGGTCCCTTAAAGCCACCACACACTACGCACCCTCCGGGTGCGGTTATCTCTTTGATTTTTTGGGGCTTTCCTCGCGCAGAATTGTTTTCTTTTGTCCTACAACAAACCGCGCTAAAGCGCCAGAGGCCACGCGGGCAGCGGGTTTGCCCGGAATGCAGCCGTATACATTCCGCCGATTCTTGACATTCTCGTCGTCGGGCGCTGGGTGATGAGACAACTATGAGACAGGTGTCAGACACGTGTGAGACAACTATGGGACATGTGTGAGACATCTATGAGACACACATGAGACCACAGTGGGACAACAGTGAGACAAAGTACGCCCCAGGCGACAATCGCAACATGAAATCGACTTGTGCTGTGTCATTTCTTGCGCTTGACCGTGGTTCAGGGCCGCTGCCAGTCGGCCGATTGTCCGAACCTAGTCGCGCGAGGAAACGTGACATTTCGGGCAGGCGGTCATGCCTGTGGTGTCGGATCTGTCCTAAGGGCAGTTTCCGACCGGGAACCGCGAGCGGCCCTTGTCGACTGGCCGATGACGACCCGTTGCAGCCCTTTGGGTCGGCGCCGTCTAACGGCAGCTTTCAAGGGGTTAGTGGTCAGTCCCAGCGGAGTGGCTGCTTGGACATGTCATTGCGCATCCCCTCGAAAGGTGAATGATCTTGGAGAACAAGTGCAGACTGAAAACGAGGCGAAGCGGCACCGCGACGGTCGGAAGGCGACGTCCGGCTCGCTTCCTCAGGCCGCGTCAGGGTGAGGACGGTGCGACACTGAGCAGGTGCGCCCTCATGTCGGAGGAGGTGCTCGGCGGGGAACCGAGGCGCACGGTCAAACGGGGTAACGTTCGCATTGTGTCTCCGATGTTCGGGTATGTGGTCCCTGTGGGACCAGGCTCCACCCAAAAAGCGGACGGCGCTCCTGGGTATTGACCTGCGGAAAGGCCGGCCTCTGCAGCGCTGAAGCGGCGGCTCGCTCGGGGCCGGCCGCCGCGGTCGGGGCTGCAGTCAGCTCTGCTCCCCGTCGCGCATCTCGTGCAGCCTGTAGCGCATTTCGCAGTCGAGATAGTCTTCGGTGTGGATCAGCACTTGATCGGACGCCAGAAGCACCACGCCGTATTGCGGCTGCTCATGTACACCGATGATCTGGCTCTCGTCGCCGTGCAGATCGAGCGCGACCTGATGGTTAGTGCCACGCAGCGTCGAGTAGCCGATGCCTCGAAAGACACCGCAGATCGGGCGGTGGATGTGGCCGAAAAACACCTGCTGGATACGTGCTTCGAAGCCGGCGATGGCGGCCATGAACGGCCCGGTGTCACGCAGCGAGAGGAAGTCCATGCTGCGGATGCCGATCGGGAAGAATGGATGGTGCATGAACAGCAGCACCGGCTTGGCCGTCCCCTCCAGTTGCTCGCGCAACCAGGCTGCGCGACGCTCGCAGAAAACGCCCCAGTGCACGCCCGGCTCGTTGGTGTCGAGGAACACCGCCAGGTGATCGCCGAAGTCCACCGCATACTGCACAAAACCCTCGGGGTCGCGCCCGACGTGCGGGAAGTACTTCTGGAAGATTTGGCGATGATCATGGTTGCCCAGGATCGGGAACACCGGCATGGTGAGCGGCGCCAGGCATTCGCGCAAGTGTTCATACGCGCCGGTGTGGCCGTAATGGGTCAGGTCGCCGGTGATGGTCACGGCCTGGGCGTCGGGCTGGTGAGCCAGAATGTGAGCTACCGCCTGCTGCAGCCGCTGCTTGGGATTGGTGCCATACAGATCGCCAGCGTCGGCGATCAGGTGGGTGTCGGTGAGATGGATGAATTTCATCGCGGCGCTCAGTTCAGCAGCTTCTGCACATCGCGCGTCATGGCGTCCAGCGCGGCGTCGGGCTTGGTGGACTTGTCGAACACGGTCTGCAGATGATCATTGATCACGTCAGTGATCTTCAGGCCGTTTTCGCCCGGGAACGCATACCAGCCGGTCAGCCACGGCAGCTGGCGAACGGCAGTGTATTGGTTCGGATTGGCGTCGTAATAGCCCTTGAGCTTGGCGGGGTCGTCAATCGGCAGGGTGTTGGCGGGGAAATAGCCGGTGCCCTTGGTCATGATGGTGGCCCCTTCGGGGCCGGTGGCGAACTTGATGTATTCCCAGGCAGCCTTCTGGTGCGCCGGGTCTTTAGCAAACATCATGGCCACGTTGCCACCGGCCGGCACGCGAGCGTTATCCCCATAGGTCGGGAAGAACCCCGTCACCATCTTGAACTTGCCGCCGATCTGCTTCTCGATGGTCGACAAGCGTGACGTGGACGATGACAGCACAGCGAGCTTGCCGGTCACAAACAGCTGGGCGGCGTCCTTGTATTTTAAGTTCTGCATGGTGCCGTGCTCGACCATGCGGCCCATCTGCTCGATCGACTCGCGGCCGGTCTGGTCATCGAAGGCCACCTTGGCTTCGCTCGCGTCGAGCATGCTGCCGCCCTTCGAGAACACCATGGCCTGCCAGAGCCAGTTGCCGGTGATTTCCCAGTCGTAGTGCAGGCCATTGGTGCCGGCGTTGGCGGCGCGCGACTTGTCGGCGGCGGCGAGGATGTCGTCCCAGGTTTTGGGCAGCGCGTCGGCCTTCACGCCGGCGCGCTCCAGCAGGTCCATGTTGTAGTAGACGATCGGGGTCGAGAGCGAGAAGCCGATACCCACCTGCTTGCCATTGACTTGGCCGAGCGACATCAGCGCAGGGCTATACCCGCTCTTATCCCAATCCTTCTCGGCCTGGATGAAGGGCGTGAGATCGACCGCGATGTTGCGGTCGACGAACACGCGTTGGCGGTTCAGGCCCTGGTACGACACGTCGGCCAGTTGGCGCGTGACGGCATGCCGCAGCGCCTGTTGCGCGGCGGCCTCGTATTCGGGCGTGGGCGCGCGGAACTTCACGGTGTAGTCGGGAAACTTCTCCGTGAAGCGCTTGGCGATTTCCTCGTGCACCGTGTTGAACATGTCGGGATAGGGGTAGTCGACGATCAGTTCTATCTTGGCGGCCTGGGCGGCATTGCCGATCAGGGCGACGCCGGCCAGCAGGCCGAACAGCAGTTTGAATTGCATGGAGGTTCCTTTAACCTTTGACACCGGTGAGGGTAACGCCCTCGATGAAGCGCTTCTGCGCCGACAGAAAGAACAAGAGCAAGGGCAGGGTGATGATCACCGTGCCTGCCATTAGGGGGCCGAAATCCGTGCCGGCTTCCTCGTTCTTGAAGAACATGGTGCCCAGCGGCGGGGTGGCCAGATCGGTGGTGTTGATTACCAGCAGCGGCCAGAAGTAGTCGTTCCAATGCCACACCACGGAGAAAATCGAGAAGGCGATGAGCGCGGGCATAGCCGCAGGCATCATCACGCGCCACACCAATTCGAACTCGCCCATGCCGTCCAGCCGCGCAGCATGGATCAGGTCGTCGGGTACGCCTATAAAGAACTGGCGCATCAGGAAGATGCCGAAGGCTGAGGCGATGAACGGCAGAATTAACGCTGCGGTGGTGTCGAGCAGGCCGGCGTGATAAAGCAGGATGTAGAGCGGGATCGCGGTGGCCTGGAATGGAATCATCAGCGATAGCAGCACCAGACCCCAGGCCAGGCGCTTTCCACGGAATTTGAGCTTGGCAAAGCAATAGGCGGCCGGCAGCGACACGATGATCTGCAGGATCAGGATCCCGCCGCACACCACGATGCCGTTCCACAGATAGCGCAGCAGTGGCACCTGGGTCAGCGCGCGGGTGTAGTTGTCGACCGCGGCCCACTGCCGCGGCAACAGGTGGAAGCCGTCGCGGAAGATCTCGTCGGCCGGTTTCAGCGATGTCGACAGCATCCAGACGAAGGGCAGCAGATAGACCGCGGCGCCGGCCAGTAGCAGTGTGTGACGCAGCACGCGCCAGGGCAGCCCGGGTTGCATGGGATTTTTCATCAGTGGAGTGTCCGTTTTTCCATGCTGGCCTGCTGCACCAGCGTGAGCACGAAGATGCAGCCGACGAACACCACCACCATGGCCGCCGCATAGCCCATGCGGAAGAAACCGAAGCCCTCGGCGTAGATGGTGTGCAGCAGCACCTCCGTGGATTTGTTGGGGCCGCCCTGGGTCAGCGCGTGTACCGTATCGAACACCTGCAGCGAACGGATACCGCACACCGTGACAACGAACAGCATGGTTGGGCCGAGCATCGGCAGAGTGAGCCGCAGCAGGCGGTCGAGCGGATGGCGCATGCCGTCGAGCAGGCTGGCGTGGCGCAGTTCGGCCGGGATGCTTTTCAGACCGGCCAGGAACATCACCAGCGCCAGGCCCGACATCTGCCAGATGCCGATGGCCGCCAGCGCCGGCAGGGCCAGGTCGTAGTCTTTGAGCCAGTTGCGCGGCTCGGCGCCGAACCAGCCCAGCACGTGGTTGAGAAAGCCCACCGAGGGGTGCATCAGGAACTGCCACACCACCGCCATCGCGATCAGTGTCGAGGCCACCGGCATGAAGAACGCGGTGCGGTAGAAGCCGCGCCAGGAATCATGCGACTCGATTAGGAGCGCCACGGCCAGGCCGATTGCGATCGAGCCAAGCGACACCACCATGAGGTAGTACACGGTGTTGGCGAAGCTCTTGCGGAACGTGGTGTCGTTCCACAGATCGGCGTAATTGCCCAGGCCGATCCAGTTCCAGCTGGCCGCGCCGAACTGCCAGTCGGTGAGCGACATGAGCGCTACCACCACCAGCGGCAGCACCAGCAGCAGCAGGGTCAACACCAGGCTTGGCCCGAGTAGCAGCGTTAGTTGCAAAGGCTTGATGCGCATCCCGGCTCCTAGGCGGCCAGCGACAGCGCGCGCTGGCCGTCAGCGAGACTGTGGCCGTCGGCATCGAACGCATGCCAGGCCGTCAGTGGCACGTACACGCGCAGCACCTCGCCGGTGTGGATGCGGTTGCTGGCGGGCAGCACCACGACGACCTTCTCCGCCCCTGCAGTCTGCAGCGTAACCATGCAGTCGGCCCCGGTGAATTCCACCAACTGCACCGTGCCGCTTACCACCAGGGCATCGCGCATGGGCGCGAGCGTGGCGGCGTGTGGACGGAATGCCATTCGGGTGCTGCGCGTGGGGAAGTGTGGCTCGATGGCCTGTTCCTGCAGCGCAGCGCGGCCGGCGCCGTCGTGGCCCACGGTCAGGAAGTTGATGCGCGGCGCGCCCACGAATGCGGCGACGTCTGCGTGTTGAGGCGCGTGGTAGATCTCCTGCGGCGTGCCCAACTGCAGAATGTGGCCACCCTTCATCACCGCCACGCGATCCGACATGGACATGGCCTCGTGCTGATCGTGCGTGACATAGACGAAGGTCACGCCGAGCTGGTCGTGCAACTGGCGGATTTCGCTGCGTAGCGACTGGCGCAGGTTCGCATCGAGATTGGAGAGTGGTTCGTCGAACAGGAATAGCGAGGGTCGGCGCACCATCGCGCGTGCCAACGCCACGCGCTGGCGCTGGCCGCCAGAGAGCTGGGCTGGCTTACGTGTCCATAGATGGTCGATGCCCAGGATACCGGCCACCTGGCGGCCCTGGTCCTGCGCGTCGCGCACACGGCGGCGCGTACCGGGGATGAGCCAGCGCGCACCGGGCAGGCGCTGGGCGAAGTTGAGTGAGCGCATATAGAGCGGGGTGCAGATGTTGTCGCCCACGCTCATGTGTGGATAGAGCGCGTACGACTGGAACACCATGGCGCAGTCGCGTTCGCTGGGCGACTGCGCCAGGATGTCGGTGTCGCCCTTGCGCAGGGTGCCGCTGTCGGGCATCTCCAGTCCGGCCAGCAGCTTGAGCAGCGTGGACTTGCCACAGCCCGAGGCGCCCAGCAGGGTCAGGAACTCGCCATCGTGGATGGTGAGCGAGAGACGGTCGAGCACTGTCGTGCTGCCATAGGACTTGCTGATCTGGTCAAGGACGAGGTCAGTCATCTTCTGTCTCCAGGACGCGGGTGGGGTGCGACGCGATCCAGTGCTTCAGGTCGCCGGCATGGTCATAGGTGAATACGGCGGGGGCAAGGTCACCGGGCCGGGCATGGTAGCCACCGCGATGGGCGGCGAAATCCACGCGGGCGGCCTGTGCGCAGCGCGCGTCGACCTGCGAGTCCCCCACGAACAGGGCCCGTCCGGAGGGATGGCCGACACGTTCGAGTGTGGCCAGCAGCGGCGCGCCATCGGGCTTGGGCGGCAGACCGTCGTCGAGACAATGGACGTGGCTGAAGTGCGCGCGCCATTCGTGGTGCGCCAGCAGGGTCAGGGTGGAGGCGCGGTCGCGGTTGGTGCACACGGCCAGCGTATGGCCGGCCGCCCGCAGGCCGGCCAGCAGTGCGCCGGTGCCGGCGTAGGGCGTGGCCGTCACCAGCGTGTGATCGAGATAGTGGCGCGACATTGCCGCGAACAGCGCGGGACGCGCCCCGTCTTCAGGGCCGGCCAGTTGCGCGGCGGCGCGTTTGAACATTGGGCCGACGCCCTGGCTCAACGCCAGACGCAGCGCGGTCGGATCGAGACTGGGGGCCGAGGCCGGGGCCACGGCGCGCACGGCCGCCAGCAGGCTGGGCCAAGTATCGAGCAGCGTGCCGTCGAGATCAAAAACGATCGCTGGATAGGGGGTGAAAGTTGTCATGTCCGCTACTTTATTGATCGAATGTGACGCAGATATGAACAAATTCGTTTATAAAAGATCAATATCGATCATTTCATTTTTTAAGGCTCCAGAAATCTCTGTGTGATAGGGTGGCGGCCCCGGCCCGATAACGATCAAATATGCTCAAAGCCGAACGTCAGCAGCGCATCCTCGCGCGTATGCAAGAAACCAACGCCGTGACCGTGCGCGATCTGGCGCAGGCCTTTTCGACCTCGCCCATCACCATCCGGCGCGATCTGCTCGAACTGGGCGACAAAGGCATGCTGGCACGGACCCATGGCGGCGCGGTGGCCTTGCACGAGGTGCTGGCCGAGGGCAATGCGCGCTATGAGATGTACAGCTATGCCGAGCGGCACAATCAGCAGTCGGCCGAGAAGGCCGCGATCGCGGAGTGCGCGGCGCAGTACATCTCCGATGGCGACAGCATCCTGATCAACGCCGGCACCACTGCGCACGCGCTGGCTCAGGCTCTGCGCGGCCACCAGGATCTACACGTCATCACCAACGGGCTTTCCGTGGCCGCGGCGGCCGGGCAGAGCCGAATGGCGTATGTGTATGTGCTGGCTGGCCGGCTCGACACTCGCAAACAGGCCACTATCGAGCGCGCCGACAACGACACGCTGTCGGGCATCCAGATCCGGGAGGCGTTTCTCGGGGTGCACGCGGTGTCCGCCGCCGGCATATTCATGCGCGACAGCGAGGACGGCGCCATGAACCGCGCCTTCATCGCGGCGGCGAGCCGTACCACCGTGATGGCCGACCACACCAAGCTCAACGCGCATGCCAGTTTCCGCGTGGCCGCCTGGCAGCAGGGGCAGCGCCTGATTACCGATCCGGCGGCCGACCTGGAGGTCGTGGCCGCGATCCGCGCCCAGGGCGTGGAAGTGGTGATCAGCGCCTAGGCGGGTAGGGGCGCGGACCCGGTCGAGCTCTCAATGGCGAGTTAAAGCGGACATTCAAAAGGGCAAGTTATACGACCGCTTCTGGCCGGTCGCCGCCCTCCGACGTGCGGCGGGCGACTTCCGAGCCAAAGCAATCATTGCGCTTAGATGCCCAGCTCTAACCCTAGCCGCGGATACCAAGCCATCCGTTCATCCCCACGTAAATGCCTACGGCGATGATCAGTAGGCTGGAGAGATAAGGTGCCCGCTGGGCCACCGCGCTGAACCATGGCGCGCGCTTATTGACCTGACGCACGCTGAGTGCCGCGACGGCTCCAACCGTCACCAGAGTGATGGCCAGCCCGATCGAGAAGCACAGCACCAGCACGGCGCCTAGCGTGAACTCCTTCAACTGAAGACACAACAAGAGAACGGTAATCGCCGCCGGGCACGGAATCAGCCCGCCGGTCAGGCCGAACAAGGCGATCTGCCAGTTGGTCACGTTCCGGTTCGTGAACCGCCGGCGGATGTCGTTGGCATGCGCCAACTGGTGCGCATCCTGGTATCCCTCGCCAGCCACATCCAGCCCTCGCAGTTCTTCATGTAGGTGGTCATGCTGGCGCTCATCCGGTTCCATGAAAGCGACGTCATAGCTGTGAACGTGCCGGCCGTGGCTCAGGGCCAGGCGCGCCATGAACTCGTGTGGTTCGGGAATTTCCTCGAGGGACTCCAGGTAGCCGTCCTTTTGAGCGAAATGGAATTCATGGCGCGTCCCGTCGACCCTTTCGGTCGTCACAGAAAAGTCCTGCGCCCGCCAGTTCCCGCCCCGCACGCTGCTCAGCCTCCAGCGTGGCGGAATGCCGTCCTCGAAGATCTCCAGCGCGACCAGGCCGTGCCCGGTATCGATTTCGTGCCGCTCCGCGCCATGGAAATGGCCCTCATGCCCATGGCCGTGGTCGTGGTGATGATGCCCATGTCCCGCGCCATGCTGCTCGCGCCAGGTGCGCCAGAACATCCATGCCGCGATCAGCACGATGATGACCCCAGACGCCAGCTGGAAATATGGCTCCAGTTCCTCCGCCGCGACCCCGCGCCACAGATACATGCCGCCCAGGCCGATCCCCCACACGATCAGGGTGTGCGAAATGGTCGCGGTGATGCCCAGCAGCACCGCTTGCCACACCGATCCTCGGATCGCGACGATGAACGCCGCCATCATCGTCTTGGAATGGCCGGGCTCTAGCCCGTGCAGCGCGCCCAGCAGAATGGCGCTTGGAATAAACAGCCAGGCGTGCGACGCACCCTGGGCGATCAGATCGGAAAACGACAACATGGATAGTGTTCTTAGAGGTACTTGGTGATTTCTTTGAACTCGTCGATGGCGCGTTGCCTGTCCTCGTCCAGTTCGCCTACCGCATCCTGCAGGCAGTGATCGATATGGTCTTGAATGAGGATCTTCTTGGCCTGGGAGATGGCACGCTCGACGGCATGCAACTGCTGGGCCAGCTCAAGGCAGGGACGGTGTTCTTCCATCATCGATAGAATGCTGCGCAAATGCCCTTCCGCCCGCTTGAGACGTTTGGCCACGGCGTCGTGATGATGGTGAGGGTCGGGTTGGTTCATGTGACGATCATATCCCCCCCGGGGGGATACGAGGCAAGAAGCCACGCTGTCATTCGGGGCAACCAAAAATTCTGTTGTAGCGATCTCTACATGATTGCAGAGATCGCAACGTCTTCTTATTCTGCTCCTCATGGACACCCCGCACGCATCCTCCTGGCTTCTGCTGATCGTCAGCCTGCCCACCGGCGGCGCCACGACGCGCATGCGCATCTGGCGCAGGCTCAAGGCCCTAGGCTGCGCCGCCTTGCGCGACGGCGCCTATCTGCTGCCTGCGCACGCCGAGCAGGCATCCCAGCTGGCCGATCTGGCCGCCGAAACAAACGAGGAAGGCGGCCAGGCCTGGCTGCTGCGGGTCCGGCCCCAGGACAACGAGGAGTCCGCCTCGTTCCAGGCCCTGTTCGACCGCTCGGCCGAGTACGACGCCTGGTTGGCGGAACTGGCCCAGGCGCGCCAGACGCTGGCCGCTTTGAACGCGGCGGAACTCAACCGCCTGTTGCGCCGATACGAACGGAGCTACCAGGCGCTGCGCCGGACCGACTTCTTCCCGGCTGAAACCTCGCTGCGCGCACAGGCGCAGCAGCGCGATTTCGCCAATGCCATCGAATCCCTCCTGTCGCCCGGCGAACCCCATGCGGCCCAGGGAGGCATCGCGCGCCGAGATCCCATGCATTACCGGGGACGCCTCTGGGCGACCCGGCGCCATATCTGGGTAGACCGGGTCGCCTGCGCATGGCTGATCCAGCGCTTCATTGACCCGTCCGCGCGCTTTCTATGGCTGGAGACCCCGGCGGAGTGCCCCGCCGATGCTCTGGGCTTCGATTTCGACGGCGCCACCTTCACGCACGTGGCCGACAGGGTGTCGTTCGAGGTCCTGCTCGCCAGCTTCGGCCTGGACGAAAACCGTGGCCTCGTGCGCCTCGGCGCAATGGTGCATGTGCTGGACGTAGGCGGCGCCGCGGCGCCGGAGGCTGCCGGGTTCGAGGCCATGCTGGCCGGCGCGCGCAAACGCCTGCCCGATGACGACGCATTGCTGGCCGAAGTCGGCGCTGTGCTGGACTCCCTGTACGCCCACTTCTCCAGTGGGCGTAAGGCCTAATCTCTTTTCCGTTCAAGTGAGCAACCATGAGCTCCACTCAAGAATCCGCCAGCGATAGCGCGGAGCCACTCGTCTCGCGACCCGCCTATACCCTTTGGCAACTCGTCTGGTATTTCACCCGGCTGGGGATGCTGGGCTTCGGTGGCCCGGTTGCCCTGGCCGGCTATATGCATCGCGATCTGGTGGACAGGCGAAGCTGGATTACCGACGGCGACTATAAGGAAGGCTTGGCGCTCGCCCAACTCGCGCCTGGCCCTCTGGCCGCGCAGCTCGCGATCTACCTCGGTTACGTGCATTACCGTATCCTCGGCGCCACGCTCGTGGGAATCGCTTTCGTGCTGCCGTCGTTCTTCATGGTCGTGGCTCTGGGATGGGCATACGTGCGTTTCGGCGGCCTGACCTGGATGCAAGCGGTGTTCTACGGCGTGAGTGCCGCCGTGATCGGCATCATTGCTATCAGCGGCTACAAGCTCACTACCAAGAGCGTGGGCAAGGACAAACTGTTGTGGGCCATCTATCTGGCGCTGGCCATCGTCACTGTCATCACCGAATCTGAAATCGCCTGGCTGTTTCTCGCGGCCGGCTTGCTTGTCTGGTTTTGGCGCGCGCCACCCAAGTGGCTAAAGTCCGGACATCTGTCGGTCGCCGCAGCGGTTTCGGTGCCAGCCGGGGCTACGCTGAGCACGCTGGACTGGCCACTGCTCTGGCAGATCGGCGTGTTCTTCGCCAAGGCAGGGGCTTTCGTCTTCGGCTCAGGGCTGGCCATCGTGCCATTCTTATATGGCGGCGTGGTCACCGACTTCCAGTGGCTCAGCGACAAGCAGTTCGTCGATGCTGTAGCGGTAGCCATGATCACGCCCGGCCCCGTGGTCATCACCGTGGGCTTCATCGGATATTTGGTCGCCGGGTTCCCTGGGGCCTGTGTGGCGGCCTTGGCCACTTTTTTGCCTTGTTATCTGTTCACCATCATTCCAGCGCCGTACTTCAAGAAGTACGGAAAGCTGCCCGGTATTCTCGCGTTCGTTGATGGCGTGACGGCCGCGGCGATCGGCGCCATCGCGGGCGCGGTCATCGTTATCGCCCGACGCACGCTCGTCGATGTGCCGACATTGATGTTGGCAATAGCGGCAGTGCTGTTGCTGTTGCGATTCAAGAAACTGTCCGAGCCGATGATCGTTGCTGGCGCGGCGTTGATTGGCTTGGCGGTTTATCCACTGGTGCACTAAGTCCTTTTTTCAGGAGCCCATCATGCAATGGATCACTCGTGAACGGCCTAAGATCGACCGCATCGCCTGCCCGTGGCTAATCGCCCGTTTTATCGACGAAACGCCAGAATTTCTCTACGTGCCGGCAGGCGACGTTCTACGCATTGCCAGGGAAGCCGCCGCGATTCCCTACGACATCCCAGGCGTGGAACTATCGCATGTCGGAGAACGATGCAGCTTCGACGCTTTTCTCGATAAGTACCAGTTGGCAGATAACCCGGCGTTGCAGCAACTGGCCGGAATTGTGCGCGGCGCCGACACTTCGCGCCTAGACCTGACCCCCCAGTCAGGCGGACTGTACGCGCTGTCGCTGGGCTTGTCGCACCTTTACACCGACGACCACGTCATGCTCGGCCATGGCATGGTCATGTACGACGCCCTGTACGCATGGTGTCAGTGGTGCCAAGGAGAAACGCATCAATGGCCGCCGGCGATGCCGACGGCATAAGGCGCGATCCCAGGCTGAGCATCAACACCTTTGGGAGGCGCTCATGCAAAGCATATCTGTTCCCGAACTTGCGCTCTGGCGCAATGCCGAATTTCCCCATACGTTGATAGATGTGCGTCGCAAGCTCAGGCGCAAGGAGGATGGCGTGGCGATTGCCAATGGACAATGGCTCGATCCCGCTTTGTGGCTGGAATGGAAAGACTCCGTATCAGCCACGCAGCCCGTCATCATCTATTGCGCCCACGGTCATGAGCTAAGCCAGGGGCTGGCTGCCACCCTCCGTGCAATGGGCATCGACGCTAGGTACTTGCTCGGAGGCATAGAGGCCTGGCGTTCTGCTGGTCAGAGTGTGGAATTAGTTAAATCTCACGAGCAACCCGCTAGCAAAACATGATCATCTTCTCACTCGGCATTGTCTAGGAGACTCCGGGGAACGTAATGACAGCTATTGGCCGCCATCGGCCGGTCGACAAGGACGGCTAGCCGCCAGAAGCGGTCGCCTACCTGATATATATTCGAGACTTCTAACCAAGTTTGCAAGGTAAGACGTGGAAATCGATATTACCTCTGTTGACGTCCGGCTATTTACACCCGACGACGATATTTCGACTCTCACTTCGTTACTGCACCGAGCATATGCCCAACTCGGTGAAATGGGATGGCAGTTCAAAGCTGTAGATCAGTCCGACGATGTCACGCGGCAGCGCTTGGATGCTGGGGAGTGTTATGTGGCGGTTGCGGGCGGCAACTTGGTGGGGACCGTACTCTACGTTCCTCCGCCACGGACCAGAGGGACACCATGGCTCGATCGGCCCGATGTCGCTAGTCTTCATCAGCTGGGGGTGGACCCCGCTCTACAAGGGTCGGGGCTCGGGACCAGACTGATGAAATACGCCGAAGCTCGGGCGGCAAACTGTGGTGCCAGTGAAATCGCTTTAGATACCGCCGAACCCGCAACGCATTTGCAAGATTGGTACATCTCACGCGGCTACCGGCCGATTGAATTTGCGCAATGGGCACACACTAATTATCGCAGCATCATTATGAGCAAGCCATTGGGCGAATCCGCCTAGACTTTTAGTGCGCGCAATGGACGCGCTGAACGCACGCCGGATGGGGAGAGAACCTTCCCCACTTGGCGACGGTGGGGCGGGAGTGATCGTGCGCCTTTTGCGGCTTCAGGTCGAAAATTGCCTGTCTTCGACGACCACTCCGGGCCAAGAGTGGCCGGCTGCGGGTTTACGCAATAACACTTTTGAGTGTTTATCGCACTTCGTGAGCGGTCGTTCGGGCGATCAGACGGCGAGAAACCTGCGGCCGATTATATTTCTCGCTTTCACTACGCAACGTGATCGCTTGTCCGCAAGAATATAGGCGGCGCTCTTAGCTGGATGCTAGTCGCACCAGGAAACGTGACACTTCGGGCAGCCGGTCATGCCGGTGGCGTCTGTAATTTCCAGAGTGACGTCCTCCTCGCAGCGATAGCAATAGCCTTCCGGCGGTAAAAAGGTGAGGCCTTTGGCTTGTGCACGCCCGCGCTGCTTCGTCCGGTCGGGTTATCTCGAACAAGTGCATGACCTGGTGCCGCAATTGCAGAAGTGCTTGCAACTGGATCTGCTCCTGCTCAGGTTCACCCAGAGCCAACGATCCGCTGCTCGGATGCCGTTCTAGCTCGACCTGCAAGCGGCCGTACTCTGCATGAGTAATGTCATCGACGCGCAGCAGCACCGCGCCGCATTCCACTGGGTACGGATCCTCGGCCCAGTTCGTGTAGGAGGACTCGCGGACGTGCAGCAGCTGGTCGAAGGTTTCTAAGGCGTCCCTCTCGACTAAATGGATCACGCCCTGGGCCCCCGCCAGCCCGGTACTTTTAATGTGGACAAAGCTTCCCTTGACGGTTAGCGTGAAGAACGGTGTTTGAATAGATTGCATTGTTAATCCTATTTGGTGTGGTGTTCCATCGTGGCAGGCGCTTTGTATGGACGCCAAGGGCGGGTAGCTTCCAATCCGATGTCCAAGGCCGCAGTCTTTTCCTCGAGCCGATCTACGACGCCGGCCAACTCGCTGGCGTCGTTCGTGTAGATCTCCGTATGGTGACGTGCGCGTGAAATAGCCACGTAATAGACGTCACGCTGCGTGGTCCGGCTAAAGCTCTCCGCGTTGATGAGTGCGCGGTCGCATGTGAGGCCCTGGGCGCTATGGCTGGTCGTGGCATATGCGCGATCCAGGTGTAGGGGGCCGGTGGCAGCATCCAGCGTGAGCCTCCGGCCGTTGCCGCCAATGGTGACGGTGGTGGGGGTTACCGCCAGCACCTCGAATCGGCCACCGTTGACAAGGTCAAGCTTGGCGTTGTTCCGTGTCACTCGCACCCAGTCGCCTGCAGACAATTCCGCCTGGACTGGCTCGTATACGGAAAGCTTGGCGGCGCGTGCAGGATTGAACTGCGTGCGCTCTCCTGTGATGACATGTTCGACAACCAGATCATTTGGCTTTCCTGGCGCTACGCCGATGACGCGGTACATCTCGGTCTGGCGTAGGTTGCCCGTCTTGTAGTCGCGTTCCGGTTGGAGGATGTCGCCGGCGACGTAGTACTTCGCCACCCGTCGCTCCGCCTGGGTCGTGTCGCGACGGGTGAGCAGATTGAAGTCGAATCCACGGCCAGACAGGCCCAGCGCCTGGTGCGTTGCCTCGTTCAGTGCATTGCGCGAATCGTTCGTGCCTGTGACGATCAGCGTTTCACGCCTTTCATCCCCGTCGAGCGTGGCGTACTTGGAGGCGATGGCGTCATAGCGGGTGCCGTCGTCATCGATGGAATGGACCGCTTTGAGCTTTCCGTCCAACACGGCGAGGGATGCGGACGCCTTGCCAGCCGCGGCGAGTTCCACCGCCGCCTTCAGTTCTGGCGATTTCTGGCGGATGATGTCCCCCATGAGCGAAGTCTCCATGCCGGCCGCCTGCAGCTGGTGAAACGGTCGGCCCGCTTCAATCGCTTTGGTCTGGCCGGTGTCGCCGAGCATGACCACACGAGCACCGTCGGCCTCGGCCATCTTCATGAGGCGCTCCATGATTCGGGCGGGAACCACGCCGGCTTCGTCGATGACGAGGACCGTCTTCGCGTCCAACTTGAAGCGGTCCTTCTGGCGCGCTTCAAGCACGGAGGCCACTGTACGTGCCTCCATGTTCAGCTCTCGCAGCGCCTCGATCTGCTTGCCGTAAGACGCCACCGCCTGGACGCGATAGCCGGCCGCTTCTGCCGCCTCCTTGACCTGCGCCAGCATGTGCGACTTGCCGGTGCCGGCCAATCCCTGCACGCCGACAAAGCGATGCGGCGTGCTTAGTATCAGGCCGGCCGCCGCGAGCTGCCCAGGCTTGAGCTTTTTGTCAGCCAACGCAGCCTGCGCCGCGTCCACCTGCAGGATCGGGGCGACGGCGTCACGGCCTTCGCGCTCAATCTGCAAAATGCGCTTTTCACGCTCACGCGCGGATTGCGTGGTGTAGCGGGCGCCCGTGGGGACATATTCGCCTCGGGCAATAGACTTGCGGACCTGTTCTTCCGCCTGCCTCTTGGTAGTGCCGCCTTGAACCAACGCGTCAACCATCTCGGAACGATACATTGCGGGCGCATCACGGTCCTTGGCGTGGCGATACTGCAGCGTGCCAAGGATTAGGTGACCCCTATCTAACGATCGTTTGACGGCACCTTTGAGGTCTGCCAGGTTGACGCCCGTGCCGTGGGATCGGCGCAGCGCTGTCTTCAGCAATGCCTTGCCATCCATGACTGACTCGCGCTCCGTGTGGTGTTTGATTGCCCACTTCAAGCATTCGTCGGCCGTCAAGGATTGAGCCTGCGGCGTGCGCTCGGCCGCCTTGCCGGTCGGTGTGTTCGACGGCTCGAATGACACGCCGAGATCCCTGGCCTGCCGCTCCCAGTCGCGCTGCAACTCCTCGCGAGTGAGCTCCGGCGCTTTGTTGTTGCGCGTCTTGAGCGCGATCGTCTGTTTGAGTTTGGGACTTGCGGTAAGACGAGTTGCACCCACCGAAGCCAGTTCGGCATTGATGTCTTGAGAACGCTTCGAATAGGCTTCGATCTGTTCTCGAGAGACGTGCGCAAGTTCAAAGCTCTTGCCCTCATATCGAATGGCGTGCCCGGCGCGTTCCAGCTCGGCGACGAGCTCTGCCGAATAGACTGACTGCACCAGCGAAACGAGCCGGTAGATCTCATCGTTCGAGATCGCGGTCCAGGACCCGTCCGCGCGCTGGGTAATATTCAGAACTAGCGCGTGAGTGTGAAGTTGGGGGTCCGAGTACGCACCGTCCGTCGGGCGGGCAGTCTCGTGGCGAAACTTGGCGATCGCGGCGTTCCCACTGCGCTCCATGGTGGTGACGCCCTTTTCCGTTTGGCGTGCCCGCACCAGCTCCTGCTCAATGAATGCCAGCGCCTTGGTGACCGCCGCGTCATGTGCGGCTACAACAGAAGGGTCCTTGCCGACCAGCGCTTGGATACTGACGCTCTTTGGAGGGGAGAACGTCATGTCAAGCGCGGCCCTGGCTTTGGCATCAAGCCGAACCGATTGAGACAGTGCAACTTCAGATCCGAAGTCACCGCGGAGCGCCCGCAGGAACTCGTCCTGTTGGATGCTGCCAGTGAGGCCAAGGGCCTCTGCAGCTTTTCCCTGCCACTGCGCCGCAGTACCGTCGCGGCTGTAGTAGTCATCCTTCTGGTCTGCGTAGTAGTGCGACGCCTTGTTGGCGGCGCTCCGGTGGATGGTCTTGAGCGAAATCATCGGATGTTCCATGCGAGCGGCCGCCGGCGCTGCCGGCGACCTGGTGTGATGCGCTTACGCCGCGAGAGTCGGATCCTCGGGTAGGTCGACTTGCGACCAGGGTTGAGGGCCGCTGGCAGACGAATTGGTCATACTTTGAGCGCCGCTGCGCCTCGCTTCGACAAAGGGCGCATTGCGAATAGCGAAGGTTGCCGGCTGGAGCTCGAACTTCGAGATCGGCCGGTTGCCCGCGAAGGCAACCCAGCCGGTGAGTTCAGGCAGCGTTTGTACCTGCGCGGCGGTAACGACGCGTTCTGTCGAGCGGACCATGCGTTCGCTCGTGTTCGGCGTCTTTCCAGGGTTTCGGCTATCGGTGTATTCCGGCCGCGCGACCTCATGCTCACCGAGCGACTTGGACATGACTTCTGCTGTTTCAAAGTCCGTCTTGGAGCCGCCGAGCACGACCAGCGAGCGGAAACTTGCGCGTAGCGTCTGGGACATCTTCTCTCCGAAAATGTCGTCCATTTGGGATACCGATTGAAGGCCAGCAAGCGCGCGGCCACCGTTCTTGCGCCCCTTCGTCAAGAAGTCCTCCAAGCTGGCCATCTTCTCCATCGACCCCAGTTCATCGATGACCAGCCACCACCGGCGCGCCTGATCTTCTGGCAGCGAAAGCAGTGCCGAGCAGAAAACGTCAACGAATGCGGAGATGAGAGGCTTCATCGCCTCCTTCATGTCCTCGCGCCACGTGATGTAGAGACTGCCGGTGCCGTGCTCCATCCAGTCACGAATGCTGAACTGTCCAGCAGGCATCGTGACGTGTTCTGCCAGATACTTGGAAAGCACGAAGCGTGCGCTCGTCAGGGCTTTGTTGGCCTCAGATGAGCCGGCAAACAGGGACTCGGCAAGCGTGCCGGAAAGGAAGGCCCGAAGGTCTTTGTCGGAGGCGATCGTGGTCCAACGAAAGAGCTCTTCGATGGACGGGTTTCCTAGTTCGTTCAGCTTGCGGGCAGCCTCACGAAGCAGGAGTCGAGCATAGCCGTTCCACTCTTCCGCGTTAGCGTCTTTGCCCAGCGGAACAATAGACAGCGCTAATCGCTTCCAGTCGTACTCCGCACGCACCTCATTGAAGAATGACCAACCCTCGGTCCGCTGATCATAGGGATTGAGCAGGACGTCGCTCTCCCGCCCGAATTTGCTGTAGAGATCGCCGTTCGGATCGACCACGACAATTCGGTCGCCACGCCGCAGGGCGGAATAGACCAGGTTGCGCAATAGCACCGACTTGCCGCTGCCCGTTGCTCCGTTCAGCAGGATGTGAAGATTCTCGATGCCCGTGGGCATCGGGACGCCGGCCACATCGATCTGCTGGCGGCCGTTTTCGGCGCAAAGCTTCTTCAGCTTCTTGACAGGGACCGCCTCGGTACCGCGAATGTGCTTCTTGTACCCGGCGCCGTCGAAGCCGTCTTTGGTTGAGTACTTCTTGAGCGTGAGCGAAAGTGCGAGTGCCAGGATGAGGGCGATGATGGGCGCGGCGATTAGGGAGGGGTAGTCTGGCGTGGAGACTACCCAGTGTGATAGCACCGTCCAGGTGATGTGGGAGAAGGGGAGGCCGGATAGCACCTTGGCTGTAAAAAGCCAAGCGCAAAGAGGAAGAACTAGAAGGGCGAACTTGATAATTCGCCGGCGTATGTCGGGTGCCATGAAAGTCCTTTCGGAATAGGAATAAGGCGCCTAGGGCGCCATTGAAATAGCGCCCGCAGGGGCTACCGATAAAGCGCGAGCGCCACAAGGGCGCCGCCGATGCCGCTGCCGATGAGCGCGCAGACCGCGCACAGGAGACCAGCTCGCCACGCGGCCGTCGGCAGAGCCCGGGTTGCGACGCGAGTCGCGATTCGGGCTTCGGACGTCGACTTAGCGAGGGTGCGGCTTGCCTCAAGAAGCGAGCGGGCGGCCTGGCCGCCCGCATTGACCGCAGCCTCCATGCCTGCTTGGCGCACAGTGGAGGGCAGCGCTTGCATTGCCTGGGCGATCCCCTCCTGCCGTGCTGTCAGCTGCTCCATCTGCCCTACCAGTTGAGCGCTTTCCTGCAGCATGTCGCGATACAGAAGCTCCATCCTGCTTCGGGGGATGGGGGACGAGGCGGCTGCGCTTTCGGGCTGAATGGCGGTCACAGAGTCCCCTACAGGAAGAGTGCGCCAAACGCCTTGTCCAGCTGCCGATCGACCGGACGCGCAAGCGACTGCAGGGCATGCATGTCGCTGAGGTGACTGACGAGCTTCGCATCGTCACGATCAGCCTGACGCAGCTCCTGGCGGTAGTCGCGCGGGTCGGCGAGAATTTCCTTGATCGTGGTGCGCTTGTTGGCCAGCAGATCGAACACCTCGTTTTCAAAAATCGCCGCTTCCGGATTGGCCTGGAAGTCGCCGGACTTGCGGGCGTAGCCGAAGATAGCTGCGAACTCCTCACGGACATCGGAATCGACCCGATTGAAGAGCACTCGCACGCGGTCGGCCGGCACGCCCATCTCCGAGAGGGCCTGGATCGTTTTGATCGTCTCGCGTTGCGCTTTACCCGAACTGACCACGGGCAGGACGTAGTAATCGATCTCGAGATGCGCCTGGTCGTACTTCACCAGCTCGGCCAGAAAGTCCTCGATGTTGGAGGCGCCGACGTCGACGATGGCGGCTTCTGCCATCAGCAACTTGCGAAAGAGGCGGCCAAATTGCCCGCCGCGCATCTGTTCGACATCCAGCCCAAGATCGGCTGCGCTTTCGTTCGTCGACTCAACGGCGATGATTTCGGCGTCCGGGATGCGGGGCGCCAGCAGGTGGCTCGTCGTGACGGTTTTGCCGACCGAGCCGGAATAATTGACGGTTGCGATTTTCATGGGTGATGCCTATTTTCTTCGGCCGATTTCGGCCAGTTCGTTGAGGTCAATGTGATCTGAGGCTAGGCGAAGCCGAACCAAGTCGGCCTTGCTTTGAATGCCGCCAGGAGCGGGGGTATCGGGGATGCGCGATGGACAAGGCAGACTTGCCTCGGAGCTGGGCGCGGAATGGCGGTCGGGCACGTTGTCGTCGATCTCCAAAGCGACGGACCGCTTGCGCCATCGGTAGAGCGCCTTTCGAAGCGACAGAAGTGTCACGGGCAAATCAGCGTTGATCAGGGATTCAACGATCTTGGCGTGGGGGACTCCCTGTCTGACGAGTCGGTCTATCAACGGAAGTAGCGCGCGAAACCGCGCGCGCTGGTCGGTGGCATTCAACGCGTTTAGCTGCTGAACGATCTCGCCTTTGTTGGCCGCCGGGGCGTGATTCTGTTGCATGGAGAGGCGTTTCCCAGGTTCGGTGAGTTGCGCGGACGCCGGGTTACCGCTCGAGGGCGGCCGAAATTTTCTCCGCACCTGCCTTCTGCCACGCGGTGGCTTCGAGCGCGAGGGATTCCACCTCGCGCACCAGGCCAACTTTGCCGCACGGGTAGCTGATGTCCACCTCTCTGCCTACGAATCGAAGCGGATCGGGTACGCTCATCCTGCCTGCGTCGTGCGAGATGGCAGTGCCGTTCGACACGAGCTGATAAACCTTGCTGCCCTGCACATCAAGAATGGCACCCCGATACGTCGCGCCGACTTCAGCCGGTTTCACTTCGGCCGGTGTCGAACCACGCCACAGAGTTTCGCCAATCACGAGCGTCAAATCCTCGCTGGCGCCGTGTCGCTGCAGCTCATCAATGGCCTCCGCTATAGGCATGATGTCGTAGGTGGTTTGTTCGAAGTCGCTCACGTGGTGCCATAGTTGTGTCTTGAGAAGCGCTTGGCCTTGCGTGTCGACCGCCAGTAAGGTGACCTTCTCGACCGCGTTCTCGTCTAGCGGCGACGGGTTTAAGAAGTCTTTCCGAACCACCGGC
Organism: Achromobacter sp. UBA2119; assembly: GCF_002331005.1. NCBI lineage: Bacteria > Pseudomonadati > Pseudomonadota > Betaproteobacteria > Burkholderiales > Alcaligenaceae > Achromobacter > Achromobacter sp. UBA2119. The sequence continues at coordinate 134,852 of NZ_DCYD01000011.1, read as the reverse complement.
GTGGGCACGGTTTCTCGCATGACCGGGTGGTCTTCGAGATTTCGGAAGTCATCGAAAACGCCTGCGTCGATATCGCTTACCGACTTTCCGTCCCATAGCCGTAGCTTCGCTTCGGCTTCGCGCTCGAGCGCAGAGAGATGTTGCTCATAGGAATCGGCGGGGTCTACGTCCATCTGATCGGCTGCGTGGCTGACTTCGCCAGGTTGAGGCGTTGAGGGCACGTGAACGAATCGCTCGCCGGTGCTGACGATGGAGATGTCGACCGGCTTGCGTTCGCCGTCGGCGGAAAGAGCTCGCGGGCCGTTCGAAACGGGCGCGCGATCGGGTTGGGCGGAGCGAAACAACGCTTGGAATTTGGCTTTCAGGTCGGAGATTTTCATGAGATTTCCTCGTGAGGTGAAGGTGCGTAGCGCTCCAGGCTGAGCACCGGCGTGCGGTTGAGTTGACGTGAGCGGTGGCGCCCCTCGTGCTGCAGAACCGGGGTTGAAGGAGGGGGAGCCGCGCCCGTGGGCGGGCGCGGGGGAACCGTTGCGGTTCCCCGGGGGGTCGGAAGCGCGGACGCCGCTAGGCGGCCGGCCAGGGGGGCAGCAGCCCCCGCGCTTTTGGGGCCTTCCGATCCCCACCCGGCGGGATGCCCGCCGGGAAGGGGACGGACCTTTTTCTGGGGTATGCAGGCAGCGCAGCCATGGAGGTCAGCAGCGGTGGCGCGGCATTGGAGGCGTTCGGCAGACAGGTCGTGGCGCTAAGGGCGGGGCGAGGCCAGCGGCCCGCAACGCCCTGGGGGGCTGCCTTTCCCCCGCCTGGCGGCGCATCGCGCCGGCGGAGAGGGGGACTGAAGCTATGGGTTCAGGCCGGCGCCGCAGGCGTCGGGGCGGAGGGAGCGCAGCGATCGGAGGGTAGGCGGATCGGCGTTCGCGATGAGCCAGCGCCTCGCGCGCGACTCTCTCTAAAACCTATAAAACCTATATATACCTATTGGGTACCGTTTTCGGTACTGGCAAAAAGCCGTTTTCGGTACTGGCGAAAGCAGAAACTGGGACGGGCAAAAAGTACTTTTCGGGCTAGGCCCAAAATTGGGACTGGTCCCGATACTGGGCCAGGCTGTGGACAATTTCTAATGGGACGGCACGAGCCCAGCGGCCTGGAACACGCGCGCCTTGAAATGGGGAGGTGGCTCGTTCGGGGCCTGTTCCACGCCCAGCTTCTTGCCCGTGGCCACGATGCCGGTCCAACTGTTCTGCCACGCCGCGCCGGCGGCTTCGCCGGGCTCGCGCTCTCGGAAAACCCAAAGCCGCCACGACTCGAACCAATCGGGCGACGTGCCCAGCTCGCCGGGCCTGGATCTCATGTAGGCGCTGAATGTGGCGGCCATGGCGTCGATCTTCTCGTGCGTCCAGAGCGGCCGCTGTTCCTGCGTCCAGCTTCGCCATCGCTCCGGCAGTGTCCAGGTCACCGGGAGCCTGGTGGCACCGGCGCCGGCACCGCGCGCTTCGGGCTGGCGCCTTCGGCCTTTTTTCCGGGAGGCCTTCGCCGCCTTGCCGGTGGCTGCATACGTCGCGGGAGCGGAATTCCGAGAACTGTCGTGGGTGGGGCTGGAGTCGCCTGCTGAGGTCATGACGCCCTCTCTGGGCAACCCCTCGGACATGCCGTCAATACCGGCTCCATCCCGATCGCCCGGCTGCCGTTGGTCCAACGGTGGCGGGTTGTCGACTGGCGGCGCGGCCGCGGGGGCATCGTCTCCCTCGTCCTGCAGGCCCAAGTCTTGCTGCGCCGCCTGAGCCTCGCCGCCGGCGACAGCACCGGTGGCCGCTAGATCGATCAGCGGGACCGCATTCGGGCACAAGCGATAGATGATGCTGCTGCGATTGTCGCCCGCACGCCGCCCGGTGTCCTGTATCGCGCCCAGTTCGCGAAGCCGACCAAGCGCCTCGATGACCGTCTTGCGATTCAGATGCGTGACCTTGGCCAGGTAGTCGATTGATGCGAAAACGGTCCAATGCTCGGCATCGTACCGGACGAGCTGCGCCAAGTTGAGCAACACGAGCTTGGATGAGGATTTCTGGACGTCGGCCATTCTGGCCCATTTGGATGCTTCGACGCTCATGTTCGTCCCTTGCGTTGCTTCGAGGTTTTGCCGGGTAATGGATGGTGCGGGTACAGCTTGCCGATCACGAGTCAGCCTCCAGAGATTCAGCAATGGAACGACGTGCACGCAGGGGCAGGCCGTGTGCTTCGTAGAACTCGCGGCGGGCCATCAGCCACGCTTTGTAGGGCCAGGCACGGCGCTCGCCCCAGGGGTACGCGTCCTTGATGGCCTGGTGGGTTTGTTCGGCGCTGAGGCCTTCGGCGCGGCAGCGGTCGAAGACGCTTTGCATGATCTTGTAGGCCATGCGGGTGCGTGCTTCCTGCGCGCCGCGTTTGCGGTTCGCTCGGGTCATGGAAGTCTCCGGGTGAAATTGGCGTCGGGGCGGTGTGAATGGTCCGCCGACGGCAGCGCAAGCCCGGACTTGGCCGGGCGCGCTGGGATTACGAAACAGAGAGGACAGAGTGCGCGCTGGCCGCCTTCGCTGGCGCGCTCGCTCGGATGGCGCCTCGAGCTCGGCCGGGACTTCAGGCTTGCTGGGCGGGGTGGCCTTGAAAGACGTCTCGAGCCCAATGCGCGAGGAGCATAAAGTCGGCGTCCACCTTTTGGCGTTGGAATCGGGAGTCCGGGCAGTGAAGATGGAAGACGAGCTCGCCGTTGGCATCGAACATTGCGTCGATGGCCCAATAGTGCTGCAGCTCGCACGCCTGCCCATAATCAAGCAGGATCCTACCCGCGAGGCGCGCGGACCGAGCGACATCCGTACGGAACATAACGAAGGGCGTCCGACGCGTCGGCAGGCGCCACAGCCGATGTCCTTCGCAGCTGCTTACTGATGAGACGACGCCGTCGACGTTGAACGCCGCAACCAGTGCACGGACGCGCGGATCGATGACATCGAGCGCTAGCGCTTCGGTGTGTGGCCGCAACGATCCTTTGAAGAGGCGTGCTTGCATCCTCCGGCGAAAGGCGCTGCGCATATGCTCAAGTACGGCTTGCATGGTTTGTATAGGCCGGAAGCCGATGAACTTGCACGTCACCGTCGGCGGCCGTGTTGAAGTGCAGGCGTAGCAAGGCGTCGGTGGCCTGCTTGTAGCGAGAGCGCACACGCGGCGGCATGGAAAGGTATGCCAAGAAAATGGAAATCGCGCCGGTGATGCCGACAATATTCGTCAGCGTTGCGCTGCCCCATGCGCGTGCGTGCCACTCCGCCGATAGCTCCTGCAGCATAGGTACCGCTTCATTGGGAAAGGCCATTGCAAGAAGTGCCAGTAGCCAGAAGAGAACTAGGGCCAGATGAGCAACATCTTCGCAGCGAGGGCGGCCGACCACTTCGAAGAGGACATAAGTTGCTCGACGGCGACACCGCTATTACGGAGAACGCTGCGCTGAATAGCGGCGTAATGCCTGTCGGCCATTGTCCCGACCGATATCCCGTTCACAGTGACCTTCCAGACGATGGGCCGCGGCTGGGTGACGCGTGCCTTCAGACGGCGGTCGTAACTCACCGCCGTGACGTACATCATGGCGGCGACTACCCCGGCAGATATCCCGAAAACAGGCATCTGCATGCCGCTCGCCATACCAATGACGAAAACAAGCAGCAGACAAAACGCAATAACGGTGAACCGGAACGGAAGTGAAAGATCGAGTTCTTTAATCATGGATTTTACTCGGCTGCGAGCGAAGCGCTCGCCAGGTGAAGAAGAGGGTTGAACCAGGAAGCGACGGTGCAAAGCACCTGTGGCTGCGTCCAGGGCGCCACGTGACCTGCAAACGGGCTACTCGCGCCAGCGAGAGCTACTTACACGCATGAGCCGAACGCAAGTTTTAAACTCACAGCCGCTCTTGCCGCTCGATTGCGTAGATCGCGTCCATCAAGCCATCCACAAGCTGGTGCATGTCGGCAGTGGTAAGTGAGGCGGACGCAGTCGGCGCGCCAGGCATGCCACAGCCATCCATGGCTAGAAGTGCGGTTTGGCCTTTGCCGCACTCGTGCTGGAGCCGTAGAACACCCGGCTGCCCCACCGGCGCTCTGAACGGGATTTCGACGTCTATGCGTTTGTTCATAGCACCCGCCCAGGGTTGAAATACACCTGCGTCAGCTTGTAGTCGGCGAAGTACAGCGAGATATCCAGCGTGGAAAACAGGTAGCGCCGAATGGTGTCGAGATCCATCTGATTGCCGGCCGTGGACTGCTTGACGAGGAGCGCGACGCGTTCAAACGAATCGGGCGCACTGTTGGCGTGCGTGGTCGTGACAGATCCAGGGTGGCCAGTATTCAGAGCGTTCAGGTAGTCCCACGCTTCCGGGCCGCGCAGCTCGGACAGGAATATCCGATCGGGCGAGCTGCGCATGGCGGCCTCGATGCACTCTGTCGCCGACATTCGGCCCGCACCTTTGCCGTAGATCATGTGCACGCGATTGGGATGGTTAGGCAGGAAGAGCTCGTGCACGTCTTCGATGGTCAAGAGGCGTTCGAGGGAGGGCACGCAGTCGATGAGGCTGCGCGCGAACGTCGTCTTTCCTGAGCCGGTCTTGCCCGCGACAATGATGTTGCGGCATTGAAGGACTGCGCGTCGCAGAAACTGCAACATATCCCTCGCTGTCAGAAGGTCGAGCAATTCCTTGTCGTTGTCGGTCAGGTTGTCGAGGTGTCCCGTCAGACCACTCACATTGACCCAGTTGGCGAAGGCCCCTTCTGCGGCCAGCTCGTCCAGCGTCTTCACGACACTGCTGTGCTTGCGAATGTTGATCGAGAGTGCGCCGTCGATCACCGCAGGCGGCTGGGCAACCTGAGCGCGCTCCCCGTCCGGCAGCAGCAGCGACATGATTGGCGTGAAGTTGACGTTGTTGTAGCTGGCCATGGCGCTCACCAACGCTTCCAGAAAGCTGAAGGTCAGCTTCGGATCGTGGCGCTCATGCCATCGCCCTTGAGAGCGCGTAAAGATAACGCCAGGCCGGGTGATGGTGATCTCGCGGACAGCGTCGTCGGCCATGTAGCCAGAGATGGGACGCATCATCTGGCGCAACGCTGTGTCGCGCCCGCCCGAGTCGACGGGCGGTGCACCGGAGGAGTCTTTCATAGGGAATCCAATTAATGCGTCTGGCCCGCCGAGACCCGAAGGTCAGGCAGGCCTAACGGAGGATGCGTTGGAAGCTTCGGTCAGCTTCGCAGCATTGGCAGTGCCGGCGACTGCGCTGCTACCGCGGGACGGACCGGAGCGTGTAAACAGAACTGAAGTCCAGGTCGCGAGCGACATAGATCCCCAACCGGCCTCCCTGGTTGCGGTATAGCGTCGGCGGAATGTTGATGGTGTTATCCAGCACCGTGGTAACCGCGTTGGTAGCCGCGTCGCCCGTCGTGTTGAATTGCACTTGCCCGTTGTCGCTGCTGCCACGTGAGGTAGCCCACGTGCCCAGATCGCTGATCAAGCTGACCAGGATGGCACCGCCGAACCGCTCAGCGAAGTGCGTGTCGATGAAGCCGTCCAGGCCTGCCTCACCCAAGGGGCCGGTGCCAGGCGAATCCAGGTGGATGACAACACCCTTGGGCGTTTCCAGCCGCGACCATACGACGCCCACGCGCGGCTGGCCCTGGGCCAGCACGCCTTGCTGATAGCCGATGAACCGGGATCCTTTGTCGATCAGGACCACGCGACCGCTGGTCGAGCGGATATCGTGAGGCGCGTAGCAGCTCAGCATGCCTGCCTGCGCAGTGACGAGCTTGGTTTCCTGGACGCAGTCGATCATCGAGCCCTGCGTGATCAACATGTCTCGGTTGCCGATCAAACCTGCTCGCGATGCCGAGAGCTTCATAGGGGTGAGTTTGCTGGCCATCGGCCCGCTGTCGACTTCGCGTGCTGGCGGAGGGGAAGAGCTGGACTGCCCGGAAGACTGGCCTTCTTGTCCCTTGGTGCCACGAAGGCCGCTGGCCAAGCGCCGCTGGGTGACTGCGTCTACCGTCACGGCCTGTGCAAGGTCAGGCACTGCGCCCTTCTGCTCCGCCTGCATTGGAGCAGGCACTATAGGCGTAGCCAGAGGCGAATCAGGCATCGGAGGTGGCGGCGGAGGAGGTTCGGGTCTGAGCTTCAGGCCGGGAAGCACGTTCTCGATTCTCGCCTGCACGGCGGGCGCGGCCTCCTCTGCAGCGGGCGAGTTAAATGCGCGCCATCCCGTTACGCCGATAGCCATCAGAGCAATCAGGATCATCAGAAACATGAACGCTTTTGCGCCCTGTTGCATCGGCTTGGCCGTGCCGGACAAATCGGGCCGGCCGCGGCCCTGTATCTGTGCCTGGTGCTCCTCGATCTCCGCCACGGCGTCAATGGTTTGACCGGGTCTTTTTCGCCTTTTGAAGAACTTCATGGCGCTGGCTCCTCACGAAGGACGCGTTCGACTTGCGGGGACACAGTCCCGGTGGCCAAGCTGCGTGCGACAGGCGGGCCATCGTTGTGAACGGCCAGAACCTGGTTGCCAATTCGCAAGTGCCACCGTTTGGCGACGCGATGGAGTACCACGGTTTGTTCGTCTTCCATATGGCGGTTCACAATGACCTCCTGGCCGTCGGCGTCGACGAAGTAAATGGCTGGCAGATCCTGGCCAGGCGCGAAACGAAGCCAGGTCTGCGCACCGTCATCCCAGGCGGCACTGGGTGCCAAGCTGATGTCGCCGCTCATCGAGTAAGCCTGCCAGTTGATGGCGACGTCCGCCGTGGCCAGGTCGCGCTGAACGCGCTCACGCTCTTCCTGGGCGGCCGACTTTGCCTGCTCAAGCTCGGGGTAGCGCAGCACCACGCGAAAGACACCACCGCTCTTTCGGGCCTTTTCATACTTCAGGAGGAACGAGTAGTTGCGCTTGGTCGTGATGTAAAGGAGGTTCGTGTCGGCCTGCTCGACGATAGGTTTGAGCAGGAGGTGCTTGCCGATCTGCTGAAAGTCATACGCGGCCGAATCACCGAAAGCATGAGTCACATAGTCCTCATCGTCGTTCAGCTGGATCTGCGTTGCGACACCCAGCGTCGTGTCGACCTGAATGACGTCTGCGGCGTCATAGTCCGTCCAGCGGATGCGTTGATCCTTGGGCGAAGCTGCAGGGCGGTCAAGCGACCAGGCCGGCGCTGCGACCGCGCATAGCGCGGCCGTCAGCACCGCCAAGGCCAAAGGCCTGAAGCGGATGTTCATCGGGCGTGCCCCATCTCGAGGTTGCTCTCGCGTTGGCGGACCTGGTGGTGCGAGTGCTGATGCTCGACGCCCAGCTCGGCCTGCTTACCATGGTCAGCGTCGCGCACCAGGCCGACGCCTCCGACGGCCTTGAACGGATAGCTGATCGCGAGGGCTTCTTCGTTGCCGGTCATCTCGAAGGAACGATTCAGCGTGTTGCGTGCGTGGACGATGAGGTCGCCTGTCTCGTTGTCACGCTGAATCAGGCAGTTGGGAGTCGTCCCAACGATCGGACCTTTGTACTCGCGACCGTCTTCCGGTTGGCGGATTTGTCGGTCCTGTTCCCCGTACAGTTCCACCGGACGGCGCGTTTCGCGGATCCGCTCTTCGAAGTGCTTGCCGATGCGGTCAGCGGCCATCACAGCGGTAGGCAGGCGCAGGTTCGCATCCTTTTGGAGATGGTCCTTGCACAAGCGGGCGGCGCCGTAAAGGTCGCTCTTTGCATAGCGCTCAATGTCGCGCAGCAGGGCAGTGCGCTGTGCGTTGTCCATGCGGCCCACATCTTCGAGGCGGCGGGCGAGTTCGTTGATTTGTGCTTTTTGCATGACGATTACCTCAGCGTTTCGACAGCGGTCGAGTAGGAAATGACTTGAAAGCCCAACGGGTTGTCACGGATCACGCTTTCCGACATGGGCGTATTGACGAACCGATAAGCGAGGGTGGCGATGAACTGCTCAGAATTCGGCGCCCGATTGGGGCCGATCTCGCTTCGGGTAAAGCGAACCGTGGCGGTCTGGTTGGGGCCGGGGGTGATCGAGCGGACGCTGATCGCCAGGCGCGTGTGCTCGCCATACTTTTTGTCCAGGGCTTCCCGGCCCGTTCTCGAGTCATCCTCGAACTTCGAGTGGTACTGCTTCTGCACGTCAGGGGAGCTGAACAACCCGCAGCGGTCGTACATGTTCTGCAGGGTTCGCCAGTCGTAGCCTTCGCAGGAAAGCACGTACTGAGTGACGAAGTAACGGGCGAGCCGGGGGCCGTAGTCTTCCCGTGCATCACCAACCTGAGATACGTTCTCGACCTCGCCGGTCGCGTCATTGACACGCACAACGTAGGGCGGTTGGGGCGTGTAGCTCAGCAGGAGGGCGGTCAGCGCACCGACAGCGAGTGCCGCCAGCACAAAGAAGGCTGTTGCCACTCGCCAAGCTTTGGCCCTGGACACGCTGAATTCCGTAAGAAGGTCTCGGTCCAGGCCACGGTTGCGATCCAGTTCTTGCTGCAGTGAGAGCTTGGGATCTTCAGAGGACATGACCTTCCTCCCTTTGCCCGACGAGGTGGAAGGGCCGCACGTTTCGTACGGACGTGAAAGGGCGAGCCGCGGCGAGCGCGGCCAATATGGCGTGCTTCATCGATTCTCCGAGGAGATGAGGGGATTTAAATCAGAGGAGGCTGGCTAATGCGCAGCTCAAAGAGAAGGGCACAGCGATTGCTGTGCCCTGTGAGAAACCGGCAGTGGCGCCGTTGATATTGCTTTGACCGCGCTAGCGATCCTGACTCATGTTCCGAACCATCGAACGGGTCATTTCATTATGTTGCTGTTGGGAGTGCCTTTTCTGCCAAGGCGCGCGTCCAACATCGCTCGAGCGTTGGGTAGTCGCTGTGCCCGCTATAAATAGCTGCGTCGGCCATTTGAAGCAGAGATACCAAATCGGCCGCAGAATCCACGTCCAGCTCGCGCGTGCCAAGCTCACCCACTGGAAGGCCGAGATCGGTTGTTCGGCTCCCGTCTGAAGGGACGGAGATAGGGGCACATCCTGGCTCACAAGCGGAGCCCTCGAAAGAGGTTTGCCCAGGGGCGTAATCGGGGCCATCAGTTCTCCCACAAATTGTCTTGAAATCGAGATGATGACTTGCAGTAGGTTTGGATCAATGTTAGCCGATCCTACCCAGGAAAGGAACCGAAATACCCCCCCCTTCTCCGCCCGTAATCTTTGCCGCCACGGTGGAGACCTGTTCAAGCATGTATTTGGAACACATCATGAAAAAGACGATGGCTGTGAGCATGGAAAAGATGTTTATCTGATCCGCTGCTGTGAGGTCTAACAGCCCTTGCTGCAGCATGCCGAACATGCCCATGATGAACATGAATACGACCATAAATAGGCCAGCATAGATTGCATAGAACAAGGCTTGACGCAGCCAGGTAGTAAAGAAATCCCGGGTCACATCGAACAGCAGAGCCAGTATGCAGAGTGGCCCCAACACGACGACTAAGCCCATCCCGACTTTTACGGTGATAAGTACTAGCATGCCGATCGCGCTCATTACGGCAGACATGATCGTAATGATGACCGACACGACGACAAATACGAACGCTTGTGCGATCTTTCTGATGCCGCTGGGTGCGCGCTCCTGCAGCCTCGTGCCGATCTCCGCGCCATTGTTTGCGGCATCGTCCATCATCTCTGAAGGAGTCTTGACGGTGCCGGTAAAGAGCTGTGCGACCGACGTGGGTAAGTCCAGCATCACGGTGACGATCCTTTGCTGATAAAAGCCATTGGCACCGGCTATGCCCACAATGAGCACAATGTTGACGACACGTCGCAAAGCGTGGAGTACCGGGGTTTGAATTGCCCCGGAGCAGATTAGCCACCCGTACCAGATCAGTGAGATCGAAAGGCCGACCGAGACAAACGGCAAGATTTTCGCCGTGACGGATGCGACCATTGGCGTGACGACATTTGTCAGCATCGTGGTTACTGACTGATCGATCCAGTTCGCGATGCCACCGAGACTGACAAGGCTAACCCCGGTGGTGGCCATTACCGCGCTCCCGGAAGCGGCGCCCGAATTGCGCTGAGGCTAAAGGAACTATCGGCGAGCTTCTCGGCCTGCTGTTCCATCAGTGCCTGCTCCGCCTCGATCTGTCGGGTCAGCATATCCGCCCGAGTTTGGTCGGCCTGGATGTTGGCCTGCTCAACCAACAGACGAGCCTGAAGGTCGGCAATAGCCTTCGGATCCTGGGTTTGGTTGATCTGCGCCTGGAGCTGGTCCACCTGTTTGACGCGAGCGGTCATGGCTTTCTGGGTCTGCTCCATCATCGCCTGACTGCGGATAGCGAGTTTATCGGCGCGCGCATCGAGGTTCTTCTTGTCTTGCTCGTAGTTCCCGGTCAGACGTTCCTCGCGCTCAATGCGCTCCACGACGTCTGAGATACCGCCCAGCCCGCCGCTGGACGCCCGCAGGATCTCTCGTGCGTCCGCCGGCAGGGCATTGCGGATCGCCGGGTTGTTCAGGATGTCGCCGAGGTTGCGCGTGCCCGTGAGCGATTCGAGTTGGCGTTTCTGACTTTCGAGCTGACTCTTGAGAACCTGGATCTGCTCGGCGTACTTGGCCAACGTCTCCACATGCTTGATTGCGCGGTCGGCGAGGCTGGCGCCGTCAATCACGGGGATTCCGCTCGCGTGGACAGGGGCCAGCGCGTTGCAGAAAAGGACGGCGGCCAGGCATGCGGTGACCCGTGCGCGCCAGGGGCTGCGCAGGCGGGTATTGCCGTTGTGCTTCTGGGTCATTTTTAGCTCCTTGTCGCCTCTTGGGCGCGTTTGAGGTAGTGGGGCAGCCAGATCGCGGGATCGTCGCCATGGGTGGCGACGGCCGCTTCGGCGATTTCGGCCAGGTCTTCAGAACCGGAGAACACCAGCAGTGCTTCAGGGCAAGAAGAAAGGTCCAGCTCGGCGGTGACGGCAGACTCGTTTTGCTTGACGACGAACTGCCGGCTGAATGGCGGCAGTTCCTTGACCATCTTGAAGACGGCCGGGGACAACTTGAAACCCTCGACATATTCCTCGGCGGTTGCTTTGGGGTTCTCGAGGAACATGGCAGTTGCCGACTGCTGAATGAGCGAGCGCCCCACCGGGTTCTCCAAGATCGCCGCCGGTTCCTGGGTTGCGAACACCAGGACGCCGTTCTTCTTGCGAACGGTGCGGCTGGCGTCCTGCATCGATGCTTGGAAGTACGGCACTTTCAGCGGGTGCTGCACCTCGTCAAAGAACAGGGCGATACGTCGGCCGTCCATCATCTGGTCAGTCCGATAAAGCAAATATGTGATCGCCGCGTCCCGGATCGGCCCTTGTTCGAGAAACTCCGTCAGGTCAAAGCCAAAGAGATCTGTGACTGCGAGGTCAAGCTCGTCCTTCGGGTTGTCGAACAGCCAGCCGTTCTCGCTTCCGGCACACCAGCGCTTGAGGCGGTCCTTCAAGCTGAGCTGGCCATCTGGCGCCGGCGCCGAAGGCAAGAACTGCAGCAGGGTAGAAAGGCACCGGTCCCCCAAGTCGATATGGCTCACCAGGTGGTCGATTGCCTCGGCGATCTGCTTTTGCTCGGAACTGCTGGGCGGCTCGTCGCCCCTGGCGCCCAGTTGCCGCGTCATGCTCGCCATGAATGCGACGTTGGAGGCGGTGGGCGGCAGCTGCAGGTAGTTCCAACCGGTTCTGACGCCCAGGCGCAGCGGGAAATACTTACCGCCCATCGCCATGACCGTGACTTGCATGCCGCGATCCTTGTCGAAGACGACGCCCGTGTAATTGAACTTGCGTGCCTGGGTGATCAGATGCCCTAACAGAACGGTCTTGCCAGCGCCTGACTGCCCGATGATGGACGTGTTGCCAAGGCGACGCTTGCCTGTATCGTCCACGTCCTCCAGCGAGGCGTGAAAGTTCAGGTAATAGGGCGTTCCCCCAGTCGTCTTGAGCATCGTGACGGCCGGACCCCAAGGATTGCCCGCGGGCTTTCCGAAGAGGTAGTTGTGCATGGACGCGAAGCTCAGGAAGTTGAGCGAGGTGATGGGCGCCGGGCGAGGGCGCCACTTCCAGTTGCCTGGGAGCTGCGCGGCCCATGCCGCCAGGGAAGCGCGATCACACAGCTTTCCAATGATCTCCTCATCGGCCAGCGCGCCGCTGATGTTTGCAGCCGCGCGAAGGGCGCTTTCGTTGTCCTCTCCGAACACTTGGATCGTTGCGTGATGATCCCCCATGACGAAGCGGCCGGCGGCCAACTCGTCACGCGCCTTGTGCAGATCCGCGATCTGTGACGACGAGTAGTCGCCCGAGTCTTGCAGCCATTTGATCTGGCGCGATAGGGCTTTCAGACCGTCTGCCTTGGACATTGCCCCGAATGACTGCGACAGGACGAACTCATGAGGCTGATTGAGCAGGCAGTTCAGATGGCCAGCTCTGGTGTTGTTGGGGTATTCACGCAATTCCAACATCACATAGCGGCGTGTCCAGTCGGGCCCGCGCATCTCGCCCAGCTCACCGTGCGTGGAGAAGAACTGCCGGCTGGTCGGCAGGTAGTTGTAGAGCCGGGCATTGACCAGCGGCACGGGCTGCATCTTGCCGTTGAGCAAATAGCCCAGGAACTCCGCGGGCTCCGAGAACCGCGACATCCTGCGCGGAGCCTCCTCATCGCCTATGTCTTGCGGCGACTCGCGTTCGACGATGGACAAGAGATCCGGCGAATAGCGCTTGAGCGAGCCGCGAAGCTTGCGGTTGACGTCATCGAGCTGCTCGATGGCCTGGTTCTGCCAGGCGAGCGCCGCGCGCGCGGTGCGCTTCTCAAAGTTCGAGAGCAATCGCAGCGCGGGATCAATCTGCGCCCGCATCAGCACGGTCAAGTACATCTCGTTGATCATCGGCGGCTTGCCTGCAAAGACCTTGCGGTACGCGGCGTCATGATCTCGCGAGAACTGGTCCGGATAGTCACTCTCGGGGTACTCGAAGACCTTGCGCCGGACCAGGTGCGACCAGATCCCGAATCCAGTCGGAAAGCCACGGAAGACGTTGTTCAGCTCCTCGACCCAGCGATAGTGTTCCTCTTCGCTGTAGCCCTGGAATGTACGGCCGTCGATACGCCACACTGAAAGGTACTCCCAGTCGCGGGTTGCGACGATGGTCGGGGTGACGTGGTGGGAATAGGGAACGTATTCGCTAACCGGTGGCTCATGCGCCGGCAGCGTCACGGTGGATTGTTGTTTCATCGGTCGTGAACTCCGCGCCCGCGTGCCCATGGGCGCCGCGGACTGTAGGGCGTGGGTGTGAGCGAAACTGCTCCCCAAAAGCCCTTGTTTTTGGCGAAGATCTTGGTCTTCAACCAAAGCTCCCAGATCCAGAAGGCCCGGTCATCGTTGCGGCTGACAATGGCCATGATCGGATAGAGCGCAGGGAAGAGCAGCCAGCCCCACAGGGTGAAGGACGCCGCCGTGACGGTCAGGAAGACCAGGGCCGCAAACGCCCGCGTCGGAACTCCACCCGGGACGGTGGCGACGCGGGTGGCTCCCTTGAAAAGAGGGAAGCGGTTGGGCGGCACTTCGGACCCCACCGCAACTGGGGCGGCTGCGGCGGGGGCTTTTGCCTTCTGCTTAGGCGAGGTGGCCATGTTTAGAAGAGCAGCTTGATGATGCCGCCAGCGATCGCGCCGGCAAATACCATACCCACCGCCCACTGATAGGCGGTCTCCTTGCGAATCACGTCGAAGGAGTAAAGGATGCCGATGATGCCCGCAGAGATGAGGCCGATGACCGGGATGATCAGCCAAAGCCAGTCTTTCAGAGCTTGCGTGGCACTGGTGGCCTTCTCGAGCTGAGCCATGGCCAGCTCAGGTTGCAGCATGAGGAGCGCTGCCAGGGTGGCATATGCCAGTGCGGTGAGCATGCGCCAGCTCTTGGACGGCGTTTTGATGTGGGAGGAAGAGGAAGCGACAAACATGTGAAACTCCAATGGGTGTGGCCTTCCGGCCGGTCGGCGGGGAGGCGTTTGTTGAGGCTGATGGGAAAATTCCGGTGTTTAGCGGCTAAACACGTTGAGGGGTACGTGGCTACTGCGTAGGCGGACGTGTGGGCAAGGTCGGTACTGGACGCCCGAATACCGCGTCGGTCTGCGGCGTGAAGGCATCGTTGCGCCGGGTGCCGAACGCATCTCTGCGGGGCGCTTGGAATGCGTCTGGCTTGGATGGCTTGGGTGGCGGTGAACTACCTGCCTTGCGTTCGGCGTGGGCGATGGCGCCGGCGTCCTTCACGATTGCCGGTACGGCCAGGCCCGCGCCTGCGATAACCTTGCCGACATAGCCATTGGTGAAACCTGATGTGAGGTTGCCAGTGTTGTAGCAACTGAATGCCGCATACAGCGCATTCTGTCCAGGCCCATGCAGCTTGGCTGCGCGCTGGTAGCAATTCACGAGTACGCGCTGCGCAGAAGCCAGGTTCACGCAAGGGTCAAAGATGGACTCCGGCGTGACACCCAGCCACTTCCAGTTGCGCACGTTGATCTGGCCGTAGCCGACATCGAAGTCGACCCCCTTGGCCATTAGCTCACGCACCGCTTCTACAGCTTCCTCCTTGGACTTGGGGCGGATGCTTCGATGCGGCTTGGCGTTGACGCCAATGGCAAGCGGATTGAACGCAGACTCGTGCCGCACTACCGCGCTCAGCGTACTGATATGCACGTCAGGCGCGCACTGCCGGGCGAGCGTGGGAAAGTCCATCGTCTAATTCCCCCCGCTTCCAGAGCCGTGTAACCACTCCTCGTGCTGCTTGCGCTCGGCGAGTTCCTTTTCGTACTTGGCGAGTTCGCGGTCATAGTCCTTCGCCTCAACCCAGTAGCCGCGCTCTTCGGGCGTTCCAACGTAGCGAGGCAGATCGTCATCAAATGACGTGTACTCGTGCGAGACATAGGCGTTGCAGTAGCCCGGTCGTTTGTTGCTGATGATGGGGTATCCGTCGTCGCTGGTCCCTCGCCAGGCGCCGAGGCCCGCGTTTAGGGAGCCTGCGTCGCATCGCCCTGCGCCATGGGCGAGCGCATCTGCGAGTGATGCCATTTCCTTGGTTTGGTTGGAGGACGGGCACAGCTTCAAAAAGTCATGGCGAGCATCCAGCGTGTCGGACAGCTTTTTCTTCTTGATGCCGTAGAAGTGCGAGAGGGCCGGGTCGCACTGCCCCGGCCGTACTCCGCTGGAAAGGCAAATGAGCGCTTCGCAGGCCAATTTCTTGTCGCCGGTCAGATAATCGAATTGACCGGGGCTTTGCGCCCACGCCGGAGATGACAGTGCCGGGAGAATCGAAGCAATGATAAGCGCCATCAGGCGCCGCAGGATCTGCATGGTTGGGGTCCTCAGATTAGTGGCAGATGTCGTAGCTACCGACGTCGACGATGTTGCGGCCTTCACGCGTCTCGGTAGTCACGATGCAACCGCTCACGGACGTGATGTTGACTACACGAGTGGCTGGAATGCAGTGGCTTCCATCGCCGCCCGTGTAGCCGTCGCAGCTTCCGTACAGCTCGGCGGTACGATTGCTGTTGGACAGTTTGCAGTATCCGAAAAAGCCGCTTTCACCCCTAACTTCGACCGACTCGCCGGGTTCCGCCAGCTTGCCGTACCAGATGGGATCGTTAGAGTTGCCGCTACCGGCGGTGGTGCCCGACGCGAACAAGCAGTTCAAAGTGGCCGAGGGTCGATGAATCGTGACCCCGTAGCGGGTGCCGTAGTACACCAACATGGCGCGCTGAAGGTTCGGCGTAACGATGGTTGAGTGATTGTCCGACCATCCACTTTGGCCGCCGTTGACCCCCGCTATTAGGGCGTCGACTACCCCAGGAAGGCGCGCCGCCACACATGCGTCTTGCCAGGGCCCCCAGCCCTCGTAGGCGACGTCGGCGTGATTGGCCTGCAAGATGTAAGCCGTTCGGTACCGAGTTCGGCTGCCGGTATAGCCCGCGGGGCAAGTGGCAGATTCGGACTGGGACTGAGCCAGGCGGCAACCACCGTAAGTTGTGTGCCAGGCATAGCCTGAGAAGCAGCCGCCAGGAGGAAGCGGCGCGCCTTGGGTGACCTGGACGTTCATGAGCGTAAGGTCCGTCTTGAGCTGGACGTCGGCCTGCTTGCCATTCGGGTCCGCCGCAGCCGCGGCGTGGGTGGACACCAGCAACGCAGTCAGGGCGAGCGCACGCCGGCCCCAGCACTTGAGAGTGTGGAAATTCATGCTTGCCTCAAAGGTGATGAGTGCGTCCATAGTGGACGCACGTGGGGGACTGCCTAGTTCCTGCAGCCCTGGATGACGGCGGCGCGTGCGTTTGCGCCTGCCGGAGAGATAACTACGCGGTCGCCACTCATTGCCACGGTCTGGCCCACCCGAACATAGCTGGAGCCAGAGTTTTGGAAGCTTCCCGCGAACGTCCCGTTCACGGTTACGGAGCCTGCGGCATTGACCGAACCTGATCCTTGAATGGTCCCTCCGACCGAACCGCCAACGTTAACGTCAGTCCCCGTGACAGTGACGTCTAGGGATTGGATCGACGCATACCTCCACGGCGTCTGACCTGCTGGGCAGGTGAGCGCCGGAACTGCTGCATCGGTCGGCAGGTTGCTGTACACCCCAGTAACCACGTGACCGAAGGGCGTAAACCACACCCCGCCCGTGCAAACCGCGAGCATCTTATTGGCCGTTGAAGCGTAAAGACCTTCGATCGTGCATGCGGCGCCTGGGGCGACCGACGTTTTGAGCAGCAAGCCTTTGTTGCTCTGGATCGTCTCTCCCACTGTCAAGGTGTTATGCAGAGTGACGGGGCGGGTTTCACCATGCCGCACGAACTGGCCGAAGGGTGTGGCGTCCAGGCTTGCAGCGATGACTGCATGCCCTGGCTCTGTGCCGAAGTCAAACCAGGCACGCGGAATGTCCATCAGCGGCCCCCGTACATTTGCGGACCCGCGCGCGTCGTGGCCACCGTAGCCGTCAGCGGCCAGAACCACCTTGCTCAGGAGGGCTTGGTCGAAAACGCTACGGTTGGCGGCAGGCGGTGTGCATCCGGCATTCTGTCGGAGGCTGCGCGCTGCGTTGATGGGATGGCAGGCGTAGACGAAGGCGCTGGTACGGCAATCAGCGCCTGGGCAGGCACCCTGTCGGACCAGAATGAACCGCGCTACGTCTCCCAAGCTCGGGTATCGCGGGATGGTCGCCGGCAGCAGCCCTAGCGCCGTGAGATCGGAGAGCCCGCCCCGCGCCACTTGCGCACCTCCCACGCTGGCCCAGGCTAGAGCTGGAGGCGTGGGATACGAGCCTGCGGGCAGTCCGGTGAGGTCTTCGCCGCGCAGCCAGGCCTCGTGCTTTAACTGCAGATCGACCACCGCGCCCCGGATTTGCATCAGGTAACGGCCGGTCGCTTCAGCGGCGCCTTCGTCTGCTTTGCGTCTGACTTCCTTCGCCGCGAATACAGCCAGCAACATGACGAGCAGTAGGGCGACCGTGACCTCGACGAGAGTAAAGCCTGCCTGTGTGCGCGCGCGGGAGGGCAGCGGTGATTGAAATAATTGCATTGGTTCGCCTCCGTTGAGAGCCCGTCGGGGCGTGCCGGTGGCACGTCCCACACGCAGTCCCAGGGAATCAGCGCGTGGCGAAGACGAAGGTGTTGTTGTCGCCATTGACGCAGAGGTTTTGGGCGGTGACGGCGTTGAACGTCCCCGACTCGCTGTTGGCACCCAAGGTTTTTGCGACCGTGCCGTTCACGCTGATCATCTCGGAAATGCCGTTCAAGGTGGAGGCGAGGACAGGGCAGGCGCGATGGTTGACGTTCGTCAGCGTCAGGGAGAACGCGCTTCCTACCGCGCCGCCACCCAGCGCGGCCGGGGCGATAGTGATCGTCCCGTTCGAGCCCACGCCGGTACCGCCGAGGCGGTGTGCAACCGTGTTCCCGGTCACCTTGAAAACGGTTGAGTCCCTCAGCGACGGCGCCAGGTTCTGCGCGTTGTCGATCGCCGAGTAAGGCGTGGCCGAGTCACCTTCGCTCATGATTCGTGCAGTGGACATGAACCGCTGCAGTTCACCAGCCGCCGCAGGGACACGACCTTGAACAAAGAAGCCCTTTACCGAGGGGAATCCCACGATAGCGAGGATGATGACGATAGTGATGACCACGCCCACCTCGGCCAGCGTCCAACCGCCCTGATGGCGAAGGTCCGCAGATTTGGCGCGTTGGATTGCACGCTGGGTTGCGATGTTGTGCTGTTGCATCTGAATTCCGATTGTTCGAATGAGTTTTCACCACGAGCTTTCGTGGCGGCGAGTTGCTACATTGCGTCGATCATCAAGGCGTTGCGCATGTCCATGATCACGCTTTGATGCCAAAAGAAGAGGCCTGCCATGAAGAGGACGGCGCAAATGAGCGCCGCCCATCGCAGCACCTTTGCGCGGTCTTCAACGCGCTTGAGAATGGTGGTCTCCATGCGTGCGCGGGTCATCTGCAAGCCCGCGTCCAGGCCAAGCGTGTTCGTGAGGTCTTCGAGATACCAGTAGATCTCTCGATCCAGCAGGCCAACGTCAAAAATCTCCGCGCCCTTTTTTGCGTCGTCGAGTCGGTTCTGAATGGCCTGAAGCCGACGGCTAAGCCAGCGGGATGCCCCGGGTAACTGCAGCTCTATCGCTTGACGGATCTGCATGACCTTGCCGGCGCGAGGCTTGACGGCGGTTGCCGCCGTGCTCACGACCGCAATCGCTTGAACGTCCCGGTAAAGCCGATACGGTCCCCACTTGTCGAGCCACCGGCGTAGCGCGTTGTCCATATAGGGAAACGAGAGATAGACACCAACGCCGAGGGCACTCGATACCAACCACAGCCGAATACCTTTGTCCCGAATCCACTGCGCCATGTCGAAGAACGCCTGGGTCGACGGACTAAGCAGCTCAAACCGTATGTCGGGCATGGCGTCCTGCAGCATGGGCGCGGTGAGGTAGGGGACCGCGATCATCACCATGGCCCAGACCAGCAGCAGCATTAGGGCAGCCACCGCCAACGTTCCGACGAGGATTGACCTAAGCTTGGCCGTCACGCGCACGACGGCGGCCATGTCGCGCAGCCCTCCTGCGAAGACTGCTTGCCCTTGGGTTTGCAGCGAAACGAATTCCGCTACCTCTCGCGGTGGGAGCGTCCGGTGAAGCGTCCTGCCAAGCTCGCCCGTCTCCACAATTCGGTGCGCCCAGTAAGCCGACAGGACGCCACGGGCGCTTTTGCCATAGCGCTGGGCGTCTGCCTCAAGAATGCTGAGGAACGTCCGGCGCCCCTGAGTGTCCTCCGTCATGTCCGCCAAGTATTCGTACCAGTCCGCACGGGCACGCGCGAACTTGCTGGCGGCCTGGCCCACCCGCGTGAAGTAGAAGGGAATCTTCATCCCTTTTTCCTTTGGCGCAGAAGTGTTGCGTACGCCGTGAAGTGAGGCTCAATGTCCCGGGGGTCGATCATTCCCTGGCTCATCTTGTAGACGGCGCATTCCATGGTCGACTTTCCTTCCATATCAGGGTCGTCGTAACGGGCGGTGCGCTGGCTGGCGAAGATCGCTCTCAGGCGGATCTCGTCCCCGTTTGCGATGGCTCGAAGTGCATCGGGATCACTAGAGGGCTCGAAAAGTTCTGCTACTGCAGTACGACTTGCGTACCCGAAGAGTTCAGGGATCCCCTTCTTGCGGCAGTGTTCGCACCCGTCCGGGTTACGGATCTTGAGCGGATCGCTGCCGAAGTCGTATAGGGCTTCGATGTCCGCCAAGTACCGTTGCCATGTATCGCGATCTCGATTGATTCCCATCCGATCCTGGGCGCCGTCAAGGAGTGCCACGGCGGGAAGTGCGCAGCTGCACAGCTTTGGCATCAAAGCCTGGTGAACGAGCAGCTTCAAAACGCCAGGGGTTCCCAGCGTGCTGCGCGGTATTCCGATTTCGCTGGAGGCAAAGCGCTGCGGAATGGCAAGCGCACCTCCCACGTGCGTCGTGCAATATAGGTTGCTGCCCGAGAGCACGATGTCCTGAAATGCAGCGCCCGTGAGTACATCGCGAATCTCACCGAGAAAGACGTCACTGGCGGCTGCCCGCTTGAGCGCCATGAGCTTCGATTTCATCGTGTCGCGGTCGGAGCCATCCAATGAGCGCGAAACGCTGGCTTGGAGCACTGCCTCCATGATGAGTTCCACCGGATCCTCGATCGACATCCGCTTGCGGGTCTTCGGCAAGCGCACGATGAGTTGGGCGATGCTCACCGTTTTCCCGGAGCCGGGGATACCGCCCATGACGATGGCGCCGCCCATGCTGCGCATCGCCCGCTCGAACTGGGCGATCTGCGAGGGGAGGTATCCAAGGGCTGACATGTCCACCGTTTGCACCTTGGAGTCCACGTCCAGCAGGCGCAGTGTGATGGACGGCCCCTTGTCCGCAATGAATGAACCCCAGCGAAGCATGTAGCTGCGCTCGTCCACCACCTCGTACAGCCGGCCCTGTTGCTCGTTGGCCATGTCAAGGAATAGGCCGTTCCCGCCGCTGACATCCAGCCATGCAACGCTGGCCATGTCGAGGAGCTGCTGCGTGGGCATCGCCAGATGTTCAGGCGTGGTGTACTGGCCGTCGATGGTGGCGCTGATGCGCGATTTCGCGGCCGTAGTGTCGATGTTCAGATGCAGATCGCTCGCATCGTTGCGAACCGCCCAGGACACAATGTCGTAGAACCCCTGGCGAACCGCCGACTTCTCCTTTTGGCCACGGATCCGGGAGCTTCGCTGCATCACGTCTTCGGCCTGCATCCGCTCTCTGACAAGGGTCAGCAGAATGACCGGGTTGATCGTATATATGTGGACCGGGCCTTTGGCGGCGTCGATGGCGCGCTGTTTGACGGCGCGAAAGATGTCCGTGTCGACTTCGCGCGGTTTGACGAACACGACATAGCGCGGTCCCTCGAGCTCGGCGACGCATGCGGTGACCGCCGATGTCGAGCCGCACCAATCGACCTTGAGCGTCCTGAACGCCGGCTGCATTTGCGTAATGTCTTCGAACGAATCGAGGTGCGGGTAGTCGTCACCGGTGGGCACTGCAGGCATCGATGCATGCATATCCAGCACCGGCATTTCCTCTTGTTCGCGCAGGCTGACATGCAACGTTCGCTTGAGCCGCCGCACCCACTGAAGGAAGCTTGAAATCATGGTGTTCCCCGATTAAGGCAATAGGTGACTACGTCCTGAGACTGGTCAACGAAGCTGGCGCAGGGTTGCGAAACGGCCTGCAGGCGCAGTCCGAGGTCGACGCCGGCAACCGGCTCGGCGTGGCCGCTGCGAAAATGCGCCCGACGGCCCGCCTGGTCGACCATCACCGTCAGCTGCTTGCCGACACCTGTGATGGCGAGAAGCCGAGGCGGGGCAACAACTGGCGTTGCGTTTGGATCGGGTTTGGCGGCCTGCGCGGCAGGCGGGCCAGAAGCGGCAAGGTGCGCGCTTTCGCCTATTCCGGGCTGCGCCTTGCGCTTTTCCTCATCGAGTGCGCGTTGGGCATCGAGCTCCAACAGTTCTTGCACCATCCGAGGAACTGGCTGGCTTAGATTGACGGCATCGACGCCAAAGACGGGAATCTGCGCCGCCACCGATAGCGGCACGGCAATTGCAGCTGCTGCGCAGACGACTATTGCGACGAATCGTTGTCGCTGTCTGCGTTCAGGGCGATTCAACATAGATGGTTCCTTTGAGCGTTGTGTCGAAGGCGCTCGTCGTGAGCCCTGGTGTGGTATCTGGCGAAAAGCGCACGTGCAACTGCGTGACTTCGGTGGCGCGCGGAAGCGCCAAGCCGTACAGGGAGCGCAGCGGCGCGTTGATGACGAGCGCGCGCGTTGCCGGAAGCTTGATCTCCTTGGGCCGGATCACGGGTTGTTCCAACCCGTTGGCAAGCTTGATGTTCGGTACCGAGATCGGCACTTGTCCTGGCGCAGACAGAGAAATGTCCTGCAGCGCTGGGCGCAGTGCCTGCCAGGATGGCTCCCAAACCTGCCGCATCGCGTTTGCGTCGGGGAGTTCCGCCAGCAGCAACGGCTGAGCCGCCAGCCCCGCAGGGACGGTCCAGGAGGCGTTCGCGCTCTCCAGATCGACATGCTCAATCTTCCAGGTGGGAGGTAAGGCCGCGTGCAGGGTGCGATTATCCGCAAGTCGCGTGCGCTCGTACTTCGCTACGCAGCTGCGAACCTTGGGTTGGCAGTCAACCTCGACGAGCTTCCACCGACCGGGCGCGGTCGGCACGGACTCCACTTGTTGCAGCAGCGGAGTGAGCCCCGGCTCGCCAAGTGTTCGCGCGGTCTTTGCCCACGCAGCGATTGCCTTTTTCCACAGCGTTGCTGGGTCAACTTCGGGCTGCGCGGCCAGCATCTCCTGTGCAATTCGTGCTTGCCGCTCCTCCCAGTAGCTCATGCCGATGTCCCAGGCCTCGTACACCAGAAATAGCCCCAGGATGGTCCACCAGAAGGGCGAGACCATCGCGAGACTGAAGCCCGCTCGGCGCAGGGTCGACTGCTGGTTGGTGTGCGCGGCAAGCTGTTGCAAGGAGAAAGGCCGCGACTGCGTGCGGTGGTCCCCGTGCACCTGCGCCTCGCCGTAGCGGGCCAGCGCCTCATCGAGCGCACGCTGTGCCGCCTGCAGATCTGCGAAGACCGCGTCTCCGCCTGCCTGGACCACACCAGCAACGACGACGGCAATCCATACGGATTTGTCGGGCAGGTTGAGCGTCACGATGTGGGTGCCGTGACGGTGCATCTGTGCAAACGCGGAGGCCGCCGAGAATAGGCTGGCGCGCGTCTTTGCGCGACGCTCCTTCCCTTTGGCGATGAGGAGTCCGACGGAAGGGCTGCGGGCATCGCTGTGGACAAAGTGCGTGGCCTTCACCTTGCGTGCCAGCCGCAGCGCTTCTTTCTGCGGATCCTCTCCGAGGACCGTCTGCCATCGGACGCCGAAGACAAGCTGATTCGATGTGCCGGGGATGGCGACGAGCCGATAGCTCAGCCGCCGCGGGGCTTTCTCTCGTCGTGCCACGTCAGAATCCTTCTTCGGGAATGGCCGTGACCAGCACGACCGTGAGCATCTGCTTCTCTTGCGAAGCGTCGGAGCCGCCGGCGAGCATCGGAGCCTTGTCATCCAGGCGCCGCCTGGTAGAGGTGTCGGCCGATTGTTGGTAGCCGCCGATCACGACCTGCTCGCCGGGGCGCACCATCACCTGCTGCACTCGTCCCTGGCCACCGATGTCAGTCTGCTGGACAAATGACTGATCACCACGCGCACCGACCGGCTCCTTTTTCATCTCGATGAGCCGGGTGTCGTCGTAGGCAATGGTCAAGAGCACTTGGCCGTCGTCCTGCGCGTCCGGCACAACCGTAAGGAAAGTGCCGACCGTCTTGTTGTCTTGCGTGACCGTGACGGTGGGGGCTGAGGTGTCCGACGTGCTTTGCGTTTGCTGCAGGTCCTTGATGTAGTCGAAGGAGCGGCGGGTGTCGTACTTGCCTGGGCGGCGGTTTTGCATCAGGAGCGGGATGCTCTTGTGGTCGATGATCGAACCCAATTGCGATAGCGCTGACAGTGCAAGGTTGGTTCCTGCGAACGGGCCGCTGCCCACTGTGGCTCCTACGCTGCCAGCGGCCTTGGCCGCGTCCAGCATTGGAGCGACACCAATTGCTGACGCGGTGTTCTGGCGCCCGAGGCTGTTGAACAGGATGCTCCAGTCCACACTCCCCTGGTTGATCCGATCGCTCTGCACCGTGATTTCTTCGAAGACCAGGCGCACGCGACGAGTCATCTGCCGATTCTCGGCGTCCAGGAATTCGCCGATCCGGTCCTGAGCTTCCTTGGTGTCCGTTACCACGATCGTGTTTGACGCGCCGTCCGCCGCCTTGATCACGCCGGCGCGGCTGAGGAACTGGCTGACCTTGCTGACGACCGCCGCCAGCTCGCGGGCTTCGTCTTTCGCACCAGCGGTGGTTCTGTCTGCAAGCATCGAATTGGTCGACTTGATATCGCGCTGCAGGTTTTCCTCGGCCGCCTGAGTGGGCGTGCGGACCACATAGCTCTTGGTCTCTGTCCGGTAGAAGCGCAGCGCACCGATCTTGTCGTCGTAGCGCCAGTACACGCCCAGGCGCAGTGCGATTGCGTCCAGCACGGAGGCGAGCGGGGCCTGGCCAGCTGGCAGGGGCGCCATCTTTGTGCGCGCTACGCCCGTCGGCAGCGCGGGACCCGCAACACGATCCACTGCCGCGCCGGGGATGAGAGCCGGGACGAGCGTGTCTGCCGTGCTGGCGCTCAGGCTAAGCGGGTTTACCGTGCCGAGATCGCCTGCCAGGCGCGGCAAAAAGTATTCGGCGGGGAGCAGGGCGTCGGCAGTGACCTGCGTCAGGATGCCGGTGGCGATCTGGATCCGGTCGGCCAACGTCTTGAGATCGGCGGAGTTGTTTTCAAAGAGCAGCGTCGTATTGACGTTAGCCCGGAGCGCCGGCGGCAGGGTGACTTCGCGGGCCAACGGCTGCGGTCGGCCGGCGATCCAGGGGAGCTCCACGACTTGACCCTTTGCCCGGTCGATGTCTCCGGCTTTGAGCTTGAAATGGTCCAGCGCGATGGCGCCGTCGGCTTGACGGAGGGCGGCGCGGGATTCGACTCGGTCGGTGGCCTGCAGGGCCGAGCAGCCAGCAAGCGCTGCCAGCATGACCGCCGTCAGTACGGTGCGGTAAGCAATCATTGGATTTCCTGTTCAACGCCACGGCTAGGATTGCGTGGCGGGGGATCGGTTGCAGCTGCGGGTGAAGGGCACCATGCGAAGCACGCGGTTGCCATAGAAGCAGGGGCGGATCGGCGATTCACTCATGGCGACCGCCTGCGATAGCGCCTGGGTGGCCTCTTGGAACGAGTCCGCCTCAAACTCGGCGGGAGCCTGTATCGGAATGTCGAAATTCAGTTCCCACTGATCGGGCCCGAAGGTCCAGCTGGCATCGGCTGCCCAGCGCACGAGCGCTTGGCGGACCGTGCCGTCTTGCGGACTGACCCGCCAAGTCTGTTTAGGCGGCTCCACGACTTGCGGTTCAGCAACGGGCTCGGTCGGAGCAACTTCGACCGTCACGACGGTGCCAGCGGTCGGAGTGACTTGTTGCGGGCTTGCGTTCACGTCAGTAGTAGGCGCCGTGGTTTCATTTGCCGCTACCGGCGTCGGCGTCGACGCAGAGCTGCTGGCGCCAGGCGTTGCATCAGTCGTGACCGGCAGAGGCGCGGTGGCGGCGGGTGCAGTGCTTTCGAGCTTGGGCGGCGCTTCCGGTACGGGGATGGGGGGAATGTCTGCCGAAGCCAGGGCGGTCGGCGATTTACCCGGTAGAACAGTGCGCGGATCCGCCTGGTTGATGAGGATGCGTCCAGAGTCCGGAGGTGTCGGAGGGGCGGGCGGGACAAATCCGCAGGCCGAAAGAAGGCAGGCCGCCGAGACGACGGCCGCCAAGAGGGGTGCTTGCATTGGGGATCCTAAAGAGTTACTTGAAGGTCTGGGGCGTCACGCCCTGCCGTTCAAGTTCATGGTGAACGGCGCGCAGCTCGGCCGGGGAGCTCTGTCGCCTGGTGAGCAGCAACAGTTCGAGGAGGATGGGGAGCAGCGAACCGTCGGACTGTCCGCTCGGGGCGTTATCCAGCAGCGTGAGGCGCAGCTGCGAAACATGTTCGGCGACCTGGTCGTCGACTTCGAGCCGATCCCGCAGGTACGCGGAAAGCGTCATGCCGCGATCCGCAGCTGCTTGCGCGTACCGCCGGCGGGCGTCATCGGATAGCCGGAATGTGATCGGGCGCTCAAGCAGGGAGCGCATGAAGCCTCGCCTCCTCCACCACGATGTGGCCCATGGCCTCAGCAAATGCCTGCTTGAAGGCGTCCCGCCGGATTCTGCGTTCGAGGGGCGAATCGGCTTTGCCTTTGCAATGCTCGATAAATTGCTGGTCGCGGTACTGAGCCGGAGTCATCTCCGGAGCCGTTTCGAACCAAGTGCGAGCTGCTTGGCGTGCGTCGCGCGCCGTGGATGGAAATTCAAATGCGGCGCCGGATGGGTAGGCCGCGGACGACTGAACCATATAGATCCTCTGCGAATGACGTGCGCACCTCGGCCTGCCGCCGTGGGCGACATACGCGGGCTGCGGGTTTAGCTGACTATCCAGCGTGACTGGGGATGTGCCGCGAAGGAGCGGCTAGGGCTGCTGGCGCATGTGTCGGCGCGCCAGAGAGGTGAAAGTCCTGCTAGGTTCGCGCGGCAGCGGGCCTTGACCAAATCTTGACCGCAATCATTAAAAAAGACCGCAAAACCCTGCGAATCACTGATTGAATGTCCAGTGGCTAAAGGGGGGCTATCGTTGCAAGTCTTTGATTGAAAAGACATTCTGACTTGCAGGGATTTGCAGATCGGCGGACTTTTAATCCGTTGGTCGCGAGTTCGAGTCTCGCACAACCCACCACCCAGATACTGAAGTACCCAGGAAATAACGCCGCTCTTATGAGCGGCGTTTTTCTTTGGGTTCTGTTTCTGAAGGCCTACGATTCGGAAATAACTTTTCCAGATATCCGGGCTGCACCCGATATCTTCCGGGTTTCGCTAGAGATTTAGGACTTCGCGTTGTTCCGGTCCTTCTCAAGGCAAGCAAGGTTCGGAGGCGTTACGATCTTGTCCACGTGCAATCGCGATGAGTTAACTCATCGATCGAAAGAAGGGCGCCAGCTGGAGAAACTATTGCAAGCATCTCGACAATTGAGATCTCGCGATTCTTGTGTTCTATCGCAAGAAATGTTTGAGCTTGACGCAGGCCGTCATTGGTGACTTTCAGCACGAACCCGTAAACCGTGCTTTTGATGAAGCTTTCGCCAGCCCCAAAGTCTCGCTGCTCGAAATGCGCCGGGCGCTCTTTGTACACTTCGTCTCCCCCGGGTTCTCGGTATGTTGTCCGAAGCTGTGTGCCGTCCCATCGCCACTGGACCGAATGCGGGCGTTTCGTGCCTGACTTGTTTACTGCAGTCTGACAGTCAATGACGAACGCAGCTTGCGCCGATGCACTCGCAGCCATAAGCATCACAACAATAGCAATTTTCTTCATGTATTCAGCCCAGCCAAAAATTTTAAAGAAGCGCTCCTTAAACTAGCCTGAGGACGCTAGGGAGGTTGAGGAGCGCAGCGGAGGTTGTCGGCTATTTAATCTGGTTCCGAACTTCATTCTTCCGCGCGATTTCAGCGTTGTGTTTGTCGAGACTGGCTTTGTCCTGAGCCGACGCTGATTCGTCTTTGCAGCCCGAAAGCAGAGTGCCAATTAACGCCAGCATTGTGACCACTGCGGCCCTCGTCGCGAGAGTGACAATGCGGGGCTGGCTGTTATGCGTCATATCGTTTGACCTATGGAAATAGTGAATTTGGGAACTCAAATTACATCATATGTCTAAACGAAACGTTGTATTTCTAATATTTCCTTAGGCCTGCCATTCCGTTTTGGCGCGCGCGCCTCTTGGTCTTTTCTACTTGTTCTGACGCTCACGATTCATTGGCGATAATGACTATTTTTTATAGTCATCCGCTGTTATAGTGACCACTTTATGTGACTATTTGACCGGGGGCGTCATGCACAGTCAGCAAGTGTCGAAATCTGAGTTCAAGGCGCGGGCGCTTGAGCTTTTTCGGCAGGTCGAAGCCACCGGCGAGCCCATCGTCGTCACTGATCACGGTCGGCCTGCGCTGGAAATCCGTCCCTATAGGGTGCCCGCAAAACGCAATCCGCTGGACATGCTGCGCGGCTCTGTCCTGCGTTTTGACGATCCTTTTTCGCCGATCGGCGACGATACGTGGGAGGCGGCGCAATGATCGTGTTGGACACCCATGCATTGATTTGGTGGGTGAGTGGCGACTCTCAGCTGAGCCGCCCCGCACGCAATGCCATCGAGGCCGAGGCGCAGAACGGGGAAATCTTGATTTCGGCCATGAGCGCCTGGGAAATTGCGATGCTTGCCAAGGCGGGGCGACTGGCGCTAACGATGGATGCAGAGGCTTGGCTGGATACAGTTGCCGAGGTGCCGGCGATTCGGTTTGTCCCGGTGGATGTCCGTATCTCTGTTCAGTCGGTCGACCTACCGGGAGACTTCCACAAGGATCCCGCGGACCGGATCATTGTGGCTACTGCGCGGCACCATTCGGTGCCTCTGGTGTCTGCTGACTTAAAGATCCGCGACTATCCACATGTCCAGACAATCTGGTGAGATCGACCCATCTCGCTTAAGCAAAGGTCGCTCCTGAGCGAACCTTTGCTATTGCATAGACCGCGCTTCTGTTAGGTGCGTCCGTTCCAACCGGCTGCGGTCGCGGGTCCCTCGTTGGGGCTTCATGAGAGTCGCCCGGCGTGACATCGTTAATCCGGTGGCATTGCCGAGGCATCAAACGGCTGGACGCGCCTTCTGCAGATACTTTGTAATTTCTGCTTCCGGCACCGCGCGCGAAAACAAAAAACCCTGCAGCTCATCGCATCCCGCCGCACGTAGAAAATCGCGCTGCGCGGCTGTCTCGACCCCTTCCGCGTTGATCGTCAGTCCCATTGACCGTCCCAGCATCACGACCGCATTCACGATGGCGGTCGAATCGCTGCCTTCGCCAATATTGGCCACGAAGCTGCGGTCGATCTTGATCTTGTCGACCGCGAACCGCTGCAGGTAGCTCAGGCTGGAATAGCCGGTTCCAAAATCGTCCAGCGCTATCCGGAATCCCGCGGCGCGCAGTGTGGCGATGGCCCTCTGGACTCGGCCATCGTCCTCGATGAACACGCCTTCAGTGACCTCCAGTTCAATCTGCGCGGGGTCCACGCCCGCGCGTTGCACCAGGTCGATGACGCGCTCGGCGAATCCTTGGCCGCGAAACTGCACGGGCGACAGGTTCACGGCGATGGACAGGCCCGGCCATTGCAACGCGGCGCGGCAGGCTTCCTTCAGTACCCATTCGCCCAGCGGCACGATCAGCCCCGTGGATTCGGCCACCGGCACAAAGATCTGCGGCGACACAGGGCCCTTGCCCGGATGATTCCACCGCACCAGCGCCTCCACGCCCACCAGCTGCTGCGTGCTGCTGTCGATCTGCGGCTGGAAATGGACCTGGAGCTGGCCGCTGCCGGCCAGCGCGCGGCGCAGGTCTTCCTCGATGACCGCCTTGGCCTTCAGCGTGTCGTCCATGTCGGGGGCGAAGAAGCTGTACTGGTTCCTGCCCAGCTCTTTCGCGCGATACAGCGCGATGTCGGCCTTGCGCAGCAGCTCGCTGCGCGTCGTGCCGTCACGCGGGGCCATCGACGCGCCGATGCTGGCGCCCACGAAGGCCCGGCCGCCCAGCAGGTCGAAGGGCTCGCGCACCTCCGCGAGAATGCGTTGCAGCAGGGCGGTCGCGCCAGCTTCGGTCGCGTTCTGCATCAGCACGGCGAACTCGTCTCCGCCCAGCCGCGCGACCGCATCGTCCGGCCCGAGGATGAGCTTGACCCGTCTTGCGAACTCTTCGATGAGCGCGTCGCCCGCGGCGTGGCCCCACGTGTCGTTGACCTGTTTGAAATGGTCCAGGTCCAGCAGCAGCACCGCACAGCACGCATCGGGCCGGCGGCGGACCAGCGCCTGGTCCACGCAGGTGTTGAAATAGGCGCGGTTAGGCAGTCCGGTCAGCACGTCGTGAAAGGCAAGGTGCTGCGCGTGCGCCTCGCTGGCCTTCAGTTCCACGTGGGCCGTCCGAAGCGCGCTCAGGTGCGCCTGTTGCTGGCGCAGCAACCGATAGGTGCGCAGCGCAAGCCACGCGACAAGGATGAAGGCGCTGGCGAGCATGGCGGCAACAGCGGGCAGCATCGCGCGCCACAGTTCGGAGCCGGGCAGGTCTGGCCGCCACATTAAATAGCCGAGCAACGCGCCATCGGACGACAGCAGGGGCTCCTCGCGCTCGTTCACGCCATTGTGACGCGTGCGCACGGGATGATAATGAAGCCCGTCTATCAGGTTGTCCCGAGCGAACGAGCGCAGGAAATCTCCGTCGACGAATCTGACGCTCACGAGCAGATTGGGCGTCTCGACCGCCGGGGTATCGAGGTTGGGCGGAAAGCGCGCGACGCGCATCACGCTCACCACCGCAGGCCTTTGCCCGATGGTTGCGAGGTCGGTGGCATGCACGGCGGCAGCCGTCGTGCGCACCGAAGAATTGGTGGAGGGAGGCTGGCCGGGCAGGCGCTCATGGTCGTTGTTGGGCCGGGTGTCCTGTCCGCGAGTCAGCGCGATGAACGGGCGCAGATCCGGTTCGTACACGGCGTAGCGTTCAGGGGGAACCAGTTCGCCGTGGACATTGCCGAAGCGCACCGTGTTGTCCGGGCCAAGGATGAACACCAGATCCTGTTCGAACAGCCGATGCAGAAAGGCCCCCACGTTGTCGTCGAGCCAGGCCTGGTCGGGCGCGGGCTTGGTCAGTTCGTCGGCCAGCATGTCCCAGATGGCGACGGCTTCCTGCGCCTGCGCCACGTCGTCCAGCGTGTTGCTGATTGCCTGCTGCAGGTCCTTGCTCTGGCGCATCGCCGCCATATCGTCGCTTTTGTCGACGGACAGGTGCAGCGAGAACAGCATTGCCGCCAGAAAACCGACAAAGGCGATCAGCAGCAGGACGAGAAGTCCGCCAGCGGAACGGGGAAGCGGCCCTTCTTTTATTCTCATGCCGGTACAGCTCCGTGTTGTTGGGGCGATCAACAGACGGATCAGATGTGCTTCGAGGCCGCGTGCCGGCGCGGCAGCATTCGAAAAGGCACATGATCGATCCGCACGCTGACGCGGTCGTCGACGATTCCAGTGCCGGGCAGGCATCGGTCGCAGCAACTCGCGTGCCTGCGCGGCGCGTTGTTGGTGCGCACGGCAACGCCGCCAACGCGCCGATGCATGCCTGCGGCATGGCGCTTGCTCAATGACGGCGTTGCCATTCACCGCGATCCCCTGCGGATCAAAAACACCCGATGGACCTCACGCAAGCGCAAAACCCGGCTGACGATCCTGCTTTGCCGGCATCCCCCCTGGTCGTGATATCGCCCCATCTGGACGACGCCGTCCTGAGTTGCGCGGGCCTGCTGGCCGCGCGGCCAGGCAGTACGGTCGTGACGGTGTTCACGGCGCGGGCGCCCCTGCACCAACCGCTGACCGATTGGGACCGCCGATGCGGGTTCGACAGTGCAGACGCCGCGATGACGTGCCGGCTGGCCGAAGACAGGGAGGCGCTTGGCATCGTGGGGGCGACTGGGCTGGCGTTGGGCTTTTTGGACTGTCAGTACACCGCCACCCCGGATCAGGACGCGCCGCTGATCACCGAACGCCTGTTCCAGCTGCTGGCGAGCCTGGCGCCCGCCAGTGTGGTGATGCCGCTGGGCGTCTTCCATTGCGACCACGAGCGCGTCAGCGACGAAGCCCTGATGATCCGCGACGCTTTGCCCGGCGCTGCCTGGTTCGGTTACGAGGATGTTCCGCACTGCGAGCGGCCAGGCGTCGTGCAGGCCAGGTTGGCGCAACTGCACGCGCGG
This sequence comes from Achromobacter sp. UBA2119, assembly GCF_002331005.1. Taxonomy (NCBI): domain Bacteria; kingdom Pseudomonadati; phylum Pseudomonadota; class Betaproteobacteria; order Burkholderiales; family Alcaligenaceae; genus Achromobacter; species Achromobacter sp. UBA2119. Next base: position 103,221 of record NZ_DCYD01000011.1, on the reverse strand, counting down.
GGCGTGACGGCTACGCCGGTTCGGCTGGCGGTGAATGCGGCGGACAAGGCGCGCGCAATCCAGGCCTATGCCTCGCAGCTCAAGGGATTGGAAAGCACGGCGCTGGGGCTGGCGGTGCATGAGACGTACTGGCGACTGACGGACAGTGCGACGGATGTGGGTTGAAATGCTGAAATGGCCACGTCGGGTGCCAGTAGCAGCGGCCCGGTGCAGGCGCATCGGTCTTTGGTCGTAGATGGCGCGCGGCCGCCCGCGATGTCTTTCGTTTTTCAAAGCCATCGCGTATAACTGCCGAACGATATGTGCGCCGCAACATGGTTCATATCGCAGTTATCTGATCGCAAGCTCCCTCAGCCTCCCGCAAGGAGTACCGCCGTGGCCCGATCCAAAGCGTCGCCGACTGACCGCGATCCCCTGTTGATCGACCTGGCGCTGCAGGGCGGCGGCGCGCACGGCGCGTTCACCTGGGGCGTGCTGGACCGGCTGCTTGAAGAATCCTGGCTTGGCATCGACGGCATTTCCGGCACCTCCGCCGGCGCCATGAATGCCGCCGTGCTGGTGCTGGGGCATGCGCGGGGCGGCGCCGACGGCGCCCGTGCGGCGCTGGAAGACTTCTGGCGCCGCGTGTCCGACGCCGCGCGCTACAGCCCTTTTCGCCGCAGTCCGCTCGACATCCTGATGGGTTCCTGGTCGCTGGATCATTCACCCATGTTCATCGCGTTTGATCTGGCGTCGCGGGTGTTTTCGCCCTATGACCTCAGCGCTTCGGGGGCCAATCCGCTGGCCGCCATCCTGCGGGAAGTCATCGATTTCGACGAGCTGGCGCGCGCGCCCATCCATCTGTTCATCACGGCGACCAATGCGCGCACGGGGCGCGGCCGGGTGTTCAAGAATGCCGAGGTGAATGCCGACGTGCTGCTGGCCTCGGCCTGCCTGCCGACCATGTTCCGGGCGGTGATGATCGACGGCGACCCGTATTGGGACGGCGGCTACAGCGGTAATCCCACGATCACGCCGCTGGTGCAGGACTGCCAGTCGCACGACACGATCCTGGTGCAGATCAACCCGGTCGAACGCCCCGGGTTGCCCAGCAGCGCCCGCGAGATCATGAATCGGCTGAACGAAGTCACGTTCAACGCGTCGCTGCTGAAAGAGCTGCGCATGATTGCGCTGCTGCGGCAGGTGGCCGACCCCGGCAATGGCGAGGGCAGGATGTGGGCGGATATGCGCATCCATCGGGTCTCGTCCGACCTCATGGTGGAACTGGGCTATTCCTCCAAGCTCAACGCTGAATGGCCATTCCTGTGCATGCTGCGCGACGAGGGCAGGAAGGCCGCCGACCGCTTCCTGGCCGAACATGGCGATGACCTGGGTAAGCGGTCGTCACTGGACATAGACGAACTGCTGGGCGAGGTCTGACCATGGGACTCTTTGGCATCCTGCTCGCGCTGGTATTACTGATCGGGCTGGCCTACCGCGGCTGGAGCATCCTGCTGCTGGCGCCGGCGGCGGCCATGGTGACGGCGGCCGCGGCGGGAGAGCCGCTGCTGGCCCATTGGACGCAGACGTTCATGGGCGGCGCGGCCGGATTCGTGGCCCAGTTCTTTCCGTTGTTCCTGCTGGGGGCGCTGTTTGGCAAGCTGATGGCCGACAGCGGGTCGGTCACCGCGATTGCCGACGCGATGACGCGCAAGCTCGGCGCGCGGCGCGCGATCCTGGCGGTGGTGCTGGCCGGCGCCATCGTCACCTACGGCGGCGTCAGCCTGTTCGTGGCGTTTTTCGTGCTGGCGCCCATGGCGCACGCGCTTTTCAAGTCGGCCGGGATTCCGGTGCGCCTGATGCCCGCGGCCATCCTGCTCGGCACATCCACCTTCACGATGTCCGCGTTGCCCGGCACGCCCGCCGTGCAGAACGCGATTCCCATGCCGTTCTTTGCGACCACGCCGTTCGCCGCGCCCGGACTGGGCATCATCGCCAGCGCGATCATGCTGGGTTTCGGACTGTGGTGGCTGAGCCGGGCGGAAGCGTCGGCCCGGCGCGCGGGCGAGGGCTATGTGGCGCCAGCGGGCATGGCCGCCGACGTGTCTGACGATGTTCTGGTGCGCGAGCGTGCCACGGTCGCGCGCGAGTTCGATCCGGCCGAAATGCACCACGGCCAGCGCAGCCCCGACGCGCCGTCCACGCTGGTGGCCGCGACGCCGCTCGTTGTCGTCATCCTGGTCAACCTGTTCATGACGCTGGTGGTCCTGCCGCGCATGGACACCGCCTGGCTGGCCGAGGCGCGCTGGGGCGGCACCAGCCTGGCCGCGGTGGGTGGGGTCTGGTCGGTGATCACCGCGCTGCTGGCCGCGATTGCCGTGCTGGTGGTGTTGAACTTCCGGCGCCTGCCGTCGCTGCGCGACACCATGGACGCGGGCGTGAACGCGTCGGCGCTGCCCCTGCTTAGCGTGGCAAGCCTGGTGGGTTTCGGCGCGGTGGTCGCGTCGCTGCCGTCGTTCGCCGCGGTGCGCGATTGGGTGCTGTCGATCGAAGGCGGGCCGCTGGTATCGCTCGCGGTGGCGACCAACGTGCTGGCTGCGCTGACCGGGTCGGCGTCGGGCGGCCTGACCATCGCGCTGCAATCGCTGGCCGCGACGTACATGGAGCTGGCCCAGACGCTGGGCATCGATCCGGCGCTGATGCACCGCGTGTCGGTGATCGGCGCGGGCACGCTGGACAGCCTTCCGCACAACGGCGCCGTGGTGACGCTGCTGGCGGTGTGCGGGTCAACGCACCGCGAGGGCTACATGAACATCGTCGTGGTGGGCATCGTGGGACCCATCATCGGGCTGGCCGCCGTCATTGCGCTGGGCAGCGCGCTGGGGTCTTTCTGACGGGCGAACGCTCAGGACAGCGTGCGCGCGGGCAGCGCCGCCGACAGGTCGTTCAGACTGAGACCGCAGCACCGCGCCCGCTCGGCCAGCGTTTCGCTCTGCGCCAGCGCGCGGCTGCTTTCGTCCAGCAGCACGTCCAGCTGCTCTTGCGGCGTGGCGGCCATCGCCCACGCGCGCTCGGCGAAGCGGACGGCAAACTGGTCCACACAGGTTTTGCAGATGGCCGCGCCGTTCTGTTCGAGCAGCGGCGCGCCCTGCGCGAGCGTCGATTGGCAAAACAGACAGGCGAGGGCGTGGTTCATGCGTCGGGCGGCCGGTGCGAATTGTTCGAAGGCGGCCGCGCGGATGGCGGCGCCTGTCATTGAACAACGGCCGCGCACGCCCAGTCTTAAATCGCGATGCGGCCCCTTAATCGACGTTGAAGCCGCCCGGGCCCGCCTGCCCGAGGAGTTCGCGGGCGCATTGGACCGCTTCGCCCGGCGTCGCGACCACCAGGAACGGCAGGCCGAAGGCGCGGGCCATCTTTTCGCCGCGCTTGCGCAGCTTGTCCAGCGCGTCGGTATCGCGCTCGACGGCGATGAATGCCCGGCAGCGTGCCCGCAGTCGCGGCATGTTGGCCGTCTGCCATTCGATCATCGCCTTGCGGTCCTCGTGCGCGGCCTCGTGGCGGGTATCGGGCACCACCATGACGAAGCTGCGCGGGTTGTCCACCAGCAGCTCCATCTCGCGAATCCACGAGGCCGAATAGCCCAGCGGCGCGCCGCCATGGCGGGCGGTCACGATGGGAAATTGCGACAGGTCGTGGAAGAAAAACTGATCGTGGTTCATTCGAAGGCTCCGTGGGGCAGGGCGGGGTCGTCCTTGGCGCAGCCGCAGCTGCCGTATAGCACCAGGCTGTAGGAATCCAGCTCGAAACCGCTGCGCCGCGCGATCTTCCTGACCAGTTGGGCCATGGCGGGATCGCTGGATTCCCGGATCTGTCCGCAACGCGTGCAGACCAGATGGTCGTGATGGCCTTTGTCGTTCAGTTCGAACACATTGGTGTGCGTATCGAGCTGGGTGCGTTTGAGCAGGCCGGCGTGCTCCAGTTGCGTGATCACCCGGTAAACCGTGGCCAGGCCGATATTGCTGTGATCCGAGATGAGGCGGCGGTAGATATCCGCGGCACTCATGTGCTGGTCTGCGTGGCGGTAGAAGATCTCCAGGATCTTCATCCGCGGGAAAGTGGCTTTGATGCCGGCGTCGCGCAGCCGTGTGTGGTCCATGTCGATTCTCCATCCGGGGGGCTGATACCCGGCTGATGAGAATGATGTACATTTTCAAATGGACCCGCTAACGGGAACCCGTCAACCTGTACCTCAAACCTGCCAACCATGCTTCAAGCGGCTGCCGCTTCCTCTTTGCCCGACGTCCTGCTGACGCCGTTCAGCCTGCGCAGGCGGCGGGAGTCCAAGGGCATTTCCGTGCCTGCGCACACCCACGCCGAGGGCATGCTGGTGCTGGTCCACGAAGGGCTGGTGATGGTGCAGTCGGGCGAGCGCGTACTGACGGTGCTGCCCGGCAGCCTGGGGTGGATTCCGCCCGGCGTGCAGCACGGGGCGCGCTGGTTCGGTGAGGCGCGCGGGTCATTCCTGCACGTGCATCCGGACATCTGCGGGCGCCTGCCGGCAAATTGCCGGGCGTGGCCGTCTTCCCGGCTGATCGAGGCGCTGGTCGAACGCTTTACGGAAGGCAGGTGGCAGGATGCGACGCCGTCTTATCAGGCGCAGTTGTTCGACGTGCTGCTGGAGGAACTGCGGCAGCGCACCTTGGATGCCACCGCGCCGCTGCCGATGCCGGCCGATCCGCGCCTGCAGGATCTGGCCAACACGCTGCTGGACACGCCGGACGATACGGCGGGTATCGACGAATGGGCGCAGCGGCTGAATATGTCGTCGCGCACGCTGATGCGCCGTTTTCGTCAGGAGACCGGCGTGACGCTTGGGCAGTGGCGCCAGCAGGCCCGGCTGCTGCGGGCGCTGGAAATGCTGTTCCGGGGCGGATCGGTCACCCAGGCCGCGCTGTCGGTCGGGTATGAAAGCACCAGCGCGTTCATTGGAAGCTTCCGCACGGCGTTCGGCATGACGCCGACACGGTATCTGGCGGATCGCGGTTAGGGGTTGAACGCGGTCAGGCGTGCCACGCAGTCAGGGGGCCACGCAGTCGGGAGGCGGCGCCGTCAGGCGGCGGCAGGCTGGTCCGGATGCAACGGGCCTTCCGGGTCGTTTTCTGCGTCCGGCCGGGGCGGCACCGGCGTCAAGCCGAGCGACAGCCGCAGGCGCTGGCAATCCGGATTGGGCGCGCCGTCCGGCATCCAGATGTCGAACTCGCGGCACGGCGTGGGCCGGCTCTCGTAGATGTCGCAGTGGATGCCGGGCTTGCCCAGTTCGCCGCGCAGTGAAATGCAGCGTCCGCCGCCCATTTCCGTGCCCTTCATGCAGGCGCGCAGCGGGCTCATCTGGGTGACCAGGTCCAGCGGCACGTGGCCGCCGTTTTCGCCGGCCAGTTCCCCGACGTAAAACGACACGCGAAAATGCGCGCAGCAGGCGCCGCAGTCCAGGCAGGGATTGGCGGACGGGTCGTCGCCGGCCAGTACCGCGGGCGAGACAAACGAGACGAGCGAGGTCAGTGGCAGGGACATGGGCGTAGGTCCGAAGGCCGGAAATATTATCTGGATTTGCGTTGCGGCCGCTACGACTTTTTTCAGGGACATTGCAGGAGTAGCATCGGTACCCTGTCAGTCCAGAGGAGCGCTTTCTTGTCCGCAAAAACCGATTTTCCAGATGGCCTGGCCCGTTGCGGCTGGGTGGACACGTCGGCCGAATACATGGCCTATCACGACACCGAATGGGGCCGCCCCGAAGGCGACGATCGCGCGCTGTTCGAACAGCTCTGCCTGGAAGGTTTCCAGTCCGGACTCAGCTGGCGCACCATCCTGAACAAGCGCGAGGCCTTCCGCCGCGGTTTCGCCAACTTCGAGCCCGCCAAGCTTGCAACCTTTGGCGAACCGGAAGTCCAGGCGCTGCTGGCAGATGCGGGCATCGTGCGCCATCGCGGCAAGATCGAAGCCATGATCAACAACGCGGCCCGGGCACTGGAAATGATCGACCGCGAAGGATCGTTGGCCGCGTATTTCTGGCGCTTCGAAGCGCCGCCCACCAAGGTGTCCACCTACGGCGCTTCAACGTCCGAACAGTCCGAGGCCTTGTCCAAGACGCTCAAGAAGCTGGGCTGGAAATTTGTGGGGCCCACCACGGTCTACGCCTTCATGCAGTCCGTGGGCATGGTCAATGACCACAGCCCGGGCTGCCATTGCCACGCGATCATCGAGAAAAAGCGCAAGGCGTTTGTGCGGCCGTTTGTGCGTCCGCCCGTGCGGCCAGCCGGCTGACGCCTTGTACTGAACGGCCCGCGTCAGGCTGCGCGGCCGTTCTCCGGCCCGGTCTGCACCGGCGCCTGCCCCGGCAGGCTGTAACGCCCCTCGCGGTAAGCCCAGCTTGGCCACAACGCATGCGCCAGCGCCTCGGTCGCCAGTTCGGGGTTCAGCGGCGCGGGGGCGTAGTCTTCGGGCGCGGTGTAGCGGTATTGCACCGCCGTCTTGTTGGGCGCCAGCACCAGCAGGTCGTCGCCCTTCAGATACCCGTATGTACTGTCGTACTGCATGATCGCGCGTCCCGGCGTGCTGCGCGTGAGGTCGTGCCCGATCATCGGATGCTCGGTATCCACGCCGATCAGCGACAGCAGCGTCGGCGGCAGGTCGATCTGGCTGACCAGGCGGTCGTCGCGCCGCGCCTCGATGCCGGCGCCCAGGATCACGGCCGGGATATGAAAGTGGCGCACCGGCACCAGGCTGGCGCCGAACACCCGCGAATCGTGGTCCGCCGCCACCAGGAAGACGGTGTTCTCCCAATACGGCGACGCCTTGGCCTTTTCAAAGAACCGGCCCAGCGCCCAGTCGGCATAGCGCACCGTGTTCTCGACCGTGGCGGGATTGCCGTCGGTCTCGATGCGGCCCGCCGGATACTCCCACGGCGTGTGGTTGGACACGCTGAACGCCAGCGTGAAGGTCGGCAGGTCGCCGTCTTCGCGCAGCAGGCGGTCCAGCTGGTTGAACATGTCCTCGTCCGAGGCTCCCCAGGTGCCGACGAATGCCGGGTCGACAAAATCGGCCCGGTCGACTATCTGCTTGAAACCGTTGCCCAGGAAGAAGCCCTTCATGTTGTCGAAGTGCGACTCGCCGCCATAGATGAAGCGCGAGTGATAACCGTGGCGTCCCAGCAGATCCGCCAGCGAGAAGAACCCGCGCTGCGAGCGCGGCAGCTTCAGCACCGCCTGCGCGGGGGTGGGAAGAAAGCCGGTGGTCACGGCCTCCAGGCCGCGCACCGAACGGGTGCCGGTGGCGTAGGCGCGCGTGAAGGACCAGGCGTCGCGCGCCAGCGCATCCAGTTCCGGCGTCAGGTTGGCGCCGCCCAGCGCTGCGCTGTACTGCGCGCCCAGGCTTTCTTCAAGAATGATGACCAGGTTGAGCGGGCGATGCGTCTTGCGGGTGGCCGGCTGGCGGTGCAGGCTGGGGTAATCGGGGTTCGGCGGCGGATACGGCAGTCCGGACTGCGCCAGCACCAGAGCGTGCATCTTGTCGTCGTCCATGTCGCCATACACGGCGGAGGCCGACTTTTCGTTCTTCATGCTGTAGACCGCGTAGAACACGTTGTACAGCGAGTTCAACGCCAGAGTATTGAGCATCCCGTCGGAGCTATAGGCCACCGAGGACGGGTTGATCGGACGGTGGCTCAGCGTGCCGCGGATGGCCAGGATCACCACGGCCAGGATCGCCACGCTGGCAAGCGGCATCTGCCACCACGTCAAAGGCGCGTCGGGACGCGCGTGGCCCAGCAACGTCCAGGCGGCCCAGCCGATGAGCGCCAGCGCGCCCAGCCCGCCCAGCAGCGCGCCCTTGTAACCGCGCCACAGCATTCCGGAAACCTCGCGCGGATGCTTCAGGTATTCGACAAACAGGCGGTTGGGGCGGGAGTCGTATTCGATGATGAAGGGCGGCGTCGCCACTTCCAGGAACGCCAGCAGCACGAACGCCACCAGATACCAGCCGGCGGCCAGGTTTGCCGCCAAGGGAATGTGACCGAAAAGCGGCGACAGGACGGCCGGCAGCGCCGCCAGCACCGCAATCTGATGCGCGTCGATGCGCAGTCCCCGCAGCAGCAAGGGCGCGAGACCGCCGGCATTGCGTACGCGCTGCCATTGCCACAGCGCAAGCGCCAGACGGCTGAGCGTCAGCAGCGCGAACGCCGCCAACACGAAAATCAAGGTTGAATGCCGCATCGGGCCTCCAGGTTGTCCTGCTTCACCACCCGGCGCGGGCGGATTCGGTCATTTGGCATTGGAACCACGCCGGCGTCAAAAATTCTGTGAGGGCGTCCGATAGGGCAGTTTTCGCACGCCCTAGTGGTCTCTGTTTGTAACGGCGGCGCCAGCGCCCGGGCACAGCACTTGCTGCGCAACGCCGCGGACGTTCGTGCCGTTGACATGACTGCCCGGCGCGACCGCCCAGAAAAATCCGCACACATTATGGCGTCGTTCCGTCAGACCGTCGCAACAGGCCGCGATACCCTGGGGTAGCAAGTCCGGCCAGCGGTGTGCGGCCGGCAGCCAAGCCAAGGATAGTAACCATGACGCGCACAAGAAAAATAGCGATCGGGATTGTAGGGGGCATTGCCCTGCTGGTGGCGGTATTGATCATCGTGATCGCCACGTTCGACTGGAACCGCGCCAAGCCCATGATCAACGAACGGGCCACCGCCGCCATGGGGCGCCCCTTTGCAATCAACGGCGACCTGAGCGTGCGATGGCAGCGCGAGCCCGGCGAAAGCGGCTTGCGGTCCTGGGTGCCCTGGCCGCGCGTGGTCGCCAACGACATCACGATCGCCAATACGGAGTGGGGCAAGGCACCGCATTTCGCCACGCTCAAGCGCGCGGAATTCAGCCTGTCGCCTTTGCCGCTGCTGGCTCAGCACGTCGTCATCCGGCATATTCAATTGACGGAGCCGGCCGCCGACCTGGAACGGCTGGCCGACGGCCGCGCCAATTGGGTCTTCACCCTGCCGGAATCGGGCCAGCCCTCGCCCTGGGTGCTGGACATCAACGAGATCGGATTCGACAAAGGCCGCGTCGGCTATGCCGACGAAATGCTCAAGGCCGACCTGACGGTGCTGGTCGATCCGCTGGGCAAGCCCGTGCCGTTTGCCGACGTAACGGGTAAGTCGTTCGTGCCCGAGGACGGCACGGCCCCGGCGCCGCGCGATTACGTGTTCGGCTGGAAGGTCGACGGCAAGTACAAAGGGCTGGCCACCAAGGGCGAAGGCAAGGTCGGCGGCATGCTGGCCCTGAAGGACCCCAAGCAGCCTTTCCCCTTGCAGGCCGATGTGTCCATCGGCGGCACGCGCGCATCGGTCGCGGGCACGCTGACCGATCCTGTGAATCTGGGCGCGCTGGACCTGCACCTGAAACTGTCCGGCTCGTCCATGGCGCAGCTTTATCCGTTGACCGGCGTGACGCTGCCCGACACGCCGCCCTACAGCACCGACGGCCATCTGGTGGCCAAGCTGCAGAATCCCGGCGGGGCGGTGTTCGACTACAAGAACTTCAACGGCAAGGTCGGCGACAGCGACCTGCACGGCGACATCACGTTTGCGCTGGGCGCGCCCAGGCCCAAGCTGACCGGCAAGCTGTCGTCCAAGCTCCTGCAAATGGCCGACCTGGGTCCGCTGATCGGCGTGCAGTCGGGCGGCGGGCCGAAGTCGGCCGTGGATAAATCCAAGGACGCGCCCGCCAAGCCCAAGGGCGGCAAGGTCCTGCCCACGCAAGAGTTCCGTACGGACCGCTGGCGCGACATGGACGCGGATGTCTCGCTGGACGCCGCCCGGATCGTTCATGACAGCAAGCTGCCGCTGTCCAAGCTGTCGGTGCATGTCATCCTGCAGGACGGCAAACTCACGCTGGATCCGCTGCGCTTCGGCATGGCGGGCGGCACCATGAACGCCACTGCGCGCCTGGACGGCTCGCGCGCGCCGCTCACCGGCCGTATCGACATGCAAGCGCGCCGCCTGCAGCTCAAGCAACTCTTTCCGTCGGCGGAAGCCATGCAGAAGACGCTGGGCGAGCTGAACGGCGACCTCGCGATCAGCGGCACCGGCAACTCCGTGGCGGCGTTGCTGGGCTCGGCGAATGGCGACGTCAAGATGCTGGTCAACGACGGCGTGATCAGCCGCAGCCTCATGGAGCTTGCCGGTCTGAACGTCGCCAATTACGTGGTCTCCAAGCTGTTCGGCGACGATGAAGTGAAGATCAACTGCGGCGCGGCGGACCTGGAATTGAAGAACGGCGTGATGACGCCGCGCATCTTCGTTTTCGACACCGACAACGCATTGATCACCATCACCGGCTCGGCCAACTTCAAGGACGAGACCATGGATCTGGACATCGATCCCGACAGCAAGGGCTTCCGCATCTTCTCGCTGCGCTCGCCGTTGTATGTGCGCGGGACGTTCGGATCGCCCGACGTGGGCGTGCATGTCGCCCCGCTGGCGGCGCGCGGCGCGGGCATGGTGGCGCTCGGCGTGCTGCTGACGCCGGCGGCCGGGCTGCTGGCGCTGATCGCGCCCAGCGCCAATGACGAGAATGCGTGCGGCCCGCTGCTGGAGCAGATGCGCAAGCCGCCGAAGGCGCCGGCGCCGGCCAAGAAGTAAGCGGGCGCGTGCCGGCGAATGCGCCGGCTCCGCCCAGGTGACAGGAATATGCGGGCCGGCGTGACCGCAGACGTCCCCGTCCCGCCACTGCGCGTGACGGTCAGCCCCCGGGCATCAGTCGAAAGCCATCCGGCGCGGCTTCGTCGGCCGCGCACACCACATTGCGGCCATGGTTCTTGGCGTAGTAGAGCGCCTGATCGGCGCGCTCGAATACCGCCTCGAGGGTCGCGCCCTGTTCCGGATAATGCGCCACGCCGGCCGAGATGGTGAGGGGGGCGGGTAGCGGCGTCGCCGCTGGCGTCGCCAGTCGCGCGCTCAGCCGCTGCGCAATTGCGATGGCCGCCGCCATGCTGGCGCCCGGCAGCAGCATCACGAATTCTTCGCCGCCCGGCCGCGTCAGCACATCACCGCTGCGCGAGCCCTCGCGCATCACGCCGGCCAGCGCCTGCAAGGCCTGATCGCCCGCCGCGTGGCCATAAAGATCATTGATGCGTTTGAAGTGATCGATGTCGATCGCCACGATGGCGACCGGCGTGCCTTCGGCGCCCAGCAGCGCCAGCGCCTCATCCATGCCGCGGCGGTTCAGCAAGCCGGTCAGTGTGTCGGTCGTGTTTTCGCGGCGTAGGTCGCTGAGCTTGTGATGAAACGACGCCAGTCCCATCAGCAGCGCGCGCCGCAGTTGCGCGGCCTCGAAATACCACGAGCGCACGGCACGGATACGGTCCGCGGAATCGGGGTCCTGCATGCGCTTGGCAATGCTGGCCATCTGCCCCAATGGGCGTGCGATCCAGCGCGACAACAGCCAGATCAGCGCCACCGATAGCAGCAGCAAGGGCAGGGTGTTGCGGGCGGTGGCCATCAGCAGGTCCGAAAGCGGGGCAAGCGTGCTGTCCACCGGCCGCTGCGCGATGATGCTCCAGCCGGTGCTGGGCACGGGCGCAAACCCCGCCAGCATGTCGCGGCCTTCGTTGTCGATGAAGCGCCGCTCGCCGGTCTCGCCACGCCGCGCCGAGGCAAAGGCTTCGTTGTCGGGGGCCGGCTTGCCAAGCTGCGCGCTGTTGGGGTGATAGATCAGCGTGCCCTTGCGGTCGATGACGTAGAGAAAGGAATCGTCGCGGTAGAAATGCTGGTCCAGCAGACGATCCAGCACGTTGTCCTCGTGCAGGTAAAGCGAGCCGGCGATGAAGCCGAGATAGCGGAAATCGCGCGAGAAAATCGGCTGGGTGTAGAGAATCTGCCAGCGGCCGTTGCTGGCCTGAAACGGCTCGCTGATCGTCGGCTGCCGGGCGGCAAGCGCCTGCTTGACCGCGTCGCTGACCAACTGATGTCCCAGCAATTGCGGATACGACGGCGACACCGCCAGCACCCTGCCTTGAGGTGATGAGACAAAGCTGGAATTGAAAAGCCCCAGCTGCTGCTCCTGCCGCCGCGTTTCCTCGGCCATGCTTTCGGGACGGCTTTCCATGCCGGCCAGCTCGTCGGCGCTGTAGGCGAGATAACGGCGAATGTCGTTCAGCAGCGCATCGGTGGTCAGCGCCAGCTTGGACGCATAGATGCGGTTCGTGTCCATGGCATTGCGCAGCAGCAGATCGCGCTGCACCAGATAGCTGGCATGCAGGCCGCCCGCAAGCACCACGACGACCGACAGCAGGCTGATCCACAGGATGAGACGCCGCAGGTCGACGCGGAACATGACGGCATCCGTCAGTTGCGGGCGCGGCCCGGTGGCACGCCGGACGGCGGCGGGGCGTCGCAGATCAGGGCGTCCCACGCGCGCATCGCCTGCCGCGCCACCGCCTGCAAGGTCTTGCGGCTGGCGCCGTCGCGCGCCTGGATGGACATGCCATGCAGCACCGTCGTGTAGAACGCGGCCAGCCCCTTCAAGTCCGCGCCGGCGGGCAATTCGCCTTGCGCGGCTCCTGCGTTCAGACGGGCGAGGATGCGGCTTTGCATCTCGCGCCGGTTGTCTCCCAGGAAATTTCCCACGCCAGGCTGGTTGTCGCATCCAGCCGGTGCGCCCAGGACGATCATGCAGCCAGGCGGCAGGCCAGGGGCGGTGAAACGTTCGGCCGATGCCAGCAGCATGGCCTGCACCGCGTCGCGCGCCGTGGGAGCGGCCAGCAGCGCGCGTCGCGCCGACCCGCCCTCGGTCTCGCGGTAGAGCTCGACGGCTTCGCGGAAAAGACCTTCCTTGGACCCAAAGGCGCCATAGAGGCTGGGCGAGTTGATGCCCATCGCTTCCGTCAGATCGGTCAGCGATGCCCCTTCATATCCCTTCGACCAAAAAACTTCCATGGCCTTTTGCAAGGCCTGGGCACGGTCGAAGTTCCGCGGGCGCCCACGTTCAGCCATGCCCGCGATTTTACTCGCGTCGCGTATTTTGTGTTGATCGATAAAAAATTGTTGACCGTGCCGCAAGCGCGCGGCGATGATATTTGTACCGATCATTACAAAACGAGGTTTCCCATGCAGAACTTGAACGGAAAAGTGGCGTTCGTCACGGGCGGCAGCCGAGGCATCGGCGCCGCCATTGTTCGACGCCTCGCCGCCGACGGCGCGAATGTGGCCTTCACCTATGTCAGCGCATCGTCCGCCGAGCCTGCCCGGGCGCTGGCGCAGGAGCTGACGGCGCAGGGCCGACGCGCGATAGCCATCCAGGCCGATTCCGCGGACGCCGGCGCGGTCAAGCGCGCCGTCGAAGACGCGATCCGTGAACTTGGTCCTGTCGACGTGCTGGTCAACAACGCCGGCATTTTTCTGGCCGGGCATGTCGCGGACACCAGCCTGGACGACTACGAGCGGACGATGGACATCAACGTGCGCGCGCCTTTCGTCGCCATCCAGACGGCGCAGGGCTCGATGCCGGATGGCGGCCGCATCATCAACATCGGCAGTTGCCTGGCCCCACGCGCGGGCCGCGCGGGTGTTGCGCTGTATGCCGCCAGCAAGTCCGCGTTGGTCGGACTGACGCAAGGCCTGGCGCGCGATCTGGGGCCGCGCGGGATCACGGTGAACGTCGTACACCCGGGCCCCATCGACACTGATATGAACCCGGCCGACGGAGACCGCGCGGCTGATCTGATTGCCGTATTGTCTTTGCCCCATTACGGCGAGGCGCGTGACATCGCGGGGATGGTCGCATTCTTGGCAGGACCGGAAGGCCGTTATGTCACGGGCGCGAGCTTGGCCGTCGATGGCGGGTACGCGGCCTAAAAGTGGATGCCTTCAAAACTTTTTCGCCGCCCGACTTGCACAAACAAAAAAAGCCCCATATAATCTTTTTTCTTCGCAGCACACACATAACGAAACGCTACAGCGCTTTGCGCAGCAGCAGATCAAAGTGAGTGACTTGCAGGGCTGTTAGCTCAGTTGGTAGAGCAGCGGACTCTTAATCCGTAGGTCGAGTGTTCGAGCCACTCACAGCCCACCAGAATTCTTTGGCGGTACTTCTGGCAGTAACTGCAGCAGTAACCCCCAGCAGTACCCCAGCGCTAAGCCCACCGGAAACGGTGGGCTTTTTGCTTTGTGGGAATTTTGGCCGCAATGCTAACGTACTCCGGTTTCATCTCCTTAGCTTGCGAGCCGCATCTCGACAGTCGGCAGGGGGATTGCAGGAAGGACGACGCATGTACGACATCATTGGCGACATCCACGGCGAAGACCTGAAGCTCGAGGGGCTGCTGCGTTGTCTCGGCTATATGCCGGCGGGCAAAGGCTACAAGGCCCCGCAAGGCCGGCAGGCAATATTCCTGGGCGATCTGGTGGATCGCGGCGCCGGGCAGCGCCGTGTCCTGGAAATCGTCCGCGCCATGATGGATGACGGCCAGGCGCTGTGCGTCATGGGCAACCACGAATTCAATGCCATCGGCTACGCCGTCGAAGACCCTCACCATCCCGGCGAATTCCTGCGGCCCAATCGCGGCGACTCGGCGACGTGCCGGAAGAACCGCAAGCAGCACGGGGCCTTCATCGATCAGATAGGGGAAGGCAGCCCCGAGCATGCCGCCTGGGTTGCCTGGTTTCGCCAATTGCCGCCCTGCATGGACTTGGGCGGCATTCGCGTTGCGCATGCGTGCTGGGACGACCGTGCCGTCAAAGCGTTGACCGAAGCGGGTTGGGTGGCTGGCAAGTCATTGGATGACGCCATGCTGGTGGCCACGCATCGAAAGGGCTCTGATCTGGAGCAAGCCAGGAAGCTGCTGACGTCGGGAATGGAATTGGCATTGCCTGACGGCCGCTACATCGAGGACAAGGAGGGGCACCGCCATCACCACGTGCGCCTTGCCAATTGGCGCGATTGGGCCGGTGCCTTGCATGAGGTCGCTTTGGTGCCGGCCGGCCAGGAAGAGCAGATCCGCGGCTTGGCATTGCCCGAGGGCTTCAACCGGACGCCCATCACCGGCGCGCCCGTGTTCATCGGCCACCATTGGTTCAAGGGGCAGCCCAAGATCGAGAGCGGGAAGCTCGCCTGCCTGGACTGGTCGGCCGCAGCCGGCGGTCCGCTGGTGGCGTACCGCTGGGATGGCGAGGACACGCTGTCCAATGAAAATCTGGTCTGGGAAAGGGAATAACGCCGCGACGGCTTTCAAGCCATGATCCGCAGCGCCGTCTCGATCCCGAACGTCTGCGCAAACTGCTGCGCTGCCATCGGCTTTCCGAACAGATACCCCTGACCTTCTTCGCAATGCTCGGCCTGCAGCCGTTCGCGTTGCGCATCCGTTTCGATGCCTTCGGCGATGGTGTTCAGGTCAAAGCTGCGCGCCACATCCAGAATCGCGCGGACCACCGTGGCGTCCTGGTTCGATTCCAGTATCCCGCTCACGAACGATCGATCGATCTTGATGCGCGTGATCGGATGGGTCTTTAAAAGGCTCAGCGAGGCATACCCCGTGCCGAAGTCGTCGAATGAAATGCCTACGCCTTGGGCGCGCAGGCGCTGCAGCGTTTCCAAGACCGTGTCGTCGCTGTTCAGCACGATGTTCTCGGTGATCTCCAGTTCCAGCGCCTCGGCGCCTGTCAGTGCGCCCGTCGCCAGATTGATCTGCGGCTGATAGAAGAGCTGGAATTCGCCTTTGGCGACCGCGCGGTGCAGCTCCATGCCGTAGAGGCGCCGCGCCACGGCCTCCAGGCGCAGGTTGGGAGCGAAGACAGAAATGCGGCCGCGGCCGACCGCCTTGGCTTTGACCAAGGCGAGATCGGCGTTGCCCACCAGTTCCAGCGCTTCGTGGGCATGCAGCGGGGCCAGAGCCGGATGCGGCCTGTTCGTGTTTGCGAATAGCCACTCCCGTTACACCAGCTACGCGTCAAAAGCATGTCCGGACGCGAAAAATCGACCCTTTTCTTGCGCGGAAGGTTTTCAGCTCGCATTCATCGTTGCGTCATACGCGGCAAACAGAATGCGGGCCTCGAATAGCCTCCACGGGAAAAAGGAAAATGAAGCACTGGAATCGGAATGCGCTGGCCTGCGCAATGATGAGCGCAATGGCGCTGATTGCTGGCTGCGGTGGCGACAACGACAACGACAACAGCAGCGACCCCGAGACGCCGCCCGTTACCGAACCTCCCGTGCAGGCGCGTCCGCTTGAGCTGACGATCCTCCACATCAATGACCATCACTCCACGCTGGACGGCAAGGACCGGACGCTGACCCTGAAGAACGCCGCGGGCGCCGATACCGAAGTGACCGTGTCCGCCGCTGGCATGCCGCGCGTGAAGGCCGCCATCGACCAGCTGGCCGCGAATTCTCCGAACGTGCTGAAGCTGCACGCGGGCGACGCGCAGACCGGCACGCTGTACTTCAATCGCGCCGGCGAGCCGGGCGAGGCCGATGCCGCGCTGATGAACACGGTCTGCTTTGACGCCATGGCCGTGGGCAACCACGAGTTCGACAAGGGCGACGATGGCCTGAAGCGCTTTGTCGACTTCCTGCACGCCGGCGCCTGCCAGACGCCGGTCCTGAGCGCGAACGTCAACTTCGGCGCGAGCTCGCCGCTCAAGGGCACCGACCTGATCAAGCCCGCCATCGTGGTGGAACGCGATGCCCAGAAGATCGGCATCGTCGGCCTGACGATCGCCAGCAAGACCAAGGAATCGTCCAGCCCCAACGCGGACACGACGTTCACCGACGAAACCGTGGCCGCGCAGGCGCAGATCGACGCCCTGCGCGCCAATGGCGTCAACAAAGTGATCCTGCTGAGCCACATCGGCTACGGCTATGACAAGGAAGTCATTGCCAAGCTGAGCGGCGTGGACGTGGTGGTGGGTGGCGATTCACACACGCTGCTGGGTCCGGACGCGATGAAGACGATGGCCGTGGGCACGCCGGGCGGCGCCTATCCGACCCGTCTGGCCGACAAGGACGGCAAGCCCGTCTGCCTGGTGCAGGCTTGGGAATACTCGCAAGTCGTAGGCGAACTGAAGGTCAGCTTCGACGCCAACGGCGACGTGACGAACTGCGCCGGCACGCCCCACGTGCTGATCGACACCGACTACCGCGTCAAGTCGGGCAGCACGCTGGTTGCGGCCTCCGATGCCGATCGCGCCGCCTTCAAGGCCGGGGTCGCAGCCAGCGGCTTCCTGCGCGAACAGACGCCGGACGCCGCCGCATTGTCGGTGCTGCAACCTTTCAAGGCCAAGATCGACAGCTTCAGCAAGACCAACGTCGCGCAGGTGCCGCTGGAACTGTGCTTCCGCCGCATTCCGGGTCCCACGCCCGCCAGCAATGCAGCCAGCCCCGCTTGCGAGAGCGAAGGCAACGTCGCCCTGCGCGGCGGCGACATCCAGCAGTTGGTGGCGCAAGCCTATCTGGACGTGGCCAATGCCGAATACGGCGGCGCCGACATGACCCTGCAAAGCGGTGGTGGGGTGCGCCGCGCGCTGAACGGCACGGTGACGGCCGCCGACGTGATCGCCGTCGTGCCGTTCGGCAACATGCTGTGGCGCCTGGATCTGACCGCCAACGAGGTCAAGTCCATGATCGAGGATGGCCTGGACGCGACGTACAAGCCGGGCGGCAAGGACGGTCCTTACCCCTACGCGGCCGGCCTGCGTTGGGATGTGACCGCGTCCAACGCCAAGGGCAGCCGCGCCAGCAACTTCCAGTATCTGGACCAGGCCACCAGCACGTGGCTGCCGCTGGATAATGCGCGCACCTATCGTCTGTTCGTGCTTAGCTTCAATGCCACCGGCGGCGACGGCTACACGACGCTGGCCAACGTGCCGGCCGAGCGCCGTTCCGACATCGGTGTGCTGGACGCGGATGTCTTCCAGGCCTACATCGACATGCAGGTGAAGGATTCGGGTACCGGCCTGCCTGTCTTGAACCGCATCGACAACGACCGGTACAGCACGCACAACTGGCAGCAGTAATCGTTAATCCGGCAGGCCGGAACGCCGGTCCTGCCGTGCCGTTGGCGGGTCCCCGATGCGGGGCCCGCCTTCGCGCGTTCTGAATACGCGCTCGGCCTCGCGCCAGCCGCGAGGCCCGTCGCTCAACCGTATTCCAACTGATAGAAATGCTGGCTGGCGATCAGCGTGGCGCCGCACGACGTGCGCATGCCTTCCAGCGCGGTGAGGCGGTCCGAGCCGACGTTCTGCACGCCTTCGACGATGGTGTGGGTGTCGCCGCATTTGGGGCAGGTGACGCGATCGCCGACGCGGGCCATCGGCTGCCCGAAGATGACGACGGTTTCGTCGCCGGTCACGACGACGCCGCCGTGCGACGTTTTATCGCCCTTGCGGATGACGGAGCGTTGGGACATGTTGCGCGCCAAGTATGTGTTTACAGATACGTGCCGTCCGGCGCCAGCCGTGCCGGGCCCACCACGAAAGTGCCGTCCGGCGCCATGCGCACGGGACCGCCGCCGCCTTTGTAGCTGCCGTCGGGGGCGCGTTGCGGCGTGCCGGCCACGTAGGTGCCGTCCGGGGCGCGGGTGATCGGACCTTCTCCACCGACGATGGTGCCGTCGGGCGCGCGGCGCGGGGTGCCGGCGATGAAGTGCCCGTCGGGCAACATGCGGATCGATTTCGTCGTCATGGGTGCTCCTTGATCGGAGCGCAAATCATAGCGAAGCATCGTGACGCGCTTTGTAATAGGACGTGTCATCTTTGAACGTCCTGCGTAAACGGTTGTGGGATGATTTGCGCCTACTTACATATGCTCCGCGCCCATGACCGACATCAACGCCCTGTTGCTTCCGATCCCCGGCGACGCGCCTTGCGGCGTCGACCTGGTGTTTTCGCCCGAGTTCGACGCGATCCGCGAGGCGCGCCGGCATGACGATCCCCAACTCGACCAAGGCGATTGGGTCATCGACCTGAAAGAGGCCGACTGGCCCGAGGTGGCGCGCATCTGCTCGACGGTGCTGCGCGAGCGCAGCAAGGACATCCGCATCGCGTCATGGCTGGCGGAAGCCTGGGCCAAGACGCGCGGGTTTGCCGGGCTGCGTGACGGTTATCTGCTCATCGACGGGCTGTGCCGTGATTATTGGGAAGGGCTGCATCCCGTGCCGGAAGACGGCGACGTGCAGCAGCGCGTGGGCAATCTGGCGTGGCTGCTGTCGCGATCGCAGCAGCTGATCGGCGAGATTCCGCTGACCCAGGCCGACGGCGCGCGCTACGGCGCGGTGCTGTGGGAGGCGGCGAGCCAACTCGCCAACGCCGTCAAGCGTACGCCGGACAACGCCAATGAATTGACGCGCGGCAAGCTGACGCTGGACCGCTTCGACGCCGCGCGGCGCGATACGCCGCCGTCGTTCTATTCCGAGCTGGACACGCAGCTCGAAGGTTGCTCGCAGGCGCTGGCGCAACTGGAGCGCACGCTGGACGAGCGGCTGGGCGACGAAAGCCCGGCGTTTTCCCGTGTGCGCGAGTCGCTGCGCAATGTCACGGAACTGGTGCACCGCTTTGCGCGCGATGCGGGCCTGCTGGTCCGTGTCGACCTGGCGGCCGCACCGCCGCCCGCGGCGCCCGCACCTGCCGTTCCCGTTCGAGTGGAGCCCACCTTGCCCCCCGCCGATCACTTTCCCGCTGTCGATACGCCCGCGCAGGGCGCCGCACCAGCCGCCGTGCGCGGTCCGATCCAGACCCGCGAACAGGCGCTGGCGCAACTGCGCGAGGTGGCCGATTTCTTTCGCCGCACCGAGCCGCACAGCCCGGTTGCCTACCTGGCAGACAAGGCCGCAAGCTGGGGCGAGATGTCGTTGCACCTGTGGCTGCGCACGGTCGTCAAGAACGACGAGACCCTCTCGGGCCTGGAAGAACTGCTTGGCATCAAGAAGGCCGGCGAGGGCAGCTAAGGCGGCCCTCGGCGCGCGGCCTCAGCGCGCCGCGCGGAATTCGATCCGCCGGTTCTTGGCGCGGCCTTCGGGCGTGGCGTTCGTGGCCACCGGCTGATCGGGGCCGGCGCCCATCGCCTCAAAGCGCGATGCCGGCAAACCCTTATCGACCAGATAGTCCCGCACCGCGTCCGCGCGCGCCTGGCTGAGCGCCAGGTTGGTGCTGCGGCTGCCTGAACTGTCGGTATGGCCGATGATCTGGATCTTGTCGGCACGCAGCTTCGGCACGGCATCGGCCACCCGGTCCAGCAGCTCGCGGCCGCGTGCGGTCAGGCGCGTGCTGCCCGTCTCGAATTCCACCACGCGATTGCTGAGCAGGTTGTCCAGCACGTCCTGTTCGTCCTTGTCCGCCGACACGCGCAGGCCGTTGACGATCTTGTAGGTGGGGTTGAGCGAGGTGGCGAAGGTGCTTGCGATCTGCTGGCGCGAGGCTTCGTTGTCCACCTCGCCGCGCAGCCGGATCTGCGTGCCGTCGATTTCCAGCTGTCCGCGGTTGATCTGCTTGAGCGGACTGTCCAACAGCTTGCCGACGTGTTGCGACCAGTTCGGCGGGGCGACGACGCCGCCCACGTCGATGCGGTCGATCACATTGCCTACGCCATACACCTTTTGCAGCCGTTGCAGCACGTCGGCCTTGGTGGCTTCGTCGGGCACCGCGCCGCTGGCGACCACCTGGCCGGGTTGGGGGATGACGTTGGCGGGAACGACCGTCGCCGCGTCCTGGGCATGCGCCGCCCAGGAGCAGGCCGCGGCCAGGACCAGAGTGAATGTGCGCATGTCCTAGGCTCCGATGAAGACTTCGCGGTAGGTCTCCAGCGCCTGGCGCAGGGACAGCCGCTGTTGATCCAGATAGCTCGACAGCTTGGCCAGGCCGTGGCTGGCGCTGACGTGGTCGCGCACCCAGGGGGCGGCGTCCAGCATGATGTAGTGCTGCGACAGCGTCTGCGGCGTCGACAGCAGGGTGGCCAGCGTCTGCGGTGACGCGCCGCGAAACCCCACCACCAGCCGGTGCTTGCCCGCGATATGGCCGATGAACATGGCGATCTCGAAGTCGGCGCGGTTCAGGAAGGGCGCGATCAGCGTCATCCAGTACGTTGCCACCAGATTGATGTAGAGCGGGTCGTCGGGCAGCGGCAGCGCCAGTCCGGTGTCCAGCTGCGACGAGCCGCTGGACATGACCGGCGTGAGCAGGATGCCCAGCGCCAGCACGATGTCGTGCATGTTGGCGGCGTGGCCGTTGCTGCGCAGCATCGCTTCCACACGCTCGAGCGTCTGCAGGTCGATGAATGCGTCAAAGCCGTCGTCGGCGGCGGTGCGGATTTCGCCTTCCAGGCCGTTCAGCGTCTGCAACGCATCGGCGGGGTCGCCTTCCTGCATGAGCTGCGACGCGGCAGCCCCCATGCGGTTCCACATCCGGCTGAAGGCCAGCGGACTGCGCGCAATGAAGTCCAGCGGGCGCGATACCTCGACCGAGGTCGCGCTGATGAACGGGAAGCGCCGTCCGGACTGGTCGCGGCTGGGCTGCAGATGGCCCGCGATGGCCAGCTTGCCGCGCGAACCCAGCACCGCGAAGGGCACCGGCTGCGCCTCGTCGTACAGCGTCTTCCAATGCGGATCCTGCGCCAGGATCTCCATGGTGTTGGCGACCCAGGCGTCCAGCGTCGCCATCAGCTGCGGGTGCGAGGTGTTCTTGACGAAGTCGCCACGCGACGGAATCTTGCCGAAGTAGGCCGTGCGGAAAATGGGGGACTGCGGATTGCTCATTGCTGCACTCCGGCAGCCGTCGATGCGACGGAAGGTTGAGGGGAGGAGCCCGCGACCGTGGCGGGCAGACGCAGGTTGCGCAGGCCCTGGCTGCCGGGCTCGGCGCCGCCTGCGCTGGCCGCCTGGGTATTGCTGATGATGCGCAGGCGGACCGGGACGGTGATGTTGGACTTGGTCCAGCTCATCTCGAAGCTGCCGTCCTGGTTGGGCTTGCGCTGGGCGCCCGAGATCAGGCGTTCCAGGCCGAAGCGGCCGGGCTCGTTCACGATTTCGATCACCGTGCCGTCAAAGGCGGTGGCGGTGATGCGCGCGCCGGGTGCGCCCTGCGCGTTGGGCCACACGAAGTTCACCCATTGCGGCGGCGTGTTGCGGTAGCGCAGTTGCTGGCCATCGATCTCGATCGTGTACTCGGTGACGCCGCCCGCAGGCTTGGGCTGGATCTGGAACAGCGTCTGCGGCTGGCTGGCCGCGCCTGATCCGGCTGCGCCGCCCGACAGCGGCGCCACCCATTGCGCGAAGTTCGCGGTGAACGACGGCTGCAGGTCGATGCCCATGTCGCCCCACGTGCGGGCCGTGAGGATGTCGCCGCGGCGCACGGTGAGCGGGCCCAGGGTCTCATTGACGTACTTGGCGATGCTGCCCTGCGGACCGAAGACCTGCGCGATCTCTTCGCTGCTGGCCTCGATGCCGGCCTTGGTCGAGAACGGATACTTGTCGGCCAGGTTCTGCGTGAAGCCCTGATAGACCTGCGCGTTCCAGACCTTGTTCAGCTCGGTCTGCGCGGGCTGCATGGCGACGGCGTAGCCCTGGATCAGCGGCCGCACCAGCAGCGGGCGCAGCGTCTCGCGCTGTGCCGGCGTCAGGCCGGCAAGCATCTGCTCGTCCACCAGCTTGAGCGCGTCCGCCAGTTCGGAGTCCTTGCCTTCCAGCGTCTGGCGCATCAGCAGCAGGGCGCCCGGGCCGGGATCGCCCTGGTTGTTGATCAGGTTGAAGCGCGTCCGGATCTTGGACAGGGCGTTCATGTAATTGTCCAGCAGCGACTGGTTGTCGCGTTGGACCACCAGGCGCGCCACGTCGGAGAATTCGCGGCCCACCGGGCCCATCGGGATCTGTTCGCCGCCGGGCGCCGCCTCGGCCGGCTTGGGCTGGCCCTGGCGCAGGATCACGCGCTTGAACCAGGCGACGACGCCCGTCTGCGCCTGCGTGATGCCGGTGTTGATCAGCGACGGGTTGTCCCACGAGGTCTGTTCGTACGTGGTATTGATGAGCTTGACCAGCGGCGAGTTCTGCGGATCGCCCAGGCGGTTCATGCCTTGCACCGCCTGATCGAAGCTGGTGAAGGGCTTGATGGTGACCCCGCGCAGCATCTTCTGCCATTCCTGCGCGTACTCGGTCTTGTACATCGTGGCCAGGCTCTTCTGGATCTGCTCGGGGCTGCCTTCCAGCGTGAGATCGTCGCGCGCGTTCACGCCCAGCACCCAGTCGCTGGTCTGCACCTCGCGGCGCGCGGCTTCGCCGATGGCCGGCTCGATGTATTGCTCCCAGGCCTCTCGCGTGAACGTGCCCGGCACGGCGTAGCTGCCCGCCACGACCGCGGCATCGGCCTCGCCCATGATGCGGGCGACGGTCATCGCGGGGAAGCGCGTGGCGGCGCGCGCCTTCAGCGTGGCATAGGCGCGCTCGCGCGCCGGCATGCCCTGCATCACGCTGCGCAGGTTGCCGCGCGTGCGTTCCACCATGGCCAGATTGGTTTCAATCTGCGGCCAGTCCGCATCGGCGGCTCGCGCCACGTAGAACGAGATCAGGCGCTCGGCGCTGCGGATCAACTGGTCGCGCGGCATCGCGCCCCGGTTGGTTTCCAGCCATCCGCGCCAGAATCGGGTGATCTGGTCGGACAGATGCGTGGGATCCACGTGTTCGCGGTTTGCCATCATCAGGTACGTCTTGAGCGCGTTGTAGGCGTCGTCGACGTTGGTGGGCGAGGCGTCCTGGAACAGCGTGTTGCCGGCATTGGCGCTCACCGGCTGAGCCTGCGGCGGCGCCGTACGCGGCGCGCCGCCCGCGGCCGCCTGCGACACGTCCACGCGGCCCAGATAGTCTTCCAGGCTGGCCTTGACCGGCACCAGCATGAACTGGCGCAGACCGTTGTAGTACTCGGCCAGCAGGCGCTGCTTGAGCACGTCGCCCTGGTACAGACCCAGCCCCAGCGACAGCGGCCGGCTTGTTGAATAGCGGTCCAACTGCTCGATGCGATCCTGCAGGATCTCCATGGCTTCCAGGCGGCTCTGCAGATCGGTGCGTTCGCTTTGCAGGCGCACCACCTTGTCCAGATCCGCCTGCACATTGCTCGCCAGTTGCCGGTTGCCCAGATACGACCAGCTCCAGCCGCCCAGCACCAATCCCAGCGCCAGCACCAGGCCAAAGAAGGTCAGGTAGCGCATGCGGACCTTGTTGGGGCTGGCGTGCTGGCGCACCAGCTTCTTGTCGGCAAATATGACGTTGGAGAACAGGTCGCGCAGGAAGAATCCGTTGTGCGACGTCACGCTGCGCGCCGCTTCGCGCGAGGCCGGCCGCAAGCCGAAGCGCGCCGCGAGCTTGTCGGTGGAGGTGCTGCGCGAGGCGCCTTCCTGCAATGCGCTGGTGAAGTAGAAGCCTCGGAACACAGGCTTGTACTGGAACGGGTTGGTCTCGAACAACGTGGACAGGAAGGTGCGCAGCGCCGGCTTGATGCCCGCGAACTCCAGCGGGAAGGTCAATAGCCCCGGCGGCAGGGCCGCATTGCGGCGCAGCGAGATCTGGGCCGTGCCCATTTCCTTCAGGCCTTCATACAGCTCGTCGAAGCGCTCGTCGAACAGCGTCAGCACGTCGCGGCTTTCGTCCGCGCCGTACGGCAGCGTCGCGCCCCAGACCCGGTCACGCTCGCGCGCGTCGGCATCGGCAAAGAATTCGGAAAAGCCCGCGATCAGGTCAGCCTTCGTGAAGATCACATAGACCGGCGCAAACACTTCCAGCCGGTCGGTCAGTTCCTGCACGCGCTGGCGCAGGTTCTTGGCCAGGTTGATCGCGAATTCCGGGCCCGCGTCCGTCAGCTCGCTGATGCTGGCCGCCACGATGATGCCGTTGATCGGCGCCTTGGGGCGATGGCGCTTGAGCAGGTCCAGAAAGCTCATCCACTCGTTGCGGTCTTCTTCGTGCACCGAGTAGCGGCCGGCGGTGTCCAGCAGGATGCCTTCGGTGGTGAAGAACCAGTCGCAATTGCGGGTGCCGCCCACGCCGCGCACGGCGGCGCCGTTCTTGTCGGCAAACGGGAACTGCAGGCCCGAATTGATGACGGCGCTGCTCTTGCCCGCCGCGGGGTTGCCGATGACGATGTACCAGGGCAGCTCGTACAGCGCCTCGTTGCCGGAGGTCTGGCCGATCTTGGAGGTCTTGATGGTGCGGACCGCCTGCGTCAGGCGGGTGCGCAGCGCCTCGATTTCGCTGCGGTTGGCGGCGGGGCTGGCGGCCGCGCCCGTCTGCACCTGCTGTTCCAGCATGTCGCCCAACTGCTGGTTGGCCCGCCGCGTGCGGCGCCGGCGCCAGAGATAGACGCAGAGCCACAGAAGCAGCAGCACGCCCAGCGCCGCGCCGGCCCAGGTCATGGCGATCTGCATCGTGTCGGCGAACAGGAACAGGAAGACGATCAGCGCGATCAGGCCGATGAGCATGAAGGTGCGTGGGTTGGCGAATACGCGTCCACTCCAATAGCGCACGTCGCTCATGGCGCTGGAAAATCGAGAAAGCAATCCTGATGGGCTACGCATGGTTTTCGCTTTTGTTTTGGGTCAGGCGGTGGCGCTGGCGGCCGGTCGGGAGACCAGCGCGGCGGCGCGCAATGCGGGGTCTTGCAGGGTAAGGGTCAGCACGGGCTGGTCGAATTGCAGGCACGTTTCGCAGGCCACGGCCAGCGTCAGCAGCGAAGCCGCCGCGCCCGTGTGGCCGCAAGTCATGCCGACGGCCTGGCAGTCCTTTGCGGCATCCAGATGGTCGAACACCTGCGATGCCACGTTCAGCGGCTCAAGCGGACGGGCGCCGCGGTGATCACCATCGCTGACGATGTGGCCGACGGCGCCGGGCTCCACGGCGGCGGCTTGCAGCAGGTCGCGCGCCAGGTCCGCCAGCGGCGCTTCGGCCAGGGCGCCGCGCGCGTCGGCTGCTTTCTGCCGTTGCAGCAGCGGCGACAGCGTGACGTGGAATTCGGCCTGCGCATCGGGCGGCGCCAGCAGCAGGCCGGCGGCGGCTTCGCCCGGCACGCGGCCCTGCGGATTGGCGTGCGTCAGCAACGTGGTCAGGCTGTCCCAATGGGCGACCTGCTCGGCGTCGATATAGCCATCGCCGGCCAGCAGGATGCGCCATTGCGGTTCGGCGTGGGCATTAGCTGACTCGGCGGCGATCTGGCGCAGCAGGTGGTCGGTGGCCATGCCGTCGCGTGCGGGATGTTCGGTGGTGTGGATGCGCGCATCGGGCCAGGCCCCCGCAGCCGACCGCACTGCCGCGAGCGCGCGGTGGCGCGCCGCTTCGGACCACGCCGCCGGCAAGACCACGTCGAGGTGCAGGCGGGGCCAGTCCGCTTCGCGCGCGGGCACGTCCAACTCGGTTGCGCGCGCGTGCGCCTCATGCGTCAGCACCTGTGCGACATCGGCCAGCATGGCCGTCACACGCAACGTGGCGGCGGCCAGGGCGTCAGCGGGCGCGCCCCGGTCCCGCGCGGCGGCATACAGCGCCATGTCGTCCATGCCGGCCACGCGCGCGGCGAAAATCGGATAGCCCTGCGGCGTCTTCAGTTCCGCATCGAGTTCGGGCCGCTTCTGCTCGGCCAGCGCTTCGGCGATCGCCGCGACATTCTCGCCCGGCGCGGCGCGCGCGGCGGCCGCGACCAGCCGCAGCGCAGCGGGGCGGGCCGGCGCGTCGGATTGCGTTTCCGTTTGCGCCTGTGCGGGCGCCGCCTTGGGCGCGCGGGCGACGCGCACCATGCGCGCACCGATCCAGATCGCGGCCAGGATGCCCAGCGGCAATGCAAACAGGTACAACCCGATGTCCACGCCGGTGGGCAGCGTGCGCGACTCCTGCCACCAGATGATGACGGCCAGCCACACCACGGCGAACAGGGCCAGGACAAGCCCGCCTTTCTTCAGCACGCGAATCATTGTTTCGCGGCCTCCCGTGCGCGTTGCATGACGCCGGGGCGGCGCAGCTCCACGTGGCCGAAGTCCATCATCTTCCAGCGTCCGCCCCAGGTCAGGCCGACGAGCTCGGCGGTCTCGCCGAACAGCTCATAGCCGCGCATGACCCAGGGGTCTTTTTCCGAAATCACGATCTTGCCGTCGCGATAGAACGCGCTGTCCGCGGCCAGACCGAACTGGTGATAGCTTTGGAAGGCGCCGGCGTTCGTCACGTGCGACCCCATGCCTGCCAGTTCATCCTGCCGCTCGGGACTGCGGTAGCCCTCGATCAGGGTCATTTCATAGCCGTGCTGTTCGCGCATGATGCGATACGCCAGCAACAGCCGCTGGCGGAAATCGGCATCCAGCAGATCCCAGTTGCGGCTGGCGCCGCCCAGCTTCGGACGCACCTGTTCGACTTCGCGGGTGGTGAATGCTTCAGGGGGCAGGGCGGCGGGCGGAACCAGTCTTTCGCCCTCAAGCAATGCCTGGATTCGGCGGTCCGGACCGCTGGTTGAGGCGCTGTAAACGAATGTGTGATTGTGTCGCATCAAGAAAGCAAACAGTGACGGAAGCAATACAACTGTCAGCCCGATTGCGACCTGCCACCGGTACCTTCCGACCCACTCGAACGAGGCGCCGAACCCTTTTCTTATCGCGCCGGCCGTGCCGCCCACGGCGCCGCCTGCCTGGTTCGCGCCACGCGTCGCGCCCCGTGCCACGCCCGCTACGCAGGCGCGCATCCCCCGCACGGCGCCTTGGCGCAGTGCGGGAAAAAACAGGAGAGCGGAGACGCCCACCGCCAGCAAGAAATACAGGGGCAGAAGCAGCAACAAGGCAGGTCCCTCATGTGAAGGCGTAATCTTTTGTTTTATCCGTGCATGAGGCAAGCGATCCGGCGTTGCAAACCGCGTCGGAGGCTTAGAAATCGTAACAAGAATCGGTGTCTGAAAGGGGTCGATCAGGTATTCTCGGCGGGCTTGGTTACAGGGGGGCTGCACACGCCTCCTGCTGACACGGGAACCCGCATGGCAGAAGAGAAAGAACAAGCTCGCCCTACGATGACCGCGCCGAGTCTGCTGATGACCTCGACTGCCGCGCGTGGCGAGGCCGACTCGCCGCGAATCCTGGCCGCATTGGAAGGACGCGCGCCGGAAGCCGAGGTCAAACACATGGCAACGCCGCGACGTTCGCGCGCGCGGCGCTGGACCGCGCTGTTACTGGTGCTGTTGTTGGCGGGCGGCATCGTCTGGGTGATCCATGAAGACGACGCTTCGTCGATGATGGCGCGGGCACCGGCGCAGGCGCCTGCCGCCGCGCCTGCGCTTGCGAACGCGTCTGCAAATGCGCCGGTGCCCACGCCGGTGCCCGCGCCGTCAACCCCGCAGCAAGCCGCACTGTCGCCGTCGCCGGATTCGGGCAGCAACCCGCTCGGCACTTTGGAAAAAACACCCGACGTCGCCACGATCATTGATGAGTCGCCGCCTGCGCGCGACGCAGACCTGGGCCGCGACGAGCCCGAACCGCTTGGCGAGCCGGCCAATCCCTTGTCCATGCTGGCGATGACGCCATCATCGGCGCCCGCCGCCACGTCTTCGCTCGCAACCGCGGCGGCGCCGGGTCCCACGCGGCAGGCCGCGGAGCGGCTAGCGCAACGCGACGGTGCGTCGGGCGCCGCTGCGCCGGGCGCCGCTGCGTCGGGCGACGGTGCGCCTCGCGCGGTGAAGTCCGCGCCCGCCGCTCCGCGCAAAAGCGCCAAGACCGCCGATAAGGATGCCGCGCTGTTGTCGGCGCTGATGGACTACGGGTTGCCGCCTGCATCACCGCCCGGCACGCGTGTCTACAAGTCCGACGGCGTGTTCATCCGCGAGATGCCGGGTTCGCCGTTGTCGGAGCGGTTGAAGGAATGCCGCCGTTTGAGCTTCATCGCAGGTGAACAATGCCGCCTGCGCGTCTGCGCGGGTCAATGGGGCACCGCTCCGGAATGCCCGACCCCGCAGGCCAATATCGAACCTTGAATTCTTGCCGGCTCGACGATGCCGGCGCCGCCCACGTTCCCATGAGGTTTTTCTTCCATGGCTGTCAACGCTAGCAACGGCAGTTTCAGCGCCGAGTCCCGTCTTTTCCGGCTTGATGGCGAGGGCGCGATGTCGTCCCTGCAGGTCGAAGGCTGGGTCGCGCGCGAAGGCCTGTCCACGCTGAGCGAAATGCGCGTGGTGGCCCTGGCCGAAGATGCCGCGCTGGATCTGAACGACATGGTGTCGCGGCCCGCCACGCTGTGGACCACGCGCGCCGACGGCACCGAGGCCGGCCGCAGCGGCGTGGTGCGTGCCGCCGAGATGCTGGGCGGCAATGCGGGCATGGCCCGGTATCGCCTGACGCTCGCACCCTGGCTGTGGCTTGCCACGCAGCGGCGCGACAGCCGCATCTACGAGAACCAGCCGGTGCTGGACATCGTGCGCCATGTGCTGGACAGCTACGAGGGCTATACCTACAAGGTGGCTTCCGATGTGGAGGACCACCTGGCCGGCCTGCCGGCGCGGCCCTACACCACGCAGTACCGTGAAACCGATTACGCCTTTCTGTCGCGCCTGCTCGCGGAAGCCGGCCTGGGTTGGACCACCGTCGAAGACGACAGCGCACCGTCGCGCCACGCGGTGCTGATCTTCGCCGACAGCCGCAGTCTGGCCGAAGACGCGGAATCGGCGGGTGCGGGCGTACGGTTCCAGCGCGCTCATGCGAGCGAATCGCGCGACGGCGTGCAGGCCATCGCGCGCCGCATGCGCCGCACCGTGGAGAAAGTGACGGTGCTGGCCTGGCATGAAAGCGGCAAGCACGCCATCACCGGGCAGGCCTTGGCCGGCCCCGCCGATGACGCCGCGGACGAGCGGGCGCTGGAATGGTTCGAGCCGCTGGGACACGGCGGGCTGCTGAACCAGGCGCACGCCCAATTTCAGGCGAACCTGCTGATGCAGGCCGCGCAGGCCAGCGCAGAGACCTTTGTCGGCCGCGGCACTGTGCGCACCTTCCGCTCGGGCACGCGGTTCACGCTGCAGGAGATGTCGCCGCTGGGGCCTTCTGGCGAGGCCGGGTTTGAGCCGAATTTCGCACTGGATCGCGTTGAGCACGCAGGGGTGAACAATCTTCCCGGACAGAACGACGCCAGCCTGGCGAACAGGCTGGGCGCGCTGGACGATTTCCTGTGCTTTGAAGACGAGGCCGAGGACGACGGCCATGCGGTGCACGGCGATGCCGATATCGGCGTGGGGCGCCCCGAGGCGGCCGTGATGGCGCGCGCGCACGAGGTCGGCTACGCCAACCGGTTCTGCGCGGTGCGCTGCGACCGCCCGTGGCGCGCCTTGCCCGCTGCGGCACGCGGCGCCAGGCTCGCGGGGGCGCCGTCCGCCGTCGGCGTCCATACGGCCATTGTCACCAGCGCCGACGGCGCGACCGAGGCCACCGGTGAAGACGAAATCCATCGCAACGCGCGCGGCGACGTGCGAGTCCGCTTCCATTGGCAATCCGACGGCGAGGGCCTGGCGAAAAGCCGATGGGCGCGCGTGGCGCAGCGCCAGGCAGGCGCGGGCATGGGCATGAGCTTCGTGCCGCGCATCGGGCAGGAAGTGCTGGTGCGATTCCTGGACGAAGACATCGATCAGCCTCTGGTCGTGGGCGCGCTCTACAACGGGCGCGGCGAGGGCGGCATTCCGTCCACGCCCGGCGGCAAGGCGGGCGAGCCGATGAACACCGAGGTGTACGCGGCGGCCATCGACGGCAAACCCAGCGCGCAGGCCAACCTGGCCAGCGGCAACGCGCCGGCGTGGCACGGCGCGGCCGGCGGCGACGATCAGCACCGCAACGCAGCCGCGTTGAGTGGCTTCAAGAGCAAGGAATTCGGCGGCGACGGCTACAACCAGATCGTGTTCGACGACAGCGATGGCCAGCTGCGCATGCAGATCAAATCCTCGCTGGCGGCCAGCGAATTGAATCTTGGCCATCTGATCCACCAAAGCGGCAACTATCGCGGCAACGTGCGCGGCGTGGGCGCGGAACTGCGTACCGACGCGTTTGGCGCGGTGCGCGGCGGGAGCGGCGTGCTGCTGACCACCTACACCGCCGCCGGCAGCGAGCCCGCGGGCGATTCGGCGGGGCCGCTGGCGCTGGCCGGGCAGGCCGACATCATGGCGCAGTCGTTCGACGGCGTGATCGGCGCCCATCAGGGCGTGCGGCTGGCCTCGGCGCGCGGCACGGCCTCGGCCAGCGCGAGCCGGCTGGACGGCGAACGCGCGCCGCTGGCCGCCATGACGCACGCGGTGTCTGGCACCGTCGCGGGCGAGGCCGTGGGCGGCGCGGCCGGCGACGCGTCGGCCAAGCACACCGAAGTCGTCGACGGCAAGGTGCCGCACCTGACCGATCCGCTGGTGCTGATGGCGGGACGCGCAGGGCTGACGCAGGCGGCGGGGCGCAATGTCCAGGTGGCGGCCGGCGAGCTCGTGCATTGGTCGTCGGGACAGGACCACAACCTGGCCGTCATCGGTTCGCTGCGTGTGCATACCGGCCAGGCGCTGGGCATCGTGGCCGGCGTGCAGACAGGCGGCGCGGAATCCGGCCTGGACCTGATCGCGGGCACCGGCGAGGTCGATGTCATTTCTCAGCACGACACGCTGACGGTGCAGGCGCAACAGGACCTGCGCATGGTCAGCGCCAACGCGGGCATCGAGTACGCGTCGCCGCAGCGCATCCGCATCGCCAATGCGGCGGGTGCCAGCATCGTGATCGAAGGCGGCAACATCACCGTGACGGCGCCGGGGCGCATCGACGTCAAGACCGGCAACAAGCAGTTCGCCGGCCCGACGCAGATGCCGTATCCGTTCCCGCAATTCACCGTCTGCAAGACCTGCATTCTTGACGCTCAGGAAAGCGTGCAGTCCATCACCGACAAGGCATGACGGCGATGCAATATTCCTGGCAGGACGCGCTGCTGTCCACGTTCGCCGAATTGCCCCATCATCGCGGCCCGTATGGCGAGGCCGCGCGCGCCTATGTGATCGTCGACTTCCGCGGCCATCCGGACCTGCTGGCGCGGCTGACGGCCACCGAAGACCTGAGTTTCGGATCGGTGTGGGCGCAGACCGGATTGGACATCTATGGCGACGTGGCGCCGCTGCTGATCGAAGTGGACGGCGCGTCGCAAGGCGTACTGCGAGGGCCGCGCCATGGGGACTTCAGCACCGTGCTGGTGCGCGTGCTGGAAGCCCTGCACGAACGTTCCGGCGGCCGATACGCGATGATGAGCTTCGCGTCGGCGGCGCCGTTGGAGAAGCTGATCGCGCACTTCGGGCCGTTCTGCGACTACGCCTTGCCCGACGCCAGCGAGTTCTTCCTGCATTGGTACGACAGCCGCATCCTGGCGCGCGTGTTGCAGGTCTGGACGCCAGAGCAGCGCGCGCGATTCGCCGGGCCGTTCGTCACGCTGCGCTACGCGCTGCGCGATGGCACGCTGGCTGAATTGCCGGGCGCGGGCAGGCTGCCCGCCGCACGGCCGGAAGGTATCGAAAAATTCTCGCCTGAACAGCACCAGATGCTGTTCGACCTGGACTACCCCGACAAACTGGCGGTGCAGTTGCGCCGGCTTTATCCAGACATGCTGCCCGGCAATCCCGATCAGGACACGCTGGTGCCCCGCGTGCAGAAGCAGTTGGAACGTGCCCGCGCGCACGGCGTGGCGGGAGATAAGGACACGTTCGACTACGTCGCCTGGGGCGTGGCGATCTCGCCGCGCTTCGATGAGCACCCCTTGATCGCCGACGGGCTGCGCGCCTATCGGCCTGGCGCAGAGGGCGGGCTGGCGAAAGCGCTGGAAGCGGTGCCGGATGCGGTGTGGGATGAGGTGCATCGGGCGGGGAGGGATCGCGGCGATGCGTAAAGCACTGGCCGGCATGCTGCTTTGGTTTGGCCTGTTGACTGGCTGCAACGCAGAGCCCACTTATCAAGGGGTGAGCGTCATCACCTACAACTACACGCCCTGGGATCTTGAGTCCGTTCAAATAGCCGATGCGTTTGGCGGTGTGGCCGCAAGCGGCATGATTCCATCAGGGGGTGGCGAAGGAAGCGTCTCGTGTTGCTATTCGCTGAAAGGTACTGACTTCAGGATCAAGTGGAGAGGGGGCGACGCCGATTTGATGCGCAAGCATATGTACGACGGAAAGTTCGATGACGTGATCTTCACCAAAGAGACGAAGGCGCGTCTGCAAGATCAGGGGCCGCCTCCGGGCGACGGACCCGTCATATTGGAATTGCACATCTATCCGGACGAGCACATGGAGTTGGCCCTCAGCCGTCAACTGTTGGGGCAAGTCAGGATTCCCATCGTTGAAACCACGCGCTGGCTATACAAGCATCACAAGGAAGAACTCGAGAATTACAGAAGCATTCACGAGCTGAGGTAT
The DNA here is from genome assembly GCF_002331005.1 of Achromobacter sp. UBA2119. Classification (NCBI taxonomy): domain Bacteria; kingdom Pseudomonadati; phylum Pseudomonadota; class Betaproteobacteria; order Burkholderiales; family Alcaligenaceae; genus Achromobacter; species Achromobacter sp. UBA2119. Next base: position 69,800 of record NZ_DCYD01000011.1, on the reverse strand, counting down.
GTGCTCGCGAAGGTGACAAAGCAGGCTTGGACGCGTTATCGGATTGAGGACGAAAAGGACATGCGGGGCTACATGTATCTCTATTTTGTCGTCGCTTCGGATTTCGACAAGGACGCGCAGATTGCGGCCCTCTTGAAGGACCCGGCTCGAAAGCCCGGCGCATTTGGCAGCGCGGTGATGTCGTTGCCGGCAGAGAAGATCGCGCAGTTGAAGGCGGCTGGTGCACCACGTGGAGATAAGAATGTTGGAAGTGGGTATGGCGGGACAACTCGGGAGCAATGAATGCGTAAGGGTTTGATCGGAGTACTGCTGTGGCTGGGCCTGTTGGCGGGCTGCAATGCCGAACCTACCTATAAGGGGGTGAGCTTCATTACGTACAACTACACGCCATGGAACCTGGAGCCCGTTCGCATCAGCGATGCATCGGGTCGCGTGGCAAGTTCCAGCACGCTCCCATCGGGCGGCGGCGAAGGAAGCGTCTCTTGCTGCTATACGTTTTCGGGTACGGAATTCAAGGTGAAATGGAGCGGAGGCGACCCCGACGTGCTCCGCAAACACCTGTTCGACGACAAGTTCGAGGAGATGCTCTTCAAGAAGGAAACGACGGTGCACTTCCCCGCCACGAAAGTGCCCGAAGGGGATGGATCGCTGATTCTGGAGTTGCACATCTATCCGGATGAGCACATGGAGCTCGCCTTGAGCCGCGAGTTGAAAGGGCAAGTCAGAATTCCGATCGTCGACACCACTCGCTGGTTGTATGGGAAATACCGTGACGAGCTTGTGGGGTACAAGGATGCAAGCTATCTGGCCAACGAAGTTGCCAGGGTCACCAAAAAGGCGTGGATGTCCTATCGACTTGAAGACGCCGAAGACTTGCGGGGTTATATGTATCTGCACTTCATTGTGTCTTCCGAGTTCGGCAAGGACCCCGATGTGGCGGCGGTGCTGAACGCCCCAGACCGCAAGCCCGGCGACTTTGGCCGCGCCGTGGCCGCCTTGTCGGAAGAGCAGATTGCGCGGATCAAGGCGACCGGCAAGCCGGCGGGAGGAAAGCATGTCCAGTGATCAGCTTCCGGAACAGGATAGAACTCCCGCATCGGTGTTGAAGGCGATGGCCGAGAATGAGGCGGCCTATCCCAAGGACTCCTGCACGGAATGCGGAATCACATTGCGGATGGGATTCTTCTTCGACGGCTTCGGGCGGAACAAGGATCTGGATAAGGAAAACCCCACGTTCCTGTCCAACGTCAGCCGGTTGTGGATGGCGCACTACAACGCAGGCAACAAGCCCGTCACGAACAAACAACGTTGGTATGGGTTTTACTATTCCGGCCTTGGCATCGATCTTAATGAGGGCGCCAAGGAAAATATCCTCGTCAGCGCGCTTACGCTTGCCGGCGGCAAGATGGTCGACAAGGCAGTCTCCAGTGCGCAGGATGCCGCGAAGAACATTACGCGTATTGATGAAGTGCCCGATGTGGATGTCTCGGGGCGCGCAAAATCGGCTGTCAAGCAATCCATCAAGGATGGGTCCTTCCACCCGATGGTGAAGGCATACAAGGACGTCGTCAAAGACGTCCAGTCGCTTCCCGAAAAGACGGTAAGAATCTGGAATGCCCTGGATCCCGAGCGAATCCGCAATCGCACAAAGGCCACCGTTCGCGGCTTCTGGTCGGATTTCAAGAAGAATCCGCTGAAGGTTGCCTGGACTGCGGGCAAGAACGCCGCCAAGGCCACGTTGCTGGAAGGCGTGCCGGTCGTCCGGGACAATGCCGCCGTCGCCGAATTGATGGGAACGGGCGTTGATACGCGTCTGGACGCGGCCAGGCGTCAGTTCGAGCAGGCCTATCAGGCGGAGAATTCGGGCACGGAAAAAGTCGTGCGTATCGAGATCTGCGTTTTTGGCGCCGATCGTGGCGGGGTGATCGCCAAGCAGTTCATCAACGATATCGTCAAGAAGTACAAGCGCCGCCACGACACGGATCTGGCCATCCCGGGAAAAGATGGTGCGCCGGACGCAAAGATCGTCATCCGGTTCCTGGGGCTGTTCGACAGTGTCGCTTCCATCATGGAAGAAAGCTGGTTCCTCGAATTCATCCCCTTCACGGATCTGATCAAACAGACGCACAAGGACCGCACTCTGACCGTACCCGCCGCTGTGGAGAAGGCCGTGCATTTCGCAGCGGCGCATGAACTGCGCCGCAATCAACGGCTGGATTCCCTGGAAAAGACGCGTGGTCTGCAATATCTCTATCCCGGCTCGAGCGGAGATGTCACCGGCGTGGCCCCTCTGGGGTCACTGGGCACTCGCGCATCGCTATCCCGGGTTCCCTTGCGCGAGATGATGAACCTGGCGCTCGCGCACGGCGCCGCAATGCATAGCATGGAAAGCCTGGTGGTCCGGGATCTGGCGCTTTACCGGATGCTGAGCCTGGCCGGCTCGATCGAAGACGAAGGCCAGACCTATCACGTTCAGGAATTGGTCGACGCCTACCGGGAGATCGTCAAATACGAACCCGGCTGCGATTTCGCGCCGCACATGGAAGTTTTCCTGCGCTGGCTGGCGGTGCGTTATCAGGACCCCGTGTTTCGCGCCGGGATGTCGGACCCCGCGGAAGCGTGGATCCAGGACCGGGACTTCTTCACGCCGGAGCAGGAGCTCGCAGAAGAGCGCAGGCGTTTGAGCATGCTTTCGCGCGAGGAGCTTGCCAAGCCCGAGACCACGGCGCGTGCGCGGGAACTGGAAGCACTTGCCAACGAGCGCCGCGAGCGCGCCAATGCCAGCCGCGGCGAAGCGCCGCCGCAGCGCTTCCTGCCGCTGTGGGAGCGCCTGGAAGAAGAGTACAAGGGCCTGGAAGAAGCCGAGCGCCAGGATGCGGCGACGGAGCAGCGGCGGCAGGACATGGAACGCAACCACCCCGAGCAGCTTCGCACCATGGAACGGTGGGAGCAGGATGCGATCGCCATGGAAAACATGCGCCTCGGCAAAAAGCCGGGCGACGCCGATTATGTTCAGTCGCTGCCGGACCCGTTTGCCGACATGAAGGCTGATCGCGCCATGCAGCAGCGTCTGCTGACCGCCTGGCGTGACGCGCGCGATGGCAAGACGCAGTTGCCGCCCAAGGTCATGACGCTGTTCGACTGGCTGGTGCATGACGCGATGCTGAGCAGTTGGCCTGATCATCTGCTGGCCAGCACCCGGATGTATTTCCGTGTGCGCGACAAGGATGTGTTCGGCAAGACCGATGCGAAGGCCGAGATGGATCAGCGCGCCAAGGATATGCAGAACGCTGAAAAGGTGGAGGCAATGGCCGCGCGCAACGAGCAGAACATCCGGCAGATGACGCCTGCGCGGCCCTGAACGGGGGCCGTTCACTTCTTGCCGTCTTCGACCTCGATCGTCACCGTGTTCGATTTCACGTCCTCGGCCTCGATGTAGACCTCGTACGTGGCCGGTGTGGCCGGCAAATGCAGCACGCCGGCCATGTCGGTGGTGAAGCGCGTTTCCACCGTCATGCCCGGCGGCAGGGCCATCTTCGGGGGGCGCGGTCCGCCTTCCCGCGGATCCACCGAGACGTTGGGCAGCTTGGGTCGCACGTAATTGAAGGCGACGCCGCGGTAGACCTTGCCGGTTTGCGTATCCTTCGCCACGAAGCGCGGCAGTTGCGGATTGTCGATCACGGGCAGGATGCCGCGCGCGCAGATGGGAATCGTCAGGGTGCTGCCGTCGCGGATCTTCACGCGCGAGGGCGCGGCGATGCGCATCTGCGCGTCGTAGCCTTGCAGCGGCGGCATGCAGGCGTGCTCCTGCTGCGAGTGCGTGGGCACCGAGGCAAAGGAGGCGGGTTCGATCCAGTCGGTGGTCATGATGGGCATGTTGGTGTCGATTCAGAGGGCGAAGGGGATCAGGGGCGCGTCGTCAGAATGAGGTCCAGCCTTCCGAGCAGTCCACCTTGCGCACGGCTTTGCTGCAACTGGGGCAGAAGTGGATGTTGGCGCAGGTGATGCCGTACATCACGCATTGCCCGATCTCACTGCTGTACTGGCCATTGCGGTTGGGCAGGCCAAAGTAGCAGTGTCCCCCCATGTTGTAGTAGAAGTGCTGCGGCGGATCCAGCTTGGAATCGTCGGCCGACGGGTCTTCGTCGCGCAGGCCGGGCCAATCGGGGCCGCTGGGCACCATGCCGAGCAGGTGGCCCATTTCGTGGGCCAGCGTTTCCGTCAGGTAGGCCTGCGAGTTGGGGACGTAGGGATCCAGCGTGGACACGAACAAGAGGTTGGTCCCGGTGATGGCCAGACCCGCGTAGCTGGCGGCCACCGTGTTGAACTGGATATTGAGCACGCCGTTCAGGGGCGTGGACGAAATCTGGGTCAGGTCGACCCTCACGGAGAAGACGGCGCCCGAGCTTTCGGGCAGCGGCGTCATCAGGTGGCGCGGGATGGGAATGGACCGTTCCGCGCCCGACGCGTCCGTATAGATGTAGCGGGCGTGGACGAGCCAGTCGTCGCTGTCGTCGAACTCGTACCAGAGGCTGGCCAGCGTGCGGTCGTCGTTGACGATGGGCACCGTCATCACGCGGCCCCCCGGTCCGGCGGGCACGGGCAGGCGCATGTCGCCGCTGGTGCCGGGCGCCGCCAGCCTGTCCACGTGGCAGACCACCAGCGTGTAGGGCTCGCGCTGTTTGCCGGGCGAGGTGGCGTACACGCGGCGCACGGCATCCATGATGGCCTGCTGCGAGTCCACGTGGTCCGCCGCGTCCACCGCCGAGCGGCCACGGAATTGCAGGCGCGGCAGCTGGATCATGTCGATGCCGTGCAGTGCGAATTCCGCGGTGACGGGCGTCACGTCGGCCAGATGGTTGGCCGGCCGGGTGCTCATGCACATGACTTCCTGCACGTACAGCCGGCGGGCGGTCTCGACGCGTTCGGTCTTGATGAGCTGGCCGCGTTCGTCGCGCACTTCGAACAGATAGACGTTGCGACCGGCGGCGGGCAGGTCGATGTCATCGACGATGCGGGTGCCGTCGGCATCCGTGACGTAGCTGCGCGGGTTGGTGTGCGGTTCCTGGTAGCTGGCGCGGCGGCCGCGTTCGCGGCTGGAGTACGTGATGTTCCCGGTATCCGGCTTGACGGTGATGGTGAAGCGGTGCGCGCCCGGGCGGTTGAATTCCACGTGGATGCGGGGGCGCCGGGTCTGCCGCTCGGTGGTGGTGAGCGCGTTGCCATCGTTCCAACGTTCGTCGGCGCGTTCCAGGTTCACGTATTGCAGGCGCGCGCCGTCCTGACGGCCGCGATAGGTGGATGCGCTCGGGACCACGCGGCCGGCGTCGCCCATCGGAGGCATGCCGCCAGGCAAGTTGGTGCCCTGCGTGCGTGCGACCGGACCCAGGCCGATCGTGTCCAGCACATCGCGGGCGATCTGGGGCAGCGGCGATTCCGCCACGCCCGGGATCTTCATCAGCACCTCGGCCACCTTCGGCAGCGTTTCCGTGGCCAGCGTGGGCGATTGCAGGATGGCGCCGATCACGCCGGGCACCGACGAGGACGACAGCCCCGGCATGCTGAGGATGGCGCCCGCGACGGCGGGGATGTTGGCCTGCTTGACGTCGGGCAGCGTGAACAGCGTGTCGACGGCGGACCCCAGCGCGGCGGCACGGTCGCCGGCCGCGTTCAACGCCTGCGTCATGACCGGCACGATGGCGGCGCCGACGCTGGCGCTGACGCCGCCTGACAGGAGCGTGGACGCGCCGGCCATTGCCGTGGACGCGGCGCTGGCCTGCTGCGCAACGGCGGCAAGGCCGCCGCCGGCCGCCAGCGCGCCGAAGCCCGCAGCGCCTGAACCGCCGCCTCCCGCAGCGGCGGCTGCGCCCGTTGCCGCGCCCGCACTCGCCACCGCACCTGCGCCGCCCGCGGCGGACAGGTCGGTGGCGCTCGTGGCGGGCGCGCTGTCGGACATGCCCGCCGCCTGCGCCGTCGTGCTGCCGAGGACAGCGTCAGGGCTCCCGGCCGGGGTGACGGCGGTAGGCGGGGCGGTGGCGCCTGAGACGGTGGTGGTGGGCGACGCGGTCGGCGTGGCGGAGGGGTGGTTGATGGGGGGTGTGGCGCCCGGGGGGGAGGTGGGGGTGGCGGCTGCGCCGGTTCCGATGGTGGTGCCGGTGCTTGTGCCTGCGGTTGCGGTTGCCCCGGCGCCTGCGGCTGCTCCTGCCCCTGCACCCGCGGTGGCTCCTGTAGACGTGCCAGTGCTTGCACCAGCGCCTGCGGCTGTGCCAACGCTCGCGCCCGCGCCAGCGCCAGTACCAGCGCCAGTACCAGCACCAACGTCAGCACCTGCTGCGCCGCCCGCTTGAGGGTTTGTTCCAACGCCAGCATCCGCGCCCGCGCCCGCTCCTGTCATCGTGCCGTCTGCGCCTGGGGCTCCCGTCATGCTTGCGGAGGAAGACCCGACGGTCGGTGACACTTCAGCGCCCGGCGCTGCCGTGGCCCCGGCGACTGAGCCCACGGCCGGCGCCGTGCCTGCCGTCGCGTTGCCGCCGGAGGCCGCGCCGACGGCGGCGCTCGTCCCCGCGATGCCTGCCCCGGCCGACGGCTGCACATCGGGCAGCCCGGCGCTTTGCGGCAGTCCGGCTCCTTGCGGCAGCCCGGCGCCTTGCGGCAAGCCCGCTCCTTGCGGTGACCCGGCGCCTTGCGGCAATCCTGCCGTGCCGGCCTCCGGCACGAAGCCCGGCGTTTGCATCGAGGCTTGCGGCAGGGACGTCGCGGAGGCGGATGAAACATCGGTTGCCGGCAGCATCGTCGCTTCGCTCATGACGGCGTCAGGCGCGGAGGCCGAGGGCGCATGCTGCGCGAATGCGCCTGTCGAGGACATCGCGGCAGCGGCGCCGCCTTGTGCCGGCGCAGACACGGCCGCCGAATAGTCTCCGCTCATGGCGCCGCTGGCGGATATTCCGGACGCGGCGCTGCCAGAAGGCGAAGCCATGGAGGGAAGATCCGAAGCGCCGGGCAGGCCGCCTTCCACCGTGGACGCGGAGGTCAGCGGGCCGGCATGGCCGGCTGCCGACGCAGTTGTGCCAAGCAGGCTGCCCGCGCCCGCGGCCAATGAGGCGAGCAGGGCCGCATTCGGCAGCGCCGTGGTGCTCGCCGTGTTGTCGCGGTGAGAACCGGATTGCGCGTTGCCGGTCTTGGCGTCGTGGGAAGCGTGCGGGAGCGTGGCTGAACCGTCCCCTGCCTGTGCGCGCGCGGACGGCGCGGCGGCTGTGATGGACTGTCCCGAACGGCCTGCGGCAAGCAGGGCCAGCGCGGACAGCGCGGCTGTCTTCGATTCGGAATGCCGATCGTGCGCGGCGGGCGTTGCCTCGCCCTGTGTCGGCGTTCCGTATTGGTCGGGGTTCGCAATGGAGGCAGCGGAGCCGGTCGCGGCGCTGCGCGGTGCATCGGCGGTGTGGGCCTCATCGGCACGGCGGCTGACGCCTTCGCTGTCGGCATGCGACGACGCTTGTGCCGACATCGCGTGGGCCAATGTCGCCAGCATGCCAGCAGACGCGATCGGTGCGCTGGTTTGGCGGGCGCCCGAAGACGCGACGTTGGCAAAGCCGGCGAGCAGGGACGGCTGGGCGTCGAAGCGAGAGACGGCGTCCTCTGGCCGGACGGAGCGCTTGATGTCTGCGGCGTAAGCGGAGTCCGCCGGACTCGCCGAATTCGCTGCGGCCGTGGCGGCAAACGGAGCAGCCGTTTCCGAATCCGGGGCGTCCGTGGCTGCACGCGCGCCACTTGCGCTCGGCTGGGGCTCGCGCGAGGCTTGGACCTTGCCGCCAATCGTGCCGGCGGCAACGCCTGCGGCCATCGTCGCGCCAGCCGCTGCGCCCATTGCATCCAGAACGGGCCTTGCTGTTGCGCTCGCACCCGCGGCGTCGCTCGCGAGACCCGCGCCCGCGAATGCTGCCGACGTTCCCGCTGGCGTAGTCGCTGCAATGCCTGCATCTGTCACGCCGGTCGGGAGACCTGCTCCGGCGATCGCTGCTGGCGAACGCTCGATGGTTTGCGTCGCGATGCTTGCGCCATTAGACGGGTCCACCGCTGCGAGCGGCAGCTCTGCCGCCGAGCCCGCGCCTTGGACATCAAGCGCGGGACTCGCGAATTGCGCGCCGGCGTTCATGGCCGCCGCGGACGGATTCACGCCCGCCCCGCCCGCGGTCAGACCTGCGACCTTGCCTGCTCCGACAGTGCTGGCAGCCAGCCCCGCGCCGGCCCCGGCCGGCAGGGCGTTGGCGGCTACGCCTGCCGCCGCGCCCGTGGCAGAAAAGGCGGAAGCGTTTGCCGCGGCAGTTGCGTTGCCTGCCGCCGCGCCGGAACTCGAGGCAGTGGCTGGTGTCGTCGCGGATTGCGTTGGCGTTGCGTTGGCGGACGCTGTCGGCGCTGCGGAGGGCGCGTCAGCGGCTGCCGACGTGACATTCGGCGCAGATGCGGCCGATTCAGCCGCTGATGGTGAAGTCGATGACGACGCCGATGCTGCTGTCTGTGCGGATGCGGATGCCGTTGCCGGAGCCGAATCCGATGCCAAAGCGGGACCCGATGCCGAAGCAGAGGCAGGCGCCGAAGCCTCGGCGGAAGCCTGTGCGGAGTTCGGCGCCGATGCAGGCGACGCAGCGGCGTCCGCCGTGGGGGCCGAGCTGTTGGTGGCGGGCGATGCCGCAGCGGGTTGCGACGCCTGCGCGGCAGTTGCGCTGCCTTGCGCGCCTTGCGTTCCGGCCGCTGTTGCCCCGCCGGCAGGTGCAGCGGACGCGGGGCCAGCCGCTTCAGTCGGCGAGGTCGCTGATGCTTGCTCGGCAGTTCCTGCGGCACTTGCGCCGCCTGCAGCGGCAGGCCCGCCAGACGTGGCGCCAGGGCCACCAGCAGCGCTTGCCGCGGGTGTCGAGCCTGCGCTTGTTTGCGCGCTATCGGCAACACCGGCTGGGGCAGCCGCTTCACCCGCCGTGCCAACAGCCGCACCAGCACCAGCACCAGCACCAGCACCAGCACCCAATCCCCCCGCCACGCCGGCGCCCGCTCCGCCAGCGCCGCTCCCGATCCCCGCCAATCCGGCGGCGCTGCTGATCATCTTCGACGCGCCTTCGGGTGCGACGGAAGCCAGCATGTCGGTGGCGGCCGGCAGGGCGGACATGGGGTTCTTGACGAGTTCAGCCGCCTTGGAAACCGCGCCCGCAGCAGAAGCGGCGCCGTCGATCAGGCCGCCCGCGCCGGGCGCCACGCTACCCAGCAATCCCTTGGCTGCCGGCAGCGCCGACATGGGGTTGGCAACCATGGCCTGCGCCTGCGACACCATACCCATGGTGTTCTTCGCCGTAGTCAGCAGGCCGCCGACGGCAGGGCTGGCGTTGCCCAGCAGCCCGGGGGCGGCTGACAGCGCGCTCATCGGATTCTTTGCCATGCCGGCCAGCGCATTGGCCTGGCCGGCCAGTTGCGACAGTTTGCCGGCTGCACCCGCAGCGGTCTTGCCCAGGTCGCTCAAGCCGCTCGGCACCATGTCGCCCAATCCACCCAGGCCACCGCCCGCGCCCACAGCACCCGCCGCGCCGCCAAAGCCCGCCATCAGGCTCGTACCGGTCTTCTTGGCGGCGGTGGCGAACACGCCGTCCTTGTGCACCAGTTCCGCGCTGACGATGAGCGGATCATCCACCGTCGTGCTGGGCAGGGCCGGCAGGCTGGCGGCGTCGCTGCCGGGGCCGACGAAGTTGTGCGTGGCGCCCTTGACCGAGAACAGGCCGGGCCCCTTGAACACGATGTCCGCGCCATCGAGCGTGACGCTGCCGCCGGCGGCCTGCAACGTGACGCGCTGGTTGCCAAGGATCTCGATCCCTTCGGCCGACGAGGTCACGGTGATGTCCTGCCCGGCCAGCGCTTCCAGGATGTCGGTGTGGGCGTGCAGGGAGACGGGCGCCTGCGCCGAGATGGCGCGCAGCGGGCCCTGCTGCGCGAAGACGCTGGCGGACTTGGCCGAGACGGCTGCATACGTCTGCGTGGCCGCGACATGGGCATCGGACTGCGCGGTGGCATGCAGGTGTTCGCCCGCATGCAGCACGGCGCTGGCCGGTGTGGCAAGGTTCAGCGAGTTCGGCGCGTCGACCAGCAGGTGCGGCCCGTCGATGCGTTCGATGTCGGCCTCGGCCGTGCGTTGGCCGTTGATCGCCTTGCCGGCCGCCTGGCCATTGACCTGGCGGGCGTAGCGGCCGTCCTGCTCGGGATCCAGCGCCTTGATGAGATCGTCATAGCCCTCGGCGGCCGCCAGGGGCCGCGCCTGGTGCTGGCCCGCACTGTCGTTGAGCCGGCGCGAGGCGTCCTGCGCGCCGCGCAGCAACAGCAGCGCTTCGTTGATATCGGCCTGTGTCGACTTGCCCTGCTCGCGTGCCGTGGCCGACACGAGCAGGCCCTGGCCCGAGCGCAGCACGGCCCAGGCGTCCGTGCGCAGTTCGAAGCCCGTGCCGCGCCATTGGCCGCGGCTGGCGTCGTCCAGACCCTGTTCCACCAGATAGCCCAGGCCCAGTTGCGTGGCGGCGGTGGAACTTGCCAGGCGCGTGCGCAGCTTGCCCTTGGTGTCGTCGAAGACCCACTGGTTGCGGCCGGCGCCGTCCAGTCCCTGGCTATGCCAGCCGCTGAGCACGCCCGCGTGGTTGGCGTCGCCGTTCTCTCCCGCGGACCAGGGCGGCAGATCCGCGTCGTTGTATAGCTGGCCCGCCACGACAGGCTGATCGATATCACCGTCGATGAACTCGACGATGACTTCGGTGCCACCACGCGGTAGATGATGAGCGCCCCAGTTCGGCCCGGCCTGCGCGCTGGCCACGCGCAGCCAAGTGCCGGACCGGTCGTCGCCGGGCGCGTTGCCGCTGGCGTCGCCATGGGAGCGATGCGGCAGGCCGCCCGTCAACGGCTTCTCGCCGCGTTGCCACGGAAACTGCACCTTCACGCGCAGGTCGCGGTCGGACGTGATGGGCGCGTCGGTGGCGCTGACCACCACGGCGGCCAGGCTCTCGGGCGCCGTGGGGCGGGCGCGCCAGGCCGGCATGAGCGCTGCCGCCTCCGGCTGCGCGCGGAAGCGGTTGCGATAGGTGCCGCGCTCCATGTCCGGCGTGTTCAGGACCTGCGCGGCTTGCCCGCCCAGGTTGTTGGTCGCTTCGTGCGTGACGTCGAGCAACACGTACCGGTTGCCGGCAAGCTCATCGATGGCCTCTTTGCCGCCGCCCTGCGCATAACGGTCATGCTGGCTCAGCGCGAACACCCGGCCCGGCGCAAGCGAGCGGGCCGTGCCGGCGCCCTCGAAGCGCACCAGCCGCGACTCGTGCGCGCGCATCGCACGCGCCGCGCTCTGTTCGGCGGCATCGTCGTCGGCGTACTGGCCGTGGCCCGCGTAGTCATAGTCTTCCAGCACGGGCAGCGCCTCGACGACCACCTGCGACTGCAACTGCGCGGCATGCGCGGTCAACGAGCGCTCGTTCCACGCCGCGCGCGCCACGCTGCCCGGGCGCACGGATTGAGAGGCGGAAAAGCGCGTGATGCTGTCGCTGGTTTCCGTGGCGTCGCTGCGGTGAAAGCGCAGGGGTGACGCCGGGTCTTCCGGACGCGCCGCATCCGCATCGAAGATCACCACGCGGTGGCGTGCGCCGCCGCCGGCGCTTTCGCCATCGTCCTGCTGGTGCTCGAACCTGTAGCACAGGCCGGCCTGCGCCAGAATGCGCTCCACGAACGCCAGGTCCGATTCGCGGTACTGGGTGCAGATCGCACGGGGCGGCAGCGCTTCGGTGAGTTCGAAGGCGAACGCGGCCTGGGGATAATCCGAAAACACCTCGCTGACGATGTCCTGCACCGACAGGTCCTGATAGATGAAGCTGTCGCGGCGCAGCGCGAGCGCCGCCATCCACGGCGCGGCGTGCAGGCGGTAACGGGCCAGGCCGCCATCGGCGCCCAGCGCGTCGGCGCCTTCGACTACCGCGTGCCAGTGCCGCATCGTGCCATCGGCCTGCAGCAGGCTGACGGTGATCTCCTTGCCCAGCAAGGCCGCCACGTCCAGTTCCGCGCTGGCCGCCAGGCAGTCGAGCGTCATCGAGAACAGCCGCGAGACGCCCTCGGACAGGCTCATGTGCTCGATGACCAGTTCCGCATCAAGCGCGGTGGTCAGGCGCAGCAAGCGGGCTTGTTGCGACAGGGTGGCGATGTTCAGCGTGGAATAGGCCGGGGCGTTGGAAGGCGAGGCGTTCATAGGGCTGGGCGGTATTCGTTTGGCGGAGCCAGAGGCGCGCGGGTGCGCCGGAAGGGACAGGCCCTCTCATGCGTGGCCCGCCCGGGTCTTGCGTGCCGCCGCTAGGGCAGCGAAATCGTCAGGTGCGCGGCACGCGGACCCAGCTTGACGATGTCGTGATAGGGCGCCATCGCGGTCTGCATTTCGGTGTTCAGGAAGTGGCCCATGCCCAGGAAGGCGAGCAGGCCCAGCAATGCGAACAACGCCATGATCGACCACAGCGGCACGTCGCGCTTGAGCGTGTGCGCCACCTTGTCGGGCAGCGGCCAGTGCGGCGCGAAGCCGGTGCGCTTGCCGCGCAACAGGGCGATCTCGTCGCCCAGGCGCGCCGTCAGATAGCCCAGCTTTTCCTGGGCTTCGATCAGGTACTTGCCCTGAAAGCCCAGCAGCAGGCACATGTAATAGATCTCCAGCGATTGCAGGCGCGGCGCGCCCTGCGCGCGCAGATCCTCCAGCCGGGCGAAGAAGTTCTCGCCCGCCAGTTGCTCGCCAAAGAGCGCAAGCTGCAGCGGCTGAAGCATCCAGGCGTCGCGGATCGCGAAGCCGGAATTGAGCACGGTCTCGTCCACGGCGGCACAGAACGCGTACTTGGTGGCGTACACGTCCTCCGCGGGAATATCCATTTTCTTGGCGGCGCGCTCGTAGTCCGCCAGGAACTGCTGCACGTGGGCGGAGAAGGCGGCCGCGTCGGCGGGCTCCTGGCCGCTCTTGAGCAAAAACAGCATCAGGAAGCCGTCATACATCAGATCCAGCAACGACCTGGCGGGACGGCTAGCGTGAAAGGCCGCCGCGTGCGGCGGCAGCGTTGCGCCAGGCATCAGGGAGGGGGCGTCAGCAGTCATGGCGGTGTCGTTCCTGTCAGCGAGTCACTGCGATCAGATCCAGCTTGAGTTCGGGAATCCCGGCGGGGGCATAGATGGCAATGCTTCGCGCCTGCAGCATGCGGTCATACAACGAACCGCGCGTCTGCAACGCGAAATAGACAGCGCCCGGCTTGACGGGCACGGCGGGCGGCACCTGCGGCGTATAGGAAAGCGGCACGCCCGGCATGGCGGACAGCACCAGCTTGTCCACGTCTTCCGGCGCGCCCACCTTGAAGCGCATGGGTACGCTCTCGGCCAGTTCAGCGGCGGGCATCGCGGCCTGGACCGCCAGATACAGCGAGGTGGTCTCGTCCAGCTTTTCGGAATCGAGGCGGCCCATGTGGAACGAGGGACGCAACTCTTCGAGCACGATCGAGAAGTACCGGGTCGAGATCACCGTTTCGAGCAGGTCGCGCAGGATCTCGTCCATGCGGGCGAACGCCGGTCCGGGCGCATCGTGGCGATACACGGGAAGATCCGCCAGCGTGTGCACCTTGGAAAAGGTCATCAACGCGCCCGCCAGCCGCGCCAGTTCCTGAAACAGGCGTTCGGGATGCAGTTGCGGGTGATGGAACAGGTGCGACAGCGTGGCGTAGGCCTCGTTTGCGGTGTGCAGCAGCCAGAACGAGGCGACGTCGCCGGAGCGGAACTCGATGATGTTCTTGCTGGGTTCGCGATGAAACCCATAGAGCGCGTTGACCTTGGCCTGCAAGGCGTCGAGCAGCCGCCGGAGCAGCTCGTGCAGGGCGCCCGAGGCAGTCAGCGACAGGCTGGGCGCAATGAAGGTCGTATCCAGTTCATAGCTGGCGTTGGCCGTGCGCCGCACGCGCGCCACGGGAATCGCCAGCAGTTCGTCACGCGGCTCGAATTCGGAGATCAGGCGCACGTCCTTGCGCAGGAATGCGAGCTCGGCGGAGGCCGCGCCGGTATAGAGATCGGGGGCGGGAGTATTGCTGTGCGTGTAGCGGGAATCGAAGCTGCCCGACGTCTGGGCGTCGCGATAGTTGCCGCCGATGGCCTTCAAGGGATGGATCGCCAGATAGAACACGGCTTCGGACACGCCATCCAGCGCGGTCAACGCGACAGGCGGTGGAAGTTCGTCGCCGTGTGGCGCGCTGTAGAGTTCGCCGTCCGGAAACACGGCGCTCATTTCGGTGGCGCGCAGCATGCCGTTGGCTAGCGCCGAGGCATCGAAACGCGCAGAGCGCAGACCCCATGCATAGGGGTGCAACACGCGGGCCATTTCGGCCAGCCGATCTTCGTGATACGCATCCTGCCGCTGGAAATGCTGCGGCCGGAGGAACAGACCTTCGCCCCAAAGGACTTTGGCGGAGTAACTCAAAATACGCGCTCCCTGTTTCGTCTTTCCTGGTTTCTCTATTGCTTTAAGAATTGAAGGATGTGAACGGCGGGCGGCTTTGATGCGTCAGCCTGGACACTGCACGCCGGACAGGCGTGACGGATCGTAGGCGGGCACGCCCGCAGGCAACGTGGGGCGGCCCTTGGCCACCGTCAGCGCGCAGGCATGCGCGCCCAGTACGATGCCGTCGTCTTCCACATCCCCGACTTTGAATATGTACTTCCAACGCATGGGCGCGGGTGCATAAAACAGCCCGGCGACAGCGATGTAATCGGCTTGCTTGGGGACTTTTTCGACGGTTTCGTAACGCTGTCCCGGCGTGAGCGTGAGCTCGCGCGAACCCAGCATTGATTCCCCCAGCGCTGCCTTTTCCCCGGCAGTGTCTATCAATTGCGTGAGCGGCGCACGCTGGAATGGCTCAGGATTCTTCAGGTAGTATATTTTTGTAACGACCGCCATCGCCTGGCCGGCGCCGGCATTCAAATTTTCTCCGGCGTGAATCGCCAGGTTCACTTCCACAGGCGCGTTTTCGGGCTTTTTCAGGCCCGCCATCTCCATCGCATTGCCCGTCAAACCGGCCACCGCGCCGATGGCCGAAACGGCTGCACATCCAGTAAGGACGGTGCTCGCGAGCGCACACGACAACCCCGTGAACAAACGTGATAAACGGATATGTTTGGACATGGCTCTTTATACCGGAAGTGTGTGAAGCAATACAGATCACGGCACGATACGTGCAAATTCGACGCAAGTAACATGAAGAAACGTGCTGTAGCGCTGCACTAACAAAAGGTTGATGAAATACGGCCCCTGGTTACAACCTTGCTAGGTGCTTAAAAAATGCCCTTCTTCCGCCTCGTTGTCATCACAGGGGTCGTTGCATTGATGACCGGCTGTGTGTCGGTCAAGCCGCAGTCCGAAGCCGAGTACAAGCAGTCCCTGGCCGATGCCGAAAAGACGTTGGCGCAGAAAGACGCTGACCAGGCTGTCGCGCAATTTGAAGAGATCGCGCAGCGCAATCCGTCCAAGGGCGAACCCTGGTCCTACATCGCAAAGATCCGCTTCGATCAGCAGAAATATGGGCAGGCGATCGTTGCCGCCGACGAAACGTTGAGCCGCGATCCGGACGACTTCGTGGCCAAGACGGTGCGCGCCGTCGGTGGCTTGCGTGTGGCCATGCAGTCCCTGGCCGATGTGCGCGCCGACGCGCTGCTGGCCGGCAATGCCCGCCCGGACGCCGTGGCGCTTGCCGAGGCGATGCGTGAAACCCTGGGCCAGGACGTCCTGTTCCCCGAGGGACGCCGCCCGCCGCCCCGGCCGCGCCAACCGCGCAAGGTGGATCCGGCACCCGCAGTCAAACCGGCTGCCGGGCTGCCCGCCGCAGGAGCGACCGTCCCGGGAGCGCCCGCCGCGGGAGCGCCCGCCGCATCGCCTGCCGCATCCCCCGCCGCGTCCCCGTCTTCGCAACAACCCGCCAGCCCGCCTGCCCAGCAGCCCAATCGCGCGCCGAATCCGTTCGGCGACCTGCTGACCAAGTGATTCGCCTTGGGGCGCCGCCATGGCGGCGTCTCCCCGACCGACAGACAAGATCCTTTGCACGGAGCCGTCCATGGCCAAGAAAGAAAGCGTTCAGAAACGATTGCAGAAAGTCCGTCCGCCGCGCGTTCAGCTCACGTATGACGTGGAGAAGGGCGACGCCATCGAACAGAAGGAGCTTCCCTTCGTGGTCGGCGTGGTGGGCGACTTCTCTGCGCAGTCCGAGGCCGAGCTGCCCCGTCTGAAGGACCGCAAGTTCGTCAACATCGACGTCGACAACTTTGACGACGTGATGAGGGGACTGGAGCCCCGCGCGGCGTACCGCGTGAAGAACCGCCTGACTGATGAAGGCGGCACGTTCGGCGTCGACATGAAATTCCGCTCGATCGAGGATTTCCGTCCGGAAGCCGTCGTGCAGCAGGTGGATCCGCTGCGCGAGCTGCTGGACATCCGCACCAAGCTGGCCGATCTGCGCAACAAGCTTGCCGGCAACGACAAGCTGGAAGACCTGCTGGGCGAAGTGCTGACCAGCACCGAAAAGCTGCAACAGCTCACCAGCGAGACCGACAAGGGAGGCCGCAATGAGTAATTCCGCCGCCGCACAAAACACCGCCGCCACCGCCACCGCCACCGACGCGCAGAGCGGGCTGCTGGACCAGATCGTCGAGCAAAGCCGAGTCGCCAAATCCACCGCCGAGCACGACCGCGCCAAGGACATCATTGGCGAGCTGGTGCGTGAGGTGATGAAGGGCACCGTTGTCGTGTCCGACAACCTGTCGGCCATGCTGGACGCGCGCGTCGCCGAGCTCGACCGCCTGATCTCGGCCCAACTGAGCGAAGTGATGCATGCGCCCGAGTTCCAGAAGCTGGAGAGCACCTGGCGCGGCCTGCACTACCTGTGCCAGGAGACCGACACCAGCCCGATGCTGAAGATCAAGGTGCTGAACACGACCAAGCGCGACCTGGTGCGCGACTTCCAGACCGCGATCGATTTCGATCAGAGCCTGATGTTCAAGAAGGTGTACGAAGAGGAATTCGGCACGTTCGGCGGCGCGCCGTTCGGGGCGCTGCTGGGCAACTTCGAGATCACGCGCCAGCCCGAGGACATGTATTTCATCGAGCAGATGTCGCACGTGGCGGCCGCGTCGCACGCGCCGTTCATCGCGTCGGCGTCGCCGGAGCTGCTGGGGTTGGACAGCTTTGCCGATCTGGGTCGCCCGCGCGATCTGGCCAAGGTGTTCGATACCGTCGAATACACCAAATGGCGCAGCTTCCGCGATTCGGAAGATTCGCGCTATGTCGGCCTGACCATGCCGCGCTTTCTCGGCCGCCTGCCGTACGACCCGGTGGAAGGCACCACGGTCGAAGGCTTCAATTTCGTCGAGGACGTGGACGGCACCGACCATTCCAAGTACCTCTGGTGCAACGCCGCGTGGGCCTTCGGCGCACGCTTGACGGCGGCATTTGCGGACTTCGGCTGGTGCGCGGCGATCCGCGGCGTCGAAGGCGGCGGCTTGGTCGAGAATCTGCCCACGCATACGTTCAAGACGGACGACGGCGAAATCGCACTCAAGTGCCCGACCGAGATCGCCATCACTGACCGGCGCGAAAAGGAACTGAGCGATCAGGGCCTGATCCCGCTGGTGCATTGCAAGAACTCGGATTACGCCGCCTTCTTTGGCGCCCAATCGGTGCAGAAGGCCAAGAAGTACAACACGGACAGCGCCAACGCCAACGCGGTGTTGTCGGCGCAGCTGCAATACATCTTCTCGGTATCGCGCGTGGCGCACTACCTGAAGGCGATGATGCGCGACAAGATCGGCAGCTTCGCATCGGCGCAGTCCGTAGAGAGTTTCCTGAATCGCTGGGTATCGCAGTACGTGCTGCTGGACGACAACGCGACGCAGGAACAAAAGGCGCAGTTCCCGCTGCGCGAAGCATCGGTGCAAGTGGCCGAGGTGCCAGGCCGCCCTGGCGTCTTCCGTGCCGTGGCGTTCCTGCGGCCGCATTTCCAGCTTGACGAACTCTCGATCTCGTTGCGCCTGGTCGCCGAATTGCCGGCGCAGGCCCAGAAATCCTGAGCGTCATTGCACTGACAACTCATCCATCATCTGAAGAGGCTATCAACAATGAAGGACATCTACGTCAAGTTCGGCAATCCGGCGCTCAAGGGCGAGTCGCAAGACAAGGACCATCCGGACTGGATCGAAGTCAGTTCGTGGCGCCACGAGATCATCCAGCCGCGTTCGGCCACCGCATCGACCTCGGGCGGCCATACCGCCGAGCGCACCGAACACGGCGAAATGGTCTTCACCAAGGATCTGGACGTTGTCAGCCCGCTGCTGTATCAGCACGCGTCGGGCGGCACCACCTTTGACGAAGTGACCATCGACTTCCTGCGCGCCGACGGCGAAGGCAACCGCGTCAAGTACCTGGAGATCAAGCTCAAGTACGTGATCATTGCCCGCGTGGCGCCGGAAGTCGTGGCCGAAGGCCTGCCGCACGAAACGTTCTCGCTGAAGTACGCCGCCGTGCAGTGGAAGTACACGCAGCAGAAGGTGGGCGGCAATCAGGGCGGCAACGCCCAGGGCGCCTGGAGCCTGACCAAGAACGACAAGACCTACTCGGTCTGATCTCCGCCGGGCAGGCACGAAGACCGCGGCCCGAGAGGGTCGCCGTCCTTCTTTTGAGGCCCCGATGAAAGGATTCGAACCGAGTCTCTTCGACAAGCTGTTCGAAGCAGAGGGCCAGTCGCCCTATGCCTTGCGGCGCTTGTCGATCGAGGAGATGAAAGAGACGGTGGCGCGCGACATCGAGGCGCTGCTGAACACCCGCATGGTGTTCACCGAGGAGGACCTGCGGCGCTACCCGAACTGCCGGCGTTCCGTGCTGACGTACGGGCTGTCGGACTTTTCTGGGCTCAGCCTGGCCAGCCACTACGACCGCGAGTTCATCTGCCGTTCGCTCGAACAGGCGATTGCGCGCCACGAGCCCCGGCTGACGCACGTGCGGGTCATGCTGCAGGTCGACAGCCGGGCGACGTCGGTGCTGTATTTCGCGATCACGGCCATGCTGGATGTGGGGCCCGCCCACGAGCCCGTGACCTTCGACGCCACGCTGCAGCCCTCGACCTTGCAGTACTCCGTGACCAAGGGTTGGGCCAAAAGCCCGGCCACGGTCTAGCGCATCAACCCGCGGTGCAGGTGCCCTGGCGCGCCGGACAGGAAGACATCAATGGAAGAATTGCTGCCCTATTACGAGCGCGAACTTGGCTTCTTGCGCACCTCGTCGCGCGATTTTGCCGAGCGTTATCCGAAGATTGCCGCGCGGCTGGGGCTGTCGGGCGAGACCTGCGAGGATCCGCACGTCGAACGCATGATCGAGTCGTTCGCATTGCTGAGCGCGCGCATCAACAAGAAGCTGGACGACGATTACCCCGAATTCACCGAAGCGCTGTTCGAGGTGATGTATCCGCATTACCTGCGGCCGTTTCCTTCGTGCAGCGTGGCGCAGTTCGACTTGGGCGGCGCGGGCGCGCAATTGACCGCACCCGTGCGCATCGGGCGAGGCACCGAACTGAAATCCCATCCGGTACGCGGGGTGGCGTGTCGCTTTCGCACCGCCTATGACGTCACGCTGGCCCCCATCGAGGTCCGGCGCGCGGCGTTCGAGTCCAGCGCCAATGCGCCGGCCATGGCCAAGCTGCCGGCCGGCGTCACGGGCCGCTTCTCCATTACGCTGGGCTGCCTGGGCGAGAACCAGCATTTCGGCATGCCGGGCGTCGACCGGCTGCGTGTCTATCTGCACGGCGAACCGTCGTTCGTGGCGGCGCTGCGCGACGCCCTGTTCCTGCGCGCGGCTGCGGCCTATGTCGAGCTGCAGCCGGGACGGTGGGACCGCCTGGCCACGATTCCGCTGGCGCAGGTCGGGCTGGCCGAGGAAGATGCGCTGATCGACTTTCCCGCCAGCTCGCACCCGGCGTACCGCCTGCTGGCCGAATACTTCGTGTTCGCCGAGAAATTCAATTTCGTCGATATCGACCTGGCCGCGCTGCGTCCCCATCTGGGCGCCGTGCGGCAATTTACGCTGCACGTGCCGGTCAGCGGGGTGCGTGCCGATTCCAACACGGCGCGGCTGCTCGAATCGACATCGGCGGACAACCTGCGGCTGGGCTGCACGCCGGTGGTGAACCTGTTTGCGCAGCGCGCCGATCCGATCCGCGTGACGCACGCCGCGGCGTCGTATCCGGTGGTGGCCGATGCGCGTCGCGCGTACGGATACGAGGTCTATTCCATCGATCGCGTGCGTCAGGTGCGGCAGAACGCCCAGAACGATACGGTGGTGGACTTCCGGCCGTTCTATTCGCTGCATCACGGCGAATCGCCGGAGTCCGCCGGCCACTACTGGACCATGCGGCGCGATGCCTCGATGGCGCAACGCAGCCCGGGGTACGAGACCGAGATTTCCATCGTCGACATCGATTTCGATCCCTCGGTGCCGCAGACCGAAACCCTGAGCCTGGACCTGACGTGCACCAATCGCGACCTGCCGGCGAGCATCGCGGTGGGCCAATCGGGCGGCGACCTGTTCCTGGAAGGCGGTACGGTGGCGCGCAGCATCCGGATGCTGCGCCGGCCGACGCATTCGCACCGTTTCCAGCAGGGGCGCGCCGCCCACTGGCGGTTGATTTCGCATCTGGCGCTGAATCACCTGTCGCTCGTGCAGAGCGGCCTGCCCGCCTTGAAGGAAACGCTGCGCCTTTACGACCTGTCCGGGTCGGCGGTCGCCGCGCGTCAGATCGAAGGACTGATTGGCCTGGACTACAAACCGGCCACGCATTGGATGCCGGGCGAGCCTTTCGCCACATTCGTGCGCGGGATCGAGATCCGCCTGACCGTCAATGAAGATCACTTCGTGGGCACGAGTCTGCATACCTTCGTTGCCGTCATCAACCGCTTCTTTGGCCTGTACGTGCACGCCAACAGCTTTGTGCAATTGGTCGTGTTGTCGCGCCGCGGCGCAGAGGAATTACTACGATGCCCCCCATGCAACGGCGACGCCATCCTAGCGTGATGGACGCGCTGCTGGCAGAGCCGCAGCGCTTCAAGTTTTTCCAGGCCGTACGTCTGCTCGAGCAGTGCTTCGCGCGGCAGGAACGCGGCGCGACGCGCCATACGGTTCCCGTGCACCTGCGCTTTCCCAATGCCCCCGGGCTGGCGTTCCCGCCCAGCGAAGTCGTCGATGCGGTGGCGTATGACAAGGACGGCGAGGCGTTGGCCGACGAGGCGGCGCGCCAGGCTGCCATTGCCGAGGGACGGTTGGGCCGTGTGGAAGTGACGCCGGCATTGTTTGGTCTGCTGGGCGGGCAGGGGGCGCTGCCGCTGCATTATTCCGAGATGCTGGCAAACCGGGAGAGCCTGCGGCGCGACCGCGGCGCGCGCGCCTTTTTCGATATTTTCTCGAACCGGGCGGCGGCGCTGTTCTACGCCGCGTGGAAGAAGTACCGCATGCCGCTGCGGCACGAAACCGAACAGGACCATCACTTTCTGCCGCTGTTGCTGGCGCTGGGCGGGATCGGTCACCCGGCGCTACGCGACCGGTTGCACAGCGGCGCGGGCAAAGTGTTCGACGAGTCCGTGGCGCATTACGCGGCGGCCGCGCGCCAGCGGCCTGTTTCGGCGCCGATGCTGCAGCGCGTGTTGCAGGACTACTTCGGCGTGCCCCTGCGCGTGGAGCAGTTCGTGGGGCGCTGGTATGACGTGCCGCCGCAGAACCGTACCCGATTGGGACAGCCGGGCGCGGTACTGGGCGTGTCCGCCCTGGCGGGCGATCGCATCTGGCAGCGCGACCTGCGCATACGGTTGTGGATCGGACCGCTGCCGCGCCAGGCCTTCGCCGATTTCCTGCCGGGTGGCGAGCGCGCGCAGGCGCTGGAAAAGCTGTTGACGATGTTCGGCGGCATGACCTTCGAGTACGAGGTGCGGCTGGTGCTGGCGCGCGAGAGCGTCATGCCCTGCCAGCTCGGCGAGGGCGGCGACGTGCGCCTGGGCTGGAATTCTTTTCTGTGCACCGGGCCGGCCGCTGAGGACCGCGACGACGCCAGTTATGAACTGCACACCATCCATTGAACCGAAGACAAGCTAAAGACTCATGGCCACTCCGCTGAAGACGTTGATCGGGAAGTTGAATCAGACCTGCCGCCAGGCCGCCGAGCGCGCGGCCAGCCTGTGCATGGCACAAGGCCACTATGAAGTGGATCTCGAGCATCTGTTCCTGGCGCTGCTGGAAAAGCCGGCCAGCGACGTGAGCATCATTGCGCGGCGTTGCCACATCCAGGCTGATGCGCTGGAAGCCGATCTGAAGGCGGAGATCGACCGGTTCAAGAATGGCAACACGCGTACGCCCGTGTTTTCGGCGCATCTGCCCAAGCTGTTCGAACACGCGTGGCTGATCGCGTCGCTGGATACGCAGACCACCCGGATCCGTTCCGGACATCTGCTGCTGGCGCTGCTGACCGAGCCCGATCTGGCGCAACTGGCGCGCCGGGGCTCGCCGCTGTTCGAATCGTTCCGGCTGGACGAACTGAAACATGATTTCGCCGCCCTGACGCAAGGGTCGGAGGAGACGGGGCAGGCGGTGGGCTTGGCCGATGACGCGGGTGGGCAAGAAGCGCCCGGGCAGCCCGCGCCGGGCTTGTCGCAGACGCCCGCGCTGGACCAGTACACGACCAATCTCACCGAGCGTGCGCGGGAAGGCAAGATCGATCCGGTCATCGGGCGGGATGCCGAGATCCGCCAGATGATCGACATCCTGACGCGCCGGCGGCAGAACAATCCCATCCTGACCGGCGAGGCGGGCGTGGGCAAGACTGCGGTGGTCGAGGGGCTGGCGCTGCGCATTGTCGCGGACGACGTGCCGCCCGCCTTGGCCGGCGTCACGTTGCGCGTGCTGGACATGGGCCTGCTGCAAGCCGGCGCCAGCGTCAAGGGCGAGTTCGAAAACCGCCTGAAGAACGTGATCGACGAGGTCAAGAAGAGCCCGTCGCCCATCATTCTTTTCATCGACGAGGCGCACACGATGATCGGCGCTGGTGGGCAGGCGGGCCAGAACGATGCCGCCAATCTGCTCAAGCCCGCCCTGGCGCGCGGCGAGCTGCGCACCATCGCCGCCACGACCTGGAGCGAATACAAGAAGTACTTCGAGAAGGACGCCGCGCTGGCGCGGCGCTTCCAGGTCGTCAAGGTCGAGGAGCCGGACGAAGCGCTGGCGGCGTCGATGCTGCGTGGCATGGCGCCGCTGATGGAACGCCACTTCGGTGTGCGCGTCCTGGACGAGGCCATTGTTGCGGCCGCGCGGCTGTCGCATCGCTACATCACGGGCCGTCAGTTGCCGGACAAGGCCGTCAGCGTGCTCGACACGGCCTGCGCGCGCGTGGCGCTGGGCCGCAGCGCCACGCCGGCGCTGATCGACGATGCGCGCCATCGCCTGACGCGGCTGCGCACCGAACGGGAGGCCCTGCGGCGCGAGGCCGCCACGGGGGCGCCGCAAGCGCGGCTGGCGGAACTGGACGCGGAGATCGCCAGCGTGGAAGCGGCGCTGGCCGACGCGGAAGGGCGGTACGCGGCTGAGATGGCGCTGGTCGACAGGATCCAGGCCTTGCGCGCCGAACTGGAAGCCCAGGGCCAGGATGCGCCGAACGCGGACGCTTCCGCGGCGCCACCCGCCGCGCCGGCTTCCGGCCGCCGCAAGCCGGCGCCCGCGCCGCTTACGCCCGAGCAGCAGCGCCTGGCCGGGCTGATGGACGAGCTGCGCGCCTTGCAGGGCGAGCAGCCGCTGGTGCCCGCCTGCGTGGACGCCCAGATCGTGGCCGAGATCATTTCGGCCTGGACCGGCATTCCGCTGGGCCGCATGGTGAACGACGAGATCCGCACCGTGCTGCAATTGCAGCCCATGCTGGCCGAGCGCGTCATCGGCCAGGACCACGCGCTGCATGCCATCGCGCAGCGTGTGCGCACGGCCCGCGCCGGGCTGGAAGATCCGGACAAGCCCAAGGGCGTGTTCCTGTTCGTGGGCCCGTCGGGCGTGGGCAAGACCGAGACGGCGCTGGCGCTGGCCGACATTCTTTACGGCGGCGAGCGCAAGCTGGTCACGATCAACATGAGCGAGTACCAGGAGGCCCACAGCATTTCCGGACTGAAGGGCTCGCCGCCCGGATATGTCGGCTACGGCGAGGGCGGCGTGCTGACCGAGGCGGTGCGGCGCCAGCCCTACAGCGTGGTGCTGCTGGACGAGATAGAAAAGGCCCATCCCGATGTGCTGGAACTGTTCTTCCAGGTGTTCGACAAGGGTGTGATGGACGATGCGGAAGGGCGCGAGATCGACTTTCGCAACACGCTCATCATCCTGACGTCCAACGTGGGGTCCAGCACCATCATGCAGGCCTGCCTGAACAAGCCGGCCAGTGAGCGCCCGTCGCCGGAGCAGTTGGCGGAACTGCTGGCGCCGCAGTTGTACAAGGCGTTCAAGCCGGCGTTTCTGGGCCGAATGAAGACGATTCCGTACTACCCGGTGGACGACGACGCGCTGGCGCACATCATTGGCCTGAAGCTCGGCCGCATCGCGCGCCGCGTCCAGGCCACGCAC
The DNA here is from genome assembly GCF_002331005.1 of Achromobacter sp. UBA2119. Taxonomy (NCBI): domain Bacteria; kingdom Pseudomonadati; phylum Pseudomonadota; class Betaproteobacteria; order Burkholderiales; family Alcaligenaceae; genus Achromobacter; species Achromobacter sp. UBA2119. The sequence continues at coordinate 45,109 of NZ_DCYD01000011.1, read as the reverse complement.
CGCGCGGCGTTCGACTGGGACGACGGATTGGTGGAAGCCGTGCTGGCCCGCTGCACCGAGGTCGACACGGGCGCGCGCAATGTGGACCATATTTTGAACGGCGCGCTGCTGCCGGAGATCGCCGAGCAGGTGCTTGGCCGCATGTCGCAGGGTGAGGCCATCGCCAAGATCCGTGTGACCGCGGGCAAGAACGGCGAGTTCCGGTTCCGGATGAGCTGACGAGGGAGACGCAGACATGGCCCTTGAATCCGCTGCCGCCGGCCCGCTGGGCGCAGGCTTTACGCAGGCCGATCGCCTGTTGGACCTGGCCACGCCGCTGGGTCCGGACACCTTGCTGGCCGAGCGGCTGCAGGGCCGGGAGCAGTTGAGCGGCGGCGGCTTCGTGCTGGACGTGGACGCGCTGTCCGGTGATGCCCACATCCCGCTGAAGTCGCTGATCGGCCAATCCGCGCAGGTCAAGCTGCAGACCGCCTTGGGCCGGGACGAACACCGCGTGTGGTGCGGCGTGGTGACCGAGGCGCGCTTCGAGGGCGCCAATGGCGGCTTTGCGCGCTACCGCCTGCGCATCGAGCCATGGCTGGCGCTGCTGCGCCAGCGGCGCGACAGTTTTGCGTTCCAGGACCTGTCGGTGATCGACATCGTCGACAGCGTGTTTGGCGATTACAAGGGCCAGGGTGCGCTTGCGCCCCAATGGCGCTGGGAAGTGAAGGATCGCGATGCTTACGCCAAGCGCAGCCTGACGATTCAGTATCGCGAAACCGACTTCGCTTTCGTGGAGCGTCTGCTGGCGGAAGAGGGGCTGTTCTATTGGGTCGAACATGAAGGCGGCGACGGGGAACCCGGTACCCATACGATCGTGATCGCCGATCACAATGGCGCATTCGAGACCGGCCCGCAGGACAGCGTTCCCTTCCAGCGCGCCGATGCGACCGAGGAACAGGACTCCATCCAGGCCTGGCGCCAGCACCGCGCATGGCGCACGAATGCCGTGCGGCTGGCCACCTGGGACTATCGCGCCATGCAGGCGCGCAAGGTCAGCGCCCAGGTCGAAGACAAGTTCGCCAATGCGCTGGAACTGGCCGACTCGGATTACCCCGGGCAATATCTGTACGAAGACAGCGCGCAGGGCGAGCGGCTGGCGCACAACGCGCTGGCCGCGCAGCGCGTTCGCCAGTCGTTGTTCGAGGGCGAAGGCACCGTGCGCACCCTGGCGCCGGGTCAGCGCTTCACGTTGACCGGCCATTGGGAGCCCTCGCAAGGCGCAGGGGCGGACTTCGTGGTCATCGGCATCCGCCACGAAGCGCGCAACAACTTCGACGAAAGCCTCGGGCAGGCCGTGGCGCAGGCGCTGGGCGCGGCGGGCGGCGGGGCTGTGGAAAAGGCGGATGGCGAGGCGGCGGACTTCTATCGCAATCGCTTCGAGGCCATTGCCGCCACGCTGGAGTACCGGCCCAGCACACGCGATGGCCACGGCGCGCGCCTGCATCCGCGCCCCACCGTGCACGGCGCGCAGACTGCGCTGGTGGTGGGCGCCGGCGATTCGGTGCACACCGACCGCGATCATCGCATCAAGATCCAGTTCCACTGGCAGCGCGGCAGCGCGTCGAGCAGCCGGCAGGACCATCCGGCCGGCGACGACAATGCGCCCGCCAGCGAGGCGCTGGGCACCTGGGTGCGTGTGGCCGAGCCCGTCGCCGGATCGGATTGGGGCGGGCATTTCGTTCCCCGGCTGGGACAGGAGGTGCTGGTGCAGTTCCTGCATGGCGATATCGACCGGCCTGTCGTCGTGGGCGCGCTGTACAACGGCGCGGGCACGGAAAACGCCGCCAACAACCAGGTGCAGGGCGGCGCGGCCAAGGCGACCGGCAATGCGCCCGCCTGGTTCGCGGGCAGCGAAGCGGGGCACGCGCATAACGTGGTGATGTCGGGCTTCAAGACCCAGGCGCTGGCGTCCAGCGGGCAGGGCATGGGCGGCTACAACCAGCTCGTGCAGGACGACACGCCGGGCCAGTCGCGGTTGACGGCCTCGACCACGCAGGCCGAATCGCGATTGAACCTGGGGCACTTGAAGCAGCAGCGCGACAACGAGCGGCTGTCGGATCTGGGCCATGGCGCCGAGCTGGCGACGGCCGAGGCGCTGGCGCTGCGGGCGGGGGAAGGCCTGCTCATCAGCGCCCACAAGCGCGAGGACGCAACGGGCGGCCTGCTGGACAGCGAAGAGGCCATCCAGCAAATGGAAAAGGCCATCGAGCAGGCCGCCGAGCTGTCCGCAACGGCCGGCCGCCAGGAGGCCCTGTTGCCCGGCGACAACGACAAGCCGCGGGCGCTGAACGAGCTGAATGCAGTGCGCGAGATCATCGAAGGCACCAAGTCCGACGCAGAACACAATGTGCCGGCCTACACCCAGCCGCACATCCAGGTCAGCGCGCCCAGCGGAATCGGGCAATACACGCCGCATAACGCGTACACGGTGGCCGGCGCCACGCTGTGCCAGATTGCCCCGGACGTGAACTGGGCGGCGGGCGCAAATCTGGCGATGTGCGTGGCGCAGGGCGTCGCGCTCTTTACCAAGGGACTGGGCGGCAGCGGAAGGGCGGTGCAAGAGCAAGGCATCCGCCTGCACGCCGCCGGTGGAAAGCTGCGGCTCCAGAGCCAGAAGGCCCGCATGCGGCTGGCGGCGGAAAAGGCGGTGACGCTGGCGTCGGCGCAGGGCGCGGTGGACGTCAATGCGTCCAAGAAGGTGCTGGCGACGGCCGCGGGTGCGTACATGCGGATCGAGGGTGGTGGCATCCAGCTGCATGCGCCCGGCAAGGTGGAACTGAAGGCCGGTGTGCACAACTGGGTGGGACCGCAAAGCGGCGCCGGACCCGCGCAGCCGCCGCAGGGCGACATGGAAGGCTGCGCCGCGGCGCTCGAAGACGCGGCCGGCAGCGGCGCGCTGGCGGCATGACGATGGACATGACGTTGGACATGACGACCCGCCAGCCCGAGTATTGGACGCCCGCCGCCGAGGCCCGCGTCGAGCACGCCATTGCGGGCCTGCGCGCGGTGCTGGACGCGCGCGCCGACCGCCGCGTGCTGCTGTTGTGCGATTCGACGCTGGCCGATCCGCTGGGCGAGGACATCGCATCGGCCGGTCTGCGGCGCTGCGAGGTCGACCTGATTTCACAAGGGGCAAGCGCGCCGCCCTTGTATCTGGCCGAGGTGCCGGATGAAGTGCGGCACGAACGTCTGATCAACCGCAGCCTGCGGCTGGCGGTGGACGAGGCGGTGCGCCCGGCGCCGGCGGCCAAACGGCCGCGCTCGATGTCGGCATGGCTGGCCACCGATCTGCCGCTGGCCGAGGTCGCGCAGCGCCTGGTGCTGCGCGCGCGCCTGCGCGATGCGCAGGGGCGCGTGCGCATCCTGCGGTTCTGGGACCCGCGCACCACGCAGTTCCAGAGCGAGCTGTACGCGCGCACCGCGCCGGCCTCCTGGATCGAGGGCGTCACGTGGATGAGCGTGGACGGGTTCGGCCAGTGGCAGACGCTGCCGGACGCGCGCGGCCCGATGCAGACCGTCACGCCCGATTGGCCGCGCCTGGCGCGGCTGGGCCGCGTCAACGCCGTCCTGCAACGGTTGAATGCGCAGGGGCTGTGTTATGAGACGCCGGCGCTGGAAGCGGTACGGCGCGCGCTGGATGCCGCCGCGGGGTGCGGCATCGCCGATGACGAGGACGCGGCGCTGTTCGCGGCCTGGCGCGTGCGACTGGACGCGCCGCTGGAATGCGCGCCCTCGTTCCTGGCGTTGCTGCGCGAAGTGCGCGAGGAAGGCGGCCGCCTGTATCGCGCCGCCGAGGACATGGACGACGAGGATTGGCAGGCGTTTGCGCACGAGGCGCAGGCGCGGGAGGATCTGCAAGCATGACGACTGACTACGACGCGCTGCCCTGCAAGGGCAAGTTCTGCGGCCGGCCGGGCCTGCCCATCCTGCCCATGCGGATCGCCTATGTGCCGGGCGGCAAGAACGACCTGCCCGACGGCGTGTACATGGATCCGGAGCTGTACTACGAGACCATGCGCCAGGGCGCCTACATGCTGCGCGCCATCACCGCCGGCTACGTCTACATCTGGGATCCGCGCCGCAGCTACGGTTGGCGCGCATTCGCGGCGACGGCGACGGGCCAGATGAAGGAAGTGCCGGTCGACGACGACAACCGTCCGTCCGAACAGCCCACGTTCACGTGCACGCGCGAGGGGCACGGCCTGGAATCCACGCTGATCAACGTCGAGGCGCCGGCCAACGCGTCTCGCACGGTGTGGGTGGGATATTCGCGCGTATGGTGGACGCGCGACATCCGCCGCGATCTGACCCGCGACGAACGCTGGCGCAAGAAGATCATGGTGGAGCTGGACGCCAAGGCGGTGTGGGGCGGCGGGTATCCCAAGCCCGAGACCGGCTACCGCGTGGCCGAGGACGGCGCCAATCTGGCCAAGCACTCGATCGAGTTCCGCGACGCGGCCGGCGCCGCCACGCTATTCAGCAATACGCTGTCCCCGGCCGTCAACGTGTTCGGCGGGCAGGGCGCGGCCGTTGCGGCCAAGATGCGGCAGATGACGCCCAAGGGCGGCATCGTGCTCGCGCTGCGCGACCCCGTCGGCATCCTGGCCGACGTGGCGACGTGGCGCAACAAATGCATGGGCGAGCTGGCCGAACACCATCTGGACCCCACGCGCATGCGCGAAGTGGGCGTCGCGCAGATCATCGACGGCCTGCAGAAGCAGATGGGCAACACGGGCGACGAGATCCGGCGCCTGCGCGAACGTGTCGATACCGGCAAGGTCGCCAAGACGCTCAGCGACAACAAGGTCGCGATCGACCGCATGCGCGAGAAGATCGAAGGGGCGGGCAAGGACTGGGCGTGGTGGTATGGCCGCGAAGCGTTCTGGCTGGCGCTCAAGGCCTATTCGCCCAAGGACGCCGCGGCCGGCGAGCGGCTGGAAGAGGACATGGCGCTGTGCGTGGATGGCGCGGGCGCGATCGAAAGCGAACACAAGGCCATCGACGATTCGCTCAAGGACGAGGACAGCGACAGCACCTATGCGGCGATCTGGCGCGCGCTGGCGGCGAACGACGGCGAGCTGCTGGGTTTCCTGGACCGCGAGGCCAAGGGCAAGGTGATCTCCAAGCAGGTCTCCAATGTCCGCCGGATGATCAAGAGCTACAACGACTGGATCAAGGCGCGGGCGGCCAAGGGCCAATTGCCGCCGATGCGGGTGGCTGGCGCGGCGATCGGCCGGTTCATGGCGACGCAGCTGCTGCGGCTGACCCTGGCGGGCGACCCCATCGCCGAACGTGTCGCGGCGCGGGTCACGCTGACGATGTCGGCGCGGATGAACGTCGTGATGGCCGTGCGCACGCATACGACCACCTTGCCGCGGATGATCGCGGACATGCACCAGATTGTCTGGGAACCGAACCCGGCGACGGTGACGGTGGGCGCGGGCAGCAGCGAGGGCCTCGGTGCGAGCAAGCAGATGCAGTCCGGCTGGATGGGCACGCAGGCCGAACGCTCCACGCCGGTCACGCTCAACTACATCATTCCCGAAGAAGTGGATGCGCAGTTGAACGCCGCGGCGGCGGCGCCGCCCCGTCCCGGCGGCGGCCCATCGCCGGCGCTTGCGCTACCGGCGCCCGCGCCCGTGCTGGCGCTGCCCGCACCGACCATGTCGCCGCTGGCGGGCCTGGTCAAGTGGGCAAAGTCCAAGGACGGCGCGAATGCGGGGGCGACTGGCGTGCTGACGCTGGTGGCGCTGTATGCGTCGGTCTCGGACTTGCGCAACGCGCAGGTTGTGCAGGACGCCAAGGCCGCGCGCAAGGCATGGTTCGGCATCACGTCGGGGGTGTTGGGCGTGGGCAGCGTCGCGATCGAAGTGACCGCGGGCGCGATCGGTGCACGCGTGGGCGCCAACACCGCCTTCACGATGAACCTGAAATTGAACATGCGCCTGACTGCGGTGCGGACGGCCGGCGCCGTGTTTGCGGCAGCGGCCACGTTCGTCGACGGTGCCAACAACGCGCTGAATGCGATCGACCAGTACGATGTGAAGAACTACGAGGCGGGCAACGCCTATGCCACCTCATCCGTGTTCCTGCTGTTGTCCGGGTTGACCGGCGTGGCCACCGCCCTGGTTTCGTTGGGTGGCGCATTCAGCACGGCCGGGGTGGTGGCGGGCGCGGGGGGCTTTGGCAGCGCGATGGTCGGCCTTACCAGCGGCGGCACGGTGCTGCTGGGTATTCCCGTGTGGGGATGGATTGCGCTGGGCCTGTGCCTTCTGGCTGCCGGGTTGTACTTCAAATTCTGGGGCGACAGCGCCAAGGAAAGCGAACTGGAAGTCTGGTTCACGCGTTGCTGCATGCGCTCCGCGCAGTTCTCGGACGTGAAGGATCGCGAACTCTATGCGACCCGGGAAGAGGAACTTGAGGATTTCAACTGGGCCGTGTTCGGCGTGCGCGTGATGCTGGAGTGGAAGGGCTTTAAGCAGGGGGAAATCTTTGGCCGCGATCGTTTGGTGCTGGACGTGGTGATGCCGGGCTATACCGAACACAGCGATTACGCATACATCCTGAAGCTCGTCGGACCGGGCATCAGCGTCATCGTGGCAAGCAAGGGATCCCCGCGCGCGACGGACCCGGATCTGCTGCCGCGTGGACCATCCGATATGCAATGGGTGCAGGGGCGCCCGCGCGAGGAGACCTGGGCCGACCGTGTGGACAACTACGTCGACAATATGACCTCCCGTCCCGGGTGGGCGGATGCCTGGCGCTGGATACGCAAGGATCGCAGCCAATCCATCGAGTTCACCGCCAAGCCTTGGGACGAGTCGGTTCAGTTCAATGTGAGCAGCGGCCGCGGGGTGCTGCGCACGGAGGTGCTGGTCGATGACGATATTTTCAATGAAGCGATCCTGAAGGTCGAATACTGGCCCGACCCGGACCGCATGCCCGACATCCGCTCGGTGCCCATGGGCCCCGGCGGTTCAAATCTTGTAAGAGCGACTAACTGACAAGGCGCACGCATGAACAGCAACGAACGGATCCCGGTGTCGGTCTATACGCGATGGCACCAGTTGTCGGTGCCCCTGGCGTTCGCGCTGGCGGCAGGCAGCTTTATGCTCGTGGTCTTCAACCGCGGGCCGATCGGGCTGGCTGCCGTGCTTGCCGTGTTGGGCCTGCTCGTGCCGCCGCTGGTGGCGTTCAGGGGATTTCCCACGCGCAATGACGTGAAGGTGACGGCCGAAGGGCTGGAGTTCTCGCGCCGCAAACCCGTTGCCTTCAAAGATCTGGCTAGTTGGGGCACGGACGATTATCTGAAACTGGTCCGCCCCGGTCTGCCGACCCTGCTGGTCAGCGCGGCGGACTTGCCCAGGCGCGAGCGCCTGCTGCGCGAATTCGAACAGGCATTGACGGCGTGGCAGAAGCGCCAGCCTGCAGGCACGCAGGCGGCGCGCCGCACGCATTTCTATGGGTCCACGGCGGGGCGTCTGGTCGGCTTGGCAATCACCGCCCTGGGCGCGGGATCGGCCATCATGGCGCTGAACCTGCGCGAGCCATCGGTGTCGCTGGCCATCGTGGGCGGGCTGGGGGCGTTGTTCGGGCTGGCGATGGTGTTTGGCCGGCGCGGGTGATCGCACCGCTGATGGCCCGCGACGGCGTGGCCTACCGGATCGTCGGCACACGGGCCGAATCCGAGAACACGACGCTGATCGACGTGTTCGACGTCAGGCGCAAGCTCACGTCGGCTCTAGGATGAACCGCGGAGCCCACCGTCTTGGCGGAGGTCCAGATCAGCCCAAGCAATGGCACGGCTGCCGATACCAGATCGCCGATTCCGGGCGCGGGATTGAGCGGCGCACGCACCACCGCGCTGCTCATGCCTGCGTCGCGGCACAAGGCCTGGAGGCGGGTGACGGCGAGTTTCAGGTCGTCGACGTTTTCAAGGAAGAAATCCGCTTTTGCGCCGCACAAGCGGGCGAGTTCGTCGCCGGCCATCCTGTTGAAAAAGTAGGTGCGCGCCACGGACATGGGTTTCTCCATCGGAAACGCCATCTTAGCGTTGGCCGCGTACAAAATGTTGCCCGGCGCCCCATTTCCCCTTGCTAGCATGATCCACACCGGAATGATCCGGCATCTGGATGGATGGACAGTGGAGGTTGCCATGAATTCAAGAAGAACACTCAACCGTATCGCCGTGATTGTGGCGGCGGGTGCCTTGATGGCCGGTTGCGCGACGCAACAGCAAACGAATACCGCTGTCGGTACGGGCGCCGGCGCGGCGTTGGGCGCGGGCATCGGCGCGCTGATCGGGCACGGCAAGGGCGCTGCGATCGGGGCCGGCATCGGCGCGGTGGCGGGCGGCCTGGTGGGCTACAACTGGAAGGTCGTGAAGGATGACGTGCAGAAGTCCGGCGCGTCATCGCTCGGCATCGACGTCGTCGAAATGCCCGACGGCAGCCTGAAGGTCAACATCCCGAGCGGCGTGTCGTTCGATACGGACAAGACGCAGCTCAAGCCGGCGCTGCTGCCGGTGCTGGACAGCGTGGCGCGTTCGCTGAATCAGCATCCTGAACTGCGGGCCAAGGTGGTCGGCCATACCGACAGCACCGGTGCGCTGGCGCATAACCAGACGCTGTCGGTGAACCGCGCCAGGAGCGTGACGGATTATCTGGCCAAGCAGGGCGTGGCCGGCACGCGTCTGACGGTGGAAGGCCGCGGTCCGAACGACCCGATCGGCGACAATGCGACCGCCGAAGGGCGCGCGCTGAACCGGCGCGTGGAGATCTACCTGTACGCGGTCCAGCAATAAACGCGGGCGCGTCATTTGCTGACAGGCGGCTGGCGCGATGCGCCGCCGCCTTTCTTTACGGAGTCTGTCATGAGCGATTTTCCCCCCGCCCGCATCGGCACCGATATCGCGATCGCCGCGCTCACCGGCTGGCAGGCCGTGGCCGGGCGCGATGCCATCGAAAAGCGCTACCGCTTTCCCAACTTCAATGCCGCGTTCGGTTTCATGGCGCGGGTGGCGATGTTCGCGGAAAAGCTGAACCATCACCCCGAATGGACCAACGTCTACAACCGCGTGGACGTCACGCTGACCACGCATGACGCTGGCGGCGTGACCGAGCTGGACGTGCGGATGGCGCAGTTCATGGACGAAGCCGCCGAGCACGCGGGCGCGACGGCGCCGAAAGCACAGCCCTGAACGACGCTGCCGCCGCGCTCAGTCCGCGGCGTCGCCGGCCTCGGCTTGCAGATGGCCGATCAGGCGGTCCAGCATATCGCCGAACTGCCGCTGTTCTTCGGCGGTCAGGCAGCCGAAGATCTCTTCGTTGCGGTGCGCGATGAGGTCGATGATGCGCCGGTAGTGCGTCAGGCCCTCGGCGGTTGGCGCCAGCACGACGCCGCGTCCGTCTGACGCCGACACCGTTTTTTCCACCAGCCCGCGATCCACCAGTGCTTGCGCGGAGCGGCTGGCCTGGCCCTTGTTCAGGTTGGCGGCGCGCGCCAGGTCATTGACCGAGAGCGGCGCAAACCGGCCGATGGCGGCCAGGCACCGCGCCTCGCCCAGAGGAATGTCGCAATCCTTCAAGTAAGCCCGATTCGTGTCCCGGTCCGTGATCTTGTTGAGCACGTGCAGGCGGTAAGTCAGGAATCGTTCCAGAGGGGGCGTTTTCACGTCGGGCGGGCGGGATCTGCGCCCGCGGAAGATGAGGCCGGATAGTTTGCCATAGCGCCGTCCTCGAGGCTGGCGGCTTCGGCCTGCGCCAGCAGGGCCAGCGCGTCTTGCGTGGAAGGCAGGCGGCTCAGCAACGACAAGCCGAGTATCGACAGAAAGAGCGGCGCGCGCGATTCGCCGACGCGCGTCAGCGCCTGCGCCATGCTGGTGTAGACCTGATCCAGAGATTCGTTGTTCATGCTTGGCCTTTCGGGGTGGCGTTCACGTGCAGCGAGGGGTAGTAGGGCGCCAGCGCGGCGCGCAGTTCAGCGGCGGCGGGCGCGATCCAATGGCCCAGCACGTAGCCGTCCGGACGGAGCAGGTAGACCGCGCGTGCCTGATTGCCGTAACGCGCGGCAAGCTGGCCGTGCGGGTCGGCCAGTCCGCCTTCGCCTGCCCGCAGCACCCGCAGTGGCTGGGGCGCGTCTTGCGTGTCGGCGGCCAGTGTGTTCAAAGCCGCCGACAACGCCGCATCGGGCGCAATGGCCAGCGCGACGAAGCCCGCGCCAAAGCTGGCGGTCAGGTACTGCGGGGATTCGCCGTCTTGCAGCAGCACGTCGGGCGCGGGCTGTCCGGGCGCGGCGGCGGGGCCGGCTTCGGACGCACGGTCCTCGCGGTTCAGCGGAGAGCTTTCATAGGAGATAGGTGCGGACTGGCGCGGATTGATGAGCGGCCGCAAGCCGTCGTCCACCAGGGCCAGGCGCAGCGCGGCGTCGCGCATGAGCCGGAAGCCGAAATCCGGCGGCGCCATGAATTCCGTGCTTTTGGCGCCATAGGCCAGGTTCTGCCGCGTGGCATGGACGCGCTCGATGCTGTAGCTGTCCAGCAGGGTGTCGGGCGACTGGCCCTTCAGCACCCACGCCAGCTTCCAGGCCAGGTTGCCGGCGTCGTCCAGCCCGGAATTCAGGCCGCGCACGCCGAAGATCGGCACGAGGTGGCCCGCGTCGCCCGCGAACAGCACGCGGCCGTGGCGGTAGCGGTCCAGCGTCAGGCACTTGGCGTTGTAGATGGAGATCCAGAGCGGCTTCCAGGGCGCAGTCTCGCCAATCATGTCCAGATGGCTTTGCACGCGCGGCAGCACGTTTTCCGGCTTGACGGCCTCGTCGGGGTCTTCGTCGTCGCGGATCTGGTAATCGACGCGCCAGATGTTGCCGGGCTGGCGGTGCATCAGCAGCGTGGAGCCGGGATTGGATGGGGGATCGAACCAGGCCAGGCGCTCGACGGGCCGTTGCGATTCCTGTTCGATATCGACGATGACGTAGCGGCCTTCGTACTGCATGCCTTCGAGCTTCAGGCCCATGGCTTCGCGGACGGTGCTGCGGCCGCCGTCGCAGGCGACGAGCCAGTCGGCGCGCACCGTGTGACGGGCGCCGCCCGCCTCCACCTCGACCGTTACGCCGTCGGGACCGGGCTGCACGGCAGTGACGCGTGCTGACCAGGCGAGGGTGGCGAGGCCGGGATGGCGCTGCATGGCCTGGTGCGCGAATTCCTCCACGTAGTACTGCTGGATGTTCACCATCGGGGCATACCGCTGCAGGGGATCGTGCGGCATCTGGAAGTGCAGGACTTCGCGGTCGCGGTAATAACTGCGACCGCCTGTCCAGGCCAGGCCGGTGTCGATCAGCGGCCGGTCGGCGCCGATCCAGCCCAGGATTTCCTGCGACCGGCGCGACATGCAGATGGCGCGGCTGCCGCTGCAGTAGGCTTCATCGGCCTCGATGGTGAGCGAGGCAATGCCGTACTCGGCGAGCAGGGCGGCCAGGGTCAGACCGACCGGACCGCCGCCGGCGATCAGCACGGGAACATGCGAAGGGAGCGTCATGCCGTCTCCATAATTTGGTTGTTTGCGCAACTATATTCCCGGTATGTTGCGCACGCAACCAAATTTTGAAGACGATAAAAAACCCGCCGAGGGGCGGGTTTTGGGGGCCAGGTCAGGCCGGGAAAGGGGCCTTCAGTGGCACATGCTTTTAGTTGCGCACGCCTCAGTTGCGTACGTTGTAGATGCGCATCGCCTGCTGTTTCTGGTTGGGGTCCAGCACGCGCAGCACCACGACCCGTGCGGTGAACCCGTCGGGCAGCTTGAGCTGGCCCAGCGCGTAGTCGTAGCGGTCGACCGTGAGCGCGGGGCCTTCCGGGGTCACGGTGGCGGCGCGGCCGTTGGGGTAGGAGCCTTCGATGGCGAAGGTCAGCGTGCCCTTGAAGGGCGCGCCCGTGTGGTCTTCGCGCATCACCAGCACCTGATAGTCCAGCAGGCCGGGGGCGCGCTTGAAGCTGGCCGATCGGATGCCGATGTTGCCGCCGCGAGGATCGGGCGGCATGGCGTCCTGGAACAGCACCAGTTCCTTGTTCAGCGTTTCGATCTTGGCGCGGGATTCCGCCAGGTCGGTGGTCAGCTTTTCGTGGCCGGCCTTGTTGGCGTCGCGCTGCTGGGTGGCTTCTTCAAGCTGGGTCTGCAGGCGCTGGCGCTCCATGTTGGAGGCGCTGAGCTCGCTGTGCAGCTGTTCGGATTGTTCGACGGTCAGGCGTTGCGGGCCGTAATTGGTTTGCAGGAAGAGCACACCGCCCGCGCCAAGCGCAATGCCAACCATCAGCAGGACGAGCCAGCGCGGCATGCGGCGCGTGCGTTGCCCCGGCTGGTATACGGAGGGCTTGAACGTGGCCCGTTGCGATCTTCCAAACATCCCCATTCCTAGAAAACTTCCTGTGTTTATGCCTGTGGGCAAGCGGCGCGCGCATGCCAAAGCGTCAGAGAATACCCCGTTAGCCGGGGGCGATGGTGCGCAGACAAGCCTCGTTGCGCACCTTGATATTGTGAAATATGTGGGTTTCAGCCAGCCCTGTCAGGCAGCCCTGTCAGGCAGCCGTGTCAGCCAGTTCCGCGTCCAGGTCGGCGAGCCGCTGCGGGGTGCCGACATCCGTCCATCGGCCCGCATGCCGGGCGCCATGCACCTGGTCCTGGCCCATCGCCTGCCTGAGCAGCGGCGCCAGCGGCGCTGCTTCGCCGCGCGGGACGTCCGCGAATAACGAAGGATGGTAGACGCCCACGCCGGCAAAGGTCAAACGCGGCTCGCCGTGGGCCAGCACACGCCCATCAGCCGTCAGGACGAAGTCGCCGGCAGGATGATGCGCGGGGTTGTCCACCAAAAGCAGCCAGGCGCCGCCCCGCGCCACGAGGCGCGCGGCGTCTGGCGCGGCGGCCGGATCCCAGTCGCACCAGATGTCGCCGTTGATGACGAGGAACGGGTCGTCGCCCAACAGGGGGAGCGCCTGCGCAATGCCGCCGGCCGTTTCCAGCGCGGTGGCTTCGGCCGAATAGCGGATGCGCACGCCATGCGCGGCGCCATCGCCCAGCCCGCGTTCGATCTCGTGGCCAAGCCAGGCGTGGTTGATGACGATGTCGCGGATACCGGCCGCGGCCAGGCGTTCCAGGTGCCAGACGATCAGCGGCTTGCCGCCCACCGGCAGCATGGGCTTGGGCAGGCGGTCGGTCAGCGGGCGCATGCGTTCGCCGCGGCCCGCGGCGAGGATCATGGCGCGCATCAGAACGTGTATCCGACGCTGACCTGGCGGTCGTCCAGGCGATCCAGCAGGCGCAGGAGCGGCGTGAAGACGCCGTAGCGCTGCGCCACCTGGCGGACGTAGCCGTTCACGCGCGGCATGTGCGCCAGGTAGTGCGCCTTGCCGTCGCGGTGGTTCAGGCGCGCGAAGACGCCCAGGATCCGCAGGTTGCGCTGCAGGCCCATCCATTCATAGGCGCGGTGGAATTCGGCGAAATCGGCGTCGACGGGCAGGCCGGCCGCGCGCGCCATTTCCCAGTACCGGATCGCCCAGTCGAGCTGTTGCGGTTCTTCCCAGGTGGTCCGGGCGTCGGTCACCAGCGACGCCAGGTCATAGGTGATGGGGCCGGCCAGCGCATCCTGGAAGTCGATGACCCCCGGGTTGGGGCCGTACTGCGGCTGGTCGCAGACCATCAGGTTGGGCGAATGGAAATCGCGGTGCACCAGCACCTGGGGCTGCCCGCCGTTGCTGGCCGACAGCAGGGCGAAGATCTTTTCCAGGGCATTGGCGGTCTTGTCGTCCAGCGTGACGCCGTGGTGCTTCTGCACGTACCACTCGGGGAACAGTTTCAGCTCGTCGGCCAGGCGCGCGCTGTCGTAGGTGCCCAGGCCGGCGGTCGAGGCCTTTTGCAGCTTGACCAGGGCGGCCAGCGCCTCGCGATACAGCGTCTGCAACTGGGCGTCGTCCAGACCATCCTGGATGCGCTGATAGTAGGTTTGTTCGCCCAGGTCGGACAGCAGCAGCAGGCCCTGGTCCAGGTCCTGCGCCAGCACCGCCGGCACGTTCAGGCCGGCATCCGCCAGCAGCTTGTCCACGTGCAGGAAGGGACGGCAGTCCTCGTGCTGGGGCGGGGCGTCCATGACAATCAGGGTGCGCGATCCGGCGTCCAGTCTGAAGTACCGGCGAAAGCTTGCGTCAGCCGACGCGGGGCGCAGCGTTTCCACGGCCAGGTTCAGGGCAGGGGGCAGGCCTTGCAGCCAGTTGCGCACCTGCGCCAAGCGGGGGTCGTGATCGTTTTTCAAGGAAGATCCGTGTCAGAAGGGCAAAATTGCGGAAATTTCGATTTGGCGAACATAAGGCTGGGCGTTGTTCGCGGCTTCTCTATAATACCGGCTCATTTCCGTCAGCATTGGCCCCCCGTGGGCGCCTTTGTCCGGCTCTCCCGTGGTCAAAAAGGGCTGTTTTCATTCGTGCGCAAGGTTCCGTGGTTGATCCTCTCTGTTGTCAGCGTCGCCGCCGGAGCCGCCCAGGCTCAAGGTAGCCCGGGCACCGCTGCTTCCGCGCCGTCGGTCACGTCAACCCCCCAGTTGCGCACGTCTCCGGGTCTGCGCATGCACCGGTTGCCCGACGAGAGCATTCCCGCTTTCATGGAAGCGGACACCATTTCGGGCGACCCCGACTACGAGCTCACGCTGTCCGGCAACGCGCAGGTGCGCCGCATCGACGGTGTGATCAAGGGCGACGAGATCAATTACCGCAAGGACACCGGCAAGGTCGACGTGCGCGGCGACGCCCGCATGATGCGCGACGGCACGCTGGTGACCGGCCCGAACGCCACGTTCAACGTGGACCGGTATTCCGGCGAAGTCGAAAAACCCAATTTCTGGCTGGGCGCCACGGGCGGCTTTGCCGTCGCCGACCACGCAGACATCTTCAGCAAGTCGCAGATGCGGCTGCACACGGTGACGTACAGCGGCTGCCCCTGCGAAAACCCGTCCTGGTACATCAAGGCCAATTCGGTCGATATCGACTTCGACGAAAACGAAGGCGTGGCCCGCGGCGGCGTGCTGTATTTCAAGGACGTGCCCATCCTCGCATCGCCTTACATGACCTTCCCGGTCAAGCGCGAGCGCAAGTCGGGCTTCCTGATTCCGACGTACGGCACGACCAGCCAGGGCGGCTTCGACATTTCGATCCCGTACTACTTCAACCTGGCGCCCAATTACGATCTGACGGTGCAGCCGCGCTACTTTTCCAAGCGTGGCACCCAGTTGGGCGGCGAGTTCCGCTATCTGGGGTCGAGCTATTTGGGCACCATCGATGGCGCCTACTTGCCCGATGACCATGTCACCGGCGAAGACCGCTGGATGTATTGGTGGCGCCACCAACAAACGTTCTCGCATGGCTTCTATACCGACTGGGACGTGGCCAGGGTCTCGGACGACAATTACTACCGCGATATTTCGCAGCTGGGCCTGAACCAGGCCTCGACCACCTACCTGCCGCAACGTGGCCGGGTAGGCTGGGCATCCCGCTATTGGAGCACCTATGCCCAGGTCTATAAGTATCAGACGCTGCAGGATCCGGATGCGCCGCTAGTTCCGCCGTACAACAAGGAACCCGAGTTGTACCTGCGAGGTGCCCGGTACGACTGGGGCGGCTTCGATGTCGATTGGACCTCGACGGCCGTGCGTTTCAAAATGCCGGAGTTCGGCGCCGTAAGCCGGTACCCCGACGGGGACCGTCTTCAGACCTATCTGTCGGCGTCCTATCCGATCGTGCGTCCCGGCTGGTTCATCATCCCGAAGGCCGGCGTCAACTACACCGATTACCAGACCAAATGGTATGGCGTGGATACGCTCGGCTTGAACGGCGGCAACGCAGCCGGCCTGCCGCGTTCGCAGTCGCGCACACTGCCCATCATGTCCGTCGATGCCGGCCTGATCTTCGAGCGTGACACGACGCTTTTCGGCAAGTCCTCCACACAGACCCTCGAACCCCGCCTGTATTACCTGCGCGTGCCGTATCGTGACCAATCCAAGCTGCCCGTGTTCGACACGTCGCTGGCCGATTTCAGCTTCTCGCAGGCCTTCGAGGAAAACATCTACACCGGCGGCTGGGACCGTATCGCCAATGCCAACCAGCTCACCGCAGCGCTGACCACGCGTTGGCTGGATGCCGACACCGGCTTCGAGCGCATGTCGCTGGGCGTCGCCCAACGCCTGTATTTCGAAGACCAGGAAGTCACGCTGCCCGGCGAAACGCCGCGCGAGAACGTGCGCTCCGACTTCCTGGTGGGCGCCAGCGCGGCCCTGACCGATACGCTGTCCACCGACCTTGCCGCGCAATACAACCCCTACGACAACAACTGGTCGCGCGGGCTCGTGAGCGCGCGCTGGTCGCCGCAGCGTCTCACCACCGTTGCGGTGGCGTACCGCTACCAGCGCGATCCGCAGCAAGGCGTGCTCTACCAGCCCCAAGGCCAGAACCAGGTCAGCCTGGCGGTCCAGTGGCCGTTCAGCAAGCGCTGGTACGGCGTGGGCCGGGTGGACTATTCTTTGCGTTCAGGTCCGTCCAGCACGGTGGCCAACACGACGGAATCTCCCCGCGTGACGCAGGCCATTGCCGGCCTGGAGTACAAGGGCGACTGCTGCTGGGTGGGCCGCATGGTCTACCAGCGCTACGCCGTATCGGCGGCGGACACCAACTCCGCGCTGTTCTTCCAGCTTGAGCTCACGGGCCTGGGCTCCCTCGGAACCGACCCGATGAACCTGCTGAACAGAAGTATCCCCGGTTACACGCGCGTCACGCCGCCCGCGCAGGCCGGGACCACATTTGAAAGGTATGAATGATGCGTAGGTTGCACTCTTTGCGCCGCCTCTCCGGCAATGCGCTGCTGCTGGCCTTGTGCGCCGGCTTGCCCGCCGCTCATGCGGCCGAGCAGACCGCCCGCGGCGCGAACAGCGCCAAGGCCGCTTCGGCTGCGCAGAACAAGGAAGCGCCCGCGCCCAAGGGCGAGCAGTTCGTGGACGGCATTGCCGCGATCGTCGACAAGGATGTGATCACGCTGCGCGAACTGCGCGACGCTTCCCAGCGCATCGCAGGCGAACTCAAATCGCGTGGCATCCAGGTGCCGGACGACCAGACGCTGCAACACCAGGTGTTGCAGCGTCTCATCATGGAACGCGTGCAGCGCCACGAAGCCGACCGCCTCGGCATCCGCGTGGATGACGCCCAGATCGACACGGCCATCCAGGCCATCGCCGCGCGCAACAAGATCACCGTGGCGCAACTGCGCCAGGAGCTCGAGAAGGCCGGCACGTCCTGGGACGGTTACCGCAAGTCCCTGCGTGACGAGATCCGCTCGGATCGCCTGCGTCAGCGCGCGGTCGATTCGACCATCGTCATCTCCGACGCTGAAGTCGACGCCTTCCTGAAGGACCAACGCCGCAACCCGGCTTTCGGCGCGGCTCCCCCGCAGGCTCAGCAACCGCAACCCCAGGCGCAACCGCAGCCCGCGCCCGAGCAGGCCGCCGCGCCCGCCGGTCCCATGCTGTACGCGCTGGCGCAGATTCTGGTGCGTGTGCCCGAAGGCTCGTCGCCGGAACAATTGGCGCTGCTGCGCAAGAAGGCCGAAGGCCTGCTGGCGCAAGCCAAGCGTGGCGACGACTTCGCCAGCCTTGCCGCGGCGGCGTCCGACGGTCCCGAGGCGCTGCAGGGCGGCGTCATGGGCGTGCGTCCGCTGGACGGCTGGCCCGACCTCTTCGTCAAGGCCATCAGCAACCTGCAGAAGGGCCAGGTCAGCCAGCTCATCCAGAGCGGCAACGGTTTCCACATCATCAAGGTGATGGACCGCGGCACCGCCCAGCCCGCGCCCAGCCGCACGGCTCGCGCGCCGGCGCCCCAAGCCGCTCCGCAACCGGCTCCGCAGCCGGCCGCGCGCGCGCAGGCGCCGCAGGGTCCCACGCAGGTCGTTCAAACGCGCGCGCGCCACATCCTGATCAAGACGTCGACCGTCATGAGCGATGAACTGGCCCGCCAGCGCCTGGAGCAGGTTCGCCAGCGACTGGTGAACGGCAGCGCCAAGTTCGAGGAAATGGCGCGCCAGTATTCGCAGGACGCCACCGCGCCGCAAGGCGGTGAACTCGGCTGGCTGAACCCGGGTGAAACCGTGCCGACGTTCGAGGCCGCGATGAACGCGCTGCAACCTGGCGAAATCAGCCAACCCGTGCAGACGCCGTTCGGTTGGCACCTGATCGAGGTCGAAGAACGCCGCGATCACGATGCGACCGACGATCTGGCCCGCATGCGCGCCCGCCAGACGCTGTTCGAGCGCCGTGCCCAACCGGCCTTTGAAGACTGGCTCGAGCAACTGCGTGCGCAGGCGTACGTCGACAACCGCCTCGAAAAGCAGCAGAAGATCCAGCAGAACAACCGCTAAACGCATTACGGGCTTTTCATGTCTCAACACCAGGCGCGCAAGCGCTTTGGCCAGAACTTCCTGACCGACGACAGCGTCGTCGAGTCCATCGTCCGGGCGGTTGCGCCCGCCCGCGACGATACCGTGGTCGAAATCGGCCCAGGCCTGTCCGCGCTGACGCGGCCGCTGCTCGAGCGCCTGGACCATCTCACCGCCGTCGAAATCGACCGCGATCTGGCCGCCCGCCTGCGCAAGCAGTTCGAGGCTTCGCGCCTGACGGTCGTCGAGGCCGACGCGCTGACGGTGGATTTCTCGCAGTTCGGCGGCGCGCTGCGCGTTGTGGGCAACCTGCCCTACAACATTTCCAGCCCGTTGCTGTTCCACCTGATGACGTGGGCCGACCACATCCGCGACCAGCATTTCATGCTGCAGCGCGAAGTGATCGACCGCATGGTGGCCAAGCCCGGCTCCGGCGATTTCAGCCGCTTGTCCGTGATGCTGCAGTCGCGCTATCGCATGCACAAGCTGTTCGACGTGCCGCCCGAGGCCTTTGACCCGCCGCCCAAGGTGGTGTCGGCCATCGTGCGCATGGTGCCCTTGCCGGCGGACCGCCTGCGGCCCATCAGCGAGCGTGCGTTCGAAACCGTCGTGGCGCGCGCCTTTTCGCAGCGCCGCAAGATGCTGCGTCGGGTGCTGGCCGACTGGGCGCCGCAAGTGCCCTGGGAGGCGCTTGAAATTGCGCCCACCGCGCGCGCCGAGGATATTTCGGTGGACCGCTACATCCGCCTGTCGGATGCGCTGGTCGAAGCCGGGGTGTTGGCGCGCGATTGACGTCTTTTCTGTATGACAAGGCAATGCAAAAAGGCCCCTCGGGGCCTTTTTGCTTTTCCGCGCTGCGGCGGGGCGGCAACGTCGCCGGCATGCACGGCGAGGGCAGCCGGCTGCCGGATCACAGCATGCGTTTCTGCGCCGCCATCCAGAGCTGCATCACGTCCCGCGCCCGGTCGGTCAGCAGGCGCTCGGCGTCCACCAGAGCCTGCTGCAATGTGATCGGGCCAGGGGCCAGACTGAATGCGGCGCTGATGCCGCAGGTGTGCAGGGCCTCGTAGCCTTCTCCCAGCGAGCCGGCCAGCGCCACGACGGGTACGCCCGCGCGCTGCGCAATCCTGGCGACGCCGGCGGGCGTCTTGCCCCGCAGGGTCTGTGCGTCCATCCGGCCTTCGCCGGTGAAAACCAGCGTTGCGCCTTCCACCGCGTCGGCCAGGCCACCCAGTTCCGCGACGATTTCGACCCCGGGGCGGAAGTGCGCGTTGAGAAACGCCTTGGCGGCAAAGCCCAGGCCGCCCGCAGCGCCGGCGCCGGGCGCATCGCGGTGATCCGCGTTCAGATGCCGGGCGCAGACGTCGGCAAAGTGGGCCAGCATCGTGTCCAGCTTCTGCACCTGTTCCGGCGTCGCGCCTTTTTGCGGACCGAAGACATGTGAGGCGCCCTGCGGACCGCACAAGGGGTTGTCGACGTCGGAGGCGATGTCGATGCGGACGTGCGCCAGCCGCGGGTCCAGGCCGCGTGTGTCGATCGAGGCTAGCTGCCCCAGCGCGCCGCCGCCCGGCGGCAGGCTGTTGCCGCCCGCGTCCAGCAGGCGCAGGCCCAGCGCCGTCAGCATGCCGGCGCCCGCGTCGTTGGTGGCCGATCCGCCAAGGCCGAGGATGATGCGCGTGGCGCCCGCGTCCAGTGCCGCGCGCATCAGTTCGCCCACGCCGTGGCTGCTGGCGCGCATCGGGTCGCGCTTTGCCGGTGCAATCAATTCAAGCCCCGCCGCAGCGGCCATCTCGATGATGGCGGTGCCGTCTTCCAGCAGTCCCCAGACGGCATCGACCTTGTGCCCGAGCGCGTCGTTGACCGCGATCTGCCGCTCCTTGCCGCCTGTGGCCGCGAGGACGGCTTCTACGGTGCCTTCGCCGCCGTCAGCCATTGGGACGCAAACCGTATGCGCGCCGGGAAAGGCTGCCTTGACGCCGCGCGCAATGGCGGCGGCCGCATCCGGCGCGGAAACGCTTTCTTTGAACGAGTCGGGAGCGATGACGATTTTCACGGGTGTCGTTGGGCGCGTTGAGGGTCGGAAATGTCACCCATGATACCCGTGGCAACGCGGCCGGCGTACCATAGCGCTTTCGTTGTTTTTGCGAGAGTGGACCGCCATGCCTGTATTGCGCCGCACCAAAATTGTCGCCACCCTGGGACCCTCGACCTCGTCGCCCGAACGCATCGACGCGATGATTCGCGCGGGGCTGGACGTGGCGCGGCTGAACTTCTCGCACGGCAGCGCGGACGATCACCGCGAACGCGCGCGCATGGTGCGCGAGATCGCCGCCAAGCAAGGCCGCTACGTCGCCATCATGGGCGACCTGCAGGGTCCCAAGATCCGCATCGCACGCTTTGTCGACAAGCTGGTGCATCTGCAGGTGGGCCAGCCGTTCACGCTGTCGCGCGTGCATCCAAAGGACGCGGGCACTGCCAGCATCGTGGGCATCGATTACCCCGAACTCGTCACCGACTGCCGCGTGGGCGACGAGCTGCTGCTCGATGACGGCCGCGTCGTGCTGGTCGTCGACCGCGTCGAAGGCGACGAGGTCCACACCACCGTCACGGTGGGCGGCCCGTTGTCCAACAACAAGGGCATCAACCGCCGCGGCGGCGGCCTGTCGGCGCCCAGCCTCACTGACAAGGACCGCGTCGACATCAAGCTGGCCGCTGAAATGGAACTGGACTACGTGGCCGTGTCGTTCCCGCGCTATGGCAGCGACATCGACGAGGCCCGCACCCTGCTTGCCGCCGCCGGCAGCCAGGCGTGGATCATCGCCAAGATCGAACGCGCGGAAGCCGTGGCCGACGACGAAGCCCTGGACGCGCTGATCCGCGCCAGCGACGGCGTCATGGTGGCGCGTGGCGACCTGGGCGTGGAAGTGGGCGACGCCGAACTCGTGGGCATCCAGAAGCGCATCATCCAGCACGCGCGCACGCTGAACAAGGTCGTCATCACCGCCACGCAGATGATGGAGTCGATGATCTCCAGCCCCATGCCGACCCGTGCCGAAGTCTCCGACGTGGCCAACGCAGTGCTGGACTACACCGATGCCGTCATGCTGTCGGCCGAAAGCGCGTCCGGCCAGTACCCGGTGGAAACCGTGCAGGCCATGGCCCGAGTGTGCCTCGGCGCCGAAAAGCACCCCACCTCGACCAAATCGCACCATCGCGTGGGCGAAACCTTCACGCGCTGCGACGAGACCATCGCGCTGGCGGCCATGTATGCGGCCAACCATTTCCCCGGCGTGAAAGCCGTCATCGCGTTGACCGAAAGCGGCCATACGCCGCTCATCATGTCGCGCATCCGCTCAGGCGTGCCGATCTACTGCTACAGCCCGCACAGCGTGACGCAGAACCGCGTAACCATGTTCCGCGGCGTGTACACGATTCCGTTCTCGCCGTCGGACTACGATCCCGCGGACCTGTCCAACGCCGCCATCGACGAACTGCGCAAGCGCAATCTCGTGCAGACGGGCGACTGGGTCATCCTGACCAAGGGCGATTTCTACCGCGACAGCGGTGGCACCAACGGGATGAAGATCCTGCTGGTGGATTGAAGCGGACGCGTTGCGGCGCGGCGCGGGCGCGAATGCCGGCCGCCGCGCCCCGCGGTCAACCAAAGAACCAGTAGCAGACGCCGATCGCGGCCAGCACGCCGGCAAGGTCGGCGATCAGCGCGCAGCCCACTGCATGGCGGGCGCGCAGGATCCCCACCGATCCGAAATACACCGCCAGCACGTAGAACGTGGTCTCGGTGCTGCCTTGCACCACCGCAGCCAGCAGCGCCGGGAAACTGTCCACGCCAAAGTGCGTCATGGTTTCCAGCATCATCGCGCGCGCCGCGCTGCCCGAGAACGGTTTGACCAGTGCAGTGGGCAACGCGTCCACAAACCGCGTGTCCCAGTTGGCCTGCGCGGCCACCCAGCGGATGCCGTCCAACAGGAAGTCCAGCGCGCCCGACGCGCGCAACACGCCCACGGCGCAAAGCATCGCCACCAGATAGGGCAGCAGGCTCTTGGCGATGTCGAACCCTTCCTTCGCGCCTTCGATGAAGGCCTCGTACACGGGCACCTTCTTCCAGGCGCCCACGATCAGAAACGCCAGCAGGATGCCGAACAGCGTCAGGTTGCCCAGCAGCGAGGACAGCGAGGCGATCGCCGCCGCCGACATGCTGGCCAAGAGCGCCATGAAGCCGCCCAGCACAAGCGCCGCTCCGCCCAGCCACAGCATGATGACGGGATCGGCCAGGCGCAGGCGCTGGCACAGCGCCACCGCCAGAAAGCCGGCCAGCGTGGACGCGCTGGTGGCCAGCAGGATGGGCAGAAATACCAGCGTGGGATCGGGCGCGCCCTGCTGCGCGCGGAACATGAACAGCGTGACGGGCAAGAGTGTCAGCGACGACGCATTGAGCACCAGGAACAGGATCTGCGCATTGGTGGCGGTGTCGGGTTTGGGGTTGAGCGATTGCAGCTCGCGCATGGCGCGCAGGCCGATGGGCGTGGCGGCGTTGTCCAGCCCGAGGCCATTGGCCGCAAAGTTCAGCGTGATCAGGCCGATGGCCGGATGATTGCGCGGCACCTCGGGCATCAGACGCGCGAACAGCGGTCCCAGCAACCGCGCCAGCTTTTCGACGAGGCCCGCGCCTTCGGCTATGCGCAGAAAACCGAGCCACAGCGTCAGCGTGCCAAACAGCAGCACCATCACTTCCACGGACACGCGCGCCATGTCGAACAGGCTGGCGACCATCTGGCGAAAGACCTCGGGATCTCCGATGACCAGCCAGCGGTACAGGGCGGCCGCGGCAGCGGTAAGGAAGAAGCCAAGCCAGAGTTTGTTCAGCATGCGGACGTGCCCGGACAGCGGTTGATTGCGCATCAGCGCGGCGACGCTCATTGTCGCAGAGTCGGTAAGCCGCAGCTTGGCCGCACGACGCCAATTCTGGTACTTTGCCCCGATACGTCTTGTAGCGAACCACAGGGGGACCCATGGATTTCAACGCCTGGCGCCGGCGCCGCATTTCGGAACCCGCATACCGCTGGGCCCGCAATGCATTGCCGGCCATGTCGGCCACCGAACGCGAAGCCATCGAAGCCGGCGACAGCTGGTGGGACGCCGACCTGTTCACCGGCAACCCCGACTGGCGCAAGCTCCTCGCCGTGCCGCCCGCGACGTTGACGTCCGATGAGCAACGATTCATCGACGGTCCCGTGAGGCAGCTTTGCGGCATGCTGGACGAATGGGACATCTCGTGGAACCGCCGCGATCTGCCGCCGCAGGTCTGGGAATTCCTGAAGGCGCAGCGCTTCTTCGGCATGATCATTCCGCGGCGCCATGGCGGCCTGGGCTTTTCGCCCTACGCACACTCCGAGGTCGTGCGCCGCATTTCCGCCTATTCCATCACCGCCGGCGTCACGGTCATGGTGCCGAATTCGCTGGGACCCGGTGAGCTGCTCATGCAGTTCGGCACGCAGGCGCAGCGCGATTACTGGCTGCCGCGGCTGGCCGACGGCCGTGAAGTCCCGTGCTTCGGCCTGACCAGTCCCGAAGCCGGATCGGACGCGGCTTCGATGGTCGATACCGGCGTCGTGTGCCGCCAGGTCGTGGACGGCCGAGAGCTCATCGGCATCCGCCTCAACTGGCACAAGCGCTACATCACGCTGGGGCCGGTGGCCACCGTGCTGGGGCTGGCGTTCAAGATGTCGGACCCCGACGGCATCCTGGGCGGCGCCAAGGACATCGGCATTTCCGTGGCGCTGGTCCCCACGGATGCGCCCGGCGTCGACATCGGCCGCCGCCACCTGCCTGCGATGCAGGTTTTCCAGAACGGGCCCAACTCGGGGCGCGACGTCTTCGTGCCGCTGGATGCGCTGATCGGCGGCGTGGAGCGCGCCGGGCAGGGCTGGCAGATGCTGATGAGCGCGCTGGCCGCCGGACGCGGCATTTCGCTGCCGTCGCTGTCGGCGGCCGCCGCGGCGATGTGCGCGCACACCACCGGCATGTACGCCCGGGTGCGCGAGCAGTTCGGCATACCGATCGGCAAATTTGAAGGCGTGCAGGAGCGGCTGGCCAGCCTGGCCGGCAACGCCTATCTGGTCGAGGCCGCGCGCCGCCTGACCTGCGCCGCGCTCAACCAGGGCGTCAAGCCCGCGGTCGTGTCCGGCATCATGAAATACCACGCCACCGAGCGCATGCGCACGTCGGTGAACGACGCAATGGACGTGCACGCGGGCCGCGCCGTCATGGATGGTCCCAGCAATTACCTCGGCTCGCTGTACCGCGCCGTGCCCATCGCGATCACGGTCGAGGGCGCCAACATCCTCACGCGTAATCTGATCATCTTCGGGCAAGGCGCCATCCGCGCCCATCCCTACCTGATGCCGGAGATCCTGGCGCTGGGCAATCCCGACGAGGAACGCGGCATCGAGGTCTTTCACGATGTCTTCTGGCGCCATCTGCGCCACGCGGGCATGAACACGCTGCGCGCGATTGGCCGCGCCTGGACGGGCGGCATGCTGGCGCCCGCGCCGGCCTCGGGACCGGTGGCAGGCCATTACCGGAGGCTGGGCCGGTATGCGTCGGGCTTTGCGCTGCTGGCGGACGCTACGCTGGCGCAGTTGGGCGGCGGCCTGAAGCGCCGCGAAATGATCTCTGCGCGGCTGGGCGACATCCTGTCCGAACTCTATCTGCTGTCCGCCGTGCTCAAACGCTGGGAAGACGAAGGCCGCAAGCACGATGACCTGCCGCTGGTGCGGTGGTGCATGGCGCAAGGCTACGCCAGCATCGAGAAAAGCATGGATCAGGTGCTGCGCAACTTGCCGGTCAAGGCGCTGTCGTGGGGCCTTCGGGCGGCCATTCTGCCCTTGCGGCTGGCCAAGGGCCCGGACGACGCGCTCACGCGCGAATGCGCCGAGCTGCTGCTCAAGCCGTCGCCCACGCATGTGCGGCTGGCGGCCGACCTGCAGCGCGAGCCCGGCGATGATCCGTTGGGCCTGTTGACCCGCGCCTTCGCGCTGGCCGACGCGGTGCAACCGATCCGCGACCGTCTGCGGCAGTCCAACGTGCGCGACTGGCGCGAGGCCCATCGGCGCGGGGCGATCACGGACGCGCAGGCGGCGCAGCTCGAAGCCGCGGAAGCGACCGTGCTGAAGGTATTGCAGGTGGATGATTTTGCGCCGGAGGCGCTGACGCCGCAGGGCGAAGGGGCGCCGGTTCGGGTGCAGGAGCAGGAGCAACCGGAGCCGCAGCAGCCGGCACCGCAGCAGCCGGCACCGCAGCAACCGGCACCGCAGCAACCGGCACCGCAGCAACCGGAGCCGCCGCAGCGACCGCCGCAATCACCGCAACCGCCGCAACAGGAGAACGAGCCCCCCGCTGCGGCAAAACCCGCCGATAACCCCTAGTCGTCCTGGTTCGGGTCCATGCCCGGAAACAGGATTTCAGTGAAGCCGAACTTCGTGAAATCCTGGATCCGGGACGGATACAGGCGCCCGATCAGGTGATCGCACTCGTGTTGCACGACGCGCGCATGAAAGCCCTCGGCTTCCCGTTCGATCAGCTGGCCGTACGGATCGCGGCCGCTGTAGCGGATGTGGCGGTAGCGCGGCACCAGGCCGCGCAGGCCGGGCACCGACAGGCAGCCTTCCCAGCCGTCTTCCATCTCGTCCGACAGCGGCGTGATGACCGGATTGCACAGGATCGTCTGCGGCACCGGCGGCGCGTCGGGATAGCGGTCGTTGCGGTCGAAACCGAAGATGACCAGTTGCAGGTCCACGCCGATCTGCGGCGCGGCCAGGCCCACGCCCTGCGCGGCCGCCATGGTCTCGAACATGTCGTCGATCAGGGCGTGCAGCTCAGGGGTGTCAAAACGATCCACGGGCGGCGCCACGCGCAGCAGCCGCGGGTCGCCCATTTTCAGGATGGGATGGATCATGGCCGGCGTCCGGGTCAGTCCTGGCGGTCTTTCTTCTGGATGAACTCGATCTTGTAGCCGTCGGGATCTTCCACGAAGGCGATGACCGTCTTGCCGTGCTTCATGGGGCCGGCTTCGCGGGTGACCTTGCCGCCGCGTTCCTTGACCTTGTCACAGGCTTCGTAGGCGTTGTCGACTTCGAGCGCGATGTGCCCGTAGCCGTTGCCCAGGTCGTACTTGTCGGTGTCCCAATTGTGGGTCAGTTCGATGACGGCGCCATCGACTTCATCCTGGTAGCCCACGAAGGCCAGCGTGAACTTGCCGTCCGGGTAATCGTTGCGGCGCAGAAGGCGCATGCCGAGCACGTTGGTGTAGAAGTCGATGGACTTGTCGAGGTTGCCGACGCGCAGCATGGTGTGGAGCAGACGCATGGGAAGTTTCCTTAAGCGATGAGGGGTTGGGGGAACAGCCGGGCATTTCCGGCGCGTTCCCGGGTGATTCCGATGTCGCGCAGCGCGCCGCCCATGGCGTCGACCGCCTGCCGCATCTGACTGGCGCCAAAGGCGCCGATGCAGCCGACCCGGAATGTGGGTTCTTCGGTGTTGGTGAAGTTGCTGATCACATACCCGCGCTGCTTGAGCGCGTCCACGAAGAGCTGCAGGTGCCAGGTCGGGGCGTCCGGCGCGCGGACGTTGACGACGATGGGACCTTGCAGCTCGGGCGGCAGGTACGGGGTCAGGCCGAGGTCGATCACGCCATCATAGAGCGTGCGCATGTTGGCGGTGTAGCGCGCCAGCCGAGCCTCGCGGCCTTCCTGGCGGAACAGTTCCAGCGCCACGGCCAGCGCCGCCAGCGTGGGCGCGGCGGGCGTGAAGCGGGGCCCGGCGTTGGGCGCGAGCGTGTGCTGATAGATGTCTGCCAGGTCGAGCGACCAGCTTCCGGCGTTGCCGCGCGCGGCGTCCAGGCTGTCGCGGCGCGCGACGACGAAGGCGGCGCCGGGCAGGCCTTCCAGGCATTTGTTCGCGGTCAGCACCACGGCGTCGACCGCGGGCAGGGCCCGCAGTTCGAGCGGCAGGGCCCCAAAGGCGGACACCGCGTCCACGATCACGCGGCGTCCCAGCGCATGGGCGATGCGCGCCAGATGAGGCACGTCGTGGCAGATGCCGCTGCCGGTTTCGCTGTAGACCAGCGCCACGTGCGTGAGTGTCGGGTCGCGTTCCAGCGCGTCGGCAACCGCTTGCGGATCCACGCGCTCGGTCGTGCCCACCGCAAGCGGCACGGCGACGCGGCCGGCCTCGCCGGCCAGTTTCTGCAGACGGGCCGCATAGGCGCCGGTGGACGGCGCCAGCACGCGGCCGCCGGGCGGCACGAAAGTCCGGATGGCGGCTTCGACCGCGAAATGGCCGCAGCCGGGCAGGGCCAGCGCCACGTGTTCGTCCGCGCCGGCTTGCGCAATGGCCAGCACGCCGTCGCAGACCTGCCGGTACAGGGTTCGGAAATCGTTGTCCCACGGCGCGTAGTCCTGCGCCATGGCGGCCTTCACCCGCGCATCGGTCGTGACCGGGCCCGGAATCAGCAGCAACATTTCGATTCTCCTTGGAGCGCGATAGACGCTGGTGTGCCCCGGTGCCTCAGAACTGAGGCAGCGAGGCGGGATCGTGACGCCGCAGGATATTCTTGGCGTCTTCGAAGTCGGGCAGGATCTGGCCCACTTCGCGCCAGAAGTCCTGACTGTGGTTCATCTCGCGCAAATGGGCAAGCTCGTGCGCGATGACGTAATCGATGATGGCGGGGGCGAAATGGATCAGGCGCCAGTTCAGCATGATGTTGCCGTCGCTGGTGCAGGAGCCCCAGCGGGTGGCGGCCGACGACAGGCGCCAGCGGCGTATCTTCAACCCGCTGATCTGCAGGAAGTGGGCCAGCCGCGTGCCGAACCAGGCGCCCGCGCGCTGTTGCAGCCAGGCTTGCGCTGCATCGCGGATGCGGCCCTGGTCGGCATTGGATGGCAGCGCCAGCCACAGCGTGTCGCCATCCTGCGGCGCATCGGCGTCGCCGGACAGATTGGCCTGGCGGCTGTCGCCGCCCACGCCGATGATGATGCGGCGGCCCAGATACGGGAGTTCGCCGCCTGCCTGCCAGCGCGTGTGCGCCATCGCAAGCTGCTGCTTGCGGGCATGCCATTCACGCAGCTTGGTCAGGATCCAGCGGGATTTCTCGCGCACGGCGTCGTCGATCTGCGTCAGCGTTACCCAGTTGGGGGCGGTGACGCGCAGGCCGTCGTCAGTGATGACGAAGCCGATGCTGCGCCGCCGTGAGCGCAGCAGCACGAAACCGATGGGTTGCTGTTCGGTGGGCACCTCGCGCCAGCGCGCGCCGGGCGGCAGCGGGTCAGGGCAGGGCGTAGGCACACGTGAGGCGGCGTTGGGAGACAGCGTCAGCAGCGGCTCGCCGGTGGCGGCGGGCGTCTTGGCGGCATCGGGAAACAGGTTGGCGGGCGTGACGGGCCGGGGAATGTCAGGACGGTGAGCCTGGGGCCCGGCGGACGGCGCCCGGGGGGCGGCCGTCGGCGTCGGCACGGCGATCAACGGCGGCGCGCCCGCGGGCGCGTCGTCTTCCTGCGTACCAAACAGGAGTTCTAGCTGATCAGTGCTGGGCATACCTTTCGGGGTTGAGACGCCGCATTTCCCCTTCGATCCAGTCCTGAACCTTCTGGTTCAGTTCTTCGGGGGTGAGACCCTTAGATTCTATCGCGGGACCGATCGACAGGGTGACCATGCCGGGATACTTGACGAAAGCGTTGCGGCGCCAGCATTCGCCGGCGTTGTGCGCCACGGGAATGACCACGGCGCCGGTGCGCGATGCGAGCAGCGCACCGCCCATCTTGAAACGCCCGGCCTGGCCCGGCGGCACGCGCGTGCCTTCGGGAAACAGCAGCGGCCAGCGGCCTTCGTTCAAACGGGTCTGGCCTTGCTTGACCACCTGTTCGAACGCGTCGCGGCCCTTGGCGCGGTCAATGGCGATCATGCGCAAGAGCGCCAGGCCCCACCCGAAGAACGGCACCATGTGCAGTTCTTTCTTGTAGACGAAGCAAACCTCGCGCGGCATGTAGGCCGGGAAGAACAGGGTTTCCCAGGCCGACTGGTGCTTGGACAGCAGCACCGCGGGGCCGTCGGGCAGGTTTTCCCAGCCCTTGACCTGCCAGCGGATGCCGCAGAAGACCTTGGCGCCCCAGATGGCCAGGCGGGGCCAGCCCACCGTGAGCTTGTAGCGCCAGTGCAGCGGCAGCGGCGCCCACAGGATGCAGGCGAAGGCGTACGGGATGACCGTGACGGCCAGGAACACGAAATACAGGAAGGAACGAAGCCGGGCCATCGGGTCACGCGTCCTGCAGCAAGGCGTCGGCCACGGCCGACAGGTCGTTGCAGACGCGCGTGTTGTCCGGCAGTCCGCCCTTGGCTTGCGTCTTGGCGCCGTTGCCCGTCAGCACCAGCCACGGCGAGCACCCGGCGGCCGACGAGGCCTGCAGGTCGCGCAGCGAATCGCCCACGGCCGGGACACCGGCCAGATCGATGTCGTAGCGGTGACCAATCTGCTCGAACATGCCGGGACGCGGCTTGCGGCAGGTGCAGTCGTCGTCGGGGCCGTGCGGGCACATGAAGATGGCATCGACGCTGCCGCCTACCGCGGCGAGCTCGCGTCGCATCTTGGTGTGGATGGCCGTCAGCGTGTCCATGTCGAACAGGCCGCGCGCCAAGCCCGATTGGTTGGTGGCAACCACCACCTTCCAGCCGGCCTGCGTGAGGCGCGCGATGGCCTGCAGGCTGCCCGGCAGCGCGATCCATTCGTCGGGCGTCTTGACGAAGGCGTCGCTGTCCTGATTGATGACGCCGTCGCGGTCGAGGATGATGAGCTTCACTGGGCGAGCCTGGAAATGTCGGCGACCTGGTTCATCAGGCCATGCAGTTGGGCCAGGAGGGCGAGCCGGTTGGCGCGCACGGCCGGGTCTTCGGCCATGACCATGACGTCGGCAAAGAACGCGTCGACCGGTTCGCGGGCCTGGGCCAGCGTGGACAGGCTGCCGGCGAAGTCGCCGTCGGCAAGCTGCGCCTCGGCCTTGGGACGCAGGGCGGCCACGGCGGTGGCCAGGGCCTTTTCGGCCGGCTCCACCAGCGCGGCGTCGTTCACCGCGCCGATCTCGCCTTCGGCCTTCTTGAGCAGGTTGCCGATGCGCTTGTTGGCGGCGGCCAGGCTGGCGGCCTCGGGCAGCTGCGCGAAGGCGGCGGCGGCGCGTACGCGCTCGGCCACCTGGTGCAGCGGCGGGGTCAGCGCGATCACGGCCTCGACGGCGTTGCGGTCGAAGTCGTTGATGAGCTGATTGCGATAGCGCTCATAAATGAAGGTGCGGACCTCGGCCAGCGTGTCGCCCGGAATCTTGTCCGCCGGGAACGTGCCGGCGGCCAGCTGCAGCAGGCCGTCCAGCGTCAGCGGACCGTTCTGGCTGATCTTCAGCCAGCCGCCCGCGGCCAGTTGTTCGAAGGCGCTGATCAGGCCCAACGCGGCGCGGCGCAGGCCGAAGGGGTCGCGTTCGCCGGTGGGGGCCAGGCCGATGGCCCAGATGCCGACCAGCGTTTCGACGCGTTCGGCGATGAACAGCGTGGCGGCGGTCAGGGTGTCCTGCGTCACCGGCGCGTCGTAGCGGTTGCGATACTGCGTGCGCAGGGCTTCGACGACGCTGGCGGGTTCGCCGTCGCCGGCGGCGTAGTACGCGCCCATGATGCCTTGCAGTTCGGGGAATTCACCGACCATGTTCGAACCGAGGTCGGCCTTGGCCAGCATGGCGGCGCGGTCGGCGGCGGACACGTCGCCGCCCAGTTCGCCGGCGATGCCGCGGGCGATCGCGCGCACGCGCTCGACGCGCTCGAGCTGGGTGCCCAGCTTGTTGTGATAGACGATGGAGCCCAACTGTTCGACACGCGCGGCCAGCGGCGTCTTGCGGTCGGTTTCAAAGAAGAACTGCGCGTCGGCCAGGCGCGGACGCACCACGCGCTGGTTGCCTTCGACGATGTTCACCGGATTGTCCGTGCGCATGTTGCTCACGATCAGGAAACGGTGCGTGAGACGGCCGGTTGCCGGGTCGAACAGCGGGAAGTATTTCTGGTTCAGCCGCATGGTCAGGATCAGGCATTCCTGCGGCACCTGCAGGAACTGTTCCTCGAACTGGCCCACGTAGACGGTGGGGTGTTCGACCAGCGCGGTCACTTCATCCAGCAACGCGGCCACTTCGGGGTCGTCGCCCAGCGTGGCGGACAGGCGGGTCGCCTCGTCCTGCAGCTGGCGCTGGATCTCGGCGCGGCGCGTCTCGAACGACGCCACGACGTGGCCATTTTCCGCCAGCGTGGCAACGTAGGCGTCGGCATCGGCGATGGCAACGGCGCCTTCGCTCATGAAGCGGTGGCCCAGGGTTTCGCGGCCGGCGGCCAGGCCCAGCGCCGACACCGGCACCACGTCCGCGCCGAACAGGGCGATCAGGCCATGCGCCGGGCGCACGAACTTGACGGTGGAGACGCCGTCGGCCAATTGGTAACGCATCACCTTGGGGATGGGCAGGCCGTCGATGGCGGCTTCGATGCCTTCCTGCAGGCCGGCGGCCAGCTGCGCACCCGCGGCCGTGCCGCGCGCCACCAGGTAGTCCTGCTTGCCGTCGGATTCACGGTCCAGCGTGGCGAGGTCGATGTTTTCAAGGCCCTTGGCGGCCAGCTTCTTTTGCAGTGCAGGCGTGGCCTTGCCGTCTTCGGTCAGGCCGATCTTCACGGGCATCAGCTTTTCGGCATAGGCCTGGTCAGGCGCCTGCGCCAGCACGGCGGACAGGTGGACGGCCAGGCGGCGCGGCGTCGAGTACGGCGTCACGGCGCAGCCTTCGGCCAGCAGGCCGTGGCGGTCCAGCGTGGCGCGCACGCCTTCGGCAAAGGCCTGGCCCAGCTTCTGCAGGGCCTTGGGCGGGAGTTCTTCGGTCAGCAGTTCGACCAGCAGCGGGCGGATGTTCGTCGTCATTTATGCAGCCTCCCCGGCGGCCTTGTCGCGGCCCAGCATGGGAAAGCCCAGTCGTTCGCGGGAATCGTAGTAGGCCTGCGCGACGGCGCGCGACAGGTTGCGGATGCGGCCGATGTAGGCGGCGCGCTCGGTCACGCTGATCGCGCCGCGCGCGTCCAGCATGTTGAAGGTGTGCGCGGCTTTCAGCGCGGCCTCGTAGGCCGGCAGCGCCAGCGGCACGTCCATCAGGCGCTTGGCCTCGGCTTCGTAGTCGTTGAAATGCGCAAACAGCATCTCGGCCGACGAGTGTTCGAAGTTGTAGGTGGATTGCTCGACTTCGTTCTGGTGGAACACGTCGCGGTACAGCACGCGGTTGCCGTTGGCGCCTTCCGTCCAGACCAGGTCGTACACGCTTTGCACGTCTTGCAGGTACATGGCCAGGCGTTCCAGGCCGTAGGTGATTTCACCGGTGGTGGGCGTGCAGTCCAGGCCGCCGACCTGCTGGAAATACGTGAACTGCGTCACTTCCATGCCGTTCAGCCAGACTTCCCAGCCCAGGCCCCAGGCGCCGAGCGTGGGGTTTTCCCAGTCGTCCTCGACGAAGCGGATGTCGTGCTGCGTGGGATCGATGCCCAGCGCCTTCAGCGAACCGATATACAGATCCAGGATTTCCGGGGGCGCGGGCTTGAGCACGACCTGGTACTGGTAGTAGTGCTGCAGGCGGTTGGGGTTCTCGCCGTAGCGGCCATCCTTCGGGCGGCGGGACGGCTGCACATAGGCAGCGCGCCAGGGCTCCGGGCCGATCGCGCGCAGGAACGTGGCCGTATGCGAGGTGCCGGCGCCGACTTCCATGTCGTAGGGCTGCAGCAGGGCGCAACCCTGTTTGTCCCAGTATTCCTGGAGCGTAAGGATGATTTGCTGAAAGGTGAGCATAGGATTCTTGGAATTCGGCCGCCGGGCAAAAACTGCCCTGCGCGTGGGAAACCCGGCATTTTAACTGGCCTGCGGCCGCAGCGGTCCCCGGTGGGGCCGTACCCGTTACATCTGAGGCTGAGGGCGTCCCCGAATCTGCCCCCGGTGGACACGCGCCGGCCTTTGCCTGCGCCCGCAAACCAATGGTCGTATGATTCCGGGTTGAGCCTGAGTCTTATATAAAACCCGGAACCCGATTCCGAGAAATTCGCGAAAAAGGAGCAGTCCCATGTCTGACCTGATCACGGTGGAAGTCACCGACGGCATCCAGATCATCACGATCAACCGTCCCGAGGCCAAGAACGCCATCAACCTGGAAACCGCCGTGGCCATGGCCGCCGCGCTGGACCAGCTGGACAGCCGTGACGACGTGCGCATCGGCATCCTGACGGGTGGCGGCGGCACGTTCTCGTCGGGCATGGACCTGAAGGCATTCGCCGCGTCCGGCCAGCGTCCTTACGTCGAAGGCCGCGGTTTTGCCGGCCTGAACGAACGCCCGCCCAAGAAGCCGCTGATCGCCGCCGTCGAGGGCTACGCCCTGGCGGGCGGTTGCGAAATGGCGCTGGCTTCCGACCTGATCGTGGCCGCCAGCAACGCCAAGTTCGGCCTGCCCGAGGTCAAGCGCGGCCTGGTGGCCGGCGCCGGCGGCCTCCTGCGCCTGCCGCGCCGCCTGCCGTACCACATCGCCATGGAAGTCATCCTGACCGGCGAAATGCTGAGCGCCGAACGCGCCCACGCCTTTGGCCTGGTCAACCGCCTGACCGAGCCGGGCGGCGCCCTGGCCGGCGCGCTGGAACTGGCCCGCGCCATCGTCGAGAACGGCCCGCTGGCTGTCCAGACCGCCAAGAGCATCGTCGCGCAAGGCGGCGACTGGGACCAGGAAGGCATGTTCGACCGCCAGCGCCCGCTGATCGCGCACATCTTCACTTCCGCTGACGCCAAGGAAGGCGCCACCGCCTTCGCCGAGAAGCGCAAGCCCGTGTGGCAAGGCAAATAGGGCGCCCAATACTTTCACCACGCGGCCGCTAGCCGGCCGCGTTTCACGTTTTCCCCCTCCAGACCTGCAAATCGCCATGTCCGTCATCATTAAAGAAGAAGACTTGATCCAGTCGATAGCCGATGGCATCCAGTTCATCAGCTATTACCACCCCGTCGATTACATCCGCCACCTGGCGCGCGCCTACGAGCGCGAGGAAAGCCCGGCCGCGCGCGATGCGATGGCGCAGATCCTGACCAACTCGCGCATGTGCGCCGAGGGCAAGCGTCCGCTGTGCCAGGACACCGGCATCGTCAACGTCTTCCTGAAGATCGGCATGAGCGTGCGCTTTGACACCAAGCGCTCCCTGCAGGAGCTCTGTGACGAAGGCGTGCGCCGCGGCTACCTGAATCCGGACAATCCGCTGCGCGCCTCCGTGCTGGACGACCCGCTGTTTGCGCGCAAGAACACGCGCGACAACACGCCCTGTATCCTGCACGTCGAGCTTGTCCAGGGTGACAAGGTCGACGTGCAGATCGCCTCGAAGGGTGGCGGTTCCGAGAACAAGACCAAGTTCGCCATGCTGAACCCCAGCGATTCGCTGGTGGACTGGGTGCTCAAGACCGTTCCGTCGATGGGCGCCGGCTGGTGCCCGCCCGGCATGCTGGGCATCGGCGTTGGCGGCACGGCCGAAAAGGCCATGCTGATGGCCAAGCAGTCGCTGATGGAAGACATCGACATGTATGAGCTGCTGGCCCGCGGCCCGCAGAACAAGCTGGAAGAGCTGCGCATCGAGCTCTACGAAAAGGTCAACGCGCTGGGCATCGGCGCCCAGGGCCTGGGCGGCCTGACGACCGTGCTGGACGTCAAGATCAGCACCTTCCCGACGCACGCGGCCTCCAAGCCCGTCGCCATGATCCCGAACTGCGCGGCCACGCGCCACGCGCACTTCGAGCTGGACGGCTCGGGTCCCGCGCGCCTGGATCCGCCGTCGCTGTCCGAATGGCCCGAAGTGCACTGGGCGCCGGACTACAACAAGTCCAAGCAGGTCGACCTGAACACGCTGACCAAGGAAGAAGTCGCCAGCTGGAAGCCGGGCCAGACCCTGCTGCTGTCGGGCAAGATGCTCACCGGCCGCGACGCCGCGCACAAGCGCATCCAGGACATGCTGGCCAAGGGCGAACCGCTGCCCGTGGACTTCACCAACCGCGTCATCTACTACGTGGGTCCGGTGGATCCGGTGGGCGATGAAGTGGTCGGCCCGGCAGGCCCCACCACCGCCACGCGCATGGACAAGTTCACGGACATGATGCTGGAGAAGACGGGCCTGATCTCGATGATCGGCAAGTCCGAGCGTGGCCCCGTCGCCATCGAAGCCATCAAGAAGCACGGCTCGGCTTACCTGATGGCCGTCGGCGGCGCTGCCTACCTGGTGTCCAAGGCGATCCGCGGCGCGAAGGTGCTGGGCTTTGCGGACCTGGGCATGGAAGCCATCTATGAGTTCGACGTGAAGGACATGCCCGTGACGGTGGCGGTCGACGCCCAGGGCACCTCGGTCCACACGACCGGCCCGAAGGAATGGCAGGCCAAGATCGGCAAGATCCCGGTTGCCGTTGCCTGAACGCCTTGACTGCATGAAGCCTGAATTGGCCGCTGGCAACAGCGGCCAATTTTTTTGACGGGTGTTTTTGACGAGTGCGCGGCGCACGCGGTGTATATACTCCGTCCGTCGTTCCGGGATAGTTCAGCGGCAGAACATTCGGCTCCAGTCCGGATAGGCGCTGGTTCGAATCCAGCTCCCGGATCCCTTCCTCTTTTCCAAGCGACGCAGCATGGATGACGCGCCGGATGCGCACGGGGCGGGTGGCGGCTATGCCGCGGCCATGCTCGCCAAAGCCTTCCTGACCCACGAAAACCACCCGAACCCCGCCGTGCGCGAGCGCGCGGCGGTACGCGTCGAACGCTGGCGCCAGGTGCTGGCGCATGCGCTGGACGGTTCGGCACACTATGGCTCCGCCACGCCGTTGCCCGGCATCCCCGACTGGGTGACGCTGGATGTCGCCACCGGTGGTTTTGCCACGGGGGATCTGCTCGCCGGTGGGCCGCTGACGCCCTATGAGCGCGAACTGGCCGCGTCGCTTTCCGGCATCACGCCGGGCAGCGAAAGGCGCGATCTCAATGCCTGGTTTCTCAGCGAGGCCGGCGTCGCGCATCTGCAAGACCGCCTGGCGCGCGGCGACTATCGCATCGAGGTGCCGGAAGAAGCCGCGCTGGCGGTAGTGGCGTGGCTGCTGGGTCAGGGCCTTGCCGATGCGGCGCGGGAACAGGTCGCGGTGGTCGCGCCGTTCTTCGACCGGCTGCGCTTCTTCCCCGCGCCCGGCCCGGCCGATGAGGCGTCAGGCGCCGACATCCATGTCAGCACGGCGGGCGACGTTGCTGCCCGCCTGTCCAATCTGCCCGCGCAGCCGCGCATCGCGGCGCAGCGCGCGGCCGTTCAAACTCTGCTGCCCATCTATGACCGCGCCGTCGCGCTGTTCCTTGAGACGGTCGAAGACGATTGGCCGTGCCGGCGTTACCCGCAGGATTGGCTTCAACGCGCTCAGGCGCTGACCAACGAGATCAATGCCGCGCAGGACAGCGGCCAGTTGCCGGCCGGCACGTCGCGCAGGCATCGTCATAAGCGCGAGCTCTTCGACCTGCTGGCGCAATGCGCACAGGACGCCGCCAGCCTGACCGGCAGGCAGGTCGGCCGCATACGCCGCATCATTGGCGATTTTTTGGCCGCGCATGGCGAGCCCGGGTCTGCCGAGCACGAGGCCCTGCGTCAACGTCAGCGCGAGGATGTTTCCGCGGTCGGACTCCATGAGATCGCGCGCCTGGTGGCCGCTCGCTTGCGGGATCATCCGCAGACGGACGGCGTGCGCGACCTGGCCCCGGTGCTGGCGCCGTTGAGCGCGACTGAAGCCGCAACGCTCCAATTGCCGCCGGGCGTGCAGGTGCCGGCGCCCATCGCGCGCCGTGCGCAGCGCTGCCAGAGCGGCACGCTGGCCGACCTGGTGACGCGGGAACTGATCACCTCCTCGGACTTCCTGGCGACGCTGACGCCGCAGATCACGTCGGGTCTGCAAAGCGGCGGCTTTGCCGATGCCGCATTGCGCACGCTCTACAGCGCTTGTTATCGCGCGTTTCGCCGGCGCCGATCACTACTCCTGGTCAATCTTGAACGGCAGGCCTCGTTCGACCGGTTGCCCTGGATCGCGGCCCTGGAGAATCTGCGGCATCCCGCGCGGCAGGATGCCGACGCGGCGCGCGCCGCGCTGACGGAAATCGCGGAACTCGCGCTGGCGTCATTTCCGCATGCGCCCGTGCCGAACAAGCTGCTGCAGGAACTGCATGCGCTTGCCGAGCGCGCGCAATGGTCGCTGCCGCTGGTGGATGAGGTGGCGGCGGACATCTTCATGGGGCGATTCGGACGCAAGTTCCAGGAGGCGGCGCAATGCGCGGCGGCGCTGCTCGGCGACTGTCTGTACACCCGCTACTTCGACATCGACGCCCGCCAGGTGCTGGCGTTGCCGTTGCCGCGCACATCACGTGGCCAGGACGCCGGCGCCGATGCGTTCGACCGGCTTTGCATCACGCGCGCCGGCGTACAGCCAGGATTCGGCCAGGTGGGCGCCAACGGCATGGTCATCGAGCAGCAGCAGATCCTGACGACGCAGAATCTTGCCGTGCTGGTGAAGGGCGCAGGGCTGGATGAGAGGCTGCGTGACCAGTACGGCCGCATGGCGATGGCCGCCTTCGAATGGATCTGCGCGCGCCATCAGATGAAGATCCACGATTGGCACGCGTGTGTGCGGATGACCCGCAACACCGCCTACGCATGGCGGCAGGTGCTGTTCTTTCTGACGATGCTGCCGCAGGGGGCGCAGGCCGCGACGATCGCCGCAATGGATGCGCATTTCCGGGCGCAGAGCAGGGCGTTTCGCGATCGCTTCG
The DNA here is from genome assembly GCF_002331005.1 of Achromobacter sp. UBA2119. Lineage (NCBI taxonomy): Bacteria > Pseudomonadati > Pseudomonadota > Betaproteobacteria > Burkholderiales > Alcaligenaceae > Achromobacter > Achromobacter sp. UBA2119. The sequence goes on along the minus strand of NZ_DCYD01000011.1, from coordinate 6,687 downwards.
AACCCGTGATTCGCGGCCTGCACGTGGCGGCAGGCGGCCAGCGGCTGCCGCAGCAAGACGCCGGCCCGCAAGGCGCGCGCGTGTTTCGAGGCTGGTTCAACACGCGCCACTGGCTGCTCGACGGCATGCACTGAGCCGCGCGGCGATGCCGGGGGTGACGCCGCAGCGTGCTGCAGCGCCTCCCCAGCCTACTTCCGAAACGCCGCGATGGCCTCCGCCGACTTGCCCAGCACGTCGCGCAGCACTTCCTCGGTATGCTCGCCCAGCATCGGTGGCGCGCGGCGGTACACGACGGGAGAATCCGAAAACCGCAGCGGACTGGCCGTCACGGGCGCCACGCCGCCCGCCGGATGCGGCATGTCGCGACGCAGCTGCCGCGCCTGCGCCTGCGGGTGCGCAAACGCCTGAGCGATGTCGTTGATCGGCCCGCATGGCACACCCACTGCTTCCAGCTTGGCAATCCAGTCATCACGCCGGCCTTCGCGCATGATGTCCGTCAGGATGCCGATCAGCTCCACGCGGTTGGTGACGCGCAGCCGGTTCGTGGCAAAGCGCGGATCGTCGCCCAGCTCCGGCATACCGATGGCGCGGCAGTAGGCGCGGTACTGCGATTCGTTGCCCGTGGCGACGATCAGGTGGCCGTCGCTGGCCGCAAACACCTGATAGGGCACCACATTCTGATGCGCGTTGCCGGCGCGCGTGGGCGCCACGCCCGAGTTGAAGTAGTTGGAGTTCTGGTTCGCCAGCAGGGCCACGTGGCTATCCAGCAGCGCAATGTCCAGATGCTGGCCCTGACCGCTGCGATGACGCTCCTGCAGGGCCGCCAGCACCGCTACGGTGGCGTACATGCCGGTCACGATGTCGGTGACCGCCACGCCCGCCTTCTGCGGCCCGCCGCCCGGCAGGTCGTCGCGCTCGCCCGTGATGCTCATCAGCCCGCCCATGCCCTGGATCATGAAGTCGTAGCCGGGCCGCTGCGCAAACGGACCATCCTGGCCGAAGCCGGTGACCGAGCAATAGATGAGGCGCGGGTTGATGGCTTTCAGGCTTTCATAATCCAGCCCGTACTTGGCCAGTCCGCCCACCTTGAAGTTCTCGACCAGAATGTCGCTGACCGCCGCCAGTTCGCGAATCAGCGCCGCGCCTTCGGACGTGGCCATGTCGGCTTCGACCGAGCGTTTGTTGCGGTTGGCGCTGAGGTAATACGCCGATTCGTTGGTGTCCTGGCCGTTCCCGTCCTTTAAAAAGGGTGGTCCCCAAGCGCGGGTGTCGTCGCCGACGCGCGGGCGTTCGATCTTGATGACGTCGGCGCCCAGGTCGGCCAGGTTCTGCGTGCACCACGGGCCGGCCAGGATGCGCGACAGGTCCAGCACGCGGATGCCGTCAAGCGGAGGCGGGCGCGTCATGATTGCACCGTCGCGGTGCCGTGGCTCATGACCACGATGCCGCGCTCTTTCGCGCGCGCAATGAAGCGGATCTGGCCATCCGGCATACGCCACATGTCGCACTGCAGCGTCTCGCCCGGATAGACGGGCGCCGAGAACCGCGTATTCAGGCTGGTGAGCCGCGCCGCGTCGTAGTCGCAGAAGGTCTTGACGATGGCATGCGCGGCCACGCCGTACGAACACAAGCCGTGCAGGATGGGCCGGGGATAACCCGCCTGGCGCGCGACCTCCGGGTCTGCGTGCAGCGGATTGCGGTCGGCGTTCAGGCGATACAGCAGCGCCGCGCTGGACGGAATGCGCAGCTCGCAGCGCAGTTCCGGGTCGCCATCGGGCGCGGCGGGCAGGGCCTCGGGGCTGGCATCGCCGTCGCCGAATCCGCCATCCCCGCGGCAGAACGTGCTGGAGCGCAGCGTGGCCAGGCATTGCCCGTCTTCGTCGTGCAGCGTGCGTTCGCTGACGATGATGGCGCCCTTGTCCGCACCCTTGTCGATCACGTGCGTGTTGCGCGTCCTGCCGGTGACGACGCCCGACACCGGCAGCGGCGCGTGCAACGTCAGCCGCTGCTCGCCATGCACCACTTTCACCCAGTCCACCGTCGAGCGCGGGTCGCTCACCCAGAAGCCCGGGTAGCCGAGGATCACGCTCATCGTCGGGAACGCGCGCAGGTCCTTTTCGTACACGTAGCGCAACTGTCCCGCGTCTTCCGGATCCTGTCCCAGGCCGATGCCCAGCGCATACAGCATCGTGTCCTTCTGTTCATAACGCTGACGCACATCGTCAAAGCGCCAGTCCTTCACGGTTGCATAGTCCAACGGCATGTGGCGGCCTCAGATGGGATCCCAATCGATCACGTCGGGCGAACGCTCCAACGCGTAGAAGTGCTTGCGCATCGCGGGCGCGGCGATCTCGGCGATGCGCTCCGGCGTCCAGCCTTCGCTGTGATGCACCGTGCGCAGCGGGCGGGGCTGGCTCATCAGCATGATCTCGTTCGCGCGCACGGCAAAGATCTGCGCCGTGATCTCGCTGGCCGCGTCGCTGGCCAGAAACACGGCCATCGGCGCCACCTTGCCGGCCTCCATCTTTTTCAGCTTCTCGACGCGCGCCTTTTCTTCGTCGGTCTCCGCCGGAATGGAGCTCGTCATGCGGCTCCAGGCAAACGGCGCGATGCAGTTGGACCGCACGTTGTAGCGCGCCATGTCCAGCGCAATCGACTTGGACAACGCGACGATGCCCAGTTTGGCGGCCGCATAGTTGGCCTGGCCGAAATTGCCGATCAGCCCCGAGGTGGACGTCATGTGCACGAAGGCGCCAGACTCCTGTTCACGAAAGTAGGGCGCCGCCGCGCGGCTCATGTAGAACGAGCCGTTCAGGTGCACGTCGATCACCTGCCGCCATTCCTCTTCGCTCATCTTGTGGAAAACCCGGTCGCGCAGGTTGCCCGCGTTGTTGATCACGGCGTCCACCCGGCCGAATGCATCGATCGCCGTCTGCACGACGCGGCTGGCGCTGTCGTACGCGGCCACGCTGTCGGTGTTGGCGACGGCTTGGCCACCCGCCTCCACGATTTCCTTCACGACCGCCTGCGCGGGACCGTCCGCGCCGCCTTCGCCGGTCAGCGACACGCCGATGTCGTTCACCACGACCTTCGCGCCCGCCTCGGCCATTGCCAGCGCCACGCTGCGGCCGATGCCACCGCCCGCGCCCGTCACGATCACCACCTTTCCGGATACCAAGCCGCTCATTGCTTCTGACTCCTGTGCTGCGGCGCGCACGCCGTCTGTGGAAAACAGTTCCGCATCAACCCGTCTGGTTCATGGGCATGGCCTCATGGTAGATTCGACCCGGCATTCGAAGAATTCAAAATTAGAAATGCCCCCCTTCTGCGTGGTGGAACATGAGACATGATCTGACGGACCTGCGTTTGTTCTTGAACGTGGGCGAAACACTCAATCTGACCCGTGCTGCGGAACGCACTTTCCTGTCCTTGCCTGCGGCAAGCGCGCGGGTCAAGCACATGGAAGAGGCATTCAAGGCCCGTCTGCTGGTGCGCATGGCCACAGGCGTCGCGCTCACGCCGGCAGGCGAGGTGCTGCTCAAGCACGCCAATGCCGTCTTCCGCCAGCTTGAATGCCTGAACGCCGATCTGCAGCCCTACGCCAGCGGCCTGAAAGGCCGCCTGCGCCTGCTGGCCAACACCACCGCCACCAACTCCTTCCTGGCCGATGCGCTGTCCACGTTCCTGGCGGAGAACCCCGACGTCGACGTCGAGCTCGAGGAAAAAATCTCCGGCGATATCGTCATCGCGATCCGCGCGGGCGCCGGCGACCTGGGCCTTGTCGCCGGCAACATCGACGTCGAGGGCCTGGACGTCACGCCGCTGTTCCGCGACGAACTCACCGTAGTCACATCGCTGGACCATCCGCTGGTCGCACAGAAGACCGCGCATTTCGCCGACCTTGTGGACGCCTACCAGTTCGTCGGCATCCACCCGGACAGCGCGATCCAGACCTTCCTCGAAGACATCGCCAGCGGCCTGGGCAAGCGCATCTGCCAACGCGTCCACGTAGGCAGCTTTGAAGCCGTGTGCCGCATGGTCGAGGCCGGCGCAGGCATCGCCGTTGTGCCGCGCGCGTGCGCGGCGCGCTACAGCCGCCCTGATTTCCTGCACGTGTTGAAACTGGATGACCCCTGGGCGCTGCGAGATCGCCTGCTGTGCCGCCAGCGCGGCCGCGACCTGCCCAGCTTCGCCGAGTGCTTCATCGGCCACGTGCAACGCGCCGCACGCGGGCAGTAGGGGGCTGCGACAGACAGGACGCCTGCAGCCAATCGCGCCTGCAACAGATAAGGCGTCCGCCACCCATGGCAGCCCGCGTCGTCGTCGAGCGCTTGCGACGCTGAAACGCCCGCGGTCGATCACCTGAATGCACCGGGTCGGGGTTTGCCCTGATCAGAATGTCCTAGCCCGTGTGCCGTAGCCCGGCCGCACCGCGAGATCGCCGGGCGTGCAGTCCGTCTTTCCGGCAGCGCGAAAGAGGGGCTTTTGCAAATACGTAGCGGCGTCGATCCGCATTCGGCAAATAATAAAAAACAGCGGCGGGCGGCAGCACGCGATGTCCAGCCGTGACCAGAACAAAACTCAGGAGACTGCCGTGATTCATCAAGACCGCCGCCGCGTCCTCGCGGGGCTGGGCGCAGCCTGCGCCGCCGCCATGCTTCCATCCTGGGCCCGCGCCGCCACCTGGCCGGGCCACGCCGTCACCTTCATCGTTCCCTTTCCCGCCGGCGGCCCCGTCGACACCACCGCACGCTTCACGACGCAGCCCCTCGGCCAGCTCTGGTCCGTGCCCACCGTCGTCGACAACAAGTCAGGCGCCGGCGGCATCGTCGGCGCCCAGTTCGCCGCGAAAGCAGAGCCCGACGGCTACAACTTCTTCTTCGCCTCCATCCACCACGCAGTCCTTCCCAGCCTGCGCAACAACCTCAGCTACGACATCACCACCGACTTCGTGCCAGTAGGCATGGCCGCGGTATTCCCCATCGTCCTCGTCGTCAACGCATCGCTGCCCGTCAACACCGTCAGCGAACTCATCGCCTACGCCAAACAGAACCCCGGCAAACTGTCCTTCAGTTCCTCCGGCACCGGCGGCGGCACGCACCTGGCCGGCGAACTCTTCAACGCCATGGCCGGCGTGCGCATCCAGCACGTCCCATACCGCGGCAGCGCACCCGCCATGCAAGACCTGCTCGGCGGCCAGGTGCAAGTCATGTTTGCAGACGGCCCCTCCGCCGTCCCCCACCTCAAAGGCGGCAAGATCCGCGCGCTGGGCGTCGGCAACCCCACACGATCCAGCATGGTCCCCGACATCCCAACCATCGCCGAATCGGGCCTGCCCGGCTACGAAGCCTACTCTTGGAGCGGTGTCATGGCGCCCAAAGGCACCCCGCCCGACATCGTCAAGCGCATCAACGCGGACATGGTGAAGGTCCTGTCGAACGACAGCACCGCAAAGGCAATGATCGCCGCCGGCGCGGAACCCAAGCCGGGTTCACCCGAGGAATTCGGAAAATTCGTGCGCGACGAAATCGCAAAGTGGCGCGACCTGATCAAGGCCGCGAACATCAAGCTGGAGTGATCCAGTCGGAATCGTGAAGATCAGCGTGAACCGGGCTGGTCGGCATTGCCGACATCAACCGAGGAGTGACCTGACGCAGCGCGCGATTGCGCATCAGGTCACTCGCGCAAACGCGATGGTAATCAGCGCACCGCGAACCAGTTGCCAGACAAACTGCCGTTCATGCCGCAAAACGGCGGCCCAAAGCCTTCATTCTTCGCACCGGCAGGCGGCGTCTCAACCGTCACCAGCACCGCACCGCGGCGCTTGAGCGTCAGCGACCAGGGCGGTCCATCCTGATAGATCACCGTCAGCGTGTCGCCCGACACAATGCCCCGGCCGCTCAAATCGCAAACCCAGTTCCCGCTATACGGCCGCGCCGAATTCGCCGCCACCAGAAACTCGCCACGCGAATTCTGCGTAACCTCGATCTCGCCCTCGATGTTCCTCCACTTGCCAACAAATCCGTCGGCCGGCTTGGGATTGATCGCTTTCAGAAACTCCAAGCGATATCGCATGGTGTCGGTAAGCGCCTGGAAAGGCGTGCTCTGCACGTAGGGCTCTGCATACGCTCTGTCGCGCACGCCCAGAAAGTACTTCTGATCGGCAACCAACGCCTTGGCCGCCTCGGCATCCAGTTGATCGCGCACGGCTTTGTATTGCTGCGCAATGGCAGCGTCCTGATCCCCCAACCGCGAATTGCCGCAAAGAGACTTCTCAACCGGCGTGGAAGCCTTGGCGCAATTGAACGAGGGCGCGGCCACAACACTGCCAGCCATCGCCAGCGAAGCCGAAAGGACCAGATATCGAATCATGGTGTGAAGCTCTCCAGAGGATGTACAAGTCCGGCCGCCAACCGGCGCCGCATGACCGCGCAGTTTACCGGTGTTGCCGTCATGTCGGAGAGGGTGTCTGACACCAGAGTGAAACACTCACCGCAAGCGCGAAGCGTCATCCACAAACGCAAGACACCGCGTAAGCGCCCGGAGGCCGCCCGCGCGGCCAACCGGCCGCGGGCCCCGCAAGACGCTCCAACCCCGCGCAAGCGCAGCCAAGAACCTTAAGAACTCAACCCGCCCCAGCGCCCGCCAAGCTGAAACCACCCGAGCCCGACGCCGTGCCGGGCGTCA
>NZ_DCYD01000012.1:55594-229588 GCF_002331005.1 Achromobacter sp. UBA2119 | reverse complement strand
TAACGAGCGACCATAATGTCTAGTCCGGGTGCCGGAAACGCATTGCCACGAAGGAGGGCTGACGCCGTGGAAGTCAAGCTTGTCGCTCGCACGCTGGAGTTGCTGGAGCTGTTTGCGCAGACGAAGCGGCCCATGCCGCTGACCGAGCTGGCCCAGGGGCTGGGCGCGCCGATGTCGAGCTGTCTGGCACTGGTGCGCACCTTGGTGGCTCGGGGGTATCTGTACGAGGTCAGGCGCCGCGCCGGGTATTACCCCACCGGCAAGTTGCACGGGTTGGCGGCGCAGATTCTCGCGGGCGACCCGTGGCTGGATCTGGTGCGGCCGCGGTTATTGGCGCTACGCGATGCCGTCAACGAGACCGTGATGCTGGGCAAGATCCAGGATGGCGCCGTCGTGTTTCTGGACGTGGCCGAGTCGACCCAGCCCGTTCACTATGCGGCGCGCGCCGGCGAACGGCGTCCGCTGCACACGAGTTCGGTTGCCAAAGCCATCCTGGCGCGCCTGCCGGCCGCTGACCGCGATCAGGTGCTGGCGGCGGCGCAATACACGCGCTACACGGATAGCACGCTGACAACCCGCGAAGCCCTGCTGGCCGACGTGGGCAAGGTTGCCGAGCGGGGCTGGGCCTCGAACGTGGGAGAAAGCGTCGCCGACCTCACGGGGCTGGCCGTCGCGCTGGATCTGGGCGGCGAATGGTACGCGCTATGCGTGGCCGGTCCCACGCCGCGCGTGTGGGCGCAGCGCGAGGAAAACCTGATTCATTTGCGTGACGCGGCCGAGGCGATCCGGCGTGATCGCGAAGGATGAGCGAAACGGGTACGCCGACCGGACTACGTAGCTTGAAGCGATGCGGCCAGGACCGCGCGCGTGATCGGCCACCCGCCCACGTCAGGGCCCGCGGCGCACCAGCGTGGATTTCCCGAACAAGCTCTCGATCAGATCCACCGCCAGCTCTGCCGTCCGGTTGCGCACGTCGAGCGCCGGATTCAGTTCCACTACGTCCAGCGATCGCATGAGGCCGGTGTCGGCAATCATCTCCATGCAGAGCTGTGCCTCGCGATAGGTGGGGCCGCCCATCACCGTGGTGCCCACGCCTGGCGCGATCTCGGGATCCAGAAAGTCCACGTCGAAACTCACGTGTAGATGCGTGTCGGCGTCCAGCCCGGCCAAGGCGGCCTGCATCGTGGCGCGCATGCCCATCTCATCCAGATACCGCATGTCGAAGACCTCGAGGCCGGCGTCGTGCAGCAGGCGTTTTTCGCCGGGATCGACGCTGCGGATGCCAATCTGCCGCACGCAGGACGGCTCGATGTCCGGAAACTCGCCCGACATGCCGGTCAGCGGCGCGGGGCCATTGCCGCACAGGCAGGCCACGGGCATGCCGTGCAGGTTGCCGGTGGGCGTGAGCAGGTGGGTGTTGAAGTCGGCGTGCGCGTCCAGCCATAGCACGCGCAGTTTCTTGCCGGTGGCGCGGCAGTGGCGTGCGACGGCGCTGACCGAACCGATGCCCAGACTGTGATCGCCGCCCAGCAGGACGGGCAGGCGGCCTTCGGCCAGTTCTTCGTACACGGCATCGTGCACCGCCTGATTCCACGCGGTCACTTCCTCGAGGTGGCGGTAGCCGTCCACGGGCGGCAGCCAGGGATTGGCGGGGCCGTACAGGTTGCCGCGGTCGCGGACCTGAAAGCCCTGCGCTTCGATGACCGGCCCCAAATCCGCGACGCGCAGCGCTTCAGGGCCCATTGACGCGCCGCGCGCGCCGGCGCCGATGTCGGTCGGTGCGCCGATCAGGGTGACTTGGGTGGGCAGGGTGGGGGTTTTCGTCAATGCGTTGGTCAATTCGCATGCTCCGTATTGCAGTGTTCACGTTGCGGCGCGTGGGGTCACGCGGCGGACAAGACCGCCGCCAGTTGATCGCACGCCCAATCCACTTCTTCCCGCGTAACGATCAGGGGCGGCGACAGGCGCAAGGTGTGGCCATGGGTGTCCTTGACCAGCAAGCCTCGCGCCTGGAGGCGTTCACACCAGAGGCGGGCGCCGCCGGCGTCCGGTTCCAGTTCCACGGCCAGCATCAGGCCGCGCCCGCGGACCTCGCGCACCGGGCCGGGCAGGCTGCGCAGGCGCTCCAGGAAATGCGCTCCCACGGCGGCCGCATTTTCGATCATGCCTTCCTCGGTCAGTACCCGCAGCGCGGCGCGCGCGATGGCGCACGCCAGCGGATTGCCGCCAAAGGTGCTGCCGTGTTGACCGGGCTGGAACACGCCCAGCACGTCGGCGTTGGACAGCACGGCGGACACGGGATAGAAGCCGCCGGACAGCGCCTTGCCGATAAGCGTGACGTCGGCTTCAATGCCTTCGTGCTCCTCGGCCAGCAGCTTGCCCGTGCGTCCCAGGCCGGTCTGGATCTCGTCCAGGATCAGCGTGATGCCGCGTTCCGTGCAGCGTTGGCGCACGCGGCTGAAGTACCCGGGCGGCGGCATCACCACGCCGGCTTCGCCCTGGATCGGTTCGACCAGGAACGCAACCGTGCGGTCGCTGATGGCGGCGTCGAAGGCCTCGAAGTCGCCGAAAGGCACGACCTTGAAGCCGGGTGCGAACGGGCCGTAATGGCCATAGGCGTCGGGGTCGGTCGAAAACCCCACGATGCCCAGCGTGCGGCCATGGAAATTGTTGGCGCAGACGATGATCTCGGCCTTGCCCTCGGGCACGCCGCGCACTTCATAGCCCCACTTGCGCACGGCCTTGATGGCTGTTTCGACGGCTTCGGCGCCGCTGTTCATGGGCAGGATCTTGTGAGCGCCCGTCAGGCGCGCCAGGTCTTCATAGAAGCCCGCCATCTGGTCATGGCGAAACGCACGCGAAGTCAGGGTGAGTTTTTGCGCCTGCTCGGTCATGGCCGCCAGGATGCGCGGGTGGCAATGGCCCTGGTTGACCGCGGAATAGGCGGCCAGGCAGTCCAGGTACTTGCGTCCGTCGACGTCGTAGACCCAGACGCCGCTGCCGCGCGCCAGCACGACGTCCAGCGGATGGTAGTTGTGCGCGCCCAACTGGTCTTCGATGTGGTCGCGGAGGCTGGCGGCGGACTGCGGGTTGGGTTGGGGGGTCATCACGGCACTCATGAACGTCTCCCAAAGGCGTACTGCGGCCATCTTAGCGCCGTGGGCGCAGCTTGGCATTGCCATTGCATGACAAAGGCCTTTCCGTGACCGGCGCGCCGGGTGCTGCACAATAGCGCCTGTGCCGGACCGTCGTCCGGCGTTCCGATTCTGTGGATGGCTGACATGCTTGTGCACCAATTGCTTGAGAAACTGATGCGCGGCGCCGCGGTGGCGGCGCTGGGATTGGCGGTGATTGCCCCGGCGGCGGCGCAGGAACAGCCCCTGCGCATCGGCGTGATTGCCAGCGTGGCCAACGAGGCCACCGAACTGGCCATCGCGCAGGCCAAGCAGCAAGGGTTGGACGTCAAGCTGGTGGAATTCAATGACTGGGTGCTGCCCAACATTGCGGTGGCCGACGGGTCGGTGGACGCCAATTTCTTCCAGCACGCGCCGTTTCTTGAACTCTTCAACCAGCGCCGCGGCGCCAACCTGCAGCCCATCGCGTACGGCTATTCGACCACCATCGGCCTGTTTTCCAAAAAGCTGAAGAAGGGGGATCCGGTGCCCGAGGGCGCGACCATCGCGGTGCCGAACGACCCGGTCAATACCGGCCGCGCCTTGCTGCTGCTGCAGTCGATGGGACTCATCACGCTCAAGCCGGGCGTCGCACACCAGGCCAGCCTGCAGGACGTGGTGGCCAATCCCAAGAAGCTCAAGTTCGTCCAGATCGAAGGGTCGCAGTCGGCCCGCACGTTCGACGACGTGACGGCGTCGGTCACCTACACGACGTTCGCAAAACAGGCGGGCCTGAACGAAAAGGACGGGCTGGCCTTCGACAATACCGATCCGGACAGCATCCGGCGCTACGCCATCCGTTGGGTGGCCAAGCCGGAAAAGGCGCAGGACCCGCGCCTGTTGAAGTTCATTGCCATTTATCAGAACTCGCCCGAAGTGAAGGCGACGCTCAAGCGGCTGTACGGCGACCTGATTTCGTTCCCCTGGTAAGGCGGTTTCAGGACGGCAATCGGAATAAAATTAGGGTTTGCCCCGACAAACCCTTTTCATTAAAGGCCGGCCGCACTGCGCGCCGAACCTGATTCCAATGTCTGACCTCGATGACCGCGACCGGAAACTCTTGACGCTGTTGGCCGACGACGCCACGCCCAGCTATGCGGAGCTGGGCAAGCAGCTCAACCTGTCGGCGCCGGCGGTGCACGAGCGGGTCAAGCGGCTCAAACGCGACGGGCTCATCAAGGGCATCGCCGCCAAGCTCGACGGTGCAAAGATGGGCCGGCCGCTGCTGGCTTTTGTGCATGTGGACACGATCAACTGGACGATCACCCAGCAGGTGCTGGGGCTGGCCGAACTGAACGAAGTGGAGGAGATCCACACCATCACCGGCAAGAGCGCCATGCTGCTGAAGGTGCGCGTGCGCGATACCCAGGCGCTGGAACTGCTCTTGGCGCGCATCCACCAGATCGAAGGCATCTCCAACACGACCAGCGACATCGCCCTGACCAGTTATCTGGAGCGTGGGCCGCTGCCTGAGGCTGCTTGAGCGCCCGGCGCTTGACCCGCACGCTGCGTGAACCGCTGTTCCTCGAGCGAAAGCCGTCTGGACGCAGGTCCTCCTGACGCAGGCCGTCTTATCACCAGCGCTCGGTTTAGCGGGCAGGGGCGGCGCGCAGCCGCAGGCGCGTGATCTCCGACGGCGCCCACAAGCGCTTGGGCGGTCCCCAATAGCCGGTGCCGCGGCTGGTGTAGACCCACATCTGCCCCAGCCGGTGCAGCCCCGCCGTGAACGGTTGCTGGAACCGCACGAAGAATCCCCACGGAAAGAACTGCCCGCCATGCGTATGGCCGGAGAGCTGCAGCGTGTAGCCCGCGGGCTCTGCCGCGGCCGCGCTGCGCGGCTGGTGGGCGAGCAGGATGCGCGGAAACGCGTCGGCGGGCGCGCCGGCCAGCGCCGCGCGCGGATTGCTGCGCTGCTGCGGATCGAAGGCGCCGGCGCTGAAGTCCGTGACGCCGGCCACTACGACGGGCAGGCCGGACGGGTGGATCACGGCATGTTCGTTCAAGAGGACGCGCAGTCCAAGACGGCGGAATTCCGCAATCCAGGGACCCGCGCCCGAATAGTATTCATGGTTGCCGGTGACCAGATACACGCCGAAGGGCGCACGCAGATCGCCCAGCGGACGGGCCTGCGCGGCCAACTGCTCGACGCTGCCGTCCACCACGTCGCCGGTGATGGCGATCATGTCGGGCAGCTGTTCGTTGACCGCGTCGACAATGGCCTGCACATAGCGGCGCTTGATGGTCGGGCCGACGTGGATGTCGCTGATCTGCACGATGGTGAAGCCGTCCAGGTCTTGCGGCAGGCCGGCGATCCGCACGTCGACGTCCACCACGCGTGCGCGGCGGCGGGCGTTGTAGAAGCCCGCCAGCGTGCCGGTCAGCGCAAGCCCGATGACCGTCCACGCGCTGGCGCGTCGCAGGTCGAGCCACGGCAGATCGGCGCCAGCCGCCAGATTGCCCAGCCACAGAAGCAGCATCAGCGCGTCGCGCAGCACGGTCAGCACGAAGAGCGACGAGAACAGTCCCATGGCCAGCAGGCCGACCCAGGCGATGCGGTCGCCCCAAGGCGGATTGACCGAGGAACGTGCCAGCATGCCCATCGGGATCAGCACGCACGAAAGCACCAGGAAGAGAATGGCGGCGGCCGTGCCTTCACCGCCCAGCAGCAGGTCGGGGATCAGGCGGGCGCCGACGTACACGTGGGCGAGGGCGCCCAAGGTCAGGAAGCGCAGGAAGAATGAGGATTGGCGCAGGGACACGGCGGCGGACGGGCGCGCCGCAGCGGACGCGCAGGGAATCAGTGAACCGCCATTCTATGCTCCGGCGGCGCCGCGATTGATAAACGTGGCGCTGCGCGTCCACCTCGCGCAGCACCTCGGCATGGCGCGTCGGCCTCAGGCCGGCAGATCGCCTTCCCGGCAGATCAGGCTGGCGTCCATCTCGCCAAGGCGGTTGATGCCCAGCATGGCCATGTTGCGGTCGACCTCGGCGCGCAGCAGTCCGATGGCGTGCGCGACGCCTTGCTGGCCGCCGACCGCCGCGGCGTAGTTGAAGGGGCGGCCCACGAACACGCAGCGCGCGCCCAGGGCCAGCGCCTTGAGCACATCGCCGCCGCGCCGCACGCCGCTGTCCATCATCACGGTCATCGCGCCGGCCTGGGCGACCACGCCGGGCAAGGCGCGCAGCGGCGAGATGGCGCCATCAAGCTGGCGCGCCCCGTGATTGGACACGATGATGCCGTCGGCACCATGCTGCCTTGCCAGCGCCGCGTCGCGCGGGTGCAGGATGCCCTTGATGACGAGCGTGCCCGGCCATTGCCGGCGGATGCGCGCCACGTGCTCCCAACTGAGGTGGTCGCGTGCCGTGAAGTCGCGCAGCACCGAGGCGGAGACGATGGGCGCGCCGCGCGTGGCGAAGGAATTCTCGAAGTGCGGCATGCCATGCGCCAGCAGCGTGCGCACGAACGTGCCGGCCAGCCAGCGCGGGCGCGCCAACCCGTCCAGGGCCAGGCGCAAGCTGGGCTTGAGCGGCGTCGAGAAACCCGTGCGCACGTTGTTCTCGCGGTTGGCGGACACGGGAATGTCCACGGTCAGCACCAGGGTTTCGAAACCCGCGCGCCGCGCGCGTTCGATCAGCGCGTCGATCTTGGCGGGGTCGCCGGGCAGGTAGGCCTGGAACCAGGTGCCGGGCGCTTCGGCGATGACGGCTTCAAGAGGAATCAGCGAGGTGCCGCTCAGGATCGCGGGCACGTTCTGCTCGCGCGCCGCACGCGCCAGCACGATATCGCCCCGGTAAGCCGACAGCGCGCTGATGCCCATGGGCGCGATGCCGAAGGGCGACGCGTAGGTGCGGCCAAACAGATCGGTCTGTTGCGTGCGGCGGGAGACGTCCACCAGGACCCGCGGCGTGAACGCGTACTGCGCGAAGGCTTCGCGGTTGCCTTTGAGCGATTGGTTGTCTTCGGCTGCGCCGGCGATGTAGCCGAAGATCGGGCGCGGCAGCCGGCGGCGAGCCGCGGCTTCGAAATCGTCCAGGGACAGCATGCGCCCGAGCGCGCGGGGCAGCTTGCGGGGGAGGGAGCCAGAGGCGGCGTCAGGGGTCGCGGCGGGCAGGGTGGTGGTAGTCATGGCGGGCCGGTAAAAGCCCGTAATCTAGCAACGGCCGTCGAACGCAGAAAGCGAATAAAACTGAAGTGGCCTGTTCGCTTCTGGCGAACAGGCTTCGCGATTTATGGCTGCGTGGGCAGCGCCAGCAGTTCGCCCATACGCACCGGGCCCGTCACCGAGGGCGTGTCGGCCCAGCGGATCTTGTCGGGTCCGAACAGGACGATGGCCGTGGAACCCAGCTTGAAGCGGCCCATCTCGGCGCCCTTTTCAAGAAAGATGGGCGCGCGGGCAGCCGCGTCGTAGCGCACGGACTTGACCCGGCGCTTGAACGGCGTGACCAGGCCTGCCCACACGGTTTCGATGGACGCCACGATCATCGCGCCCACCAGCACCACGGCCATGGGACCGTGCTCGGTGTCGAAGATGCAGACGACGCGCTCATTGCGCGCGAACAGGCGCGGCACGTTGCGGGCGGTCAGCGGGTTGACGGAGAAGAGGCGCCCGGGCACGTGGATCATTTCGCGGAGCGTGCCGGCGACGGGCATGTGGACGCGATGGTAGTCCTTGGGCGACAGGTAGATGGTGGCGAACTGGCCGCCCTGGAACGGCGCGGCGCGCTCGGTGTCGCCACCCAGCAGGTCCGCGAGTCCGTAGCTGTGGCCCTTGGCCTGAAAGATGCGGCCCTGTTCGATCGCGCCCATCTGGCTGATGGCGCCGTCGGCCGGACACACCACCGAGCCAGGTTCTTCGTCCAGCGGGCGCGCGCCGTCTTTCAGCGCACGCGTAAAGAAGTCATTGAAGCAGTCGTAGGCCAACGGATCTTCTTGCAGCGCCTCGCTCATGTTCACGCCGTACTTGCGGACGAAACGCGAGATCATCCAGTTCTTCACCGCGGGTTCGCGGCAGTCCGATGCGTATCCGAAGAAGCGCGACACCAGGTGGTGCGGCGCGAGATACTGGCTGGCAAGAAAAAGTTGGTCTTTGATAGGCATCTATGGCGCTAAAAAAACGCGTCCCGCATACAGCGGGACGTGGTTGATGGTTGCCGTGCGGGCCAGGTTGACGCTGGAGTCCGGCAATTCGGCGCGATTGTAACGCGGTTGCGCGCGCACGGCGCGCAAAAACGCGCTCAGGCCGCCTTGGCCGCCAGCTTGGTCTTGTAGAGCCAGTCCTTGTAGTCGTCCAGATCGCCGTCGAACGGGTTGACCTTGCCGTCGGCAACGATGATGAATTGGTCGGTCGTGGCGCGCAGCAGATGGCGATCGTGCGACACGAGCACCAGCGTGCCTTCGAACTGCGCCAGCGCATCCGTCAGCGCCTCGCGCGTTTCCAGGTCAAGGTGGTTGGTGGGTTCGTCCAGCAGCAGCAGGTTGGGGCGTTGCCACACGATCAGCGCCAGCGCCAGCCGTGCCTTTTCGCCGCCGGAGAAAGGCGCGATCGAGCTGGTGGCCATCGCGCCATTGAAATTGAAGCTGCCCAGGAAGTTGCGCAGTTCCTGTTCGCGTACGGTCGGCGCAATCTTGGTCATGTGCCACAACGGAGATTCGTCGTGCCGCAGCATCTCGACCTGATGCTGCGCGAAGTAGCCGATGGACAATCCCTTGTTGAACTGCGTGTCGCCGGCCAGCGATTCGATCTCGCCCGCGATCGTCTTGATGAAGGTCGACTTGCCTGCGCCGTTGATGCCCAACAGGCCAATGCGCTGGCCCGCCTGCAGCGAGAAGTTGATGCCCGACACGATGATCTTGTCGGACACGGCTTCGGTGGCCTCGTCCTCGATGCGATAGCCCGCGCTGACCTTGTCCATCGTCAGCAGCGGATTGGGCGCGCGCAGCGGCTCGCGGAATTCGAACGAGAACTCGGCCGCGGCGCGCAGGGGCGCCACCTCTTCCATGCGGGCCAGGGCCTTGATGCGGCTCTGCGCCTGGCGTGCCTTGCTGGCTTGCGCCTTGAAGCGGTCAATGAACGATTGCAGGTGTGCGCGCTGGCGCATCTGCTTTTCCATCATGCCCTGCGCCAGTTCAAGCTGCGCGGCGCGCTGGCGTTCAAAGGACGAATAATGGCCCGAGTAGCGCTTGAGCTTGCGTTCGTCGATGTGGACGATCACGTTCACCACGCCGTCCAGGAAGTCCCGATCGTGCGAGATGACGATGAGCGTGCCCGGATAGCGCTTGAGCCAGTCTTCCAGCCAGATGATCGCGTCCAGATCCAGGTGGTTGGTGGGCTCGTCCAGCAGCAGCAGGTCGGACGGGCACATCAGCGCCTGCGCCAGGTTCAGTCGCATGCGCCAGCCGCCTGAAAAGCTGGTGAGCGGCAGGTGCATCTGCGCCTGCGTGAAGCCCAGGCCGGTCAGCAACTGCTCGGCGCGCGAGTGAACGGTGTAGGCATCGGCGTCGGCCAGCGCGGCGTAGATCTCGCCCATGCGCAGGCCGTTTTCCGCGCTTTCAGGCTCCGCTTCCAGCGCGGCCAGTTCTGCTTCCAGCTTGCGCAGCGTGGTGTCGCCGTCGATCGCGTACTCGATGGCGGGGCGGTCCAGCGCAGGGGTTTCCTGCGCGACGTGGGCCACTCGCCAGGAGGCGGGGTAGTCCAGGTCTCCCTGATCGGCGTGCAGCGTGCCGCGCAAGAGGCCGAACAGACTCGACTTGCCCGCGCCATTGGCGCCGATGAGGCCGATCTTGTCGCCGGGGTTCAGAAGCAGGTCGACCTTGTCGAGCAACGGCTTGACGCCGCGCATGAGTGAAACTTGTTGGAAACGGATCATGGATGTAGGGCTGGATGGCGCAATGCGCGCGCGGCAAGACGCCCTCTGGGGGCTGTATGCAGGAATGCAGGAACCGCGGCGGGATGGCACGCGCATCATGCGCGCCGGCGCGAACGTGTTCGGATGAAAGCGGACTCAATCCGAACGAAGGGGGGGATTGTACTCGGCCGGGCAGGTCTGGGCGGGAAGCTCCGGCCGGGCAGGTCCGGCCGGGGAGGTCTGAGCGGGGCGATCCGGCCGGACAGTTCCGGCCGCATCCCCTACGGCGCCTGAATCGCCGCCGCCAGCGCCAGCACGCGCTCGGCCTCGCTGGCATGCAGGTTCTCGACCAAGGCCCCGTCAACCACCGCCACGCCTTTACCTTCGGCCTGCGCGGCCCGCCACGCGTCCAGCCGTTTGCGCGCCGTATCGAGCTCTTCTGCCGTCGGCGCAAAGGCGGCATTCGCAGCGGCGATCTGGCGCGGATGGATCAGCGTTTTGCCATCGAAGCCCTGGTCGCGTCCTTGCCGGCAGGCGTCCTGCAAGCCAGCATCGTCGTTCAGATCCAGATGGACGCCATCCAGAACCGCAAGGCCGTGCGCCCGTGCCGCCATCACGGCAAGCGAGCGCGCCAGCAGCGTCTCGTCGCGCGACGGCGTGTGGCGCGCATGCAGATCCTTCACCAGATCAGACGTCCCGACGACGATGGCGGCCAGCCGCGCATGGCCGCCGGCGATGGCATCGAGCCGCAGAAAGCCCAGCGGTGTTTCGGCCATGGCCCACAACGGCAGATCCATGGGCGCGCCCGCCGCGTCCAGGGCCTGCGCCAGCGCGGCCAACTGGGCGGGGGATTCGACCTTGGGCAGCAGCACGGCATCGGCGCCGGCTTGCGCAACGGCGCGCACGTCGTCCATCCCCCACGGCGTATCCAGCGCGTTGACGCGCACGATGCACTCGCGCCGTCCGTAGCCGCCTTCGCGCAGCGCCGCAGCGACCTGGGCACGGGCCTGCGCCTTGGCGTCGGGCGCCACCGCGTCTTCCAGGTCGAGGATCAGCGCGTCCGCATCGAGCGTGCGTGCCTTGTCCAATGCGCGCGCGTTGGCGCCGGGCATGTAGAGAACGGAGCGGCGGGGGCGGATAGGAGCGTTCATGCGGGCGGTCTCAGAGTTTGGGCAGGCTGCCAACGATGGTGACGGGCGTGGTGCAGACGTAGCCCACGCCATAGACGGTGCGGATGCCCAGGTCGCCACCGGCCAGCTCGCGCAGCTTGCGCCGCAGTCGATGCATGTGGGCGTCCAGCCGATGCGTGTCGTAGGCCTCGGCGCTTGCGCCCAGGGCTTCAACGAGGCGGGCGCGCGTCAGCGGCAGTGGCGCCGCCTGGATCAGCGCGCCGATCAGGCGGCTTTCGGTATCGGTGATGTCGACGCTGATCTGACTGGGCGAGGTCAGCGTGCGGCGCGCGGGGTCGAAGCGCCAGGCGTCCGATTGCGCATCCTCTGCGTCGGCGGCCGGCACGATGCGCAGGCGCCGCGACAGCGACACCAGCGTGGCGCCGAGTTCGGCCAGGTTGACGGGCTTGGTCAGGTAGTGGTCGGCGCCCAGGCTCAGGCCCGACACCTTGTCTTCGCTCAGGAGCCGTCCGGTGAGCATGATGATGCCCATTGACGGATAGGAAGTGCGCAGATGCGACACGCGCGCCAGCCCATCGCCGTCCGGCAGCATGGCGTCCAGCACGAGGATCGCGGGCGTTACGGTGAGCAACAGCTCGTCAAGCTCGGCCAGCGAGCCTGCGGTGAGGATGGTCTTGTCCAGGCCAAGGTCCTGGATGTACTCGGCGATGGAATCGCGCCAATCCCCGTGGTCGTCGACGACGATGATCGTCACGGTGTGGCGCGCTTGGGCGCTCCGGGGGCGAACAGGTGTGTTCTGGTCATGCTGTGAATTCTTGAATGGCCGCGATCGCGCGGAAAAATCAGAGGACGACGGTATACGTCTTTGGCGTGCGTGCGCGCAGAATATCATTCCCGCCGATGCGGCGGCGCGGCATGGATCAAGGATGCGATCCAGGCGGCAGGGAAAAATCAGTTGGTCAAAAATTGCGCAGCCCGGTGCGCATCGCCCGAAAGGCCATCAGCCGGGCGTTTGGGTTTTTCTTATCCACAAATTCTGTGGATAAGAAGAACCGGGGTGGATACCGTCCCGCCTACGAAGGGAGTAATTCGACCGGCACACCCTCGGGCACTTTGCGCATCCGATCGCGTTCAATCCGGGCCGGCGCAAAGCGCGTTTTGCGCGCAGCAGCATTTTGCAGCAGCACGGACAGCACCGAGCCCTTGTCCTGGATCCAGCGCGTCTTGCCGCGCAAGAGCTTGACGGCATTGTCCGCGGTGCCCAGCCGGTACGACATGGCATTGATCTCGATCGAGGACTTGCCGTTGAACCGCGATTCGTCGATCTCGGTGATGGCGGCCGCGTCCAGATTGTTGCTCTCGTGGTCGATGCGGTAGACGTACTTGAGCCCGTGAAACGGGTCTTCCACGACGATGAGTTTTTCCGACCCGGACACGTCGGACATCATGCCGATCACGCGGGACTCGACCATCTGGTTGCCGCGTTGTTCTTCGGTGTAAATGAAAATGCTGTGCCGCATGGGGGCGGACTGGGCCGGTGCGGCCCCTACAAGGCGAGAACGATCCATACCTGAACGAAAAGAAGCGGGAGGGGACGCAAGGCCCCCGAAGACGCGCATGATACCAATTGTTTCAGGTGCGTGCTGTAACAGCTGGCGCGGGGGCGACCCCGCGCCGGGCAACGCGAGCGATCAAGCGCGCGCGGCGAGCTTTTCGCGGCGCTGGCGCACGGCCAGGGCCAGTGCGGCCAGCACGGGCTCGGTCTGTGTCCAGCCCAGGCAGGCGTCGGTGATGGAGACGCCATGACGCAGCGGCTCGCCGGGCTTGAGGTCCTGGCGGCCTTCCTCAAGGTGGCTTTCGATCATGACGCCCGTGATGCGGCTGTCGCCTTCGGCAAGTTGGGCGGCGATGTCGTTGGCCACGTCGATCTGGCGCACGTGCGATTTGTTGGAGTTGGCGTGCGAGCAGTCGATCATGACCTGTTCGCGCTGGCCGGCCTTGCGCAGGGCGTCGCAACAGGCTTGCACGCTGGCGGCGTCGTAGTTCGGGCCTTGCTTGCCGCCGCGCAGGATCACGTGCGTGTCCTGATTGCCGCGGGTTTCGAAGATGGCAGCCATGCCCATCTTGGTCATGCCCATGAACGCGTGCTTGGCGCTGGCGGCGACCATCGCGTCGGCAGCGATCTGCACGCCGCCGTCGGTGCCGTTCTTGAAGCCCAATGGGCAGCTCAAGCCGGAGCTGAGCTGACGGTGGCTGGGGCTTTCCGTGGTGCGTGCGCCGATGGCGCCCCACGCGATCAGGTCGGCGATGTACTGCGGGCTGAGCAGGTCCAGGAATTCCGTGGCGATGGGCAGACCCAGGCCGCCGATGTCCAGCAGCAGTTCGCGGGCGCGGCGCAGTCCTTCGTTGATGCGGAAGCTGCCGTCCAGGCGCGGGTCGTTGATGTAGCCCTTCCAGCCGACGGTGGTGCGGGGCTTCTCGAAGTACACGCGCATGACGATCAGCAGGTCTTTCTTGTGCTCGTCGGCAGCGGCGCGCAGCTTGCGCGCGTATTCCATGGCTTGCGCGTGGTCGTGGATGGAGCAGGGGCCCACCACCAGGACCAGCCGGTCGTCGCGGCCGTGCAGCACGTCGGCGATCTGCGCGCGGCTTTGCTCAACGAGCGTCTGGATGTCGGCCGACACCGGCAATTCATCCTGCAGCAGCGCGGGTGAGATCAGCGGGCGCACGGCGCTGATGCGGGTGTCGTCGGTGCGCGTGTTGTCCTGGGTGGCGTCGGCGGCGCCGACCTCGCGGTCGTGCAGGGGGTCGTCAATGCGGGTCAAGAGAAGCTCCGTGCCGGTAGATGCGGGAAAGTCCGCCATTATCGCACCCGCGGACGGTGGAGGCGGATGGGTGGCTGCGGCAAGTCTGTGCGGCGGGGACAGGCCCCAATGAACGGAGCCGGACGGCGGAGGCGCCGCTGGCTACGCCTATCGGTGACGAACTGAATTAACCCGTTATCGATAAAGACATGTTTCGCGTGGATGCCTTAGCATTGATTCACGCTCTCAGTTGGCCGGGTGCAACCGGCTTGCGGCAGGCGCAGGCGGGGGCCGCGTGCGGCTTCTTACCGTGTATACAGGTCCAGGACGGTCAGCAATGCCAAAACCCGATGCCGGAGCGTCCCGACGGATTCTTCTCGTGGAAGATCACCCAGTCGAACGCGCCTACTTGCAGAACATGCTGCTGGCATTGGGCTATCGCCGCGTGGCGGGCTTGGCAAGCAGCATCGAGGCGGTTGGCGCGATCACGCGTCAATATCATGACGTGCTGATCAGCGACATCGTGATGGGCGAAGGCGATGGCACGCGGCTGCCCAACGACCTGCGCAGGCTGGTGGACGCGGGGCGCCTGAAAAGCATGCCGCCGATCATCTGGATCAGCAGCCTGAGCGACGAACTGCTGCAGTCGCATGTCCGCCTTGCCCTGCAGGCCGGCTGCCCGTCGGCGCAGGCGCTGTCCAAGCCCGTGTCGCGCGTGGCGATGCAGCAGGCCATCAAGAATGCATTGCACAGCATCGACGACGAATCGGCGTCGCCAGACAAACCGAAATCCGTGCGGCGCGAGGTCATGGAAGCCGCGCTGAGCCAGGCGCTGCTTTCCGGCACCGGCATGAGCGTGGTGCTGCAACCCCAGATCAGCCTGTCGACCGGGCGCGTGGTGGCGGCCGAGGCGCTGTCGCGCTGGGTCGACCCCAAGCTGGGCGCCATCTCCGCCGCCGACTTCGTGCCGGCGGCGCATCGGCTGGGCATGGACCGCATGCTGTTCTGCCGCGTCACCGACCGCGTGCTGAGCGTGCTGCGCCAGATGCAGGACGAGGACATCGCCGTGCCCATTGCGATCAACGCCTCGGCGTCCACGCTATGCTCGCGCGATCTGCCCGGCCTGCTGGAGCAGAAGGTGGGGCAGGCGGGACTGCCCGCCCGGCTGATCAAGGTCGAGCTCACGGAAGACGAGCCGGTCAACGATTGGCTGGCGCTGTCGTCGACCCTGAATCTCTTGCGGGTGCGGGGCTTTGAGCTGGCAATGGATGATTTCGGCGCGGGCATTGCATCGATGCGCCTCTTTTCCGCCATGCCATTCAATGAATTGAAGATCGATCGCGACTTCATCGTGCATATGCACCGCGAGCCGGCCTCGCGCGCCGTCGTGGCGGCCGCGATTGAAATGGGGCGGGTGCTGGGCCGGCGCGTGGTGGCCGAAGGCGTCGAGCAGGAGCGCGATGTGCAACTCCTGCGCGAACTCGGGTGCGATGTGGCGCAGGGCTACGGGATCTCGATGCCCTTGGCCCCGGACGACTTCATCGCGTATTGCCGCACCCACTGAGCGCGAACGACCAGCCATTTTTGCCGGACCCTGTTTGATTTGCGTCAAAGGTTGTCCGGGACGCGCGAAATGGCGGTCTTGGGCGAAACTACCATTCTGTCTGCGGCCTGCCAGGGGTTGGCACGGCCGCCGATTTGATGGGAGCGATGCCGATGCGACGAATCCTTTTCTCGATCCTCGCCGTCAGCGTCCTGGCTTGGTCGGCCGCCCTGTGGCTGCAGCCGCCAGCCGCCTTTAACGTCTGGACGTGGCGCGATCAACTGATTTTGCTGACCGGTTTGACGGCTTATGTGCTGATGGCACTCATCATGCTGCTGTCGGTCAGGCCGGTCTGGTTGGAAAAGCGGCTGGATGGCCTGGACAAGATGTACCGGCTGCACAAGTGGTGCGGGATCCTGGCCACCGCGCTCGCCGCGGTGCATTACCTCATCAAACTCGCCAAGCCGCTGCTGCTCGCTATTTTCGATCCGGTTCCCAAGACGCCGCGCGCGGCGGCCATGCTGGATGTGTTCCGGGGATCGGCCAAGGACTTGGGCGAGTACGCCGTCTGGATTCTGGTGGCGATGGTGCTGCTGACCCTGTGGCGCCGGTTTCCGTACCACGTGTGGCGCCAGGTCCATCGCATCGCCGCAGTGATCTTTCTGGTGGCGGCATTTCATGGCGTTGTGCTGACGCCCGCCGCGTGGTGGTCGCAACCGGTGGGCTGGCTGGTGGGCGTTGCGACCGCGGTGGGGTCGGTTTGCGCGGTCATGGCGCTGACGGGCCGCATCGGGCGGGCGCGCCGCTACAAGGGCACCGTGCTGGACGTCGATCACCTTTCAGACGACATCCTGCGCGTGACCTGTCGTGTAGAGGGCGATTGGCATCACCGCGCCGGCCAGTTCGCCTTTCTGACGGCCGACCGCAACGAAGGCGCGCATCCGTTCACGGTGTCGGGCGCTGACGATGGCTCGGGCCGGGTGCAGTTTTCGATCAAGGCGCTGGGCGATTACACGCGGCGCCTTCAGAAGACGCTGGCGGTCGGGCAGGCGGTGACCGTTGAAGGGCCCTATGGGTGTTTCGACTATCGCCGCGACGAGGACCGCCCGCAGATCTGGGTGGGCGCGGGCATCGGCGTGACGCCCTTCATTTCATGGCTTGAGGCCTTGCAGACGCATCCCGAAGACGCGCCCGTCGCCACCCTGTATTACTGCGCCCGCAATGCGGCCGATGCGCCGTTCGCCGACAGGCTGCGCGAACTGTGCGCGCGCGTTCCAAGCGTGAAATTGGACGTGCGTTACAGCGACCAGCACCCGCCCTTGACTGCCGACGTCCTGGCCAGGGCGCGTCCGGACGGCGCACCCTGGCCAAGTATTTGGTTCTGCGGTCCGACGGGCTTTGCCGACTCGTTGAAGGACGGCCTGTACCGGCGCGGCATGCCGGTTCGGCAGCTGTTTCACCAGGAAGCCTTCCAGATGCGTTAGCGCATCAGAGGCCGTTCACGTCGATGTCGCCCGGATAGTCCACAGAAAACTTCAGCACGGTCTCGCGCGACTTGCCCGGCTCCAGTTCCCAGTCCCACACCAGCTTGCCGTCTTCTTCGCGCTTGATGTCGCGCTCGGACGGCGACAGCAGCTTGACCACGATCTTCTCGTTGCGCGAGATGGGCAGCCGGTCCGCGAAGGACACCTTTTCCGTGGTGGCCTTGTTGTTCTTGACGGTGATCTTGTACTCGTAGGTGACGCGCTTGCCGCTGCCCGAAAAGCCGGTGCTTTCGGTGTAGCGATTCACCAGCTGGCGCTTGATGGAAATGCCATCGTCGGCGCCGAGGGCCAGCTCCAGTTTTTCGCCCGGCATCACGGCCTTCATGGTGCCTGACGCCACGAACGCGTCGTCCAGGAAGGTATTGAGCGGACCGGCCAGGAAGGGGAAGTCGGTGTTGTTGCTGGCCTGCGCAGTCAGGTAGACGGTCTCGCGCAGCCCCGGCGTGGATTGGTATTGCAAGGTCGCAGGCAGCTGGGTCGTTGCGATGGCGACGCGTTGCGTGGTGTTGTCCGACAGCAGCGTGGCCGGATTCTTGATCTGGAACGACGCGCTGGTCGCGGCGTTCTGGACCTGGGCCGTCGAGACATCGATGACTTCGGCTTCGGGCTCGGGCAGCACGGCGCTGTCTTCCACCGCACTGGCGCGCGGCGCGCGCTTGGCGTGCCTCTCGGCCTGCACGGCGGCGGGGGCGGGCGCGGCAACGGGCCGGGGCGGCGGGGGCGGCGCGGCCACGTCGATGATCCACGGACGCAGCGTCGGCGCGCCGCCGCCCAGGGACGGCCGGGCGGTGGACAGCGTCAGCTTCACGTTCTTCCAGTCTTCGCCGGTGTTCTGGCGGATGACGCCGAAGTAGCCCAGATCCACATTGCGGTCGGCGGGGCGCAGGCGCGCGTCGTAGGCCGGCGTCCAGCGTGCGCCCGCCACCGCATACGACAGCGCCAGGTCCAGCTTGCCCGCGCGCGCCATGTTGACCCGCAACGTGACGGTCTTCGTGCGACGGCCCGATTCGCCGCGCACCAGGCCAAGCTGGGTTTGCAGCGCCGTCATCTCGCGCTCCAGCTCGGTCTTTTGTTCTGCCACGCGCCGCAGGCCCGCCAGCGTCGTGGCCAGCGACTCGGCGCTGAGGGTCTGGATCGCCTTCAGTTCGTCCAGCGTGAGCCGCGCGCCGTCCTTGGCCGGTTCCGTGGCGCCGCGCTGCATCATCAGGATGAGTTCGCGCTGGTTATCCAGCACCGCAGCTTCGTCGTCCAGCGCGGCCTGGCGGCTGACCAGCTTGTCGATCTGCGCCTCGATCTGCCGCACGCGTTCGTTGGCGGTGGCGGCCTGATAGACGTCGCTGACCTTGACGTCAAGCAGTGTGGCCTGGCCGGTGCTCTTGGCAGACACCTGCAGGGAGTTTTCCTGGAGCGACGCGGGCAGGTTTTCCAGCACCAGCTCGTGTTCGCCCGCGGCAAGCTCGCTGCTGGCGGCGCGGGTGACTACGGCGCGATCCTGGTAGACAGTGACGGCGCCGATGGAGGAGGGCAGCGCGGCGGCGGCAGCCAGTCCGGGGATCGACGCAAAAGCCAGGGCCAGAAGGGTACGTCTCACGGGAGCACCTTTATAAAGTTGAACGCGGCTGACAGCGGGTCTCCCACGGGGACGCATCGCCGGCAAGCGCGTGAGTCTATCGCCGGCATCGCCCGGACGGTTTACAGGAAATGACAAACGCGACAGGGGGAAACGGCGGGTTCGTGGAAACTCAATCGCGTTCGGGATGCGCCAGGCGCCGCAACATGCCGACCGCGTTTTCCGCAGCCACTGATCGGTCGTGCCGCCGGTACGCCATGTCCAGCAGGGCGTGCGGGGCATCGCCCTTGATGGGCCGGTACTCGATGCCTTGCGCGCCCATGTGCCGCATGGCGGCGGGCACGATCGAAATGCCGACGCCCGCCGCCACCAGACTCACGATAGACGCCATCTGCGGGGCCTCCTGGATGACGCGCGGCACAAAGCCGGCGCGCTGGCAGGCGGACTGGATGGCGTCATACAGGCCCGCGCCGATGGGCCGCGGATACAGCACAAAACCCTCGTCAGCCAGTTCGGCGATGGGAACGGCACGTTTGCGGCTGAGCGGATGGCCGGGCGGCAGGGCGATCAGCATCGGCTCGTCCAGCACGCGCTCGGATTCGAACTCGGCGTCCAGCACGTAAGGGGGGCGCACAAAGGCGACATCCACCTCGCCGGCGCGCAGGCCGCGCAGCAGCGAGATGGTATTGCTTTCGGTCAGGGTGATGCGCACGTCGGGATAGCGGTCGCGGTAGGCGCGGATGGCACGGGGCAGGTAGGGGTGGAATACGGCCGATGCGGTAAAGCCCACCGTGATGGCCCCGCGTTCGCCGCGGCCCAGCCGTCTGGCCATGTCGATGGCGCGGTCGGCGCTAGCCAGGATGGCGCGCGCGTCGTCCAGGAATTGGGCGCCGGCCTCGGTCAGCGCGATGCCCCTGGGCAGGCGCAGGAACAGCGGTGTGCCGATCTCGCGTTCCAGTTGCTGGATCTGCTGGCTGAGCGGAGGCTGGCCGATGCCCAGGCGGGCCGCCGCGCGCGTGAAGTGCAGTTCCTCGGCAACAGCGGTGAAGTAACGCAGGTGGCGCAATTCCATCGTTTTTAAATATGAACGGGTCAAGTTTCATATATTGGACATATGCAGGGGAAAAGTCTACTTTGTCGGCACGGGCTCAAGCCCGGTGTTTTTCGAGAATCCTGATGTCTACCCCTTCTGCAAGTCCCGCAACCGAACGTGCCGCCACGTCGCCCGAATATCTGGCGCGCGGTACGCCGGGACTGCGCCGTGCCCAGTGGGCGCTCTTTGCCGCCGGTTTTTCCACCTTTTCCCTCCTGTATTGCGTGCAGCCGCTGATGCCGCTGTTCACGCATGCGTTCAACGTATCGCCGGCGCAGAGCAGCCTGGTGCTGTCGCTGTGCACGGGGTTGCTGGCCATCGCGATCTTCTTTGTCGGCCTGTTTTCCGCCGCCTTGCCGCGCAAGCGGGTCATGGCGTGGTCCCTGTTTGCCTCCGCCGTCCTCGGAACCGTCGCGGCCGTCGCGCCGGACTGGCAGAGTCTCCTGGCGCTGCGCGCGCTGCAAGGCGTGGCGATGGGCGGGGTGCCCGCCGTAGCCATGGCCTACCTGGCCGAAGAGGTGGAGCCCGGCACACTGGGCTTCGCGATGGGCCTGTACATCAGCGGCAGCGCATTCGGCGGGCTGTCGGGACGGGTCATCACCGGCCTGGTGTCCGACCATTTCGGCTGGCGCGCGGCGATGGGCACGCTGGGATTGCTGGGCCTCATCGCGGCCCTGCTGTTCGTGTGGCTGCTGCCGGCCTCGCGCCGGTTCACGCCACGCCGGGGCCAGGGATGGGCTGGCGTGTGGGCGGACGTGCGGGAAGGCGCCGGCGCGCACCTGAAGAATGGTCCGCTGTGCGCGCTGTTCGCCATGGGCGGGCTGCTGATGGGCGCGTTTGTCGCGGTCTACAACTATGTCGGCTTTCGCCTGCTGCTGCCGCCGTTCTCGCTCAGCCAGACCTTCATCGGGTTCATCTTTGTCGTCTACCTGGTGGGCATCTTCGCCTCGACCTGGTTCGGCCGCCTGGCTGACCGGCACGGGCGCGGCGCGATGCTGGCCGCAGCGTCCGGCCTTGCCCTGGCGGGCCTGCTGTTGACCCTTTCCAACGGGTTGCCCGTGCTGATCGCAGGCATCGTCGTCTTCACCTTCGGCTTTTTTGCGGCCCACGCCGTCGCGAGCGGCTGGGTCGGGCAGATGGCGCGTGGCTACAAGGCGCTGGCCGCCTCGTTCTACCTGCTGGTCTATTACGTGGGGTCGAGCGTGCTTGGGGCGCTTGGCGGCCAGTTCTGGACCGCGGGCGGCTGGCATGGCGTTGCCGCCATGGCGGGCGGCTTGCTGGCCGCCGCGCTCGTGATCAGCGCGGGTCTCGCCTGGCGCACGGGACGGCGGCATCCCGCGGCTGGCGCCGCTGGCCCCGCCTGACCGCACCCTTTTTTTCGGGGAAGGGTAGCGTCGCGTTACGCAGGGTTGCGCCACGCGCGCTTCTATCGCGATACATTCTGTATTGCGATAGGGGGAACCATGCTGACCAAGCAAGACCGCGTGTCCCTGCCATGGACCGACACGCTAGCTCGTCTGGAAGACGAACGCATCATGCTGGAGCGCATAGCTGCCGGCGTACCGATCCGGCAGGTACTGGAACATGTGCTGAACGCCGTCGAGGCGCAGTCGAGTGTGACGCTGCGCGCGTCCATCGCGGTGGTGGACGACGCGGGAACCGAATTGCGGCATTGCGCCGCACCCGGCCTGCCGGACGCGTTCAATGCCGCCGTGGACCGCGTAGCCATCGGGCCGATGACCGCCTCGTGGGGCGCGGCAGCGCATTCGGGCAAGCCGGTCTACACCGACGATATTGCCAACGATCCGCGTTGGGCGCCGTGGCGCGACCTTGCCTTGGAGAATGGCTTGCGCGCGTGTTGGTCCACGCCGATCAAGGCGCCAGACGGACGGCTGTTGGGCGTCTTCTCCAATTACTACGAAGAAAGCCGGTTGCCGACCGCGCAGGATATCGACGCGATCGCGCTGGTCACGCGCAGCGCGGCGCTGGCGATCGAAAGGCATCTGCTGGACGTGGCCTTGCGACGCAGCGGAGAGCGCTGGCGGGCGATGTTCGACGGCATGCAGGAAGCGTTTTTTCTTGCCGAAGCCCTGCGCAGCGAAGACGGCCGCATCGCCGACTTCCGCTTTCTGGAGGTGAACCCCGCCTTTGAACGCCAGAGCGGCATGCGCGAGGGCGACACGCTGGGCCACACGCTGCGCGAGATGATTCCCGGCGTTCCCAGCCAGATCCTGGATACGTTCGCGCAGGTCGTGGAGTCGGGCGAGCCCGCCCAATTTGAATTTGCCGTGCCCGCGCCCAAGGATGCGTGGTACGAGGCGCGGGCGCGCAAGGAAGGCCCCGATCGCATCATGGCGCTGTTTCTTGACGTCACCGCGCGCAAAGCCGCCGAGACCGAGCTGTGGGAAGGCCAGCATCGCAAGAATTTCCTGCTGGCGCTGGGCGATCGCATGCGAGAACTCCATCTGCAGCCGGCCATCGAGGAAACCGCTTGCGCGGGATTGGGGCAGCACCTGTCGCTGGGCCTGGTGGCGGTTCTGGACTGGGCCGGCGACGGCGCGGCGCCGGTGGTGTCGACCTGCTGGCGTTCCGAGCATGATGTGGCGAGCCACGGCGCACTGGCGACAGAACAACTGGGCGAAGATTTTTTCGACGCCGTCCGCAAGGGGCGCACGACCTATCTGCAGCCGCTGGTGGCGCAAGAGGGCGGCGACATCCGCCCGTCGGCCATCGTCGTGCCGATGCGCCGCTGGGCGCGGCAAGGCGGTGCGCTGCTGGTCCGCCCCTTGTCGAGCAGCCGGCTCAAGCCGGCGGATCTGGCGTTCATCGAGGAAGTCGCCGAACGGATGTGCGACGCGGTCGAGCGTTCGCAATACGCACGCATGCTGGAGCAGCGGGTGGAGCACGCCATTGCCGAGCGGGATCGCATCTGGCGAATGTCCCCCGAGCTGCTGGCCGTCATCGACAGCAGGGGCCGGTTTGCCAGCGTGAATCCGGCCGTGCAACCCATTCTGGGCTGGAGTCCCGACCAGTTTCTGTCGATGGGGCTGGCCGAGCTGATCCACCCGGACGACCTGGATGCGACGCGCAACGCCTGGTCGCCGCACGCGCAGGCGGACGGCACGCAACCCGCCCGGCACCTGGAAAACCGGGTCCTGCGCCGCGAGGGCGGCTACAGCTGGATCACCTGGAGCATGTCGTGGTCGCAAGACAGCCTGTACGTCGCGGGACGTGATGATTCCGATCTGAAAGCGCAGGCCGAGGCGCTGGCCGACACCGAAAACGCATTACGCCAAGCCCAGAAGATGGAGGCGGTGGGACGCCTGACCGGCGGCATCGCGCACGATTTCAACAACATGCTCCAGGGCATCACCGGTGCGCTGTATCTCATTCAGCGCAAGCTGTCTGCCGGCGTGCCCGAACAGGCGCAGCGGTTCATCACGGTGGCCATGGATTCGGCGAACCGTGCCGCACACCTGACGCAGCGCCTGCTTACCTTCTCGCGGCGCCAGCCGATCGACCCCAAGCCGTTCAGCGTGGAGGGCACGCTGCATTCCATGATGGACCTGTTCCATCGGTATACCGGCGAGCGCGTGAATCTGGTCTTCGATCTGGACCCGGACCTGTGGCCGATCAATTGCGACAAGAACCAGTTTGAGAACGCGATGCTCAACCTGGTGATCAACGCCTGCGATTCCATGCCAAATGGCGGCGTGTTGACCATTGCGGCGGCAAACACGCAACTGGACGAAGCGTCGCTTCGCCAGAGCCCGGGCGTCAAGCCGGGCCCGTTTGTCGAGGTCACGGTGTCAGACGTGGGCTGCGGGATGTCGCCCGATGTGCTGGCCCACGCCTTCGACCCGTTCTTCACCACCAAGCCGCTGGGCGAAGGCACGGGGCTCGGGCTGTCCATGACTTACGGTTTTGCCAAGCAGGCCGGCGGCAGTGCCGTGCTGGAAAGCGCCGTAGGCGTCGGGACGTCGGTGCGGCTGTACCTGCCTCGCCATCAAGGCGTGCCGGAACAGGCCGCGGATGCGCCGCGGGCGACCGGCACGCAAGCGGCGTCGGCCGGCCAGGCTTTCGTCATCGTCGTGGAAGACGACACGAACGTGCGCGAAATGGTGCGCGAGTCGCTGGTGGATATGGGCCTGCATGTATTGACGGCCGGTGACGGGGAGGCAGGTCTGGAGCTGGTGACGTCCACGCGTAACCTGAGCCTGCTGGTGACCGACGTTGGCCTGCCCAACCTGAACGGCCGGCAGTTGGCGGACGCCGCGCGCGTCGCTCACCCCGGCCTGCGCGTGCTGCTCATGACGGGCTACGCCGAAAGCGCGGCCAGCGCGGGTGGTTTCCTGGAGGACGGCATGGAACTCATTGTCAAGCCGTTCTCGCTGGATGCGCTGGGCGAACGGGTGCAGCGGATGCTGGAGGAGAGCGCGGGGCCGCAGCGGGCGGGGTAGAGGTCAAATAGGCGGTCAAGTGTTTCAACGGCAGGTAAAAAATGCCCCGCATGGCGGACTACCGCAGGGGGAGTAGATAAAGCGGGGGTCAGGCACGGGGCTTGCGACTAGGTTGAAGCATTTCAACCAAGGAAGGAGCTACGCTATGAAATACCGTGCCATGACTTGCGCGTTTGCCATGATTGCCGGCCTTGCCGCTGGCGGTGCCTATGCCCAATCCACGGGCCGCAGCTCGCCCCCGACCTCGCCGTCCACGACGCCGAATGACGGGGCTGCCGTGCCGCCCAACACCCAGGTGCCTCCAGGCCAGATTCCGCCCGCCCCGAATGCGGCGCCCCAGACCGGCACCACGCCGCCGAACCTGGATAAGAGCGGTCACATGAAGTCCGACAAGCATGGGTCGGAAATGCCGAATCGCAAGCGCGAAGCCAATGACAATGTGCCGAATACCCCGGCCGGCGGCGCCGCGCCTCCTCCGGGATATCCGAACACGGGCGGCAGCAAGTAAGCAGCCCCACACAAAAAGGCTTCCGAAAGGAAGCCTTTTTTTTTGTGCCGCGGAAATCAAGTCGGAGTCAAAGGCCGTCCCTGCGCAACTAATCGCGGCACCGGTTCATGCCGGTGCCGCGATTCAATGCTGGCGGCGCAATTCAGCCGGCGGCACGCGCAACTGGCCGCGGTATTTGGATACGGTGCGGCGGGCGAGAAGAATGCCGTTGGACGCCAGTTGCTGCGTTAACGCCACGTCGGAAAGCGGCATGGACGGATCTTCGGCGTCCACCATTTCCTTGATCAGCGCGCGGACGGCTGCGGCGGAACACGAGCCGCCCGATTCTGTTGCGAGTTCGCGCGAGAAGAAGTGGCGGAATTCAAAGACGCCGCGCGGGGTCGTCATGTACTTGCTGACCGTGGCGCGCGACACCGTGGACTCGTGCATGTTCAGATCATCGGCGACTTCGCGCAGCATCAGCGGACGCAGGGCGACTTCGCCGTACTCAAAGAACATCTGCTGGCGCTTCACGATCGCTTCGGCCACGCGCTGGATGGTGGTGTAGCGCTGCTCGACATTTCGCACCAGCCAGCGCGCCTCCTGCAGCTCTTGCGCCATGGGGCTGCGGTCGTCCAGCCGGGCGCGGCGGAAGAGGTCCGCATAGGCGCTATGCAGACGTGCGCGCGGCATGGCGCTGCGATTGGGCAGCACGCGCCAGCGTCCCTGCCATTTGTCGACAAACACATCGGGCACGACGTACACCGGCGCGTCGCCGCTATAGCGGCCGCCGGGCTTGGGATCCAGGCGCCGGATCAGCGCGCAGGCGTCGCGCAGGGCATCGTCCGAACATGCCAACGCGCGGCGCAGGCCGGCGTAATCGTTCTTGCCCAGACGTTCCAGATGGTCCTGCACGATGCGCTGGGCCAGCGCCCGCGTGGCGTCGTCTTCGTCGGGCAGCGCCGCCAGTTGCAGCGTCAGACATTCGCGCAGATCGCGCGCAGCGATCCCCGGCGCATCCAGTTGCTGCACCAGGCGCAGGGCCGCCATCCATTCGCTTTCGTCGGGAATCGGATTGATGTCTTCGTCGGCGGCCGTACAAAGATTTTCCAGCGGGGTGCGCAGATAGCCGTCGTCGTCCAGGGCGTCGATGATGAATTCAGCCAGCAGGCGGTCGCGCGGCTGCAGGTGGTAGTTGCCTAATTCGAAGGACAGGCGGTCACGCATCGACACGTTGGCGCAGGCCCATTGGCCCAGATCGCTGTCGCCGCCGGACGGGGCGTGCGTGGGATAGTCGCCGGAATAGGCCGGCGCGTCGGGCAGGGGTTCATCCATGTCCGGGCTTTCGGATGCCGCGACCGGTGCTGGCGCGGACTGTCCGTCGGCCTGCTCCGTCATCTCACCGCGGACGCCGGGCGCAGCCGGGGCCGCCTCGGGCTCCGATTCGTCCGGATCTTCGAGAAAAGGGTTCGTCGCAAGCGCGTGTTGTACGGCCGTGGTGAACTCCAACGCCGACATCTGAAGCAGCTTGACGGATTGTTGCAGACGCGGCGCCAGCGTCATTTGCTGGCGCAGGCGAAGTTCTTGCATCGGGTGGCCCAATCGAGTCTCCTGAAGGGGCAGCCGCCGGAAGGCGGCTCGTTCCTTTCATAGACGCAAAAATCGTGCCAACCCCATTTGAAGGGGGGAGCCGCGGCGGGAACGCGGCATGCTGGGAGAGTATTACAAAGGGGGTGGTAATAACTGCTCAGGCGGCCGCTTCGGGCTCGTCCTTTTCATAGACATCCAGACGGTTGTACAGCGTCTTCAGACTGACGCCGAGCGTCTCGGCGGCCAGGCGCTTGTCGCCGGCATGATGCGCCAGCGTGGCCAGGATGAACTCGCGCTGGGCCCGGCCAAGCGGCATACCTACGGGAAAGTTCAGCGAGCCTTCGCGCATCTGAGCCTGGTTTGGGCCGCGCTTGCGCGTGAGCAGCTCGGCGTCCAGCTCCGTGTCGGCCATGATGTAGGCGCGCTGGATCACGTTGCGCAGTTCACGCACGTTGCCCGGCCAGTCGTGCGCCTTGATCGCTTCCAGCATGTGCGGCGAAAACGTCTTCTGCGTGCCATGCTGCGCATTCAACGTGTCCAGGAATTGCTTGGCCAGAAGCAGGGCGTCGTTGCCGCGCTCGCGCAGCGGCGGCACGCGCAGCGGAATCACGAGCAGACGGTGCAGGAAGTCCTGACGCAACCGGCCGTCCGCGACGGAGGCAGCGGGGTCGCGGTTGCTGGCGCAGATGACGCGCACATTGGCGCGCAACACGTCGGTGCCGCCCACGCGTTGATACGTGCCGACTTCGAGCACGCGCAGGAAGTGCACTTGCATGTCCGGCGGCATTTCGGTGACTTCGTCCAGAAACAATGTGCCGCCGCTTGCAAACTCGAAATAGCCGGCATTCTGGGACACGGCGCCGGTGAAGCTGCCTTTTTCGTGACCAAAAAGTTCGGCATGCGCCAACGATCCGCTGATCGCGCCGCAGTTGACCGCCACGAACGGCTGGTCGCGGCGATCGCTCGCATCGTGGATGGCCCGCGCTACGATTTCCTTTCCAGCGCCACTTTCACCGATAATGAACACGCTTGCATCGGTGGCCGCCGCAAGGGCGATCTGGTTTCCCAGCTTTCGCATTTGCGGCGACATGCCGCTGGTGTCGGCGAACACGGAAGTGGGCGAAGGCGCGGTGGTGCGCGTAGCGGTATTTCGACTAGCCATGCTTGATCCTCAGTCCCGGAAGCGGGCCTGCAATAAGTGCATCGTAGAGTGCAGCCTACTCTCTGATTGCGACGAGTTGCAAGCATTGGAAAACGTTGGTGGAATCCGAAAAATTTTTGCACTGGCCGCCCCCATAGTGACTATTCTGAGCGTTATAGAAGGGATACGGAGATAGCATGCCTCACCTGCTAATCGTCGATGACGACGATGCGATACGAGAAACACTGGCCGAAATCGGCCGCGATAGCGGGTTTTCGGTGGCCCTGGCAGCCAGCGTCAAGGACGCCCTGATCCAGCTCGAACGGCAAGCGCCCGACCTGGTGCTGACTGACGTCCGGTTGCCGGGCGGCAGCGGCATGGACATTTTCAAGAACGTTAATGCGAGTAGCGCGGAAGTGGTGGTGATGACCGGCCACGGTACTGTCGACAACGCCGTCCAGGCTTTGCGCCTGGGTGCGACCGACTATCTGGTCAAGCCGATCTGCATGGAGCGCCTGGAAGAAATCCTCAAGCGCATCATGGTGAATTCGGGCGGCGAGCTGCCCGGCACGCCTTTCGAGGAACCGGGCCGTTTCGGCAAGCTGTACGGCAAGTCCGAACGAATGCAGACGCTGTACCGCCAGATCGGGCGCGTGGCGCCCACCACCGTCACCACCTTGCTGATCGGCGAAAGCGGCACCGGCAAGGAATTGGCTGCCCATGCCATCCACGAACTCAGCCCGCGCCGCCAGCGGCCGTTCATCGCGGTCAACTGCGGCGCGATTTCGCCCAACCTGATCGAAAGCGAAATGTTCGGCCACGAGCGCGGCAGCTTTACCGGTGCCGACCGCCAGCACAAGGGTTACTTCGAACGCGCGGACGGCGGCACGCTGTTCCTCGATGAAGTCACCGAAATGCCGCTTGACCTGCAGGTCAAGCTGTTGCGCGTGCTGGAGACGGGGCAGTTCATGCGCGTGGGGACCAATCGCGAAATCGCCTGCGACATCCGCGTGGTGGCCGCCACGAACCGCAATCCGGAACAGGCCGTGCAGGAAGGCAAGCTGCGCGAAGACTTGTACTACCGCTTGAGCGTGTTTCCCATCGAATTGCCGGCGCTGCGCGACCGCGGCAGCGACATCCAGTTTCTGGCCCAGCGCTTCCTGCAGACGCTCAACGAAGAATCCGGCAAGAACAAGGCGTTTTCGCCGGAAGCGGCCGCGGCACTGGAGCAATACGAATGGCCGGGCAACGTGCGCGAACTGAAGAATTTTGTTCGCCGCGCGTTCATCATGGCTGACGGCGATGTGCTGGATCTGGAAATGCTGGTGCCGCAGGTCTCGCCTGCTGGCGAGTCGTCTGGCGGTCAGGTCAGCGTGCCTGTCGGAGAGACGCTGGCAGAGGCCGATCGGCGTCTTATCCTGGCGACGCTCGAACGCTGCAACGGCGTGAAAAAGCAAGCCGCTGCCGTGCTGGGCATCAGTCCCAAGACGCTCTACAACCGTCTTGAGGAATATGCGGCAGCGGGCTATCCGCTGCCTGGCGAGAATTCCCGGGCGGGTGGACCGTCCCGGGAATCCGCCTAGACCCGCTTATTTGTTGTAGCGGGTCTTCAGGTCTGCCATGCAGGCGTCCTTGGCATTACCGGACATGGCGTCGCACTTTTCCTTGCCGACTTTATAGTCGGCGTCATTGCGCGTTTTCGCGGCGTCATGCGAGGCTTCGGCCTTTTCCTTGGCGGCCTTGGCGTCTGCCTTGGCCTTGTCGCGCGTGGCTTCGGCCTGTTGCTGGCAGACATCCTTCTGGTTGCCCTTCATGCCGTCGCATTGCTTTTTGTCCATCTTGTATTGGTTGTCGATCTGATCGTTCGTGCGAACGCCGGCAGCGCCAGTCTGCGC
Organism: Achromobacter sp. UBA2119; assembly: GCF_002331005.1. Taxonomy (NCBI): domain Bacteria; kingdom Pseudomonadati; phylum Pseudomonadota; class Betaproteobacteria; order Burkholderiales; family Alcaligenaceae; genus Achromobacter; species Achromobacter sp. UBA2119. The sequence goes on along the minus strand of NZ_DCYD01000012.1, from coordinate 200,312 downwards.
GGTGGCCTGGAACGCGAGGACCGAAAAGCACAGGGCGAAAGCGGGGCAAATCGTTTTGGACAGCTTCATGACTGACTCCTTGGGAAAGTGGTCCGGTAGTTGGCGGACCCGACCAGGGTCAGAGCAAGCGCCGTGCCCAGGTTGTTCAGGCACGGCGCTTGCGCATTGAGCCGGTGCCTGTCCGCCATCTTCGGACGGGCGCGTTTCAAGGAGAGCATTCATGACGACCCAACACGAACAACAGCCGGGAAAGTCCAAGGCCAACACCCCTAAGGACGAAACGGAAGCGTCGAATCAGAGCGGACAGTTCGGCGCGGATAAACCGACCGACAAGGAAGAACCCTACAAGCGTCAATCAGACAAGAAGCCTAACCGCGGAGGGCCTGAGTTCGAAGAGGGCGGTCAGTATCCAGGGAAGCGGCCCGAAGGGAAGTAACCGTTGCGCTTCGCGCTGCGCGTCTGGCGCCGCGCGAAGCAGACGCCGGGCTTAGCCGCCATTGCGGACCGGATCGGGCGCATCGCGCGAGATGCCGGCTTCGTCTGCGTCCGTGACGCGATCAGTGGCGACGTCTGCACCGTCGTCGTCCACGAAGTCCGGTTCCACGCTCTCGCGTTCGCCGGTGGCCTGGGAGTCGGTGTCGGTATGCCGGCGGTCCAGCGGCAGGTCGCTGGCCGAATCGGAAGAGTCGCTTGGGCCCAGGTCGGGCCGGCCGCTGTCGTCAAGGTTCAGGTCGGTGTCGGGGATACGGGGCATGGGGATCTCCAAGTTGGGAAAAGCGCGTCCAGGACACATCCGCGGACGTCGCCATTTGCCGCCGAATTGCAGCAAGCGCCATGCCGCGATTGCCAGACAAGGACCAAGCGGCGCCGCGCGGGTATGGAAGTTGCTCCTGCTGGGTGAATTTTCTACCGGGAGATTGTCATGTCCTTGATTGTCGCTGCACGGTTCCAGACCTTCGACGAAGCCACGCTGGCCGCCCAGAAGCTGTTTGCCGAGGGCTATACCGAGGACGACATCCACACGTTCTACGTCAGCATTGCGGGCGAGCACGGGCGCTTTCCGTTGGGCGGCGACCGCGTCGCCGATCCGGACGCCAAAGGCGGGCACTTCGGCGCCGTGGCCGGCGCGTCGCTGCTGGGCCTGGTGTTCGCCTTGGTGGCGGGGGTGATTGCCGCGCAATTGGCCGCGTCCATCTTCATCACCATCGCGGCAGCGGGCGTGGGCGCTTATATCGGCGCGCTGGCGGGCGCCATGTGGGTGATCGGCCGCAAGAAACGCGTGCGCACGGCGCCGGGTGAACCGGAGAAGTCCCATCCGCCGGTGCGGCAGGCGGGCGTGATGCTGGCGCTGCATGTGGATATTGGGCGCGAACAGCAGGCGCGTCAGATTCTGCGCGCGGCAGGCGGCACGGACATCGAGCGCGCGAATGGCCGCTGGCAGGACGGCAAATGGCAGGATTTCGATCCGCTGGACCCGCCGCGCCGCGTCGAAGCGCCGACCACCGCGAACTGAAGGCCGCCTGGCCGCTCACGGAGACAGAACAATGAAGCCATTTACCATCCCCTCGCTGGCGGCTGTGGCCGCTGCGGTCGTCCTGGCGGGCGTTGGCCATGTGAGCCACGCCGCCGAACTGGACGCGTCCGACGCCCGCTTTCTGCAGGCGGCGTCGGGCTCGGGCATGTTTGAAGTACAGGCCGCCGAGCTCGCCGGCAAGCGCGCGCAGGATGCGCAGGTGCGCGCATTTGCGGCGAAGATGCTCAAACAGCACACAGCGGTAAACAAAGAACTGAAGGCGCTGGCCGCGGCGAAAAACGTGGCGCTGCCGGATCAGCCGGCCGAGCCTGAACGCGCGACGCTCCACGAGCTGGGCGGGTTGACCGGTGCGTCGTTCGACCAGCTTTACATCCAGAAGGCCGCCGTGGACGCGCACGCAACCGCAAACCGCCTGTTTGAGACTGCTGCGAAAGCGTCAGAAGACGCGCAGGTGCGTGACTTTGCGGTCCGCACCTTGCCGATGCTGAAAGATCACTATGCGATGAGCCGCGCGCTGCAGCGTGAGCCGGCCGTCAATGGTGAAAAGATCCACCCCGCGCCGAAGGGGGAAGCACCGCCGGTGTCCCCGGCGTCCCGCGCCGCGCCGGCTTCTGTGGTGCCGGAAAAGTGAAGGCCGGCGCGCGGTGCGGCAGGTGTCCGGGGGATCGGCCGTTAAAAGGTACGGCCCCTCGCTCATGTCCAGCCGCTCAGTCGCCGGCGCTGCCGGTGATGGGCAGCACGATGCCCGTGATGTAGCTCGAGCATTCGGGCGATGCCAGAAAGACGTAGGCCGGTGATATTTCCTCGGGCTGGGCGGGGCGTTTCAAGTCCGTCTTTTCGCCAAACGACTTGATCTCTTCGGCGCTTCGGTCGGCCGGGTTCAGGGGTGTCCACACGGGGCCCGGCGCCACCGCATTCACGCGGATGCCTTGCTCGGCCAGATTGGATGCGAGTGATCGCGTAAACGCATGGATCGCGCCCTTGGTCGATGAGTAGTCCAGCAGCTTGCCGCTGCCGTTCAGGCCCGTGACGGATCCTGTGTTGATGATGGCGTCGCCCGTCTTCAGGTGTTCCAGCGCCGCGCGCGCCATGTAGAAATAGCCGGTGATGTTGGTGCGCAGCGTCTTGTCCCATTTCTCGTCGCTGATTTCCGGCAGGGTGTCGGTATGCAACTGGAAGGCGGCGTTGTTGACCAGGATGTCGAGCTTGCCGAAATGCTTGACGACCTGCGCCACCGCTTCGTTGCAGAAGGCTGAATCCTGCACGTCGCCGGGGATCAGCAGGCACTGGCGGCCTTCGGCCTCGACCGCGCGGCTGGTCTCCTTGGCGTCTTCGTGTTCGTTCAGGTACAGCACCGCGACGTCAGCGCCTTCGCGGGCAAACAGGACGGCCACCGCGCGGCCAATGCCGGAGTCGCCGCCGGTGATGATGGCGACCTTGTCCTGCAGCTTGCCGCTGCCTTTGTAGCCGGGCGCCCGGTATTGCGGTTTGAGCACCATGTCGGCTTCAACGCCTGGCTGTTCGTCCAGGTGCTGGCCCGGCATGGGCGGCGTGGGATGCGGGCGGTCGCCGGTCTGGGCGTTCTTGGGTGTGCTCATGTTTTCTCCCATTGGGCGGCGCGGGATGCGCCTTGCGCCCGGGAGTCAAGCAAACGCCGTTCCCGGCGACCGTGCCGACCGGCTACTGACGGCCGACGATGATGCCGAGCAGAAACGCCGCACCCGCGGCCAGCCCGACTGCCTGCCAGGGGCGCGCGTGGATGTATTCCTCGGTGCAATCCAGGGTTTCGCGCATCAGGTCATGCGCGTTGTCGGAGGCGTCACGCAAGCTTTGACGCGTGGCTTGAAGCTGGTCGCCCAAGCGCGCCTTCAAGGCCTCAAGGTCGGTTGCCGAGCTGTCGCTGAGCGTGGCTTCCAACTCGTCGATCCAGCTTTCCGGATGCCGCGAGCGCCTGTAGGCGCCACGATTGTCGGGGCCGTTCTCGGGGAAGTCGGAAGGCATAGGGGTATTCGTCGTGGCCATCGAAAGCTCCTTGACTGTCGGGCGGAAAATGCGCCGTCGCGGCCGGCCCGGACGGCCGCGTGGCGGGGCGAGGCTTACGCCTCGACCATGTCTCGGCATGCCAGCGTGCAGGCGATGCAGGCGCCCGCGCAGATCTGGCACTTTTCGGATTCGTGCGTCGAACACTCGCGCGCGCAGGCATCGCAGACCAGCGCGCACAACGTGCACAGCGCTTGCGCAAATTCGCCATCGCGCGCAAGCATGGCCGCGCATAGCCGGCAGACTGCCGCGCAGTCGACGCACAAGGCGATGCAGGCCCTGAGCTGCGCCGGATTCTGCCGCAGGCAGCTGGCGGCGCACTGGTCGCACGCCACCGCGCATTCATAGCAGGCTTGCACACATTGCTCGAAGTTTGGGTCTCGCATTGCATCTCCTTGTGAACGGCCGACGACGCGCAGCCACACAAGGGCAGGGCGCCCGGCGGCACATCCGCTTGCAATTTGAAGGTCTTGACAGTTTGTCCAGCGGGCGAGGGGCCGTAGGATGAAGGTTCGCACTGGCTGGAGACCACCATGAAACCTTCGTCCGCACCCAAATCCACCCCGTCGGCGCGCGCCGACAAATCCGCGCAGGACAACGCTAAGATACTGCCGCCGAGCGGTCCCGTCGACGTGCCGAATCTACCGGACAAACCCGATGCCGATACGCCCGACGAGGCCGCCCGCGACAAGCGCGAAGTCGTCGACAACAAGACCGAGTCGAACTGGGCCGACGGTTCCGCGCCGCAGCCCCGTGCCAAAAACGCGCGCTCGTCGATCTTCTGATTACGCATCGGCCGCCTGCTGTTCATGAAGGAAAGCGAGCAGGCGCCGCTCGTCGGCGCTGAGCCCGCGTGGGCCCGCCGGCGCGGCCTTGCGGGCCGGCAACGTGCCGGTCAGGTAGGCTTCCATGATCGCCGGATGCACGTAACACGCGCGGCAGACGGCCGGCGTATTGGCTAGACGCTTGGACACCTGTTTGATGACGTCCACGGCCTCCTGTTTGGATTGGCGCTCGTCCTCGAACGGACGCGCCTGCAGCGCGGCATAGGCCATGACCGACCCCGCCCAGGTGCGATAGTGTTTCGCGGTGTATTCCCCGCCACCTGCGTGGCGCAGGTAGGCGTTGACCGCGCCCGAATCCACCGGACGCTTGTCGCCGTCCGCATCCAGATATTGAAATAGCTGCTGGCCGGGAATGTCGAGGCATTGCTTGATGATGCGGGCGACCCGCCGGTCCGTGACCGTGACATCGTGCGCCACGCCGCTCTTGCCCTGAAACCGGAACCGGAAGCGGCTGCCGGCCACGGTGGTGTGGCGACGCGTCAGCGTCGTGAGGCCGTAGGATTTGTTTGCCCGCGCGTATTCGCGTCCGCCAATGCGGATCAGCGTGATCTCCAGCAGGCGCACCAGTACGGCAATCACCTTGTCCTGCGTCAGGCCCGGAATCTTCATGTCGCGCTCGACCTGGCGCCGGATGCGCGGCAGGGCATGGCCGAAGGAAAGGAGATTCTTGTACTTGGTGGCATCGCGCACCGCCGTCCAATCCGGGTGGTAGCGGTACTGCTTGCGGCCACGCGCGTCGCGCGCCGTAGCCTGCAGGTGCCCATCCTTCAACGGACAGATCCACACGTTTTCGTAGGCCGGCGGAATCGCCAGCGCGTTGATGCGCTGGATTTCCGATTCGTTGGTGATACGGGCGCCTTTCTCGTCCAGGTAGTGGAACGTATGGCCATTCACCCGCACGCGGGTATAGCCGGGTTCCGTGTCGTCCACATAGGTCAGCGCCGCCTCTTCGACGGGCAGGGGATCCGGGTCCTTTTGCGTGCGGGTGCTCATTCAATCTCCGGGTGCGCGCGGTAGCGCCCCGACCCAGCATGCCGCGTTCCCGAACGCCCCGCGCCGGGCGGCGCGCGGGTTTGGGCACGGCGCTTGCTGAAGGCGTTGTCGGCAATGGTGCTACCGGAACCGCCCGCCGGACCGGCAGCGCCCCCCGCGAGAGAATCTTCAGAGGAGAGTGCAATGCAAACCGTCCTGCAACTACATGTGCCGCCGAAGCCGGACCCGATTCCGCCCGGCTCGCCGCCGGGCGACCTGCCCGTGGACCCGGATACCGATGAGCCGGACGTGGATCTGCCGCCGCTGTCGCCGCCGGTCAAGGAAATCGTGCCGCCGAAAGACGCTTGAGGCGTCGCTCTTACACAACTCGAATCAATAAGACCAAGGAGTCATTATGTCGACCATCCTGCTGATCATCCTGATCCTGCTGCTTATCGGCGCCGTGCCTGCGTGGCCCCATAGCCGTAGCTGGGGCTATTACCCCAGCGGCCTGCTTGGCATCGTCGTGATCGTGCTCATTGTGTTGCTGCTGATGGGACGCATATAGCGCCTTGACGCGCTGACGGCCGCCGGGCGCGTGCGCGCGTCTGGCGGGCCGCATCAGGATGGACTGCGGCGGCACACGCCGCATCGGTGGGCCATCCCGGCGCAGTCCTGGCGCGCTCGCCGCGTCGGGCGTAAGATCTGCGGGTTTCAGCAGCAACCCACATAGACCCGCAGCCCGACATGAGCATCCCCTTATTGATCCTGATCGACAGCGTTCAGGACTATCTTCCCGTCATCGAATCCCAGGGCTTTCGCCCGATCCTCGCCACCACCGACCAGACCCGCGCCCAGGCCATCCAGGACCACGGCGCCGGGATTCTTGCCGTCCTGACGCGCGGCGCCACCGGCCTGCGCGCTGATGAAATGGCGGCGCTGCCCCAATTGAGCATCGTGTGCTCGCTGGGTGTCGGCTATGAAAATATCGACCTTGCTGCGGCGCACGCGCGTGGCATCGAGGTCACGAATGGTCCCGGCGCCAACGCCGTGTCCGTTGCCGACCACGCGATGGCGTTGCTGCTGGGCGCCGCGCGCCGGCTGCCGCAGGCTGACGCCTGGGTCCGGCAGGGACACTGGAGCGGGTTCATGGGCCCGCAGGTCAGCGGCAAGCGGCTGGGCATTCTGGGCCTGGGCACGATCGGCCTGGAAATCGCCCGTCGCGGCGCGAACGGCTTCGGCATGAGCGTGGGGTATTACAACCGCCGCGCCCGTCCTGAGTCCGGCTACACGTATTTCGACAATCCGCGCGCGCTGGCGGCCGAGTCCGATTTTCTGGTGGTGGCCACGCCCGGCGGCGCCGGCACGCATCATCTGGTGGACGCCGGCGTGCTGGAGGCGCTGGGGCCGGACGGCTATCTGATCAACATCGCGCGCGGCAGCGTGGTCGACACCGACGCGTTGATTGCCGCGCTGGCCGAAAAGCGCATTGCCGGCGCCGGACTGGATGTGGTGGACGGCGAGCCGAACATCCCCGATGCGCTCAAGCAACTGGACAACGTGGTGTTGACGCCGCACAGCGCAGGGCGTTCGCCGGAAGCGGTAGCGGCGACCGTGGCGCTGTTCCTGGAAAACGCCACGGCGCATTTTGCCGGCAAGCCCGTGCTGACGCCGGTTCGGGACGCGAATCTCGTGGCTGCGTGAAGCCGGGCGGCCGTTTGCTGACGCGATCGTGGCGTTGGTGGACGCGCCGATGTTGAATGCGCCGACGCCGCGTCCTTGGTGGACGCGGCGTCGGCGTTTGTGCAGCCACGGGGCGCAGCTACGGAGTGCAGCTACCGCGCGGCTGCGCCGTCAGTGCGAGAACATGATCGGCACCGTCATGCTCTTCAGGATGGAGGCGGTGGCGCCGCCCATCGCCCATTCCCGGAATTTGCTGTGGCCGTACGCGCCCATGACAATCAGGTCGGCGCTGTAATCGGCGGCGGCGTTCAAGATGGTGCTGCCGACGCCAACGCCCTTGATGTCGCGGCGCACGTGGTCCGGCGCGGAAATGCCGTGCGCCACGAAGTAGGTGACCAGATCTTCGAAGGGGATGGATTCGACGTTGCGGGTGGCCGCGCCTTCGTCCATGGTCAGCACGACCACATGCGAGGCGCCTTGCAGCAGCGGGGTGGCATCGGCCAGTGCGCGGGCGGCTTCGCGGCTGCCGTCCCAGCAGAGCAGGACGCGGTCGCCGACGACCGGGAATTCGCCGCTGGACGGCACCACCAGGACGGGGCGCCCGGCGGTCAGCAGGGTTTGTTCGACGAATTCGTTTTCGTGGGCGGCCTCGACGTCGTCGCGGTTTTGCTGGCTGACGATGATGAGGTCGCTGGCCCGGCCGTGCAGGGCGACGGTGGCGCTGGGCGAGGATTCACCGGCGCGGACGACGGCCGGTACGTCTGCGATGGCGGCGGATTCCAGAAAGGCGTTCTGCACCTCGCCCCGGTTCTGGGCCTGCAGGTTCTTCATGATGTTGAGCGTGCGCGACATCATGACGGATTCGCCGTAGTAGTACTGCGGCGGCGCGGAGCTGGCGTAGACCCCCACCAGTTCGGCCTTGTGGCGCTTGGCCAGGTCCAGCGCCAGCGCGGTGCGGCGCTTGCAGTCAAACCCGTGGTCCAGGTGGACGGAAATGCGGCGGTACATGGTGGGCCTCCTTGGTTGAACAAGCCATGTCCGTATGGTTGCCGTTTAACCAGGGCGCTCCATTGATGCGCATCAAGCCGGTTGGAGTTTCGCCCCGCCGGCTCAATGCAAGCCGCTATTGCGGCGCCGGATCCCGCTGCACGCGCTCGCGCAGTTGGCGGATCTGGCGCGCCTGCTGTGCGATGCGGTCCAGCGGCGCGGCCAGCGCCGGTTCCGCCGCGGCGATGACCGCGGGTACGGCCATGCCCCGCGCGTCGGTGACGGGCGAGGTGCTGGGTTCGGGGCCTTCAGGATGCAGCACGTGCGCCAGCACCGCGCCGTAGTCGCGCAGCGCGGCTGCCGCCGGGGATGCAGGCGGCAGCGCCGGCTGGATCTCCAGCACGGTGCCCGCCGCCGTGATGCGGCGCATGGCGTTGAGCAGATTCACGGCGGTGTCCACGTTACGCTCGCGATGCACCGGATTCTGCTGGAGCCGCTGCAGCGACGCCTCGGCGTTGTCGGCCGACAGGCAGGCAAGCCGGCGCAGGCCGACGATGTCGCGGCCGGCGGCGTCGCCGCTCTTTTCCTGCGCCAGGGCCTGCGCGTAATCGGCATGCCGCTGCAACGCGCGCGCCAGGGCGCCGGCAAGCTGCCGGGGCTCTTTCTCGGGCCAGACCAGAAAGCCGACCAGCAGCGCCAGGATGCCGCCCAGCACGCTGTTGAACGCGCGCAATGCCGCAAGCGTCGGCTCGTAGATCTCGGGCTGCTGGATGTGGCTGACCAGCACGAACTGAGACGTCAGGAAAAAGGTGTACAGCGCGTAATGGACAGTGCGTGCGGCGAACGTGCCCAGCGCGATGGGCAGGACTGCCAGCGCCACGGACAGCGGCGTGGTGAGCAACAGTCCCAGCAACGAGGCGCTGATGGCGCCGGCCACGCTGCCGATCACCCGCTCGACCGTGCGCTGCCAGGTCGTCGCAAAGTAGGGCTGCAGGATGAAGATCAGCGTCAGCGACATCCAGTAGCCGTGGTTGACGGCGAACGTCTTGGACAGCGCCACCGCAATGGTGGCGCCCACGCCGACGCGCAGCGCGTGGCGGAAGGCGTCGGATTCAAACCGCAGGTTCTGGCGCAGCGTGCGCCAGGCCTGCCGGGCGCCGGTGCCATCGCTGGCGCGGTGCGCGGGTGCGGCAGGGGTCGCGCCCAGATCGAACAACGACTGCGTCACCGCCTGGGCGTTGTGCAGCAGGCGGTCCAGCACTGGCACCACGGAGGCCAGGTCCGGCGCATAAGCCATGGCCCCGCCGCGCAGGTCGCGCAGTCCGGCGTTGTAGTGGGCCAGGCGCTCGCGCAGGCACTCGGCCTGCTTGGCGTCGCTGACGTCGGACGTGCTGGCGATCGCGTTGCATACACTGGCGTAGCGATGCAGCGCGTGCGACAGGTGCGCCCCGGCGCTGCGGCCCAGCCAGCGCGGGGCATTGGACTCCAGCAGGTCGGCGGCGGCGACCAGCGCAATGAAGCTGTCCTCGGCGCTGTCCAGCAGGTAAAGCAATTGATGCGCGCGGGCCCGGCGAGACGGGCGGGCGTCCAGCACTTCGCGGATCCGGACGCGGGCGGCTTCCAGCGCGGCCCGTTGGGCGCTGCGCTGCGGGCGGACGACGGCGCTCCAGGCCTGCGGCCCCGCGGCCGGCGCGAGGCCGGAATACATGCGGGCCAGCGCATCGGAAAAGTCCGCGAGACCCCGGTAGCAGTGGGCGACCGCATGGGTGGCGTCCTTCCAGGGCCGGCGGCGCCAGACGAGCGCCGTCATCAAAATTGCCCACACCGCGCCCGCCAGGAAGAACAACGTGTACCAGAGGCTTTCGGTGAGCGTCGGGGCCGGCAGCTCGGCGGCCACGACGAAGCCGGCCGACAGCAGCGTGCCCACGATGGCGGCGGCGGGGCCCAGCACGCGCAGCAGTCCGCCGAAGGTGCAGCACACAAAGGTCAGCGGCAACAGCACCCAGACATGTGAGGCGCTGGCGCTGGCCAACAGGCAGTACAGGGCGCCGATCAGGCCCAGCGCCAGCATTGACCCGGCGCGCTTGCGCAGCGGACCGCCGGGGTCGCCGAAGCAGGCCCAGAACGCGGCGATGGCGGTCCAGCCCAGGCGCGGTTCGTGAACCAGCACGGCAAGGATGACGGGGGCCGCGCTGATGGCGGCGGCTTGCAGGGCATCGAGCCACAGCACATTGCGCAGGGAGGCGCGCCAACGGGTAAGCAGACTAGTCACGCGGATGAGATGCAGCGGAAAAATTGGCTGGGCAGGCCGGAAAGATGGCAACCCTACCATGTCGACAAGACAAGGGCGGGAGATTGCACCACGCGGCGGAGACCCGCGGCACAAAGGCCGGACGAAGCGGCACTCGAGCCGCCCGGAAACCCGCGCCAAACATGAATTTGCGCACCTTAACACCGTTGGTTACATGTGTGTGACTTTATGGCGTGGAGAGCGCAGAATGCGTCAATATCGTGTCCCGATCTGCGCCCGGACAGCGCAGGCAACTGTCGGGACGCATCTGGAGCAAGCCGATGATCAATACCGAGTCTTGCCAACAACCCGTGGTCAGCGATGCGGAAATTACCGCCATGATCACCGGACGCGATGGGCTGCGCGTACTCTTGCAGCCGCAAGTCGACCTGCTCACAGGTCGCATCGTTTCTGCCGAAGCGCTGGTGCGCTGGCAGCATCCGCAACTGGGCATCGTCATGCCTGCCGACTTCATCCCTGCGGTGAACCGGCTGGGGCTGGACGGCATGCTGTTTGAGCGCGTATGCGTGCGGGTCATCGACGCGCTGCAGACGCTGCGCCGCGTCGGCGTGGCCGTGCCGCTGGCGATCAACGCGCCCGCCACGACACTGTCCGAACTGCGCTGCGTGGATTTCCTGCTTGACCGCGTACGCGCCGCGGAACTTCCCCCGTCGCTGGTGCGCGTCGAACTGACCGAAGACCAGCCCATCCACGACCTGGATGTGCTGCGCGCGTCGCTGCTGCGGCTGGAAGAGGCGGGCTGCGAGGTCAGTCTGGACGACTTCGGCACCGGCCATGCGTCACTGAAGCTGCTGTCCGCGCTTCCCCTGTCCGAAGTGAAGATCGACCAGTATTTCGTCACGCGCATGCGGCGCAGCGCCGTTGCCTTCGAGGTTCTGCGCACCGCTGCGGAGCTGGCGACCCGACTGGGCTGGCGCGTGGTCGCGGAAGGCGTGGAGAACGTGGCCGACATACCCGCTCTGCGTGCGGCCGGATGCCGCTATGGGCAGGGGTTCTCATTGGGCCGACCCATGCCGCTGGACGAATTGATTCTGCGCCTGCGCACGCAGCGGGACGGCGGCGAGCCGCTGGCGGCGCCCGCCGCCTATGCGTCGTCTTGGCTGGATGCGTTCGACGGTCCCAGCCAGGAAGCGGAACCGGGCCGCCCGGTTGTGCACTCCACCTTGCTGTAGCGCCTGTGCAAGGGTAGTTTTTACCGATCGGCGCGGGAATTGCGCCCGCTGCCTCCGTCCCCGGAAACAGCCATCCCCGCTTCCCCCCAGCGCACCGGGTTGGGCACGGCGGTTGCTCAAGGATAAGGGCGGAATATCTCCGCTTCTATTCAGGAGACGTGTAATGGCCAACCAGAACCAACCCGACCAGCAGAAGCAACCGCAAAAGCAACAATCCCAGGAGAATCCCCGGGACCGCAACCAGCAGGGGCAGCAACCCGGCCAATCGGGTCAGCAGATGGAAAAAGACCGTAATCAGCAGGGTCAGTCTTCCAATCAGCAAAACAAGACTCAGCGCTAAATGCGTTGGCTACGCCAGCCGCGTGACCAGCGCGCGGCTGTTTGCGTAGTACTTGACGGCCCCGGCCGCGTCCCCCTCCGTGACGCGTCCGGGGCCGAATTGCATTTGGAAGCTGTTGACCGCCGCCCTAGGCAGACAGGCAGAGTACGGCTGGCCCGTTGCGAAGCAACTCCATCATCGGCAGCAGCCCGTCGGCGCCAGCGCGCACGCGGCGTCCTGTCAGGGCGTCGTGCAGTGACAGGCCGGGAATGCCGTCGGGCAGGCGCAGCGCCGTGTCGCCCCAGAATCCTCGCGCCCCGGCGGCATCGCCCCGCGCATACCCGGCCAACTGCAGCGCGCACGTCCGCGCGCCGACGATGAGGGCGGTCTGGCCGCCGTGCTGCCGCACATAAGCCAGCACGTGACCGGCTTGCGGGCCCTGCGCCGAAACAGCCTGGAAGCTGCCGCCCGCGAAAGGCTCGGGTGCCCGCTGGCGGGCCATCAGCAGCCGGTGGATCAACGCCTGCTTGACTGCACCCGTGCGCCAGGCCGATTCGGACAGGTCCATCGCTACGTCGTGCGAAGCATCCGCGAGCAGCTTGGCGCGCAGGGCGTAATCGACCGGCCGGCGATTGTCGGGGTCGACCAGACTGAAATCCCACAGATCCGTGCCCTGATAAAGATCCGGCACGCCCGGCAACGTATTGCGCAGCAGCGTTTGCGTGAAACTGTTGACCATCCCGGCTGGCGCAATGTCGAGCGCAAAGGCGGCAATGCTGGCCAGCACGCGGCGGCCTTCGGGATCACCGCCCAGCCATGCCAGGCATTCTTTCGCGGCGGCTTCGTAGGTGGGATCCTGATCGGTCCAGCTCGTGTGCAGCTTGGCCTCGCGCAGGGCCTTTTCCTGCCATTGGCCGATCCGGTCCAGCCATTGCTGCAGGGCGTCGGGCGCCCAGTCGGCCGGGTCCGCACGCCATTCGCAGGGCCAGGCGCCGATCAGCGTCTGGATGAGCATGTAGCGGTCTGCGCGGCTGATGCCGCCGGGCAATGCGTCTATCCAGCCTCGCGCCGCTTCCTGCCAGCGGTCGGGCATCTCGGACAGGACGGCGAGCCGCATCCGCGTATCTTCGCCGCGCTTGTGGTCGTGCGTGGCGGTGGCCAGCATGGCGCGGGGATGCGTCCGCGCGCGGGCGGCGCTGGCGGCGAAGAAGTTCTCGGCGGACAGGCTGAAGCAGCCCGGCGACGCGCCAACCTCGTTGCGCGACAGCAGCGGGCCGTATCGGTAGAAGAGGGTGTCTTCCAGCGCCTTGGCTGCCAGCGGCGGCGTCAATTGCTGGAAGCGGCGCAGGGCGGTGGGGTGATCCGTTTCGCCGTTCAACCACTGCGCAAGTTGCGCCAGCAGCGTCGTGTCGGCGGAGCCTTCGCGGGCCGCCATCGCCGTCGCCGCGCCCTGGACCGCGATCTCGCGCTGCTGCGCGTCTGCCGGGTTGCGGCCCTCGTCCTCCGCATAGGTGCGGTACACGGGGAAGGCGGCCAACAGGGCGCTCAGCGCGCGGTCGATCGCCGTGGCGGTCCAGTCGCGCGTGCGCAGGTCGCGAGCGGCGATCTGTTCCAGGCAGCGCACCAGCGCCTGCCTTTCCGCCGGGAAATGGCGGGCAAGCATGCGCACCCGCGCTGCGCGCAACTGTTCGGCGGGGTCGCGCTCATCGCCGGTCAGCGTTTGCCAGAACTCCCGCAGCGGCGCTTCGGCCTGCGGGTCGTGCAGCACCGCGCTCACCTGATCCATGAAGTCGTAGCCGGTGGTGCCGTCCGTCAGCCAGCGCGGGTCCAGCGCCTCGTCATGCGCCAGGATCTTTTCGATCACAAGGTAGGGCTGGTCCTGGCGCAGCGCCGCGGGGCGGTTGGCGTTGGCCTGCTCAAGCCGCGCCGACAGTCGGCGCAGATACCCGCCCGGCGACGCCAGCCCATCGATATGGTCGATGCGCAGGCCGTCGAGGACGCCTTGCGCGTACAGCCGCAGGACCAGCGCGTGCACGGCATCGAACACCGCTTCTTCCTCGACGCGCACGCCGACCAGTTCGCTGATCTCAAAGAAGCGCCGCCAGTTGATCTGGTCCGGCGCCGTGCGCCACCACGCAAGACGGTAGTGCTGGCGTTCCAGCAGTTCATGCAGGCGCTGACGGCCGCCGGGCTGAGCCGGGTCGTGCTCGCGCAGCCAGGCCTGGCGCTCGGCGCCGCGATGCACGGACGACGGTGTCAGCGGGAAGCGTTGTCCATGCACGTCCAGCTCGGGGGTGGACGCGCCGGTGTCCCATTGCGGCGTGATGGCGCCGTGCTCCAGCGCCGCGCCGTACGGGTCGCCCAGCACCGGCAGCAGCACCTTGTTGCGCAGTGCCGGCGCGGGCGGGTTCCATTCGATATCGAAGTAGCCCGAGAACGCGCTTGCCCGTCCATTGGCCAGCACGTCGCGCCACCACGCGTTAGCGGGATTTGCCGCCATGTGATTGGGCACGATGTCCGCGATCAGGCCCAGGCCGCGTGCGCGTGCGGCGCTGGCCAGACGGAGCAGGGCGGGCTCGCCGCCCAGTTCCGGACTGACGACGGCATGGTCGATGACGTCGTAGCCGTGGGTGGAGCCCTCGCGCGCGCGCGTGATGGGCGACAGATACAGATGACTGACGCCCAGGTCTGCGTAATAGTCCACCTGCGCGCACGCCTCATCGAGCGTGAATCCTGCATGCAGTTGCAGGCGGGCGGTGGCTAGCGGTGTGCTCAAGATTGTCTCCTTCCGGCGCGCGCGGCATCCAGGCGGGTTTGCGCGGCGGGGTCTGCAAAGGTCGCGCGGATGCTCAAGGGCAAACGCTGGCGCCAGTTAGGGTGGGTGTCGATGGTGCCCGGCAGGTTCGGCTGATCCAGAACGCCGGCGATGTCTTCCATCGGCACCAGCAGCAGCGGGCAGGGACTGGACGACACAAAGCGCAACAGCTCGGGGACCGGCGCCTCGTCGGGCGGTGCTTCGACATCGAGGTCCAGGGCGCGGCAGAGCATCTCCCGGTCCTGCGCGCGGGCGGCCCGCAGGCTTGCCTCGTCGTCGTCGGCGCCCAGCAGATCGAGTTTGACGCGCCAGTCGATGTCGCGCGCTTCCCACCAGCCGAGCAGTGTCGGCAGGTCGTGGGTGGTGGTCATGGCGGCGGCGTTCTCGGGCCATTCGGCGGGCGGCGTGAATCCGGCAGGCGATTCGGCGTCCACTTCGTCCGGGCCCACTTCTTCTGCACCCGCAGCATGGGAGCGTGGCGCCTTTGCACCTTCGGCCCCCGCTTCCGGCTGCGCTTGCGGCGCCTGGCGCATGAACCACAGCACATTCATGCCGAGCACGCCGTTGTCTTTCAGCCGGTCGTCAAACCCTTCGGGCACCGTGCCCAGGTTTTCGCCGATGGCGCAGGCGCGGTGGCGCCACGCCTCCAGCGCAATCAGCGCCAGTATCTCGTCCAGCGGGTAGCGCAGATAGGCGCCGTCGGCGGGCGACGCGCCTTCCGGCACCAGCCACAGCCGCGCCATGCCCAGGATGTGATCGATGCGCACGCCGCCCGTGTGGGCCAGCACCGCGCGCAGCATCTCGATGAACGCGGCGTAGCCGTTCGCGTGCAGCGCGCGCGGCGAAAACGCGGTCAGGCCCCAGCCCTGTCCAAGCGGGTTGTAGATGTCAGGCGGCGCGCCGACCGACATGCCGCGCATCAGGTCGGCCTGCCGGCTCCATGCGTGGCTGCCGTCCGGACTGGCGCCCACTGCCAGGTCGGCAAGCAGGCCAAGACGCATGCCGGCCTCGCGGCCGGCCGCGTGTGCCGCGGCCAGGTTTTCCGCTGCGAGCCACTGCGCGAACTGATGAAAGTCCACCTCAAGCGGATGGTCCTGCGCAAAACGCCTGACCTGGGACGAGGCCGGATCGCGCAGGGCGGCCGGCCATTTCTGCCACGGCGGGATGGTGCCGTCCGGCGCGCGCTGCGCGGCATGCAGCGCTTCGAATATCGCGTGGTCGCGCAGCGCCTGGCCGCGGTCTTCGCAGAACTGCGCGTAGCGCGCCCGCTGGCTGTCGGCGCCGCTGCGCCCAAACTCCCCATGCAGCGCGCGCAGCACCTGCAACCGGATCGCGGCGGCCGCCGGCCAATCGATGAGATCCAGCCCGTCCAACGCGGTGAGTTCGGCGGGCTCCACACCGGACAGCGCGCGCATCATCGCGTCCTGCCCGAGTACCGAGGCGGGTGCCGCGTACAGCACGTTCAGGAAGAGGCGGTTGGACGGCGAATACGGGCTGGAGCGCTCGGGTTGTGCCGTGTACATCGCGTGGACGGGGCTGATGGCCAGCATGTCCGCGCCTTGCTCCGCGGCGGCCACCGCCAGTTCGCGCAGCGCGCCGAAATCGCCGAAGCCGTGGGTGCGCGGCACGGCGGCACGCGCATCCTGGCGCAGGCTGTAGACCTGCGCGGCCAGACCCCAGCAGCGCGGGCTGGCCGCGCCGGTCAGGTCGGCCAGGCTGGGCGCCTTTAGCGGGGCAACCGCCAGCGTCGCCTCGGCCGATGACAGCAGCAGGCGGTGATAGCCGGGTTCGTCAGGCGCAACCAGGCAGGGCACGCCGTCCGCGCCCGCCTGTATGTGGCCGTCCAGGATGCGGCCGGAATCGCACAGGATGCGATACGGCCCGCGCGCCGTCTTGGGCAATGCGGTGCGGGCGTTGCAGCGCGTCACCACCATGGGCGGCAGGGCGTCCGCGGCCTGCTCCGCCAGCCGGCGGCGGCTGTCCTCGATATCGCGGGCCGTGGCGGCCGGAAGGTCCATGGCGGCCAGCAGCGCACGCAACGTATCAGGCGACACCTGTTGCGGCCGCTGCCGAGCATCCGACCAGTGCTCCGCGATGCCGGCGTCTTGGGCCAATGCGGATAAGCCGTCCGGCTCGGCCTTGGCGCGCTTCATGCCGGTTCCTCCAGCAGCCACACGGTGCAATCCGGGCACAGCTCGCCTTGTGCGAGGCGGTCACGTCCGCCGGCGGGTGATTCGAACAGCAGCGTCGCGAACACGTCCGGGCCGGGCATGAGCGATTCCGGGACGGTCTGAGGCATGGGTCCCAGGTTGGAGTAGACCGTCAGGCGGGCGCCGTCGGCCAGTTCCCAACGGGCGAAGACGCTGCGATCGCCGACCGCCGCGGCACCCAGGCTGACCGCACCCGCCAGGCGCGGCGCAATCGACCGCGCCCGCAGTTGCAGTAGCGCGGAATAGTCGCGCATCCACTCGGCCGCATCCGGCTCGTCCTGCCAGGGCGAACTGGCGTGGTAGGTGGATTCGTCGTTCGGGTCGGGCAACTGCGCGGTGGGCGAGTCGCCCGCAAACTCCGGAAAGGCCGAGAACTCGCGCTGTCGGCCGTCTCGCACGGCCTGCGCCAGTTCCGGGTCGGTATGGCTCGTGAAGTACAGGAACGGCGCGCGCGATCCCCGTTCCTCGCCCATGAAGATCAAGGGGATTTGCGGCGCCAGCAGTTGCAGCGCCACGGCCGCCCGCAGCCGCTGGGTGTTGTCGACCAGGGCGGTCAGCCGTTCGCCGCGTGCGCGGTTGCCGGTCTGGTCATGGTTTTGCAGGAACAGCACGAAGGCGGTGGGTGGCAGGTCCGCGCTGCGCTCGCCCCGCGGCTGGCCACCGCGATAGGGCGACGGCTGGCCTTGGTACACCCAGCCCTCGGCCAGGCAGCGGGCCAGCGCCTGCGCGGGCGCCTCGGCGTAGTCGGCGTAATAGCCACGCGATTCGCCGGTCAGCAGATGGTGGAGCACATGGTGCGCATCGTCGTTCCATTGCGCCTCGAAGTCGCCGCGCAGCAGGCTGGCGCGGTTGTCGTCGTTTTCAACGACCAGATGCACGTTGCGCTCGGCCGAGACGCCATCGCGCACGAAGCGGGCCAGCTCGTGCAGCCACTCGTGTCCGGCGATGGCGTGGACGGCGTCCAGACGCAGGCCGTCGAAGCGGTATTCGGTCAGCCAGTACAGCGCGTTTTCCTTGAAGTACGTGCTGACGGCTTCCTGGCGGAAGTCGATGGCGGCGCCCCACGGCGTATCGATGTCGGAGCGGAAGAAGGGCGCGGCGTAGCCGGACAGATAATTGCCGTCCGGCCCGAAGTGGTTGTAGACCACGTCCAGCATCACACCCATGCCGTGGCCATGCGCTGCGTCGATGAGCTGTTTCAGGTCGTCCGGCGAGCCGTATGCCGTGTCGGGCGCATACGGCAGCACGCCGTCGTAGCCCCAGTTCCGTTCGCCGGGAAAATCGGCGATGGGCATGAGTTCCAGCATGGTGATGCCCATGGCCGCCAGTTCAGGCAACCGCGCGATCAGGCCTGCGTAGCCGCCGGCCAGACCCGCGTGGACCTCGTAGATGACCGTTTCTTCCCACGGCCTGCCGGTCCACTCCGGATGGCGCCAGCGGTAGGCGCCAGGCTCCACGACGATGCTGTCGCCATGAACGTCGCCGTCCTGAAGGCGGGAGGCGGGATCGGGCATGACGGTGTTCTCGTCCAGCCGATAGTGGTAGCGCGAGCCCGGCGCGCAGTCCACGTCGGCCTGCGCGTAGCCGTCCGGGCCGGGGCGCATCGGAATGGGCGGATGGCCCTCGACCTCCAACGCGAGGCCGGGCGGGGCGCTGGGCGCCCACAGCCGGAAGCGCGTGACGCCGCTTTCCAGCGGAATCGCGCCATAGGAATATGAATGCGTCATGGCGCTTCTCCGGGTTCCGCACGCTGGGCCAGCAGGACCAGGCTATGCGGGGCCACCGTCACGGTCGGCTCGTCCCACGGCGCGGGCGCGGCGGGCTTGTCCGAATCCAGCTCCAGCGACCAGGCGATCGCGGGCTCCGGCAGCGTGAAGGTGACCGCTTCGTGGGTAGGGTTCATCAGCAACAGCGTCACGTCGGCGCCGCCTTCGGGGCGCTGCGCGGCGCGCCGCAAGCCCATCACGCGTTCCTGCTCCGCTTCCCAGGCCGGACCGTCCAGCTGCGCGCCCGAAGCGTCGAACCAGGAAATCGCGGGGATGCCCGGCAGAATCTCTTGGCCGGCATCGCCGTAGCGGGCGCTGCGCACGCTGGGATGCGCGCGGCGCAACGCGGTCAGGCGGCCGACATAGCGGCTGAGCGCCCGGCCAGCGTCGCTCTGCGCCTGCGTCCAGTCCAGCCACGAAATCGGGTTGTCCTGGCAGTAGGCGTTGTTGTTGCCTTCCTGGCTGTTGCCGAATTCGTCGCCGGCCAGCAGCATCGGCGTGCCGTCGGACAGCATGGCCGATCCCAGCAGCGCGCGCTGCACGCGGCCGCGCGTCTCCAGGATTTGCGGATCGTCGGTGGGCCCTTCGGCGCCCCAGTTGTGACTGAAATTCTCGGAATGGCCGTCGTTGCCGTCCTCGCCGTTGGCCTCGTTATGGCGGCCGTCGTAGCTGACGATGTCTGCCAGCGTAAAGCCGTCGTGCGAGGCCACGTAGTTGACGGTCGACCAGGGGCGGCGATGGCGGCGGTCGAAGATGTCGCGCGACCCGCACAGCCGGGCCGCCATGTCACCGCGCATGCCCTCGTCACCGCGCCAGAAGCGGCGGGTGGTGTCGCGGAACTTGTCGTTCCACTCCGCGAACCCGGGCGGATGGTTGCCCAGCTGGTAGCCATCCGGGCCGATGTCCCACGGCTCGGAAATGAGCTTGAGCTTGGACAGGACCGGGTCCTGCAGGATGACGTCAAAGAACCCCGAGCCGGGATCGTACCCGTTGCCCTCGCGACCCAGCGTCACGCCCAGGTCGAAGCGAAAGCCGTCCACGCCGTAGGACGTGGCCCAATAGCGCAGCGAGTCGGTCACCATCTGCAGGACGCGCGGATGCGACATGTTGACCGTGTTGCCGCAGCCGGTGTCATTGATGTAGTAGCGCTCTTCGCCCGGCATCAGGCGGTAATAGCTGGCGTTGTCCAGGCCGCGCCAGGACAAGGTCGGTCCCATCTCGTTGCCTTCGCAGGTGTGGTTGTAGACCACGTCCAGGATGACCTCGATGCCCGCCGCGTGCAGGCGGCGGATGGCGAGCCGCAGCTCGTTGGGGTGCTGCATCAGGTAACCGGGCTCGGGCGCAAAGTACGACAGGGTGCTGTAGCCCCAGTAATTGCGCAGGCCGCGCTCGGTCAGGAAGTGGTCCTGCAGGAAGGCATAGACGGGCAGCAGCTCTACCGCCGTCACACCGAGCCGTTGCAGATGTTCAATGAAATGCGGATCGGCCAGGGCGGCGCAGGTGCCGCGCAGCGGCTGGCGCAGGTCTTCGCGCTGCATCGAGGCGCCGCGCACGTGGACCTCGTAGATGGTGGTGTCGTTCCACGAGGTGCACGGCGCCTTGCTGTTGCCCCAGTTGAACGGGACGTCATCGGCCACGATGGCCTTGGGCATGGCGGGTGCACTGTCGCGGCGGTCAAAGCTCATGTCCGCGCGCGAGTGATTCATGCGGTAGCCAAACAGGGCGGGGCTCCAGTGCAGCGGCCCGCTCAACTGGCGGGCGTACGGGTCCAGCAGCAGCTTGTGGGGATTGAAGCGGTGCCCGTTCTGCGGATCGTACGGGCCGTGGGCCCGGTAGCCATACAGCAGGCCGGGCTGCGCATCCGGCAGGTAGCCATGCCAGATTTCGTCCGTGCATTCGGGCAGGTCGAAGCGCCGCAATTCCTTGCGGCCCTTGGGGTCGAAGATGCACAGCTCGATGCGGGTGGCGTGCGCGGAGAACACGGCGAAGTTCACGCCGAGGCCGTCGCTGGTGGCGCCCAGCGGTGTCGGCTGGCCGCCGGTGATACGGGTCAGTTGGGACGGATCCATGGATTCAGCCTTCGTGCATCAGGAAGAGGGTCGAGAGAGGCGGCAGGGTGAGCGACAGGGCCTGCGGCTGCCCATGGGCAGCCATGTCGCCGGTGTGAGCCCCGCCCTGGTTGCCCTGGCCGGACCCGCCGTAGTGGGACGCATCGGTGTTCAGCCGTTCGGCCCAGCGGCCGGCGCGCGGAACGCCAATGCGGTAATCGTGCCGGGTGACCGGCGTGAAGTTCGACACCACCAGCATCTGCTGCTGGCCATCGGTGCGCAGGAAGGCAACGACGCTGTTGTCCTGATCGTCCAGGATCGTCCACGCGAAACCCGACGGGTCCGCATCCCGCGCGTGCAGCGCCGGCACGTCGCGATACAGCCGGTTCAGGTCGGCCACCAGGCGCTGGATGCCCAGGTGGCCGGCGTGGTCCAACAGGTTCCAGTTCAGCGTGGCGTCGTGGTTCCATTCGGTGGGCTGGGCCAGTTCGCCGCCCATGAACAGCAGCTTCTTGCCGGGGTGCGCCCACATGAAGCCGTAGTACGCGCGCAGATTGGCCAGCCGGGTCTGCGTGTCGCCGGGCATCTTGCCCAGCAGCGAACCCTTGCCGTGCACTACTTCGTCATGCGACAGCGGCAGGATGAAGCGCTCGCTGAAGGCATACACCATGCCGAACGTGATGTCGTGGTGGTGGTAGCGGCGATGGATGGGATCCTGCGACAGATAGCGCAGCGTGTCGTGCATCCAGCCCATGTTCCATTTGTAGTGAAACCCCAGGCCGCCTTCCGACACGGGCGCGGTCACGCCGGGCCACGCGGTCGATTCCTCGGCCACCATGATCGCGTCCGGCACCTCGGCGCGCACCGTGTCGTTCAACTCCTGCAGGAATTGGACGGCTTCCAGATTTTCCCGGCCGCCATAGCGGTTGGGAATCCATTCGCCAGGCTGGCGGCTGTAGTCGCGGTAGAGCATCGACGCCACGGCGTCCACCCGCAGCCCGTCGATGTGAAAGCGCCGCAGCCAATGCATCGCGCTGGCGATCATGAAGGCCTTCACCTCGTTGCGGCCCAGGTTGTAGACCATGGTGTGCCAGTCGGGGTGATAGCCTTCGCGCGGGTCCTCGTATTCATAGAGCGAGGTGCCGTCGAAGGCGGCCAGCCCGTGCGCATCGTCCGGAAAGTGGGCGGGCACCCAATCCAGAATCACGCCGATGCCTGCCGCGTGGCAGCGGTCGATGAAACGCGCGAAGGCCTCGGGCGGGCCGTAGCGCGCGGTCGGCGCAAACATGCCCAGGGGCTGATAGCCCCACGAGCCGCCGAACGGATGCTCCATGATCGGCATCAGCTCAAGATGCGTGAACCCCATGGCGCGGGCGTAGCCGGGCAGCTTGTCGGCCATCTGGTCCCAGCCGCAGACGCCAGACTCGCAGCCTGCCCAGGACCCGGCGTGGACTTCGTAAATGGAGATGGGGGCATCGGGCGACTGACGCGCGCCGCGTCCCTGCATCCAGTCTTCATCGGACCAGGTGTAGGGCGCGGGATCGTCCACGATCGAAGCTGTGGCGGGCGCCATCTCGCTGCGCCGTGCCATCGGATCGGCCTTCATGAACTGGTTGCCGTTGCGGTCGGTGATGGCGAACTTGTAGCGCTCGCCAGGCCGCACGCCCGGAATGAAGATCTCCCAGACGCCTGCCGCATGGCGCAGCCGCATGCCATGACGGCGGGCGTCCCAGCCGTTGAAGTCGCCCGCCACGGCGACGCGTCGGGCGTTGGGCGCCCAGACCGCGCAGCGCAGGCCGCTGACGCCGTCGACCTCGACCAGATGCGCGCCGAGCGCCTCGCCGGCCTCGCGCCAGGCGCCTTGCGCCAGCCGTTGCAGCGTGGTGTCGTCGAGCAGCGCGCCGAAGGCGTACGGGTCCGCGGTGATCTGCTCGGCCGCCGGCCATTGGATAGCCAGGCGGTACGACGACCCATCGCCAGCCTGCGCGTACGGCGCGCGGCCGGTGAACAGACCTTGCGCCTGCTCCGTCAATGCCGTGCGTTCGCCGTCCGGATCCAGGACCGCCACCTTTGAGGCGCCGGGCACGAAGACGCGCAGCCAGCCGTTGTGCGGGCCCAGCACGCCGAACGGATTGTCATGCAGCCCGTGGGCCAGCGCCGTGAGTTCCTGGGGGTTGATATGACCCTCCGCCACATCGGCGGAGGGCGAAGAGGTTTGAGCTCCGCTCATGGCGTTTTTCCTTCGGCGTCGATGGCGGCGGAAAGCAGGACACTGCGCGCCAGTTCGGTCAGGGCGCACAGCGGAATCGAGATCCAGTCCGGACGGTGGGCGGCTTCGTAGCTGACTTCGTAGGCGGCCTTTTCAAGCTGCGCCAGCGTCAGCAGCGTGTTCTCGCGGTCCGCGCCATCGGCCAGGTCGCCGCCGCGCGCGCCGCGATAACCTTGCAGGAAGGCGTCGCATGCCTGCTGCCGGAACCGCGACAGGAGTGCGTCGCGCTGTTCGGCCGGCGCAACGGTCGGCGCCGGCACCTCGTCCGCGCCCGCGTTGGCGTCCAGATGTGCGCCGCCGATGAGGTCGGTGCGGGCAATGGATGCCGCCGCGTAGTCGAACGAGCGCAGCATGCCGGCCACGTCTTTGTACGGCGAGGCCAGCGCGCGCCGCGCCTCCAGGCTGCTGATCGGTTCGCCCTCGAAGTCGATGAGGTAGGCGTCCGTCTGCGCGACCAGCACCTGGCCCAGGTGGAAGTCGCCATGGATGCGCAGCCAGGGCGACCCGGCCTCGGCCTGCGCCATGGCGGACACCCGCTCGGCCAGGCGCGCGTGATGCTCGAAGAACCATTCGGCGCAGGCGCGCGACGGCTCTTCCAGCTTGTCGAGCGCGGTCCGCAGGTTCTTTTCGGCGCGGTCCAGCAGCGCGCGCACCTGTTCGGCCCGGGCCTCGGCGTCGGCCTCGCTGGCCGGGCGCGATTGGAAGCCGGCGTCATCGGTGGGCGCCGCCAGCACCGTGTGCATCTGGCCCAGGCGCTCGCCGATGGTTGCGGCCATCACCGCGTAGCCCTGCAGCGTTTCCTCGTACTCCTCGGGCGAGGTCCCCACCAGCAGCGCGTTGGCCAGCGTGCGCTTCAGGAAGTCCAGCGTCCAGCTCCAGGCATCGCCTTCGTTGGGCACGTAGCCGTGCGCCACCGCCAAGGTATGCACGATCCCGTCGGCGTCCACGCGCTGCACTTCGCCCAGCAGCGGCGGGATGTTGCCGTAGCCCGCGCGGGTCAGGTAGCGCGTCATTTCCGATTCCGGAGACAGGCCAGGCTGCACGCTGCGGATGATCTTCAGGATGACCTGGTTTCCGACGATGACCGAGCTGTTGGACTGTTCGCCCGACAACCAATGCATGTCCACGTCGCCATCGAAGTCCATGTCTTTCAGGCCGGCCTCGGGCAGGAAGCGGATCACGCCCGGCTTGTCGCCCGGCTTGCCGCCGCTGCGTCCGTCCAGCTCCGCACTGGCCTGCATGGCCTTGAGCGTGCTGCGCACGAACCCCGGCTGCAGGAAGGCGTCGGCCAGCACGCCGACCTCGGCGCCGCGGCGCACGCGGGCAATCGCGTACTGGATGACGGCGGTTTCGTCCCAGACCAGCACGAAGGGCGCTTGCGCACGGATGCCCTCGGCGCCGTCCTCGGGCTCGATCTCGGCCCAGTAGTATTCGCCGTCCGCCGACTCGAACGGGGTGGCGTAGGCCAGCCGCGCACGAGAGGGCGGTTCGGAACCCGGAAACCAGCGCTGGCGCGCCAGATACTGCGGCAGGATTTCACGTTCCAGCGTGGCGCGCGACGCATCGGTCAGCGCCGCGCCACCGCGGGTCTTGAGCACCAGCGTGATCAGTTCGGGCATCTGTTCCGGTGCTGTCGCATGCCATCCGGGCGGCGCGGCGTCTTGGCTGAGGTCCATCCAGTAAAAGCCGTAGGGCGGCAACGTCAGCAGGTAAGGCAGTTCACCGATGGCGGGGAAGGGCGTGCCCCCCAGCATCTCCACCGGCACCCGGCCATTGAACTCCTGCATGTGCAGCTCGACCGGCTGCGCCGCGTTCGACAGGTTGGCGACGCACAGGATCGTGGTGTCTTCCCATTGCCGCAGGTAGGCCAGGATCTTGCGGTTGCCGGCAAAGATGAAACGCAGCGTGCCGCGCCCGAAGGCATGGCTTTGGCCGCGTTGCGCCAGCAGGCGGCGCGTCCAGTTCAGCAGCGAATGCGGGTCGCGTTGCTGCGCCTCGACGTTGACGGCCTCGTAACCGTACAAGGGGCCCATCAACACCGGCAGCGGCAGGCGCTCCGGATCGGCGCGAGAGAAACCGCCATTGCGGTCCGGCGACCATTGCATCGGCGTGCGCACACCGTCGCGGTCGCCCAGATGCACGTTGTCACCCATGCCCAGTTCGTCGCCGTAATACAGCACCGGCGTGCCGGGCATCGACAGCAGCAGGCTGTTCATCAGTTCGACGCGGCGGCGGTCACGCTCGAGCAGCGGCGCCAGGCGGCGGCGGATGCCCAGATTGATCCGGGCGCGCGGCTCGGCGGCATAGACATTCCACAGGTAATCCCGTTCGCGGCTGGTCACCATTTCCAGCGTCAACTCGTCGTGGTTGCGCAGGAAGATGGCCCATTGGCAGGTGGGCGGAATGTCGGGCGTCTGGCGGATGATGTCGGTGATCGGGAAGCGGTCTTCCTGAGCGATCGCCATGTACATCCGCGGCATCAGCGGAAAGTGGAAGGACATGTGGCATTCGTCGCCTGCGCCGAAATACTCCTGCGCGTCTTCGGGCCACTGGTTGGCTTCGGCCAGCAGCAGGCGGCCCGGATACTCGGCCTCGATGACCGCGCGGATCTGCTTGAGCACGTCGTGCGTCTCGGGCAGGTTCTCGTTGTTGGTGCCTTCGCGCTCGACCAGGTAGGGCACCGCGTCCAGGCGCAAACCATCCACGCCCATGTCCAGCCAATAGCGCATGACGGACAGCACTTCCTTGAGCACCTGCGGGTTGTCGTAGTTCAGGTCGGGCTGATGCGAATAGAAGCGGTGCCAGAAATAGGCGTTGGCCACCGGGTCCCAGGTCCAGTTCGACTTTTCGGTGTCGCAGAAGATGATGCGCGTGCCGGCGTAAGCCTTGTCGTTGTCGGACCACACATAGAAATTGCGCGCCGCCGAACCGGGCTTGGCCGCGCGCGCCCGTTGAAACCACGGGTGCTGATCCGACGTGTGGTTGACCACCAGCTCGGTGATGATGCGCAGGCCGCGCGCGTGCGCGGCCCGGATCAGCTTGCGCACGTCGGCAATGGTGCCGTAGTCCGGATGCACGCCGCGGTAGTCGGCGATGTCGTAGCCATCGTCGCGGCGCGGCGAGGGGTAAAAGGGCAATAGCCAGATGGTGTTGACCCCCAGGCTGGCGATGTAGTCCAGCTTGGAGATCAGGCCTGGCAGGTCGCCGACGCCGTCGCCGTTCGAGTCAAAAAAGGATTTGACGTGCAACTGGTAGATGACGGCGTCCTTGTACCAGAGGGGATCGTCCTGAATAGGTTGGGCTTTACTCATCATGGCGTTGGGCGCGGGCTTCATCCGTGCAGCGAAAGCCGCCACACGCGATAAGGTTGGTCGGGGGTCAGCGTCAGCGTGCGGTGCTTCTCGTGCCAGGTCTCGCGGGTTTCAGTCAGCAGGTCTTCGGCGGACAGCTGGCCGGCGTCGGCCTCGCCGAACAGCCAGAACGGCGCCTCGACCCGCGTCTGCTGCGCCTGGAACGGATCCAGGCTGATGACGGCCAGCACCACGTTGCCGTGGCCCGGCGTGGACTTGTAGAACGCGAGCACACGGTTGTTGGTGCTGGTGGTCAGCGTCAGGCCGCGATGCGTCTGCAACGCCGGATTGGCGCGGCGGATCTGGTTCAGGCGTGTGATTTCCGCGCGGATGTTGCCCGGCGCGTGCCAGTCGCGTTGGCGCAGCTCGTATTTTTCGGAGTCCAGATATTCTTCCTTGCCCGGCAGCGCCGCGCCTTCGCAAAGCTCGAAGCCGCTGTAGACGCCCCACAGACCAGACCCCAGCGCGGCCAGCGCCGAGCGGATCAGAAAGCCCGGGCGTCCCGAGGTCTGCAGGAAGAACGGGTTGATGTCCGGCGTGTTCACAAAGAAATGCGGCCGGAAGAAGTCGGCCGCGGGCGGCGACGAGATCTCCTGCAGGTAGGCTTCCAGTTCGGCCCGCTCGTTGCGCCACGTGAAGTAGGTATACGACTGCGTGAAGCCGATCTTCGCCAGGCGGTACATCATCTTCGGGCGCGTGAACGCCTCGGACAGAAAGATGACGTCCGGATGCTTGGCCTGGACCTCGCAGATCAGCCACTGCCAGAACGGCAGCGGCTTGGTGTGCGGATTGTCGACGCGGAAGATGCGCACGCCGTGGTTCACCCAGAACAGCACCACGTCGCGCAGCGCACGCCACAATCCCAGCTTGCGGCTGCGGCGGTTCTGGCCGCCGTAGAAGGACACGTTGACGATGTCCTCGTATTTCTTGGGCGGATTCTCGGCGTAACGCATCGACCCATCGGGCCGCCACGAGAACCAGTCGGGATGCTGGGCCAGCCACGGGTGGTCCGGCGAGCACTGGATGGCAAAGTCCAGCGCGATCTCCATGCCGTGCTGCGCGGCGGCATCCACCAGGTTCAGGAAATCCGTCAGCGTGCCCAGCGCGGGCTCGATCGCGTCGTGCCCGCCGCTTTGCGCGCCGATGGCGTAGGGACTGCCCACGTCGCCGGGCTCGGCGCGCAGGCTGTTGTTGCGCCCCTTGCGGTTGCGCTGGCCGATCGGGTGGATGGGCGGCATGTACAGTACATCGAAGCCCATCTCGCGCACGTCGGGCAGCCGCGCGATCACGTCGTCGAAGGTGCCGTGGCGCCCGGGTTCGGCGGCTTGCGATCGCGGAAACAGCTCGTACCAGCTTGAATGGCATGCCTGGACGCGGTCCACCCAGACCGGGTAGGCAATGGCGGTGACGGCTTCAAACGGATGGTCGTCCAGTTCGTGCATCGCCCGCGCCAGCGCGGGATCGAGCAGCACGGCGACTTGCTCGGCCGTTGGAGGAGCGGGGTTGGCCAGGTCGGCGTCCGCAAAGGCGGCCAGCGCCTCGCGCACCGGCTCTGCGTCAGCGCCAGCGGGTGAGCCCGCCTGCGCCCGCGCCAGGGCATCCCGCAGCAGCGCCAGGCCCTCGTGCACTTCCAGGCTCAGGTCGCGGCCGGCCTGGTGCTTGACCTCGATGTCATGCGTAAACGTGTGCCACGCGTCAAACCAGGCGGCGACGACGAATTCATGCGCGCCGATGCGGCGGGGCCGGAAGGCGGCCTCCCAGCGGTCGTTCAGGCCGCGCGTCATGGGCACGATGTGCCAACGGGCCTCGTCCTTGGCGCGCCAGCGCACTTCAGCGGCCAGCTGATCGTGGCCGTCCATGAAGATGTCGGCCTGCACGACGATACGCGCGTGCGGAATGGTCTTGACGGGATAGGCCCCGCCATCGACGGCCGGACTGATGTTCTCCAGCGCGACGCGCTGGTTGGCCAGATCATCGGCCCGGGTGCGGTGATGGCGCACGGCGTCGCGCACCGGCTGCGTCGGCTGGAACATCAGCATCGCGCACTCGCCGCCCGCCAGATCGTTGGCCTGATTCTGCAGACCGGTGGGTGGCGTGAACGGCACGAGATCTGCCGGCGGCAACATAGGCGCCAGCGCGTCCCAGTCCATCGCCGCATCCTGGGTGGCCGAGGGGTTGATCGCCAGCGCCAGCGTGGCGCCGTCGCCCGCGTCGCGCAGCAGCGCCGTGCAACTGCCATCGCGGCCGCCCAGCATGCACAGTGGCCCTTTCAGCCGCGGTCC
Organism: Achromobacter sp. UBA2119; assembly: GCF_002331005.1. NCBI lineage: Bacteria > Pseudomonadati > Pseudomonadota > Betaproteobacteria > Burkholderiales > Alcaligenaceae > Achromobacter > Achromobacter sp. UBA2119. The sequence goes on along the minus strand of NZ_DCYD01000012.1, from coordinate 171,709 downwards.
GGCAAACCAGGCGTTCACCGTTTCCACATCCGGCAGCCGCCGTTCGTCCTCGTCCGTCAGCATCAAGCCATCGCCGGTGACGGCCGCGCTCCAGATGGCGCGTCTGCCGTCCTCCGAGGGCCTCAGGGCACCGGACTGCGGCGGCGCCGCGATGACCTCGCCGATGGCGCGCAGCCGCGCATCTTCTTCGGCCAGCCATGAGGACTTGAAGTCCCACCACGGCAGCGACGAGAACGCCGCGTCGAACGCCGCGTCGCGCAAGGCCGCCAGATCCGCGGGCGACAGACCGGGTGTCCACGCCAGCAGCCGCACGTCGGGATTCTGTGCGCGCAGGGCGCCGCCCAATTCGCGCCACGCCTCGGCGGGCAGGCGATGAGGCGCCTGGAACACCAGACCCTTGACGCCGCTGCGGGCCCATCCCAGCAGGCGTTCCGTCCAAGCCGTCAGAAAGCCAGGCGGCAGGGCGCCTTCGGGCAAATGCAGCACCCCGCGTTCTTCCTGCGTCAGCCGCGGATCACGCGCGGGCTCTTCATGCAGCGAGCGGTACCAGCCCGGCGCGGCGGTTGCCGCCACGGCGTTGCGCGCGCTGCGGTCCAGAATCACATCCACGTACAGCGCCAGCCCGTGCGCCGCCAATTGCGCCGTGGCCTGCGTGTACCACTCGATGATCGGCGTTGGCTGCCCATCCCGCATCGCCATGTCGGCGTCCTGCGCGGCCAGCGAGCCCGGCTGAGGCCCGGTCAACCAGGGGGCCGGCACCAGCACGGCGTTGAAGCCGCGCTGCGCGAGCCGTTTGCCCAAGGCCTGGATGGCGGCTTCGCCTTCCGGCAGGCCGTTGCGGGCGTGATAAAGACGTATCGGGGCGCGGGACGGCGCGGGGACGGCGGGATGGGACACCGGTATCGCTCCTTAGATGGCGGCTGGCATGGCGCCACCTGTGCGCGGCTGGCGGCGGTTGACGGCGGAAACGCTGGCCGGCTGCAAGGCAGGGGCGGGCGCCGCATCGCGGTAGTTCGGCTCCACCAGCGACCGGTACAGGCTGGCGTACAGACTGACGGCGGCGCGCCAGCCAAAGTCGGTATTCATCGCGTTGCGCTGCATCAGCCGCCACAGAATGCCGTGGGCGCGCAGATCGATCGCGCGCTCGATGGCGGCGCTCATTGCCTGCGGCGTGTCGCCCTCGAAGAGCAGGCCGGTGGCCGATGACATGGCCGACAGCGGCGCGCGCGGGCCCGGGTCCTGGATGGTGTCGGCCATGCCGCCGACGCGAGATCCGATGGGCAGCGTGCCATAGCGCATGGCGTAGAGCGGCGTCAGGCCGAAGGGTTCGAAACGGCTGGCGTGCAGCAAGATGTCGGACCCCGCGTGCAGGCGATGGGCGATGCCCTCGTCGTAGCCGATGTGGGTGCTGCAGCGCCCCGGGTAGCGCCGGGCGATGTCCTGCAACGCTTCTTCAAGCCGGTGGTCACCCTGGCCCAGGATTGCGATCTGCAGGTTGGGGTGGCGGTCCAGCGCTTCCGGCAGCGCATGCACGGCGACGTCTGCCATTTTCTGTTCGGTCAGGCGGTTGCCCATACCCATCAGCGTCGCGCCCGGATCGGGGCGCAGGCCGAACTCGCGCTGCAGCGCGGCCTTGCAGTGGATCTTGTTGGTCAGGTCGCGGACGGAATAGCGATGGCTGCGCAGGTACGGATCACGCGCAGGATTCCACAGCACGTCGTCGATGCCGTTCGGAATCGGCAACAGGTCGTCCGCACGGCTGCGCAACAGCTCGTCCAGGCCGCAGCCGAACGCGGGGGTCATGATCTCGCGGGCGTACGTGTGGCTGACCGTCGTCACGCGGTCGGCGTAGCGGATGCCAGCCTTCAGGAAATTGAGCTGGCCCCAGGCCTGCGCGCCGTCATCGTTGCGAGCCCATTCCGGCACCCCGAATTCGTCCGCGTGGGCCATCGGGAACAGGCCTTGGAACGCGAGGTTGTGAATGGTCATCACGCTTTTGACGTCCGGCAGGTCTGCGGCGCGCAGCAGCAGCGGCACCAGACCGGCGTGCCAATCGTGCGCGTGCACCAGTGTGGGGCGCATGACGCCCGGCAGGCCGGCCGCCACGCGCACGGCAGCGTGCGCCAGCGCCGCATAGCGCAGTCCATTGTCCGGATGTTCCTTGCCGTGCTCGTCGACATACAGGCCGCCGCGGTCATACAGGGCATCGTTTTCCAGAATCAGGTAGTCGATGCCGGACTGCGGGCACTTGCCTTCCAGCAGCGCGGCCGGGCCGCCCGGCAGGTCCTGCAGCGTGGCAACCTGGCGGACGCGGTTCAGCTTGGCTTTTACGCCGCGATACCCGGGCAACATCACGCTCAGGGGCATTCGCGCCTCGATCAGCGCGCGCGCCATCCCCGTTATCGCATCCCCCAGGCCGCCTGTTTTGGCCAGAGGGAAAGCTTCTCCCGCCACGATCAGGATTCTCGTCTTTGCCATGCTTGCTCCAGTTGATAGGCCGGTCGAGACAGTTGCGACTCGATCGTGATTACGCCGAGGCCTCTCCTTACGCAAGCGCTGTGCCCAAACCGTGGCCCGCACTAAAAATTGCGCAATGCAGCAGAAATACCTGTCATCCAAATGATGGACAGGCGACGCGCGCAACGCTTATCGCCCGAGCGCTTTGTAATTTTTATCTGCGCACGACCTCCCAAATTCCCATCGGGGCCAGGAACGGCGGTTGCTGAATGCAGTCGCTTTCAACGACGACCGCCGGGAGAAATGTATGGAAACAGTGTCGGACTTCGTGTTGAAGCGGCTGTCGCAGTGGGGTGTGCGCAAGGTGTACGGTTACCCCGGCGATGGCATCAACGGGCTCATCGGCGCCTTCGGCCGCACCGAGGAGCCGCTGGAATTCATACAGGCCCGTCACGAGGAAAGCGCGGCATTCATGGCCTGCGCGCACGCAAAGTTCACCGGTCAGGTGGGCGTGTGCCTGGCGACGTCGGGTCCGGGCGCCATCCACCTGCTCAATGGTCTGTACGACGCCAAGCTGGATCACCAGCCGGTAGTCGCGCTGGTCGGGCAGCAGGCGCGCAGCGCACTGGGCGGCGACTACCAGCAGGAGGTCGACCTGATCAGCCTGTTCAAGGATGTGGCGCACGATTACGTGCAGATGGCGACGACCGCCGAGCAGGCGCGTCACATGGTGGATCGCGCCATGCGCATCGCCCTGGAGCGCCGCAGCGTCACCTGCGTCATCTTTCCGAACGACGTGCAGGATCTGCCGGCCGTGCCGGTGCCGCCGCGCGAGCACGGCACGGTGCACACCGGCATCGGCATCACATCCCACGCCGCCGTGCCGGGGCCGGACGCGCTGCGCAACGCGGCCGACATCCTGAATCGCGGCGAAAAGGTGGCGATCCTGGTCGGGGCCGGCGCGCTGCAGGCGGGCGAGCAGGTCAGCCAGGTCGCCGAACTGCTGGGCGCGGGCGTGGCCAAGGCGCTGCTCGGCAAGGCGGTGCTGCCTGACAGCCTGCCTTACGTGACGGGCGCCATCGGCCTGCTGGGCACGCAGCCCAGCTGGGACATGATGAACGAGTGCGACACGCTACTGATGGTGGGGACGTCGTTTCCGTATGCGGAATTCCTGCCACAGGAAGGCCAGGCGCGCGCGGTGCAGATCGACCTCGACGGGCGCAAGCTCAGCCTGCGCTACCCCGTCGAAATCGGCCTGGTGGGTGATAGCCGGCTGACGCTGGAGGCGTTGATTCCACTGCTGGAACCCAAGAAAGCGCGCCGCTGGCGTGACCGCATCGAAAAGCAGGTGTCCGCCTGGCGCGAGACGGTGCATGCCCGCGCCATGGTCGACGCCAAACCGATCAATCCCCAGCGGCCGTTCCTGGAACTGTCCAAGCGGCTGCCGCCGCAGACCATCCTGACGTGCGATTCGGGCTCGGCCGCCAACTGGTACGCGCGCAACGTCGACCTTCAGGCGGGCATGATGGGATCGGTGTCGGGCGGGCTGGCCACGATGGGTTGCGGCGTGCCGTACGCCATCGCGGCGAAGGTGGCCTATCCCGACAGGCCGGTCATCGCGCTGGTGGGCGACGGCGCCATGCAAATGCTGGGCATCAACGAACTGATCACTATCGCCCATCGCTGGAAGGACTGGAGCAACCCCACGCTGGTCGTCATGGTGCTGAATAACGGTGACCTGAATCTGGTGACGTGGGAGCAGCGGGTGATGGGCGGCGATCCGCGGTTTCCGGATTCGCAGTGGCTGCCCAAGTTTTCGTACGCGGAGTATGGCCGGATGCTGGGCTTGGAAGGCATCCGGGTCGACAGCCCCGACGACGTGGGTCCGGCGTGGGACCGCGCCCTGGCGGCAGGACGTCCGGTGGTGCTGGAGATGGTGACCGATCCCGAGATGCCGCCGTTGCCCCCGCACATTCCGGCCAAACAGATCGGCGCGTACTTCAAGGCGTTGCGCAAGGAAGATGCCGCCTCGGGCGGCGCCGCGCTTCGCGCCACGATCAAGCAATGGTGGGCAGGCTGACACGCCGGCCCGACGATCTTTTCATTTCAGGAGGCACATCATGGCAAATACCGGAGGGACGAGTTCCCAACAGCCCGGGCAGGGCGGTCAGCAAACGCCCGACCATTCGCCCGCCGAACAACCCAAGCCGGATGTCCCGGAAACGGGCAAGGACGAGAAAGGCAACTGGCCTCCCGACAGCATTCCGAATCCCATGCCGGGTCTGGACCCGCAGCAGACGCCGGGCATCGACCATCTGTGATGGTCCTGCAAGGCATGCGGCCTGCGGGCCGCGCTCCGCGTGCGCCGTGCCGCGGGGGGAGCGACCCGCAGTTTTTCAAGGAGAACTCATGAACAAGCGAGATAGGCTGCGCGATATGTTTCACTCGTCGGACACGTCTACGCAAACGATGCGTGACCTGATTTCGGGCACCGAGGATCTGCTGCGCAGCACTGCCAGCTACAGCGGATCCGAAATCGAATCGGCGCGCGACAAGCTCAAGCAGCGGCTGGACGCCGCGCGCGATCAGGCACGCGGCTGGGAACGCGCCGCGTGGTCGAGGGCACGCGAGGTATCGCACGCGACGGACGACTATGTGCATGAAAACGCCTGGAAGAGCATCGCAGGCGCGGTGCTGCTGGGCGTGCTGGCCGGCATCTGCATGATGTCGGATCACAGCAAGCGCCGCTAACGCCCGCCGGGCGTAATGCCACCGCCGGAGCCGACTCTGCGCACTGCAGGGCCGGCTCCGGCATTTTTGTGGGGACGAATGTAAAAAATGCCGCTACTCCAGGCGCCGGTCCCGCGCAGACAAGACTCCGCGGCTTTGGCACACGGCTTGCTTGATGGCGGGGCGGCGTGGCGAGCCGTTCGCCACGCGGACCATTCATCGAAGGAGACTCACCATGAACCAACCATTGACAGGCGCCGGGCAGTCGCAAGGTGAAACCAAGATCGTGGGCGGCCCGAAGAGCGATCCAAGCGGCCCCGGACCGGAAATCATGGCGGCCAGCACGCTGGAAGGCAACGACGTGTACAACCCCGCCGGCGAAACGCTGGGCAGCATCCAGGAAATCATGGTGGACGTGCCCCGCGGCCGCATTGCGTATGCCGTGCTGTCGCGCGGCGGCATCCTGGGCATCGGCGACAAGCTGTACGCCATTCCGTGGAGCGCGCTGACCTTGGATACCGACCGCAAGTGCTTCGTGCTGAATGTGGACAAGGACGTCCTCAAGAACGCGGAGGGGTTCGACAAGGACAATTGGCCCAGCATGGCGGACGAGACCTGGGCGCGCGGCATCCATCAGTACTACAACCAACCCCCGTACTGGTAAACCGAACAGCGAGGACGGGATGCTTCGCGAAGGCAGACTGGTCGCGGTTTCTTCCTGCTTCAACGACGCTGTCGTCAGTTGTGCGGGGCTGCTCGCCGCGCGTCCGGACAGCACCGTTCTGACGGTGTACTCCGGCTTGCCGTTGGTGGCCGACGCGATCAGCGCGGCGGACCGCGACTGCGGTGTCAAGAACGGCCGGCAGGCCGTTCTTGACCGCCGCGCCCGCAACGATCGCGCCTTGTCGCTGCTTGGCGTGCGGGGCGTGCAGATGGATTTGCTGCACGACGAGTATCTGGAAAGCAGCGAGGAGGGACGCCTGACGGGCGCGTTGGCCGCGGCGGTGTCCGCCCTGCGGCCGCGTGTCGTTCTGATGCCGCTTGGGCTGTGCAGTGCCGCGCACGTGCGCGTGTCCGAGGCTTGCCTGACCTTGCGCGCGCTGTTCCACCGCGTGGAGTGGGTGACCTACGAAGAGGTCGCGGAGGCCGAGCCGGGGGCCGTCCAGCAACGCCTGGCCGATTTGCTGGGCCGCAGGATCCTGGCCTCGCCGCTGGATGTCGGGCCGGAGGTTGACGTCGGCCGCGCCCGGCAACGCGCATTGGCCGCACGCAGCAGCCTGGCGCTTGATCCGCTCGACGTGCAGCCTGACATGTCGCTGGCAGGCGCGTCGGCCTTCCGTCCCGAACGCTACTGGCGCCTGTCGTGGCGGCGTGACAAGGTTTGAGGCGTAGAGCGGATTGAGGCATCCTTGCGCCGCAAACCGTCTCATCCTTATCGAGCATTGATGAACGATTGCGCATCCCGGACGATGGTCAGGTTGCGCCGGCCGCCGCGCCTCGCTATGGTGCGAGGCATGCGGCGGCTTTCGCGCCGACGTCCCCTACAACTTCGGAAACCATAATGAGTTCGAACGCAGCCGACGCGCGAGGCCGGTCACGCTGGGGCACCGCCCTGGCGATTTTGCTGTTGATTGGCGCGGTGGTCGCGGTACTGGCGCTGGCCGCCACCCGCGTGGTCGAGCAGCGCATCGCCAGCATTCTGGGTCCGCGCAGCCAGGTCGGCGACGTGCAGGTTGGCCTGCGTCAGGTGGTGCTGACCGACGTCGCCGTGCCGGGCGCGTCCGGGCAGCCTGGCGCGCGTGCCCGGCGCGTTGAACTTGATCCGGAATGGACCGCGTTCCTGCGCCGCGAGGCCGTGTTCAAGCGGATCATCGTCGATGGTTTCGACTTCGCCGTGGTGCGCAGCCCCGACGGCGACATGCAGATTTCCCCCGCGCTGCAGGCGGCGCTGCGCGCCGGCGACGGCGATGGCAAGACCCGGCGTAACGGTCCCATCCGCGTGGCCGAGCTCATCCTGCGCGGCGGCCGCCTGGATTATCTGGACGGCGCAGTGTCCAAGCCGCCGCATCGCATTCCGTTCAAGGACGTACAGGCTCACCTTCAGCCCGTCATGATACCTGGCGACGGCACGGCCAGCGACCTGGAGTTCACCGGCAAGGTCGAAGACAACCGCAACGGCGAAGCCACCGTGCGGGCAAAGGGCAAGCTGGTGGTGGGCGGTGCGGACGCCGACATCACGGTGGCGGTGCGCAACATGGATATCCGCCATGCGGCGCCCTATCTGGCCGATAACGGCGCGGGCTCGCTGTCCGGCGGCTCCATGGACCTGGACATGAAGACGGCCATCGCGCGCCGCGAACTCAAGGCGTCGGGCACCGTGGCGTTGCACAACCTGAAATTCAGCGGCGACGGCAGCCTGTTTTCTTTGCCGCGCAAGGCGGTGCTGGCGGCCATGAAGGACAAGAGCGGAGTCATCCGGTTTGAATTCGCACTGGCAGGCAGCCTCGACAACCCCAAGTTCTCGGTCACGCGCGGCTTTTCGGCTCAGGTGGCGCGCGGGTTCGGGCACGCCATCGGGGTAGGGGCAGAAGGCGCGGCGGAAGGGGTGGCGGGCGCCGTCAAGGAACTGGGCGACGCGCTGTCGGACATGCTGAGCCCGAAGCCCTGATCTGCCGTCGCCCGGCTTGCCGTTGCCGCCGGCCGCGGCTACGGCACAGGCCGCGCCCGGCCGACCCGCGCGCCCATCACCATCTCCGTCACCCAGTTCACCAGGATCGACGTATAGGCCTGCTGCGAGGCTTTGTCGGTCAGCGCATGGTCCGCGCCGTCCAGGATGCGGTGCGTCAGCGAATGCGACCTGCGAAACGCCGACCGGTAGTTCATGATCGTGGAGTGCGGGATATAGACATCGTGCTCAGCCTCCACGATCAGCACATCGCCCGTGAAGTTGGCGCAACACGACAGCGCGCGGTTGCTTTCGGGTTCGATGTGGGAGTTGCGGTAGGCGCGCAGGGTCTCGCGGTTGAGCTGGTTCTTGGGCAGCATCCATTCGTCGTCGCGGTACAGCGCGGGCACGTGCAGGCCCAGCCAGCGCACGCGGCGCAGCCCGGTCAGGATGGCGGCCAGGTAGCCGCCGTAGCTGCTGCCAACCACGGCCACCGAGCCGCTGTCCAGGGACGGATGCGCGGCCAGCCGGTCGTAGGCGGCCATCACGTCGCGCAGGTTGTCGTCGCGCGAGACCTGCATCTGCTGCGCCTGCGTGGCGGCATGGCCGCGCAGGTCGAACGTGAGGCAGACGCAGCCCAGCGCGGCGATGCCCTTGGCGCGGGCCAGGTCGAATTTCTGGTCGCCGCCCCAGCCGTGAATGAACAGCACGCCCGGAACCTTGCTTTCGGGCGTGAGAAAGGTGCCGGCCAGCCGCTGGTCCGCCACCTCGATATCGATTGGGTCGCTAAAGGCGGCCATTGTCGTCCTCCAGAATGCCCCCCGATTTGGTGATCATACCCACGGCGGAATCCTCGCCGCGATACACGTACTGCTCCGACGTGGGCGCCGGTTCGTCCGCGCCGTAGCGTTCGCGCGTAAAGGCGGACACCGACTTGAGCGACGGGGACAGCATGAACGCCTGCAATGCGGAAAGCTCCGCGATGCTGGCGCCGCCGGCTCGCCACGATTGCTCGAGCACGCCCGCGCGGGGCTCGCCGCGGGCATTCTGGCCGATCGCCACGTCGTAGTTGCGGCGCGACGCGAAAAAATCGGGATACGCGGTGGACACTGCCGTGTCGTAACGGCAGCTCAGGTCCACTGCCTGCCGTTCCTCGTCAGACAGGTTCAACGCCCGCAGTTCGTCGAACCCGCCGCGCGCGAATGTCAGCGCCGAGCCGCCGTACACCGGCTCGCCGTTGTTGTCCCGGGTGAGGCTTTGCGTGCCCACGTACGACGCTTCCAGCTTGCCCACGCGAATCCAGCCCACACTGTAGGTCGCGATCTGCGCCAGGTCTTCTTCCAGCACCAGCCCCAGCCGGCGCATGGTGGCGGCGTCCTGGCCGTTCAGCGCGGCGCGAAGTTCCTGCGCATTGCGCACGACGACCTGGCCGCGCCCGGCGTTGGCGTCGGCCGGCTTGAGCCGCAGCGCGCCCGCCTGCAGCAGGCGTTCGCCCGCGCGGTGCGCATCGTCCAGCGTGAACGCGGTGTACCCCCGCAACACGACCTCATCCAGCTCGCCGGCCAGGGGCCGCACCCAGCCCTGCGGCGCTTTTGCCTGCGCGTCGACGACGCCGTGGGTGATGGATTTGGTCGCCACGAAGGCGTGCGGCGTCACCCCGCCAAACAAGTCGGCCGCGCGCGTGATGCCCAGCTTGTTCGCGCGGGCCAGGCTGGTGATGCTGCGGTCGGGCACGTAGTAGGGCGGCGGCTCGCCACGATTGCGGGTCGGCCGGAAGTCCGGCACGAAGCGCCGGCCCAGCAATGCCGCGATCCGCAATGCCAGCGCCTCCTGCGATGCAATTTCATGCTCGGACGCGCCGGTTCGCCGGGGGTAGGCGGCGACGGTGCCTGCTGAGTCGGGTTGGGATCGATTCATGGCGGGCCTCATGGCAGATGGCGAGCCTGACCGGGGGGAGCGGCTTCTCCCTTGCGTTTGCGCATGCCCAGTTTCAGCTCGATCAAGGGATAGGCCACCAGCGCCAGGCACAACGGCGCCAGCGCATACACCGCGCGGTACGCCAGCGCCGCGCCGAGCACTTCGGTAGGCGGAATCTGGGATCCCAGCGCGGCCACGAAGATGGCCTCGGTGGTGCCCAGGCCGCCGGGCACGCGGGTGATGACTGACGCGAAGCTGGTGCACAACAGGATGCCGAGCACCGCGGGGTAGGTCGCCTTGCCCTGCAACAGCACAAAGCAGATGGCGCCCATCAGGGACCAGGACAGCGCGGCCACGGCGCATTGCGCCACCGCCATGCGGGCGCGCGGCAAGGTGATGTGGTGGCCCATCCAGGTGACGCTGCGGCGCTTGGCCCGCGCACATGTCACCACGTAGGCGATCCCCAGCGCCAGCAGGGCCAGGCCCAACAGACGCAACATCCCGGAGCCGATTTCCCAGCCTGCCGGCACCGGCACCACGCCCAAGGCGAACACGATGCCCGCCAGCCAGGCATAGCCGATCCAGTTCGATGCCGCCGCAAACAGGGCGACGCGCGTCGCCACGGACTTCCGGCAGCCCAGCCGGGTGTACAGCCGCAGACGGGCGCCCAAGCCGCCCACCAGCACGCCCAGGTTCAGGTTCAGCGCGTAGCTCAACATGGCCACGCCCAGCGCCTTGGGCGCGGGCAGGTGATGCCGCGTGTACTTTTTGCCGAGCAGGTCCAGGCTGCCATAGGCAAGGTAACCCGCCACCACCAGGCCGGCCGCAATGGCAATGGTCTGGCCGGGAATCTTGCGCATCGCCACCCACACCTGCGGCCAATCCACGGACCGCCCGAAGTAATAAAGCAGGCCGGCCACCACGATCAGGACCAGCACGGGCAGAATGCGCTTGATCCGCGGCCAGCGGCGCCGCAGGGCCCGCATGGGCGACGAGTGCAGGATCTTCATGCCGTCTCCCTGCCGGTGTCCGCCGTGACGGTCTGCAGGCGCGGCTTGTGCGCCGGGAGGCTGCCGGCCCATGCGGGAAAGCGCCGCAGAAAGTGGAACACCACCACCCCGAGCCACAGGCGGCGCAACCGGCGCCGCGAGTTCTTGGGCATTTCGACGGGGCGGCAGTCCTCTGCAATCAGCCGGTCCAGGCTCTTGCGCAGGGCCGCATTCAGCGACACGTCGCGCACCACGACGTTGGCTTCCAGATTGAGCGCAAGGCTCAGGGGGTCCAGATTGCTGGAGCCGATCGTCGACCAGTCCTCGTCCACGCACGCCACCTTGCCGTGCAGCGGCTGCTTGCAGTACTCGTGGATCTCCACGCCGTTGTCCATCAGGTAGTCGTAGAGCATCGAGGCGGCCAGCCGGGCGACCAGCACGTCGGGTTCGCCCTGCAGCAGCAGGCGCACGCGCACCCCGCGGCGGGCCGCCTTCACCAGATCGCGCAGCAGGTGGTAGCCAGGAAAGAAGTACGCATTGGCGATCAGCACGTCCGAGCGTGCCGAGCGCACGCCCGCGCGGTAGTAGCGTTCAATGTCGCTGCGATGACTGACGTTGTCGCGCACCACGAGCCGGCCCCCGCCGTCGCCGGCGGGCAGCGGATCCATGCGCGCGGGACGGCGCCGCAGCCCGCGCTTGCCCTTGCCGAGCGCCGCGCGCGCGTAGTCGGCAATGTCGGCCGCCAGCGGGCCTTCCACCAGAACGGCGTAGTCCTGTTTCGCTTCCGGTCCGTAATCGGGCAGGTGGTCTGCGGAAAAGTTGATGCCGCCGATGAAGGAGCGTTGCCGGTCGACGGCCACGATCTTGCGGTGCATGCGCCGGAACACGTTCGTGCGCACGCCCAGAAAGCGCGGACGCGGATCAAAGACGTGAAAGCGGACGCCGGCCTCGGTCATGGCGCCGATGAAGGCCTCGCTCAGTTCGTCGGAGCCGTAGCCATCGACCAGCAGGTCGACGCTGACGCCCCGGCGCGCCGCGCGGATGAGGGCCTGCTGGATCTCTTTGCCGACCACGTCGTCGAACAGGATGAAGGTTTCCACCAGCACTTCGCTGGCCGCCGAATCAATGGCCTCGACGACCGCGGGAAAGTACTCCGTGCCGTTTTCCAGCAGGGTGTATCGGTTGTTTTCGCGCCAGCCCAGGTTCATAGCGCAATCTCCGCGCAAATTGGCACATGATCGGAAAGGCGAGACCACACGCGGTACGCCAGCGGCACCGGCTGCCAGTCACGCACGCTGCGCACATAGATGCGGTCCAGCCGCAACAGCGGCCAGCGCGCGGGAAACGTCCGCGCGGGCCGGCCCAGGCGCGAGGTGAACACCTCCGACGTCCCACACTCGCGCATCAAAGCATCAGCGCGCAGCCGCCAGTCGTTGAAGTCGCCGGCAATCAGCAGCGGGTCGTCGGCCGGCACGTCGTTCGACACCAGCTTGCACAAGCGGCGCAGTTGCTCGCCGCGATGACGCTCGAGCAGGCCCAGATGCACGCATATCGCATGCACGGGCGAGGCGAGGGCAGGGGGCCGCAGCACGCAGTGCAGCAGACCGCGCCCCTCGTGGCCGTCCACGCTCACGTCGTGGTTGTGGTGACTTTCGATCGGGTAGCGCGACAGGATGGCATTGCCATGGTGACCTTCTGGATAAACGGCGTTCTGGCCGTAGGCAAAGTCCGTCCACAGCGTGTCGGCCAGGAACTCATACTGGGACTGCGCCGGCCATGACTCGTGGCGGCCGGCATGCGTCTGATGTTCACCCAGGACTTCCTGCAGGAACACCACGTCCGGCTTTGCGGTGCGCAATGCCTCCCGCAGGTCGTGCAGCATGAAGCGGCGGTTGAAACTGGTAAAGCCCTTGTGGGTATTGACCGTCAGCACCGTCAGCGTCGTGGTGTCGAGGGAATGCGAAGCGGGCATGAAAACTCCGGCAGATGCGATCTGGCGGAGGGAGCAAGCGGCGTGCCTGGCGCGTAACGAAACGTATAAGGACACGACTTGTTTTGATGGCGGCGGCGCGCGCAGACGCATGAGCAAATGAGAAATCAGCATTTCTCAAGCCCATCGGCGCGGCCCTACTATCCGCAGCTTCGATCCGGGCCGAACGCGAGCCCGGCTTGCGCATCACCCGTCGCGCGTTTCTGCCGATAAACATCATGACCGAACTGCTTCGCATCGAAAACCTTACCGTGGACCTGCCGGCCGGCGCCGACCGGCCGCATGCGCTCAAGGGCCTGACGCTGGCGGTCAACCTGGGCGAAATCGTCTGCGTCGTCGGGGAAAGCGGATCGGGCAAATCGCTGACGGCCGGCACGATTCTCGGCCTGCTGCCGCAAGGGGTGCACGCCAGCGCCGGCCGCGTGCTCTGGGAAGGGCAGGACTTGCTGAAGCTTGCGCCCGATGCGCTGCGCCGGCTGCGCGGCCAGCGCATCGGCATGATCTTCCAGGAACCGATGACCGCGCTCAATCCGCTGCGCACCATTGGCGACCAGATCGCCGAGGTGTTCCGCACGCACACGCGGCTGTCACGCGCCGTGATCCGTCAGCGCACGCTGGACCTGCTGGAATCCGTCCGGCTGCCCGACCCCGTGCAGGCGCTGGGCGCCTATCCGCACGAGCTGTCGGGCGGACAGCGGCAGCGCGCGATGATCGCCATGGCGCTGGCGCTGGAACCGGAGCTGCTGATTGCCGACGAACCGACAACCGCGCTGGACGTCACGACGCAGGCGCAGATCCTGCACCTGATCCACGACCTGCAGCGCCGCAAGGGTACGGCGGTCCTTTTCATTACGCACGATTTTGGCGTGGTGGCCGAGATTGCCGACCGCGTCGCCGTCATGCAGCGCGGCGAACTGGTGGAAAGCGGCACGGCCGATCAGGTGCTGGAACATCCGCGCCATCCGTACACCCGCGCGCTCATCGCCGCGGTGCCGCCGCTGGCGCCCGCGCCGGTCCGCGTCGACCTTCACGGGAACGCGCCTGCAATCCTGACCACGCAGGGGTTGTCCAAGACCTACCGCAAGCGCGGCTGGTTCGGCCGGCCCGGCCGTGTGACGCACGCGGTGGCCGACGTGACGCTGACGCTGCGGCGCGGCGGCACACTGGGCATCGTGGGCGAAAGCGGGTCAGGCAAGTCCACGCTGGCGCGCACGCTGCTGGGACTGCTGCCGCCCGATGGCGGCGACATTACGCTGGCCGGCGAGCCGCTGTCGTTCAAGGGCGCGCGCGCCCGCCGCGCCCATGCGCAGCGCGTGCAGATGGTGTTCCAGGATCCGTACGGATCGCTGAACCCGCGCCAGCGCGTCGGCGAGATCGTGGCGCAGGGCCCCATTGTGCATGGCACGCCGCGCCGCGAGGCGCTGGCCCGCGCGCAAGAACTCTTTGAACTGGTGGGCTTGTCGCCTGACGCCGTGCGGCGCTTTCCGCACGAGTTTTCGGGCGGCCAGCGCCAGCGCGTCGGCCTGGCGCGCGCGCTGGCGATGCGGCCGAAAGTGCTGATCGCCGATGAACCGGTGTCGGCATTGGATGTATCCGTGCAGGCGCAGGTGCTGGCGCTGCTGGCCCGGCTGCGCGAGCAACTGGGCCTGTCCATCGTCTTCATCACGCACGACCTGCGCGTGGCCGCACGGGTCTGCGACCACATCGCCGTCATGAAGTCGGGCCGCGTCGTGGAAGAGGGCGTGTGCGCCGACGTGTTCAGCAATCCCTCCCATCCCTACACGCAGGCGCTGCTGGCGGCCGTGCCGGGCCGCCGCTGGGATCCAGCCGCGGTCGTCACGCGGCTCGCCGCCTGAACCTGGCCTTCGTCGAAACCTAGGCCAGATGACAGGCGCGGCCCGGGTCAGTGTCCTGCAGACGCGCCCGGCTGCGCGTAGCGGCCGACCAGCGTCGCGCTGGCCTCGTTCAGCCCCACGACGTCGACCTGGCGGCCGGCCCGGCGCAGCTTGAGCGTCACCTTGTCCAGTTCGCCGACGGCCGAAATGTCCCAGAAGTGCGCGGCCGACAAGTCGATCACCACGCGGTCGACGTCCTCATGGAAGTCGATTGCCGCCGAGAACCGCGACGCCGAGGCGAAGAAGATCTGGCCGGCATAGCGGTAGGTGCGCGTGCGGCCGTCCTCGGACAGCGACGCGTCCACGTCGAGCAGTCCCTTCACCTTGCCGGCAAAGAACAGGCCGCTCAGCACCACGCCGACCAGCACGCCGCGCGCCAGGTCATGCGTCCAGACCACCACGGCCACGGTGGCCAGCATGACCACCGATGACTGCCACGGATGCGAGCCCAGGTTGCGCAGCGAGCGCCAGTTGAAGGTGCCGATGGACACCATGATCATCACGGCCACCAGCGCCGGCATCGGAATCTGCGCCACCAGCGGGCCCAGTGCCACGATCAGGAACAGCAGGAAGACGCCCGCCACGCAGGTCGACAGCCGCGTGCGGCCGCCGGCGCGCACGTTGATGACCGATTGGCCGATCATGGCGCAGCCGCCCATTCCACCCAGAAAGCCGGTGACGAGGTTGGCGATGCCCTGGCCCTTGCATTCGCGCCGCTTGTCGCTGGGCGTGTCGGTCATGTCGTCCACGATCTGCGCCGTCATCATCGATTCCAGCAGGCCCACCGCGGCCATCGTCAGCGAGTACGGCAGGATGATGCGCAGCGTCTCCAGCGTGAACGGCACGTCGGGTATCGCGAACGACGGCAGGGCCGACGGCAGCGTGCCCATGTCGCCCACCGTGTTGACGTCCAGGCCGGCAAAAATGGACACGGCCGTCATCACGATGATGGCGATCAGCGGCGACGGGACGGCGGTGGTCAGGCGCGGCAGCAGGTAGATGACGGCCAGCGCGACGGTCACCATGGCATAGGTCACCCACGTGACGCCGATCAGCTGCGGCAACTGTGCCATGAAGATCAGGATGGCGAGGGCGTTGACGAAGCCGGTCACGACCGACCGAGACACGTACTGCATCAGGAGGTCCAGCCGCAAAAAGCCGGCTGCGATCTGCACGACACCCATCAGTACCGTCGCGGCAAACAGGTAGCCGACGCCGTGATCGCGCACCAGCGGCGCAACCAGCACCGCGACGGCGGCCGTGGCGGCCGAGATCATGCCGGGTCGCCCGCCCATGAAAGAAATGATGAACGCGATGGAAAACGAGGCGTACAGGCCGACGCGAGGGTCGACACCGGCGATGATGGAAAAGCCGATGGCTTCGGGGATCAGGGCAAGGGCGACGAGCACGCCCGAGAGAATGTCCGCGCGCGGATTGGCCATCCAGTCGCAACGAAGCTTGGAAAGAACTGACATTGATTGGCTAAGCTGAATTGAACAAGCGCCAGGCGTGGGTCGCGTTGCCGGTGTGCGCGGCAGCGGAGTGCGGCAGCCGACTATGGCAAATGAGGGCGAACGCCCGTGGTGCTTGAGAGTTGTCCGAGGGATAGGCGCCCGGCCGAGCCACCCGGCAGGCCGGGTCCATCTGGGATCGCGACAGCGTCGCGGCCGCGCACCCATTGCGGGTGCGGCGGACGCGATTGTACTCCCTTGGAGCGTTATGCCGTCATGACGCCATCGACACTAGCGCGGCGCAGGCGCAGGCCCCGCATAGTACGCCGCCAGCGCCTGGATCTCGGCGTCGGTCAGGCGTTGCGAAAATGCCCGCATTACGCCCACGTCGTCGTTCTGGCGCGAGCCATTGCGAAACGCGTTCATCTGGTCGGTGAAATACTCGCGCGATTGACCGGCCAGACGCGGCAGCAGCGGTCCTTCGCCCATGCCGCGCAGTCCGTGGCAGTTGGCGCAGGCGGGCAGCGCGCGAGCGCCGTCGCCGTCAACGTCCAGCCGGCGGGCGGCCTCGCCGCCAAACTCGCCCACGTGTAGCGGCGGTCCGGCAAGCGTGCCGTAGTAGGCCGCCACCTGGCCGATCTCCTGTTCGGTCAACGCGCGGGCAATCGAATTCATCAGCGGCTGCACGCGCGTGCCCGAGCGGAAGTCGGCAAGCTGCTTGGCCAGGTATTCGCTGCGCAGGCCGGCCAGGTTGGGGAAGATGCCGCCGGTTGGCGTGATGCCGGCGGGGCCGTGGCAGGCCACACAGGCCTGCACCGCGGCGCCGGGTTTGCCGTTTGCGGCAAGCTGCTTGCCCGCTTCGGGATCGGCCTCGTTCAGCCATTTCTCCCAGTCGGGGCGCGACGCGGTGAAATCGGTGGCGCTGCGTCCGGGCACGGGTTTCATCGGGGCGGGAGCGGCGCCCGGAGCGGCAGGGGCGGCAGGCGTTGTGCCTGTTGCCGAAGGTGCTGCTGCCGGTGCGGCAGGCGCGGCGGCTTGGCCAGCCGCCACCTGCGGCGCCGGGCTGGCTGCCGGTGGCGGCGGCTGCGGCACGGCGGAAGCCCGGATCGCCTCGTCGCCACCGGCGCCCATCATCTGGACGCCGGTGGCGACCAGCGTGATGACCGGCACCGCGATCATCAGTCCGACGGTGAAAAAGATGCCTTTGCGATGTTCGCTCATGATGACACCAGCGGGCCCGGCGAACGCAGATAGTCCGCCTTGATTTTCTCTACGATCCAGTAGGCGGTGGCGCCCACGGTGCCGGTCGGGTTGTAGCCCGAGTTTTGCGGAAACAAAGCCGCGCCCGTGACGAACACGTTGGGCACGTCCCACGACTGTCCGTAGCGGTTGACGACGCTGGTGTTGGGATCATCGCCCATGGCCGCGCCGCCCGTCAGGTGGGTGGACTGGTAGGCCGTGGCCGAAAACGGCCGCTTGCGCGGGCCGGGCTCGGTGCGGGCGATGCCCTTCATGGCTCGTGCGATCTCATCGCCTTTCTCGGTCAGGAACGCCGACATGCGGATGTCGTTGTCGGGAAAGTCGTAGGTCACGCGCAACAGCGGCAGGCCCCAGGCGTCCTTGTACGTGGGATCCAGGCTCAGATAGCCGCCGCGCCACGGCTGCGCCGAGCCCGTGATGGTGATGTTCGCCGCATGGTTGTAGTGGCGCGCGACGGCCTTCTTCCATTCCGATCCCCACGACGGCGTGCCCTTGGGCGTCGGATGAAAGCCGATGGGCGCGCCGCTGACCACCTGGATCTGCAGATAGCCGCCGCCCACAAAGCCCACCGGCCCGTGGTCGAAGTTGTCGGCGCTGAAGTCGTCCATCGTCACCGCCACCGCGCCGGCCCCCATGAACGGGTTGATGTTGACCGACTCATCGAAAAACAGATTCACGCCCGAGGTGGTCTGGTGCGTGTAGTTGCGGCCCACGACGCCGGTGTTCGTGACCGGATCGAACGGCTTGCCGATGCCGGACAGCAGCAGCAGGCGCACATTGTTGATGCCGAATGCACAGAGGAAGACGATCTCCGCGGGCTGAAAGATTTCTTCGCCGGCCGCGTCCACGTACGTCACGCCGCGGGCGCGCTTCTTGTCCGGTGTCAGCTCCACGCGCAGCACGTGCGCGCCGGTGCGGATCTCGAAGTTCTCCATCTTCATCGCCACGGGCAGGATGCAGACCTGCGGCGAGGCCTTGGCAAAGTGCTCGCAGCCAAAGTTCGAACAGAACCCGCAGTACACGCACGCGCTCATGTGCAGGCCTTCGGAGTTCACGTACGGCCGCGTGCAGAGCGCGGACGGCTGCACGTAAGGGTGATAGCCCAGCTTGCGCGCGGCCTCGCCGAACAGCGCGGGCGCGTAGGGCACCTTCATGGGCGGGTTGGGGTAGGGGCGCGAGCGCCAAGGCTCGAACGGATTGCCGCCTTCCTGCTTTTCGCCCTTGATGTTGCCGGCCTGGCCCGACGCGCCGATCAGGTAGTCGAAGCGGTCGAAGTAGGGCTCGAGTTCGTCGTACGTCACGCCCCAGTCCTGACAGGTCAGCTCCTTGTCGAAGATGTCCTTGCCATAGCGTTCGTTGTAATGGCTGCGCATGACGAAGTCGGTCGGATCGAAGCGGTAGTAGGCGCCCGACCAGTGATTGCCCGCGCCGCCCAGATGCGTGCCGGGGTAGGCGAACTGCCAGCGCCGCATCGGCAGCGCCTTCTGGTCCGTGTTGTTGCGGAACGTGTAGGTTTCCGTCGCGGCGTCCTGGTGCAGTTCATGGCGCCGCGTGTACTTGAGTTCGTCGTGGACGTTGGGCCCCTGGAAATCGGGCGAGGGCCAGCGCGCCTCGCCCCGTTCCAGCACCACGATCCGCTGCTTGGCGGCCGCGAGTTCCTTGCCGATGATGGCGCCGGTCCACCCGCCGCCGATGATTGCCACGTCTACCGCAGGCAGCGTTTTAGCCATGCTTGCCTCCCGGCGTCATCTTGTGGCCCACGGCGTTGGCAATGGAGACCGGCTGGCCGGCCCAGATCACGCCGTGGCGTTCGATATCGTTGGAAAACGAGGCAAACGCGCCGGGAAAGCCCACGAGTTTCCAGCCCACCATGTCGGCATTGCCGCCGTACAGCGGGTCGGAAAAGAAGCCTTCGATCGTGCCTTCGAGCAGCGCTTGAAAAAACACGCCTGACGGCAACGGCGAAAAATCCGGTTTGCCTTCCTGCATGTCGCGCAGCCAGGCGTCCTGCCGCGTGGCGTCCAACTCGGCGAAAGGCTTGCCGTCCTGCTTGCGCGCGGCGGCGTCCAGCGCGGCAAGTCCGCGGCGGAACATCTCGGCCGGCGTGAACGACAGCTGGTAACCCTGTTCCGGCGTGCCTTGTTCGAACGGGCCTTGCCGGTAGAGCTGGCTGCCCGCACCCCAGGCGCCGGCCAACTGGCCGTCCAGAAAGAGCGTCACGCCGGCCTCCTTGGCGCCCGGCCCCAGGTCGTCGGCCGGAATCAGGCGCGCGGCGATGGCATCCATCGTCAAGGCTTCCTGCGCGTTGAAAAATTTGAGCGTTCGGTTGGCGGCGCCGCCCGTGGCGGCACCTTCTTGATGGGGAGTGGGGGAGGCAGGGTCCGGGGCGCTGATCGCGCGGGGCGCCCACGCTGCGCCGGGGACACCGACGGCCAGGGCTTTGAGCAGCCCCCGGCGGCCGGGTACAGGTTTATCACTCATGGTTTGCTCCATGGCGAGGCAGGCACGCGACTTGCCCCTGGATGAAAAGAGATCCCGCGTCAGCTCGTTGGCCTGGGGCTCAGTGTGTCACCGTTGTCGACGAAGGAGCAACCATGAAACAACCGATTCTGTATCTGTGCGCTACGGCGATGAGCGGCTTGCTTGCCACCAGCGTTTCCGCGCAGCGCATTGAAAAAACGCTAGTTGCCCAGGCGCAGACGACCACGCCTGACACCCGCACCGGCAGCCAGTCCCAGCCGGATCGCAAGGCGGGCACGCCGCAGACGCCGGCTCAGGAGAAGTCCATGCCGCACCAATCCAAACAAGGAGACAAGGGCGATCATGGAAAGCGCGATGCGTCGCGTGCCGGATCGAGTCCTCGGCAGGACGACGCCGGCACCGACACGCGCGGGGCGAAGGGGACGCCGGGCAGCAATACGGGGTCCACGGGACACGGCGGTATGCCGGGGTCGGGCGCGTCGTCGGGTTCTGGCGGCACGGCGGATCCGCGCGGCCAATGAAGGTGGTGACATCCCCTAGTCGCGCGGATTTCCGATTCAGGTAATATTCAGGGTCCTGTAAGAAAGAGAGCGCGGCGGATATTCCGACTTTTTGCTGCCCCGGCAGCCTGGAGCCATCCGCCATCTATGAACGAAGACCCTCCTCCTAGCAGGGCGCCGCGGATCTGCCGGCGCCCGTTATCTCCTCTCCACACTGCCGCGGCAAGGGTTGTCTCCCTGCGCGCCGCATTCCCCAGCGCCTCCGCGGCCACGCCGCGACTCGGCGGCCGCGCGCCGCCTCGCCAGGCCGTGCCCGTCGGCGCGCCTGTGCAGCCTCTGCGGCGCGCTCCTGACACTACGCCTTCCCGCCGACGCGCTTCGCTAGCGCGTCCGCTTACGTTTTCCGTGGAAACCTGATGATTTTCGACTGGATGTCCGACCCCACCGCCTGGCTTGGCCTGGCGACGCTGGTCGTGCTTGAAATTGTGCTGGGTATCGACAACCTGGTGTTCATTGCGATCCTGGCGGACAAGCTGCCGCCCGAGCAACGCAACCGCGCACGCCTGATCGGCCTGACGCTCGCGCTGGTGATGCGACTGGGCCTGCTGGCCAGTATTGCGTGGGTGGTCACGTTGACCGCGCCGTTGTTCACGGTGATGGGCGCCGAGATTTCCGGACGCGACCTGATATTGATCCTGGGCGGCCTGTTCCTGCTCTTCAAGGGGACGATGGAGCTGCACGAACGCGTCGAAGGCAGCGCCAGCCATGACCAGGCGCAGAAGCCGCAGCATGCGGTGTTCTGGCAGGTCATTTTGCAGATCGTGGTGCTGGATGCCGTGTTCTCGCTGGACTCGGTCATTACCGCCGTGGGCATGGTGCAGGACCTGAGCATCATGATGATTGCCGTGGTGGTCGCGATGGCCGTCATGATGCTGGCCAGCCGTCCGTTGATGGCCTTCGTGGGCCGCCACCCGACGGTCGTGATCCTGTGTCTGGGCCTGTTGCTGATGATCGGCTTCAGCCTGGTCGCCGAAGGCCTGGGCTTCCATGTTCCCAAGGGCTACCTGTACGCGGCCATCGGCTTCTCGATCCTGATCGAGCTGTGCAACCAGTTGGCGCGCCGCAACCGCGCGCGGGGCACGCATGCGCTGGGCCGCCGTCAACGCACGGCGCAGGCCGTGCTGCGCCTCTTGCGCGGCGGCCGTGCCGGCCAACCCGTGTCGCAAGCGGACGAAGTGGTGGCGCTGGTCGACGGCGCCGGCGACGAGCCGGCTTTTGCGCCCGAGGAAAGCTCGATGATCGAACGCGTGCTGTCCATCGGCGCGCGCGACATCCGCTCCATCATGGTCCCGCGCGGCGACATGATCTGGCTGGACGTTGCCGACACGCCGGACGTCATCGTGCGCAAGTTCGCTTCCGGCCACTCGCGCCTGCCGCTGTGCGCAGGCGACCCGGCCAACGTGCTGGGCGTGCAGCACTTCAAGGAAGTGCTGCCGCTGCTGCAGAACCCCGGCCCGATCGACCTGGTGGAACTGGCGCGCGAACCGCGCTACGTAATGGAAACCACGCCGGTGCTGAAGGTGCTGGACGAACTGCGCGCCTCGCGCGATCACATGCTGATCGTCGTGGACGAACACGGCGTGTGCGAAGGCCTGGTCACGCCGATGGACGTGCTGGAAGCGGTGGCGGGCGACATGCCGGAACACCAGGAAGACCAGCCCGAAGCCTTGCAGCTTTCCGACGGTTCGTGGTTGCTGGGCGGACGGCTGTCCGTGGACGAAGCGGCGCGCCTGCTGGAAGCGCCGGCGCTTGCCGACGATTACCCCGATGCGACGCTGGCCGGGTGCCTGCTGCGCGCGGGCGGACGGATCCCGGAAACGGGCGACACCGTGATGCTGCGCGACTGGGGCTTTGAGGTGACGCGTCGTGACGGGCTGCGCATCGACCAGGTGCATGCGCGGCCGCACCAGCCGCAGGCCAGCGCGGCCGATTGATCCAAGGGCGGGGCGGGCGACCGCCTCAGCTGCAGATGCGGCGCCACGGCGACCGGTTCACCGGGCAATAGCCCGGGCACCGCGTCGCTACCGCCAAGCCGCTGACGCACTGCTCGTTCGGCTCGGTAAAGCCGTATTCCATGCTGCCGTAGCATCCGCAAAGCTCCAGCACGGTGCCCGGCGGGTGCTTCTGCGGCTCGGTCGGCGCCTTGCCTGACGGTTTGGCGTCGCTGGCCGACGGCGCGGTGGCCGCCGTTGCCGCGGATCTCGTCGCGGCAGTTGCCGTGGATTTTGCTGCGGGTTTTTCGGCGGACTGCGCTGCAGAAGTCGCGGCGGATCCTGCCGCCGCCGCGCGCGTTTCCGCACGAGGCGTCGCGCGCGGCGCCACTGTTTCGGCGGGCGCGCGGTTGGCTTTCGCGTCGCCCGCTCCCAGCCTTTCCTTCACCGCCGCCGCGCTCATGCCACAGCGTTTGGCAATTGTGGTCACGCTGCGGCCCGCGTCGGACATCCCGCGCAAGGTCTTGTCGCTGCATGCGGCCAGCGCGCCGGCCGGCGCCAGTAAAGCCAGCATCAGCAACGCGCACGCGAATGCGCCAGGTCTGCTCAGCGTCATGACGCGCCTCCCGCACCTTGGTGCGCCAGGGCAGAACCACGCCCGGTTGGACCACGAGTGCGGGGTAGCGTAAAGCGCCTAAATCAAGGGTGTCAATGCGGCCCGATCGGATCGCCCGAAGGCATTGCGCCCTCGGCCGCCAGCGGGTCGGACAGGCGCCATCCGGATACCAGCCGGATGGCGCCGTGTGCGTCAGAAGTTCCAGCGCACGTTCAGGAAGCCCGCATCAAATAATGGAGTAAGCGTAAACAGCCTCAGATGGCCTCTTCGTCCACCGTTGCTGCATACCAGACGTCACTGACAGCGGATTCCGCACGCGCCCGGGCAACCTCCAGCCATTCCGGGCCTCGGGCCGTACCCTCGACCGCGACAAAGGTCAGCTGCGTCAATCCGATCGTCGCCAGCACGTGACGCAGGTACGGCGTCAGGAAGTCCGGCTGACGGGCCTCTTCACCGCTGAACGCGCCACCCGACGAGATCGCGACATACACCGGCCTGTCAGCGAGCAGGCCAACCTTGCCTTGGGGCGTGATGTGAAACGTGTGGCGGACCCGGACCACGTGGTCCAGCCACGCTTTCAGCGAGGAGGGCACGGTGAAGTTGTGCATCGGCGTCGCCAGCACGATGTGGCTGGCCTCGTCCAGCATCCGGATCAGATCGCCGGAAGCGAGCAGCGAGCCGTTTTCCAGTCCGTCGACTGCGGGTTCGTCTCGCGCCGCCAGCACAGCCGCGTAGTCGCCATCCGCATGGGTGAGGGTGGTGGCGTCGAACTCCACGACGTCCAGGCCGCCGGCCGGACCCGTCCGCGTCAGCCGGTCGATGATCTGCTGCGACAGGCGATAGCTTTCGGACTCGAGCCCCCGCGGGCTGCAGCGAATTCGAAGAATGCTCATTCGGAACTTCCTTTCAAGGGTTTGCTGAACCGGATGGCGCTGGTCAACAGGCCCTGCCGGAAATAGAAGCGTTGCGCCAGCGCGTTGCCCAGCCCGGTATCGAGCACAAACTTGTCGCAGTCCGCATCGCGAGCGAGTTGGTCCAGTTCGGCGATCAGCCGGGCGCCCCAGCGGCTGCCGCGCGCCGAGGGATCCACGACCAGGTCGTCCACGTACATGAAGCGCCCATAGATCAGGTTTTCCTGATAGCGGTATCCCGCCAGCGCCACCGCCTGGCCGTCACGCATGACGGCCAGCAGCCGGTAGTTCTCCTGGTGCATCCTGGCCAGGCGTTGGACGAAGTCGTCTGCCTGGGCCAGATGCGGACGCAGTTCGCGCATCAGCGGCAGGCAAGCCCGCCATTCTTCCGGCGTCTCCAGATGGCGCAGTGCCGGCTCAGTGGAGGATGTATGCATGGATCAGTCCCTCAGGGGTTGGGGCGCTGAACGTACGCCCACCGTGAGTACGAATCTTAAAAAGCGCATGCCATAATTTGAAGGGCCATAAATGCGCTTACGGACTATGCCATGATTCCTGCAACACCCGACGCTCTGCAAACCGTCGCCGGCGCCGCCGGCCTCCCGCTGTACCGGCAGGTCTACGAGCGTTTCCGTAGCGCCATCGCCGAAGGCGCCCTCAAACCAGGCGACCGCATCCCGTCGGCACGCGCGCTCGCCAAGGAAATCGGCGTGGCGCGCGGCACCATTGAAGTCGCTTACTCGCTGCTGGCGTCGGAAGGGTACATCCAGGCGCGCGGCCAGGCGGGCACCGTGGTCGCACCCAACCTGCAACCCGCCGCGCGTATAGCCTCGGTGGCCTCGGTGGCCCCGGCGGCCCGGGCCCGGCCCGCCGAGGTGGTCGAAGATCGCTGGCCGCGGCCGGCCGCGCCGCTTCCATTCCAGATGGGGCTGCCCGCGCTAGACGCCTTTCCGCGCAAGATCTGGGCGCGGCTGGGCGCGCGGCATCTGCGCAGCATGCAGCCGCCCGACCTCGGCTACCCGGATCCCGCCGGATTGCCTGGGCTGCGGACCGCCACGGCGGCTTACCTGAAGGTCGCGCGCGGCATCCAGTGCACGCCGCGCCAGGTGTTCATCACGTCGGGCTACAACAACACCATGCAGCTCATCATGCAGGCGCTCTTCAAGCCCGGCGATTCGGTCTGGGTGGAAGACCCCGGCTATCCGCCCACGCGGGTGCTGCTGGCGCAGGCCGGGATGCAGGCCGTGCCCGTGCGTGTGGACGCGGAAGGTTTGGTGGTGGAGGCGGGCATCGCGCAGGAGCCGCGGGCCCGGGCGGCCGTCGTGACGCCCGCGCATCAAAGTCCGCTGAGCCTGTCGCTGTCGCTGCCCCGGCGCCAGGCCTTGCTGGACTGGGCCGAACGCAACAGCGCGTGGATCGTGGAAGACGACTACGACGGCGAGTACCGCTACGTCGGCCGTCCGCTACCCGCGCTGAAAAGTCTGGACCGGCAGGGCCGGGTGCTGTATTCGGGCACCTTCAGCAAGGTGCTGTTCCCGGGTATGCGGCTTGCCTATCTGGTCGTGCCCGAAGAGCAGGTGCCGCGTCTCGAGCGCCTGTGCATGCTGCTGGCGGGCGGCGCGCCGGCGTTGACGCAGGCCGTGCTGACGTCATTCATCAACGAAGGCCATTTCGCGCGTCACATCCAGCGCATGCGCCGCCTGTACAGCGAACGGCGCCACGCCACGGCGGCAGCGTTGTCCGATGTGATGGGTTCCCGCTTGCGCATCGATTTGCAGCCGGGCGGCATGCACCTGGTGGCGCGCCTGGAAGGCCACCAGACCGATCGCGAGGTGGCGTCACGCATGCTGCAGCACGGCCTGTATGCGCAAGCCTTGTCGCACTGGTCGGCGGCGCCCGATGCGCGCTCGGGCTTGCTCATGAGTTTCACCAACATCGTGTCGGCCGAGCAGGCGGAGCAACTGGCCCGCCGGATCCTGCAGCTCATGTGAACCGCAGACGCAAAACGCCGTTCAGTTCAGGCCGGCCTTATCCAGGCCATAGGCCTTGTCGGCAGATCCCGGCACCGTGCGGAAGGCGACGTTAAGGCGGTTCCAGCCATTGATGCTGACCACCAGGAACGTCAGGTCCGACAGCTCGCTTTCCGAGAACTGCGCGCGCACCGACTCATAGATGTCGTCCGGCACGCCATGCGGGGGCAGGGTGGTCAGGGCCTCGGTCCATGCCAGCGCAGCGCGTTCACGCGGCGAAAAAAGCGGCGATTCGCGCCAGATGGCGACGTGGTGCAGGCGCAGTGCGCGCTCGCCCTTGATCGTGGCTTCCTTCACATGCATATCCAGGCAGAATCCGCAGCCGTTGATCTGCGAGGCGCGGATATCGACCAGGTATCCCAGCTCCTGGACGATGGCCGTCTTCTTGAGCGCCATGCTGACGTCCAGATATTTCTTGGACAGGACTTCGGACATCTGGAAGTAATTCAAACGTTGGCTCATGGACATACCTTTCTGATGCGATGGGGTTTGGGAAGTGACCTGCCAATGATGCGGCCGATTGGCCTAACGCTGAAGTGCCATGAATCCGCTTTTGGTATGGGCCATGATCCGCCGCGAGCAAGGCGCGGCAAGCGCCAATTCCTGACATTTATCCGATTGAATCCCGGCCGTGGCCCGGCTATAAGCTTGGAACTGGGGCCCGAAAGACATCGCCGCCCCGACTCCCAAGAAGCCCGAGCCGATGCCGCACCCATCCCCCCATGACGAACATGTCGACAGCAAGCCGGCCACCGGCGCACGCGCCCAGACAGGCCGCGGATCCTGCCTTGAAGTGTTTCTGGTGTTCCTGCGCCTGGGCTTGACGTCCTTTGGCGGACCGGTGGCGCACCTGGGTTATTTCCGCACTGAATTCGTCGACCGGCGACGCTGGCTCGATGACTACGCGTTTTCCGATCTGGTCGCGCTGTGCCAGTTTCTGCCAGGTCCCGCCAGCAGCCAGGTCGGCATGGCGATCGGCCTGCGCCGGGCCGGCTGGGCCGGCATGCTGGCCGCGTGGATCGCATTCACGCTGCCATCGGCGCTCGCCCTGATCGGCTTTGCCATGGGACTTGCTCACTATGGCTGGCTGTCCGAATCGGCCGCCATCCATGGCCTGAAGGTCGCGGCGGTCGCCATTGTGGCGCAGGCGGTCTGGGGCATGGGCAGATCGCTCTGTCCGGACAGGCCGCGCGCCGCGCTGGCTATCGCCGCCGCATTGCTCACTGTGGTGCTGCCCACGGCGCTGGCGCAGATCGGCGCCGTCGTGCTGGGCGCGGTGATCGGCGCGGCCTTCCTGCAATTGCCGCCCCGGCCCGTCCTGTCCAATGCATCGTCGGGCGTGCCGCGCGTGGCGGGTCTGGTGTCGCTAGGCCTGTTTGCCGCGTTGATGGCAGGGTTGCCATTGTGGGCGCTACTGTCGGACGGGGCGCTGGCCAGCCAGATCGCAGGCTTCTACCGCGCCGGCGCCCTGGTCTTCGGCGGCGGGCACGTGGTGCTGCCGCTGCTCGAAACCGCGTCCGTCTCTTCCGGGATGGTGTCCAACGCGCAATTCCTGGCCGGATACGGCGCGGCGCAGGCCATGCCCGGCCCGTTGTTCACCTTCGCGGCGTTCCTGGGCGCCATGTCGTCCGGCCCCTTGTCAGGCTGGGCGGGCGGCCTGACGCTGCTGTGCGTCATCTTCGTGCCGGGCGCCTTGCTGCTCGCCGCGGCGCTGCCATTCTGGGATACGTTGCGCCGCCGGCCCGGCGTGCGCAACATGGTGGCCGGCGTGAATGCCAGCGTCGTCGGCATCCTGCTCGGCGCGCTGTACGACCCCGTCTGGACAACCGCGATTCTCGGCAAGGCCGACTTTGGCCTGGCGTTGCTGCTGTTCGCGCTGCTGGTCTATGGCCGGTGGTCGCCGGTGTGGGTGGTGCTGCTGGCCGCCGTCAGCGGCTGGTCGCTGGGCTGGCTGGTCTAGCCATTGCGTGCATCAAGCCGCCGGCCCAGTGCCGGCGACAGCAGCAGCAACGGCGCCACAATCACCGCCCCGATCAACGCCATGGCGGCCTGCGGCGCCATCCCGCTATCGAGCAAGACGGTCGCGATTACGGCCGACCCGCTCATCTGGAACAGCCCGTAGACCGCTGCAGCGGTGCCCGCGCGGTCCGCGAACGGTTCCAGCGCCAGACTCAACCCCGATCCCAACGCCAGCGAGAACCCCACGGTCAGCACCGCCACCGGCAGCATGAAGTTCCAGGCGGAAAGCGGCGCCCACAGCCATGCCCCCAGATGCAACGCCGACGCCAGCAGCAACGCCGTCATGCCGACGCGCACCATGGTGTAGCGGCCATACCGAGCGATGAATGCAGGCGCCAGGAAGAAGGCGGCGATGTTGATGGCCGCATTGCCACCGAACCACGCCGAAAATCCCAGCTCTGAATAGCCGAGTTGCTGCACCAGCACGACCGGCGCGGCCGACACGAACACCAGGATCATGGCCATTCCCGCCATGCCGAAGCACGCGAAGTACAGGAACCTGCCGCTGGCAACGATGGGCGCATAGCGGGGCAGGCTGTACAGCGCGCCCGGGCGGTGGGCCGGCTTGGCCCGCGTCTCCTCGAAGCGCAGCGCGAGCAGCGCCGCCAACGCCAGCGCGAACACCGCCATGAACACGAACGTGCTGCGCCAGCCCGCATGGAGCGCCAGCATGCCGCCCACCATCGGCGCCAGCGCGGGCACCGTACACAGCGCACCGTTCAGATAGCTATAGACGCGCGCGCCGACGGCCGGGCTGAAGCAATCGCGGACGGCGGCAAACGCCACCAGCGACGCGGAACACGCGCCAAGTCCCTGCACAATGCGTGCGGCATAGAACACGTCGAGCGAAGTTGCCGCCGCGCCCAGCGCGGAGCCCGCCAGATACGCCAGCGCCCCGCACAGCGCCACGGGCCGCCGGCCATAGCGGTCGGCAAGCGGTCCGATCAAGACCTGACCCAGACCGACCGCAAAGATGAAAAGCGTGATGCTGGCCTGCAGCGCGCCGATGGGCTCGTCAAACGCGTGCGCCATGGCGGGCAGGGAGGGCAGGTAGATGTCGATGGCCATCGGCGTAAGCGTGACCAGTCCCATCAAAAGACCGATCAGCCAGCGCAGGCCTCGGGGCGTCAAGGCAGACTTCATTGCAGGCTCTGGGCCCATTGCAGACCCGGGAAAACCCGACATTATCCATGATCGCGCGTCGCTGGCCTGGCGTAGAATGCCTTTCCCATGAACCCGCCCGCCTTGCGCCCTCGCATCGTCATCCTCTACTGCACGCAGTGCCAGTGGCTGCTGCGCGCCGGCTGGATGGCGCAGGAACTGCTATCCACGTTTTCGACCGATCTGGGCGAAGTGGCGCTGCAGCCAGGTACAGGTGGCATCTTCCAGATCACCTACAACGGCGACCTGATCTGGGACCGCAAGCGCGACGGCGGTTTTCCCGACGCCAAGGTGCTGAAGCAGCGCGTGCGCGACCGCCTGGATCCGGGCCGCCCGCTTGGGCACATCGACGGTCATGGCGGCGGCGACGCGTCCGCACCCGAACGCTGAAAGGCCGCCTTCGGGAAAAGGTAGGCAATGCCGCCGGCCAGGAAGGGGCCCGGTCATCTTGGATCAGTCAATACGTCAATTCTTGGCCCTGTTGCACCGGCATGCGGCAGGGTAATGTTGCGGTCATCAACCACAGCAAAAGGAATTGGAATGACCCGCCTGAACTGGCAAGAAACCGCACCCGACGGCGCGAAGGCGCTCTTTGGTATCCATCACTACGTCACGCAGCGCACGGCGCTTCCCGCGGAACTCGTGCATCTCGTTTTTCTGCGCGTCTCGCAGATCAATGGCTGCGCACACTGCATCGACCTGCACACCCGTGACCTGCGCAAGACCATGTCGGTCGACAAGATCACGCTGGTGCCCGTGTGGGACGAAGTTCACCACCTGTTCTCGGACCAGGAACGCGCCGCGTTGGCGTGGGCAGAGGAAGTGACCCGCGTCAGCGAAACGCACGCCTCGGACGAAGCCTACGCTGCGGCCTCGGCCGCGTTCGCACCGAAGGACCTGGTCGACCTCACGATCGCGATTGCTGCCATGAACGCGTTCAATCGGTTGGGCGTTCCCTTCCGGGTTCCCGTCGCCGCCAAGGCATAAAAGCCCCACAACGCCAGCCAGACGTGCGCGGCGTTTGCGGTCAGCCAGCGATACGCAAAAAAAAGGCCGGTCCTTGCGAGACCGGCCAAAGCAGCACTACCCCGAAACTTGCCTTGCGGTTACGCAGCAGACTCCGCGTGCTTGAGCGCTTCGCGCGCCTTGCGTGCGCGCAGGGCCGACACCGCGAGCAACGCGATCAGTCCCACGCACGCCAGGATGAAGCCCAGGCTGATGGGCCGCGTCACGAAGATCGACAGCTCACCACGCGACAGCAGCAGGGCGCGGCGGAAGTTTTCTTCCACCATCGGCCCGAGCACAAAGCCCAGCAACAGCGGCGCCGGTTCAAACCGCAGCCGGATCAGCGCGTAACCCGCCGCGCCAAACAAGGTCACCATCCCCACGTCGAACAGGTTGTTGTTCGTGCTGTAGACCCCCACGCAGACAAAGAACAACGCGGCAGGGAACAGATAGCGGAAGGGAACGGTCAACAGGCGCACCCACATGCCGATCAGCGGCAGGTTCAAGAGCAGCAGCAGCACGTTGCCGACCCAGAAGCTGGCGATCAGCCCCCAGAACATATCGGCGTGCTCGATCATCATCTGCGGACCCGGCTGGATGCCGTGGATGATGAGCGCGCCCAGCATCAGCGCCATGACCGGGTCGCCAGGGATGCCCAGGCTCATGGTCGGGATGAAGCTGGTCTGCGTCGAGGCGCTGGTGGCCGCTTCCGGACCGGCGATGCCTTCGATGGCGCCGCGGCCGAAACGGCGCGGTTCCTTTGCAACCTTCTTTTCCGTTGCGTACGAGATGAACGACGCAATGGTCGGACCCGTGCCCGGCAGGATGCCGAACGCCGCGCCGATGGCCGTGCCGCGCACCAGCGCGCCGCGCGATTGCTTGATGTCGCCGGCTTCCGGACGCATGGACTTCAGGCTCACCTTCGCGGACGTGACCTTGCTGTCGCCGCCGATGCGATTGATGTTCTTCAGGAAGTCCGCCACGCCGAAGAGGCCCATGGCCAGCGCCACGATCTGCAGGCCATCGGACAGTTCCAGGATGCCGAAGTGAAAGCGCATCGTGCCCGTGTTGACGTCCGTGCCCACCACGCCCAGCAGCAGGCCGACCACGACCATCGCCACGCCCTTGATCGCCGATCCCTTGGCCAACGTGGCGCCAGCCAGCAGGCCCAGCATCATCATCGAGAAGTACTCGGCGGGACCGAACTTGAACGCGACGTCAACCAGCAGCGGCGAGAACAGGATCATCGCCAGGATGCCGACGGACGCGCCGCAGAACGACGAGAACATCAGCATGAAAAGCGCCGAGCCGGCCTTGCCGTTGCGCGCCAGCGGATTGCCGTCCAGACACGCCACCGCATGCGACGCGGTGCCCGGCAGGTTCAGCATGATCGACGTGATCCCGCCACCGTATTGCGAGCCGTAGTAGATGCCGGACAGCATCACCAACGCCGCGGTGGGCGTCATCGTGTAGGTCAGCGGCAGCAGGATCGAAATGGCGGCCAGCACGCCCATGCCCGGCAGCACGCCGATCAGGTTGCCCATGAACACGCCGAAGATGGCCCACATCAGGTTGTCCAGCGCGAACGCGACAGAGAACCCGTGCATCAGGTTATTGAAGATTTCCATGGATCAACCCCAGCGGAACAACGGAAACTGGAGCTGCAGGGCCCAGGAGAAAACCGCCACGCCAAGCACCGTGACACCGGCGGCAAGAATGGCTGCGCTGCGCCAGGTGTGCTGGCGATCGCCCATGGCAGAGATGAAGACCAGCACGAAGGTCGCCGGCACCAGGCCGCCGAACTTGCCGATCAGAATGAAGGACAGCAACCCGCCGATGATGCAGCCCCAGCCGCGCCACTCGGGCGGCGCCACTTCTTCGGCATCTTCCTCGGCAACCACGGGCGACGTCGCCGTCTTGGCAATGGCCAGCCCTAGAAGGACGAGCAGCACGCCCAGAATCGCGGGGAACATGCCAGGACCCATGCGATCAAGGCTTCCCAATGTGTAGGTTGACGCCTGCGCGATGGCGCCCAGGCCCAGCACGATCATCGTGCCCGCGGCCCACGCCTCGCGCCGTACGGCGCTGCTTTTTGATTGCATGGTCTTTTCCTCCCGTTGTTGTGCTTATGTCTGACTGCGGTCTGAACAAAAGCTGACACTGCAATGAATGCGGGAGTCTAAAAATCCAAACTTCCGTTCACCTTTCAAGGTTCGCGAAAGTTGCGCGCGGGTGTGCGTATCGCCACGAAACTGGGGGAAATCCCTAGGCCTTTTTCAACCGAAAAGCGGCCGTTGCGCGCATGCGGATCACATGCGCGCATGGGTGTTGATGGGTATTACAGGCCCAGTTCCGACAGCCCCGGATGATCGTCGGGACGGCGTCCCAGCGGCCAATGGAACTTGCGGTCCGCTTCCTTGATCGGCATGTCGTTGATGCACGCATAGCGGTTGAACATCAGGCCGTCTTCGTTGAACTCCCAGTTCTCGTTGCCATACGAACGGAACCAGTTGCCCGAATCGTCATGCCACTCGTAGGCATAGCGCACCGCGATGCGGTTGCCGTTGTAGGCCCACAGCTCCTTGATCAGGCGGTAGTCCAGCTCGCGCGCCCATTTGCGCGCCAGAAACGCACGCGCTTCCTCGCGGTTCGTTGCGAACTCGGCGCGGTTGCGCCAGTGCGTGTCCAGGCTGTAGGCCAGCGAAACCTTGTCGGGGTCGCGGCTGTTCCAGCCGTCTTCGGCCAGGCGCACTTTCTGGATGGCGCTTTCGTGCGTGAAGGGGGGAAGGGGCGGGCGGACTTCGGAGGGGGGCGTCATGGCAAAGGCCTCATGGACAGGGGGGTGAAAAAAGCAAGTGGAGGACGCGAACTCAGTGGTCCGCGTCTAGCAGCGCCTGCGCGGCGCGTTCGGCGCTGTCGGTGATGGACGCATCGCCCGTGACCATGGCCACGGCAATCGCGCCATCGATCAGCACGAGCAATTGCCGCGCGCGCTCATCGGCGTGCGGCAGGCCCGCGGCCTGCACCAGCGACAGCACGTGGGCAAGCAAACGTTCCTTGTGGCGCCGGGCTACCGCGCGGATCGGGCTGTCCGCGTCGCCGATTTCGCCGGCGGCATTGATGAACGCGCAGCCGCGAAAGCCGTCCGACGCAAACCATTCGCGCAGCGCATCGAAGATGGACAGAAGGCGCGCACGCGGCGAAGGCGCGCGGGTCGTGGCGTCGATGAACCACTGCATCCAACGGTCGTCGCGGGCCGTCAGTGCAGCGGCAACCAGGACTTCCTTCGTGCCGTAGTGGTTGTAGATGGTCTTGCGGGATACGCCAGAGGTCTTGACGATGAGGTCCATGCCGGTGGCATTGATGCCGCCGGCATAGATCAGATGTTCGGTGGCGCGCAGCAGCTTTTCATGCACGTCGGAAGCGGGGGTAAGGGCGGTGTCGGACATAAGGAGAATGATCGTTCTATCTGCGATGGGCAGATGGTAGAACGATCGTTCTCCGAAGTCAATCACTCGCAGTTTTGGGTCGTTGCCAGCACCGCTCGGCTTCGCATGGATGCCGCGATCAACCGGCATCTGGTACTCCTGCTTGCTATTTTTGTCAACTTTGGGCTAAAATCTTTTATCTATCGGCAAAAAAACAATAAAACTGCCGATACCTCTTCCCGGCGCCGCCTGCTTTCTGAATGCTCCCCCGCACCCGCGGCATTCATGGCCCGCCAGAATCTGTGCATGGTGCTCGGCGGGGGAAGCCATGTGCCTGTCCAGGAGCATGCTTATGACTCATCAATTGACTGCCAAGAAGGGAAGCTTCGAGATCCCCCCGCTGAATTGGAAAGCGCCCGAATCCAACAAGCAGTCCGACCGTCACGACGCGCCTTCCCGTAGCGCCGAGACCTCCAAGCAGGCCGACGTTTCACGCGTCAAGTCGTAATCCGGCAAGCGGGCAATCCGCTCTGCAGGTAGCAGTAGTCAGGTAATCCGCTGAGCGCATCGCCCATCGGCCCAGAAGTCGACCGGCCCAGCCGCCGTCAAGCTTCTGGGCCGTTTAGCTTCCGGGCCGCCAGAAACGGTGTCATCCCAGGGTGCGTTGCTGGACCTGATTGCGCCCATTCAATTTCGCCAGATACAAGAGTTCGTCAGCGGCCCGGAAAAGGCCGCTGACGGATTCCGCATGGCTCCAGGAAATGCATGCCACGCCGAAGCTGGCCGTCAGGCCAAACGTGGCGCCGCTTTCCGACGTGACGGTGCTCGCGCCGATGCTTGCACGCATCCGTTCCGCCATCTCCAGCGCCTGCTGCGCGCCGCGCGTGCGGCACAGCACGGCAAATTCCTCTCCGCCCACGCGCGCGACCACATCTGACTGACGCCAGACTGTGCGGCAAAGGTCGGCCACGGCCTTGAGCGCCAGGTCGCCGCTCGCATGGCCGTACGTGTCATTGATGGTCTTGAAGTGGTCGATATCGAACAGGATGAAGGCCAGCATCGGCTGGCTTTCATTCCAATGGGCGCACGCCGCCTCAAACCGCTTCTCGAAGGCGCGCCGGTTCAACAATCCCGTCAGGTAGTCCGTTTCGGCGGTATGCGCCAAGTCCGCAATCAGCCGGTCGCGCTCCGTCTCAAGGCGCTTGCGCGCCGCGGCGTTTTCCTTCAACACGCGCAGCGCATTAAAGACCTCCTCGACTTCGCCATGGTATTTGCCCGGTGGAATCTTGGCCGGCGTCGACCCGCTGGCGATTGATCCGATGATGCGCGTGGCCAGTGCAAAAGGCTGGATCACGCGCTTGCGGAATTGCACCAGCGCCACGGCCAGCGCCGCCACGAGCAGGGCGGTCGCCGCCAGGGTCACGGCAAGCAATCGGGCCGCTGACATGCGGTGCGCGTCGATGTGACGTTCCATCTCGTCCAGCAGCACGTCGCGGAACTCGGTGATGGCGCCCATCATCGGCACATAGGCCGCGGCCAGATCGCCAGTCGAGACAGAGGCTTCGTCCCACTGCCGCGATGCCTGCTCGCGCACATCGTCAAGGTAGGCCAGGCCTTCGCCAAAGTAGCGCGCTTCCATCCGCGCATACACCTCGCTCGCCCGCACATCCGGATGTGTCGCCATCCGAGCCCTGATCAGCGCGTGCAACTCGTCGATCCTGCCGAGCACGCGTTCGATACGGAACTGTTCCTCGTCGGTCAACTGCCGGCGCTGGCTTAAAGCGGGCGTGTAGGTGGAACCGAGCAGGCCGGCCTGTTCGCGCAGTTCGCTGGCCAGCAGTGCCAGCGTCAACAGGCTGGGCGCATTGGCTTCGCTGCGCATGACCAGCCCCGCGTTGGCGGCCAGGCTCGCCTGCCATTGCGGAATGATGCGCACCATGGCGCTGACCGCGTCCCACAGCATCTGGCCGGATCGCTGATCGCGCGGGGCGGCGATCAGTCGGTCAACGTCCTGGCGCGCTTCGGCTAGCGACAGGCGTATGCGTTGGATCTCGCCGCGCTTGGCATTGCCGTCGGCGCCGGCGTGCAGCGCCAGCAGCGCCTCGATCAAGCTGTCCGTGCGTGTCCGAGCCGCGGCCAGCGATGCCATGACCTCCGGCGGCACGGGCAGGGCAGATCCCAGCGCGGCGTTCATGGGGCCTCGTTCGGCGGAGGCTCGCTCCATGACGCGAATCGTCGCGCGCACCGTGGCAAATGCCTGCCGCGCCTGCGACGCCGCGCCGTACGACTGCCAGTTCTGGTACAGCAGGATGCCGGCAAGCACCGACACCAGCAACAGCACGCCTACAGCCAGCGCGATGAAATGACGTTCCAGGGATTTTGGCGCGACGGCGGGGCGCAACATCTCGGCGTGCAGGTCCAGGCAAAGTCGAAGCTGCGCAGAATACTGTAATTGCCCTTGCTGATATTGGGGTTTTGGCAGATTCCGCCGGATTTCAATTTATGCGGGCAAGAATATTTCGCTGGAATGCAGTTAATTGCGGTTTTCTGCGAAACCTTGCGGCGGCCGGTCTTCGTGTCATGTCTGCCCAGGCCTCTTGCTGGAACGCGCACTTGGATCCTGATTCCGAGCCGCTGCGGCTTGGCGGCGCCACGGCGAATTCACCTGCCGGGCTTCACGCCTCGTGCATGACGACGCGATTGCGCCCCTGCTGCTTGGCCACATACAACGCCGCGTCGGCCGCCCGGAACGTCTCATCCACGTCCGGCCCCGTCGACGGCCACTGGGCCACGCCCGCCGATACCGTCACGCGGTTGGCGCCGTGCAATGGCCGTTCTGCAATATGCGCCCGCAGCCGTTCGGCCACATTCACCGCCTCCCGCGCCGCCACGCCGGGCAACAGGATCAGGAACTCCTCACCGCCATTGCGGCACAGCACGTCCGACGGCCGCGAACACTCACGCATGATCTGCGCCATATCGCGAATCACCTCGTCGCCGACGTTGTGGCCGTAGGTATCGTTGATGCGCTTGAAGTGATCGATATCCAGCGCTACCACCGAAAACGGCGTGCTGCCGGCCTGCATCTGGTCCACCGCGTCCTGCGTGCCGCGTCGGTTGCGCAGCCCGGTCAGCGGGTCCGTGATGCTCGCCAGGTTCAGTTTGCCGATCTTGTCCTGCAGGCTCGCGAAGCTGGCCATCACGGCGCGCTTGAGCCGTTCGGCCTCGAAGTACCAGGCCTTCACCGACTGCACGCGCTGCATCGCCACGGATACGTCCTGATGCTCCACGTTCGTGGCCAGTTGCGACAGCGGCAGCGAAATCATGCGGGCGCACCACCAGATGGCCAGCAGGAAAGCCACCGCCAGCGGTGCGGCATAGCCCAGCAACGCCCAGATCAGGTCGTGGATCGGTTCCAGCGTGACCTGGGCGGGGCGCTGCGCCACCACGCCCCAGCCGCTGATGGGCACCGGCGCGTACCCGGCCAGCATGTCCACGCCCTTGGTATTGATGACGCGCATCGCGCCGGTATTGCCTTTGATCACCGAGGCGACCACCGGATTCGTCAGGACTATTTCGCCGACGCGCGCGGGATCGGTGTGATAGATAAGCTGTCCATCGCCATCCACCACATACAGATACGACCCGTCGTGGTAATGATGCTTGCCCAGCAGCTCGTTCAACGCGCTTTCATTACGCAGGTAGATCGTGCCCCCGACGTACCCCATGTAGACGCCGTCGTTCGAAAAGATCGGGTGCGTGACGTTGATCAGCAGATTGCCCGCGATGGACACGTACGGCTTGCTGATCATGGGCTGGCGTTTGCTCAAGGCGGCGCGGCTGCCGGGGCTGTCGACCTGCACGCCCAGAAAGTTGCGGAAAGACGCCGTGGTGGCCAGGATGGTGCCGTCCGCGCCCACCACGCCCACCGAGTTGAAGCTGTCCGTCTGTTGCTGCACGCGCATCACTTCGGCAGCCAGGCGATCCGGGGACGCCATCAGATCGGGCATGTGCCGGGCGCTGTATCCCAACTGCTGCTGCGCCGATCGCAGAAAACTGGCCGCGCCTTCGGCCAGCTTCGTCGCATAGACGCGGTTCGATTCGAGCGTGTTCTCGATCAATTGCTCCCGTTGCACGCGATAGCTTGCATACAGGGCATTGGCCGTGGCGGCGATGGCGCTGAAGACGGTAAGCGCAAGCACAAGCCCGCGGAGATTGATTTGCATGGGATCGGAACGGGCAGGGGACGAGCCAGGCGTCCGGGCGCTTACCGTTGATTCGAAGGATATCGGTCGGGACGAGGGCCGGAGCGCAAGGATTGTAAAGTCACCGCCTCCATTACGGCAGGTTGCGCGGATCCTGTAGGTCTGGGGGAGGCGGGTCGTCCAGCAGGCGCGCCGCGGGCGATTGCGCCGCCGCCCCGGCCCGGAAGTACCCCATCACCGTCGCCACGCTGGCGTGGCCGGTCATCGCCATGGTGTCGCCCAGCGGCACGTTGCGCCGGCCGGCTTCCGTCACAAAGCCCGAGCGCAGGCTGTGCGCCGAATACGCGCCGTCCAGCCCCGCCAGCCGGCTGCGTTCCAGGACGATGTCGCGCACGGCCGCGGCCGCCAGCGGCTCGCCCACGACATCGCCACGCCGGACCCGCCTGAAGATCGGCCCTTGCTGAACGCCGCTGGCTGCCAGCCAGTCGGCCAGCGCTTCAGCAGCCTTGCCCAGGATCGGCTTCTGGTCCTGCGCCCGGACGGCGCCCGTCTGGTTTGTTTTGGAATGCGCCATCGTAAAAAGATAGCCATCGCCCGTGCGGCGGGTGTTTTCCATCGTGGCGCGCACCACCTCCGAGCGGCGGCGGCCGCCGCTGGCCCAAGCGAACAGCAGCAGCGCGCGGTCCCGCTTGCCGCGCAACGAGTCGTCGCAGGTGTCCAGCAAGGCTTCAAGCGGTTCGCGCGTCAGCGCCTCTTTGCGGGCGGGCGCCACGCCGCGGCGGGCATAGGCCCGGCGGGTCTTGGACACCAGCTCTCGCACAGCAGCGCCGCGACAGGGGTTCGGGTGCCCCAGCAACTCATGCGCCTTGGACAGCACGGACAAGCGCTGCAGCAGCGTGTTCAGGCTCGGCGCGCCAAGCTTGCCTTTCGCCTTCAGCCGCACCAGTTCCCGGTCCAGAGCCAGCGGCAGCTCCCACTCCAGGCCGGTATCGGAAGACCGTTGCGCGTGGTCCACCACGAATTGAATGACCGCGGCCTCGGACACGGGCAAGGCGAAGGCCTTGCCATACCGCAACCCGAACCACGCGGACCAGTATCGGATCGCCGCGCGGTAGCTTGATGCCGTGTTGGCCGAACTGCCTTCGCGCAGCAGGTCGCGCACGGCGGCGTCGGCGTGGCTGTCGAGCGTGTCCGGATCCAGCGGCGCCAAGGCGGCTGTCAGCGCCGGGGCCATGCCAGGCAAATCATTCATGTTTCCGCGCCCACGGCAGTTGGCCGTCCCTTTGGTTTTGGTAATAAAACAGTCGAATAATCCCGTCATGTTAGCCGGTGAGCGTGGCGCTACCGGCGTCCGGCCGTTGCGCATGGCGCCGGGCGCGGTGCTACGATTTCCCGCACGCAAGTCAACTTCCGACGCT
Source organism: Achromobacter sp. UBA2119 (assembly GCF_002331005.1). Classification (NCBI taxonomy): domain Bacteria; kingdom Pseudomonadati; phylum Pseudomonadota; class Betaproteobacteria; order Burkholderiales; family Alcaligenaceae; genus Achromobacter; species Achromobacter sp. UBA2119. The sequence continues at coordinate 132,590 of NZ_DCYD01000012.1, read as the reverse complement.
AGGGCAAACCGTAGCGGTAAGTGTCCCGGCGGCGTTCCCTCAAGGAGCAATCCATGGCCGCAACCGTCGCAGACTATCTTGTCAAAGTGCTTGCTGAAGTTGGCGTCCCCCGCATCTGGGGCGTGACAGGCGACAGTCTCAATGGACTGAACGACAGCCTTCGCAGGATGGGCCGGATCGAGTGGATGCACACCCGCCACGAAGAGACCGCGGCTTTCGCCGCCGGCGCAGAAGCTGCCATCACCGGCACGCTGGCGGTATGCGCCGGCAGTTGCGGACCCGGCAATCTGCACCTGATCAATGGCCTGTTCGACTGCCAGCGCAGCCGCGTCCCCGTGCTGGCCATCGCCGCCCACATTCCGTCGTCCGAGATCGGGTTGGGATATTTCCAGGAAACCCATCCCCAGGACCTGTTCAAGGAATGCTCCGACTTCGTCGAGCTTGTCTCCAACCCGGCGCAACTTCCGGGAATACTGGCCCGCGCCATCAATACGGCGGTCGGCAGGCAAGGCGTGTCCGTCCTGGTGATACCTGGCGACGTGGCGCTCGCTGCAGCGCCTTCGGACGTGCCGGACTCGTGGCCGCAGCCTCCGGCGCCTCCTCACATCCGCCCGGACGCGACAGCGGTGAAGGAGCTGGCCCAGCTGCTGAACGGGGCAGGGAAGGTGTCGATCCTGGCCGGTAGCGGCTGCGCCGGCAGCCACGATGCGGTGGTCGCGCTGGCCCAGCGGCTCAAGGCTCCTGTCATCCATGCGTTGCGCGGCAAAGAGCACGTCGAATGGGACAACCCTTGCGACGTCGGCATGACCGGCTTCATCGGCTTTTCTTCCGGCTATCACGCAATGGAGAACGCCGACCTGTTGCTGATGCTGGGCACGGATTTTCCGTACCGCCCGTTCTATCCCAAACACGCAAAGATCGTGCAGGTCGATCGGGATCCCAGCGCCCTGGGCCGGCGCGCGCCGCTGACGATGGGTATTGCTGGCGACGTGGGCGAGACCATCGCCGCGCTGCTCGAGCAACTGGAGGACCGCCAGGACAGCGCCTTCCTTGACGCCGCGCTTCGGCATTACCGGGATTCCCGCAAAGAGCTCGACAACCTGGCCGCTCCCGCGCCCGCCGGCCGGCCGCTGCATCCCCAGTATCTGGCCCGGCGCATCAACGAATTGGCCGATGACGACGCCATCTTCGCGGCGGAAGTCGGTTCGCCCACCGTATGGGCGGCAAGATATCTCACCATGAACGGCAAGCGCCGCTTGCTGGGTTCCTTCAACCACGGCTCCATGGCCAACGCGATGCTCCAGGCGATCGGTGCGCAGGCAGCGGCGCCGGGTCGGCAGGTGATTTCCATGTCCGGCGATGGTGGGTTCACGATGATGATGGGAGACTTTCTGTCGCTGTCGCAGTTGCAGCTTCCCGTGAAGATCGTCGTCTTCAACAACGGCTCGCTCGGCTTCGTCTCCATGGAAATGAAAGCGGCCGGGTTCCTGGATACCGGCACCGACCTGCAAAACCCCAATTTCGCCGCCATGGCCGAGGCCGTCGGCGTACGCGGCATCCGGGTTGAATCGTCCGAATTCCTGGATGCCGCGCTGCAGGAAGCGCTTGCCCATCCCGGCCCGGTGCTGGTCGATGTGTTGACCTCGTCGCAAGAGTTGATCGTTCCGCCCAAGATAAAGCTCGAACAGGCCAAGGGATTTGGGCTGTACATGCTGAAGGCAATCATGAATGGCAGGGGCGACGAGGTGATCGAATTGGCGAGGACAAATCTGGGGCGGTGAGGTGACCGGGCGGGCGGCATCCTGATGACGGGCGCATCATGCCGGCCGTCTGGGCTTTTTGCAAAGTCGTGAGGGAAGGGTGAGGCAGCCTCCTGCCCGCGCCTGTCTTGTGATTTGCTCAGCGATTAACCGAATTCCACCGAATATTTGCGGCGCGATCGTCTCGAAGTGCACGGACGGCCTGCTGACTTGCGCGCTAGCGGCATGCGCGCATATCTTTCGACCTAGATGTACGAAATCATACGTACGATGTAAGATATACAACATTAATTGCAGATAACTCGCGATAAGGTTCCATTATCGTGACTAATTCCCCGCCCAACTCGACAAAACATCATCATGGCCACTGGAATCACCGAATCGGATGTCTGGACCGCGGCAGACGCGCTGTTGCTGGAAGGCGCCCGGCCCACGATCGAGCGGGTACGGCAGAAGATCGGCCGGGGGTCCCCCAACACAGTTAGCCCGCATCTGGAAACCTGGTTTCGTGCACTCGGCGCGCGCATCCAGGATCCGGGCGCTTTCGCTGCACCGCCTGCCGTGCCGGATCCGATCGCACAAGCGGCGACGCATTTTTGGGAAGCGGCGCTGGCTGCGGCCAGGGCAGAACAGGCCCAGGCTTATCAGGAGCGCTGGGAAGAGCTGGCACGGGAAGGGGAACGGTTTGCGGCGCAAGCCGAGCAGCTGGAACAGCGCGAAGCGCAACTGTTTGAGCGCGAGCACGACCTGCAGGAAGCGTTGAAAGTCGCCACGGCCCAACTGGCAACCACCGAAGCCCGCCTGCAAGCGGCCGAAGCGCAATTGCGCCAGCGAGACAAGGCGCTGGCCGCCTCGCAGGACAGCCTGGAGGACGCACGCGGCGCCAACAAGGCGCTGCTGGCTGACGCCGAACAGGATCGCGACCGCCACGCGCAAGCCATTGCAGCTTTGGAAGCGCGCCACGCTGCCCACGAGCGGCGATGGCTCAACGAACTGGATGCGGAGCGAGGGAGCGTAAAGCGCCTGCAAACCCGCCTGGATGCATCGCTGTCCGCCGCCCAGCAACAGGCAGATCAACTGCGGGACGCGCTCGCGGCGTCCCAAGCGCAACTTCGCGCGTCGGAACAACAGGCGGCCGCCTTGCAGGCGCAGGGGTTGGCCGACCAGCGCCTGCAACAAACCGAAGCCGTCGCCGCGGCCAATGCGCTACAGGCCAGTCAGGCGCGAGAATCCGAACTGGCGCAGCGCCTGGCTACGGCATCCGCGCAGGTGAATGATCTGTTGGCGCAATTGAAGTCGCGAGACGCCCAGTTCGGTGATTTGGCGAGCCGCTTGCTGGCAATCCAGGAAACGCCGAGGCCGGCGCAGCTTTCGCAGCAAGCGGATCCGGTAGTGGCGGCGCGTGCTGAAGGACCGTGACTCACGGGTGGTGAATGCGCGGCCGATTTCGTATTTTTCGATGCGAGCAGCGTGCCGGGAAAGATCCGACAAAGATGCCCCGTAAGCCGAATCTTCCGGGGAACTGCCTTCTCAATCTTCAAGAAAAACCTTGCTCATCCGCGTACCGGAGCAGTTCGGCGTTGGTCTCGATGTTCAGCTTGCGCATCGCCGATTGTTTTTGCGTGCCGATGGTTGCCACTGAACGATGAAGGCGCCGCGCGATCTCGGTAACGGATAGGCCCTGCGCAAACATCCGCACCACCTCAAGCTCTTTCGGCGACAACCCCTTTCCCTTGCCGGCACGTCCCATGGTCACGTCGTTCTGGCTGAGCCGCTGGCTGATGCTGTGCGACAGTATCGGCCCGCTTTCGCTCAGCGCGCGCACGCAGATGGACACCAGCTCATCGATCGGCTCTTCCTTGCTGACGATTCCCGCCACGCCCACCTGGCGAAGCTGGTTCAGGATGCCGCTGTTGGACAACATCGTGAAGACCACGATGGGAATTTCCGGGAACAGGCGCTGCAACCGCTCAATCAGCCGCAAGCCGTCTTCGTCCGCGGACCGGGCGGCCATTGAAAAGTCGGTGACGATGAGATGGCAGGGATGGTCCTGCACGGCAGTGACGAGTTCGAGGCCTGATCGAGCCGTGGCCACCACCGTGAACCCGGGCACCTCGTTCAGGGAATCCGCGAGCGCGAGGGAGATGATGGGATGGTCGTCGGCGACGATGATCCGAACATCCTGATCGGACGAAAGCTTCATCATGGTCCCGCCATCGCGTTGATGTTCGACTGCGCCTGGTAATCCCGGGTGTCCTGATTGCGACACGGCTCGGGGAAGCCGGTCCGTGGCTGGCCCCGCCAGGCTGAGAGCGCCAGGAATTTCGGTACGTCCGTCGGTGACCATTTTATGTTCAAACTCCACTGAAAAGGCGAGGAGAAACGGTTGGGCTGCAGGCAGAAAACGCGCGAGGCAGGCGGCCAGGGCTACTGAGAAAGCCGCTGAATCTACCGCCCGATACCCATTCAATACATAGACAAGCTTCGAAAGCCAGTCGGCTTCGGCGCAATATCGGATTGTTCGGCGTCCGAATTTGAAGGCTAGACCTGGGCCAGCGTATCGCGCAGCAGCTCGACCACCGCATGGCTTTCCGCCAGGGCAGCCGCATTCAGCCCGGCGCTGCGCAACTGCTCCTCCAATGCTTCCAGGCGTTCCGTGATTGCGGTCATTTGCATGACGCTCAATGCGCCGCGCATCCGGTGCAGCGTGCGGCTCAAAAGGCGTTGGTCGTTCGTTTCGAGGGCCCGGACCATCTGTGCGATATCGGCTTCCATCGTATCGACGAACAATGCGCGGTACTTTTCCGGCACAGCCGGCGCGGGCTCGGCTTGGCGCGTTGCGCGCGGCGGGGCCGTGGCGTCCGCAATGTCAGCCGATGGCGCGCGGCTTCCCTGAAGATGCCGTCGCAGTGTGGACAGGCTGATCGGCTTGACCAGCCAGGAGGTCATGCCCGCCGCCAGACAGCGCTCTTCTTCTTCGCGCATGGCGTTGGCGGTGACGCCAATGACGGGAACGGTGGCGCCCTGGGCCCGCAATGCCTTCACGAGTTCATAGCCATTCATGCGCGGCATGTTCACGTCGGTCAGGACCACGTCGTAACGCGTAAGCCCCCACAACATCAGCGCTTCCGCGCCGTCGGACGCCAGGGTGACCTCGCAGCCGAGTTGTTCGAGTTGATGCTGCAGCGTCGCCTGATTGATCGGATTGTCCTCGGCGACGAGGATCGACAGGCCAAGCGGGGCTAAAGCGCTGATGTCGGATTCGGGATCCACGGTATGTTCTCCGCGAACCGCGGCCAGGATGCCGGCCGCAATGTGTTCGATGCTGGCAATGACCCGGACGGTGCGCGCGGTGGGTGGCTTGGCGCTTGCGCTGGCCAGCACGTGGTGGCCGGCCCAGTCGTGCAGGTTGCCGCTGCCCGGATTCAGGACATCCACAAGGATGTCGTCTGGCGTGCCCGCGGGCAGGGGAGCGGGCGCGGGAGCTGCCTTGGCGCCCCAGCGTTTCAGCCACTGGCTGATGTTTTCGGACAGTTCGTGATGCGGGCTTCGGACGTATACGGTCAGGCCGCTCAAGTCGGGCGGGCTGAATGGCTGGCCGGCTGCCACTTGTAGCGGCAAATCCAACGAAAAGCTGCTGCCCAGCCCGAGTTCGCTGGTGACATTGATGCTGGTGCCCATCAGTCCGGCCAGGCGTGCGCAGATGGATAATCCGATGCCAGCGCCGCGCACGGTATGCGAGCCGCTGTCGATCTGATAGAACGGCACAAAAAGCTGCGCCTGTCCTTCCTTGGGGATGCCAATCCCCGTGTCGACCACCTGCAGCCGCAGATGCGTGCGGTCGGCCAGCACTTGCGCCACTGTCAGCCGGACGATCACATGCCCGGAGTCGCTGAACTTGATGGCGTTGCTGAGCAGGTTGCTGAGGATCTGGTGGATACGCACGGGGTCGCCCGTCATCCATTCGGGCACGGCGACATCCACGCAGCAAAAGAGCAGCAGCCCCTTCTGTTCGGCCATCGCCGCGTAGGCGTTGGTGCATTCTTCGACCAGTTCGCGGGGGTTGAACTCCGAAAACTCCAGCGCGAGTTGCCCGGCTTCGATCTTGGTGATGTCCAGAACGTCGCTGATGAGCTGCAGCAGGATCGCCGACGAGCTTTGCATGCGCTCCAGGTGCTGACGCTGTTCGGCGTCCAGGGTGGTGAGGCTCATGAGTTGCAGCGTGCCCAGCACCCCGTAGAGAGGAGTTCGGATCTCGTGGCTCATCGTGGCCAGGAAGGTCGATTTTGCTTCGTTGGCCCTGTCTGCCTCGCGCTTGGCCTCCGTCAGGGCCTGCTCAACGACCGCGCGGGCGCTGATGTCCGAGAAGGCGCACAACACCACGTCCTGGTGGTTGTAGCGGGTAGGTGCATAGGCCACGTACAACGGACGTCCATCCGTGGCCTGAAAACTGGCGATCGTACCCGGACCGGCTGCGCCGAGCACCTGCCTCAGGAACAGGTTGGTCTGCGGCGAGTTGTCCAGTTCCCGGCCGGCCTCCGCGCCCAGCCATTGAAGCGCCAGGCTGTTGCCGAATACGACTTCACCGCCGGGCCGCGCCAATACGCACAGCGCCACGGGTGCGGTTTCGATCAATGTCCGGCTGAATTCTTCCTTTTCGACGATGTCGCGTTGCGCATTCGAGGCCGGGGCGATGACGTGGCGGCTGTACCATCGCGAAGACATGATGCCGGTCCCAAGGCTGAGCAGAATCAGCAGACCCGCGATGGCGGGCAGCCAAAGGTTGTCCTGGAAGAAGGCGCCATAACTGACGCGATAAGTGCCGGTCCATACTCCTGACGGGTCCGTGATGCGCAGCACGATCCCTTCCGCCGTGTATTCCAGGCCATCCTTGGTTCCGGTCGGTCCGGGCGGTTCTCCGAGAAGCAGCCCCTCGCTGCGGTGCGTCAGCCAGAACCCGCCATGCAGCGGCTTGCGCAGGGTCTTTTCGAAGATGTTGATCCGCTGATGATTGAATTGCGTGGCCGCGTAGACGGCAGACGTTCCATCCCGTGCCGTGGACCAGACAGATTGCGGCATGTCGGCGTACAGCAAACCCAGCATGCTGCCGGAAAGCGCTTCCAACCTGAACCAATGGACGCGGCCGGATCTGGGAGGGTCGCGATGCCCGGGAAGGTCTTGATCGATAAGGCGTTGGCGCACCGTCTGCAGGCGGCGCAACTCCGTTCTGATGGCGTCGGTGACTGTCAGGAAAGCGGCGGGACTCAGGCGCTCATACCCCGACACGGCGCCGACGGCGGGCACGCTCATGCTGATGCTGTCCGACTGGTTGACCAGGAAGATCGTGGAGGCGGGATAGTAGGACGCCGCCCAGTAACTTGAATAGAAGTCCGCCACGAACTCGCCCAGGTTCGCAAGGCGGCGACCTGCGGTGGGGCAATCAGAGGCCTGCTCGCACGCCAGCGAGAAAGCCATTTCCGCGTAGGAATGTTGACCTTCAAAGAGCTGCATGCCGAAACGCTCTGGCACGTCGGTCGCCTGCAGGGTGATTTCTGTCGAGAGGTTTTCGGTGGGCAGCGAGGGGCTGTGGGCGCGGAGCTTTCCCAGGAATTGCTCCTGGGCCTGGATGTAGCCGACCAGAATGGAGAAGTCGAGCTTCAGACGATCGCTCTCTTGCTCGACGATGCGGTTCAGTCCCCAATAAAGCGCGCCAACCAGGACGAGGGCAAAGGGCAGGATGCCGAAGAGGGCGAAATTCAGCCAGCGAGAGGTACGGGTGATCCGGGCAAACGGGGTATCGGGCTTTCGCATGGCCGGTTCTCACCGATACTCAGGATTTGCCGTCTGCCGCTCGCTGGCGAGCATCTGGCTGAAGCGGTCGGAGGTGACGGCGGGGGATATGAAATACCCCTGGACGCAGTCGCAGCCGATGCGGCGGAGGAACGCGAGATCGTGGGCGGTTTCCACGCCTTCGACGGTGACCTGCAAGCCCAATTGCCGCCCAAGCCGTACCGAAGACACCAGCGCCGCCGACCGGCTTTCGTCGTGTGCCGCGCCACTGACAAAGGCGCGGTCGATTTTCAGTTCGGTGAACGGCGTCGAAATCAGGCTGTACATGGAGCTGTATCCTCGGCCAAAGTCGTCCTGCGCCAACCCGAAACCCTTCAACCGCAATCGGCTGGCCCCCATATAGTATTGGCCTTGTATGGTCGGTGTCTCGTCCTCGAGTAGTTCGAAGGTGATTTCGGACGCCGCCACGCGCTTGGCCGCCACGATTTCCTCGAGGTCGTCGGGCAGATCCGGATCGTCCAGGCACTGGGTGGGCAAATTGACGGAGACGGGCACCCGAAAGCCCATCTGGCGCCAGTGCATGTGCGCGTTCAGCGCGGCTTCCAGGATATGCAGCAGCAGAGCCTTGTCCAGCCCGTGCCCCCGCACCGCGGCGAGGAATGCGTCTGGCGGCAGGCAGCCGAATGTTGGGTGCAGCCACCGCGCCAGCGCCTCAGCGCCGACGATCCGCCCGGTGGCAAGCGACTGTTTGGGCTGGAACCATGCTTGCAGGTGCCCCCGATGCAGCGCGTTATCGATCGCGGCACGGTCCAATACGGGGCCCGTCGTGCGGCGCACGAGTTGCGGTTCCGTGGGTTCCGTTGATTCAGGCGGATTGCGGCTGAGCAGGCTGGCCAGTTGGGCGGCGTGGTGCGGGGTAAACGGCTTGGAGAACGAGCCCAGCACGGCAAGTCCCTTTTCCTTGGCCATCATGGCGACGCTGTTGATGATGCCTTTGAGGCAGGCCGACACAATAGCCAGCGAGGGAGGTTGTTCCTGCCTGGACAGCCGGTCGATGAATTGCACGCCATCCATGCCGCCCATGTTCAGGTCGATCAGCACCAGGTGATACGGCTGCCGCGCGGTCTTGGCCAGGGCGGTCTCGGCGCAAGACGCCACATCCGCCCGGCCAAATCCGGCCGAAGCGAGCTGGTCGGCCAGGTGAACGCATTGAAATGGATGATCGTCCACGATCAGCACCCTGTACTCCGACAGCTTTCTCGTCATGCGGCTTCCTTGAACGGCATCAACGCCTGGCACAACGCGGCAATCGGCAGCGGTTTGAGCAGCACGGTGGTCATGCCGGCTTCCGAGCTGCGCCGCAGGTCTTCGGTGAACGCGCTGGCGGTGATTCCCACGATCGGGCGGGTGTAGCCCTGGCTTCTGAGCGCGCGGGTGAGGGCGTAGCCGTCCAGCTCTGGCATGTGCAGGTCGGTCAGGATGGCGTGGAACTCGGGGAGTTCGGGCAGTGCCAACGCGTCGTTGCCGTCTGCCGCCACAACCACCGTGCATCCCAGGTGTTCAAGCTGTTCGCGCAGGATTTGCCGGCTGACCGGATTGTCCTCGACGACCAGCAGGTGCATGTCGAGCGCGTCTCGCGACGGCTCCAGCGCGGGAAGCGTCTTGGTGGCGACGCTGTCCTGCGCCAGCCGGACGGCCGCGACGATACTTGCGAGGCTATGACTGTCGGCCGTCCAGGTGTTGCGAGCCGGCCGCGGCTGAACGCCCGGGGGTTGCGCAAAAACCCGAGCGCCGCTCCAGACGGCCGGCGTCAAATCGCGTGACCACGTTTCCACAAGGACGCTGCCCTCGCGCCGGCCATGGAGGGTGGTCTTATAGGGCATTGCCACGGCGCCGCAGTGACGCAACCACTGGCACAGATTCGCGACCACCTCGTTGTTGGCGCCCCGCACGAAGACCGGCCTGGAATCCAGCCGCACACCCAGGTCCGTGCGCACGCCGCCGACGCGCGGCAGGGTCAGGGTGAGCGACATGCTGGTGCCCAGGCCGGGTTCGCTGACGGCGCTGAGCGTTCCGTTCATCATCTCGGACAGGCGCCGGCATATGGCAAGCCCGAGGCCGGTGCCAGGGACATTCTGGTTATCACCGGATTCAGCGCGGAAGTAGGGTTCGAAGAGCCGCGCGTGGTGCTTTGCCGAGATGCCCATGCCGGTGTCCGCCACCTGGAATTTCAGGGTGGCGAAATGCGCGTCCTGGCTGAGTACCTGCAGGCGCAGCACCACCTGGCCGGAACTGGTGTACTTGATGGCGTTGTTGACGAGGTTGTTGAGGATTTGGCGGACGCGGGTCGAGTCGCCCAGAACTTGCGCCGGCGCGGCCACATCGGCCAGTGCGTACAGGTGCAGTCCCTTGGCGTCGGCGCGCGCCGCATAGGTGCCAATGACGCTGTCCAGCAACTGGACCGGCGAGAACTCCGAGGTTTCGAGCTTCAGGTAGCCGGCCTCGATGCGCGACAGGTCCAGCGTGTCGTTGATGGAGCTGAGCAGGGTTGCCGAGGACTGCTGCATCGTATGAAGGTATTGCTGCTGCTGGGCGTCCATGGCGGTCAGGCCAAGCAGTTCAAGCGTGCCAAGGATGCCGAACAGCGGTGTCCGGATCTCGTGGCTCATGGTGGTCAGGAACACCGTCTTGGCGTGGTTCGCGGCGTCGGCGTGCAACTTGGCCTGGGTGATGGAGTGCTCGACCCGTTTGAATGCAGTGATGTCGTTGATGCCGCAGAGGATGACTTCCTCGGCGCGATAGGTGATGGGCGCGAAGGTCAGGTACAGGCACCGTCCGTCGTCCAGCGGGTATTCGCGTTGGGCGCCATGACCGTCGTCGGCCAGCAGCCGGGCCAATAGTGCAGGGTCTTCCAGCAACCAATCCCTGGCGAGTTCGTTCGACAGCAGCGGCATGCCATCTGCCCGGCGCAAGAGACACAGGCCCACGGGCGCGACTTCGACCAGCCTTCGATTCAGGGACACGCTTTCTGCCAGCGCCTCGTACTGGCGCAGGGCGGGGGCGACGAGTTTCCGGCGGATGTGCCGAATGCCGACGATGACCGCAGCGCACAGCAGGAGTGCGCCGCCCAGCGTGGCCTGGATGGCGTAGGCGGCGTCATCCAGGATCCGGCTGATCGGCATGTAGTAGACCAACCGCCAGCCGTCTTCGCCGACGGACTTGCTGAGCACGACGTAGCGGGGTAGCAGGCCGGATCCCCACAAGCCGAATGAGTCCTCGCGTCCGGCGTAGCGGCTTAGCCCCGCCAGGGTTTGCGCGTCGTCCGGACTATGCAGGACGGGCGCGCCATCCTGGTCATGCAGGAGGTAGCTGCCGCCCTGCAGCGAAGACGGGTCGATGGCCGCGTTGATGTCGCCGAGTTCCAGGCCGATCCATCCGGCGCTCGGCGCGGAAGCATCGACAGGCGTGTACAGATACAGGGGCTTGGCGTTATTCAGCTGAGGCTTGAGCCAACTGATGGCGTTTTGCCCGCCGTGCGCAGCGTTTGGATTGGCGACGGCGAGCTTGCGCGCAAGCCAGGATTGCGCGGCGTGATCCGGACCGGCGGGTTGGCCGGGGCGGGGCGTGAGATAGGTGGTCTGCCCATTTCGAACGGAACTGAAGAGCAGTTGCGTCTGCGCGAACGCAATGTCGTTGAGATCGCGCGGGGTGAGAATCAACGCCCAGTCGTAGGCGTTGGGACCTTCGTGCAGGGGGAAGACGTTGATCTGCCCGGTGTTGCCAAAGTGACGCGGCGTTTCGGAGGCCGGCGCGGAATCGGTGTTGCGGACCAGGCTGGACGCCAGCGAGCGAAGCAGCGACTCCCGCTGATCGAAGAAGATCTGCGCGTTGTACGCGGCCGCGTTCATCTGGCGCCGGTAGGTGGAAACCGTGCCGGTGAAGGACCAGTAGAGCAGAAATGCAGCGGCCGCCGCGATGCAGGCGAGCAATGCGGCGGCGAAGAGATGCAAGAGCAGCGTGGGGGCTCGGGGGACTGGCTGGACGTCTGGCGAGAGGGTATTGGATTCCTTGACAGGCATGCGCCCATCGTAGGTATGGCCCCAAACGGCGGATATAAGAAAATTTTGAAAATGCGCCGATGACGCGGGCAAATGGCAACGCAAATCGTACTTTTACGATTGGTTTGTGAAATTGCGATCCATAAACTCGTCGCCTTATGAACGCTATCAACCAGGCCGAATCCGCCTCACTCGTCAGCGAGCCGTTACGAATCCAACCCGTGCTGGACGCCAAAGGGGTTGTCCGCGAAATGGCGCTGGTCGGCGGTCACAGCCGCCTTACTTCCGCGTTGCTCGCCAATGCCGCTTCGGCAGATGCCTTGCGCCGCGCCGGGCGGATCTTCCGAGCTGCGGGTTGCATGGCAACGCTGTCGATGGACCATCCGCTCAACGTCCACTCCGATATCCTGCTTCCGCAGCAGCTATGCCAGGATCTGCGCATTGGCGCCGTGGCTGGCGACCAATTGCGTGACACGCTGCAAGAAGCGCAGCTCAGCCAGCCCATCTATCCCTGCGCCAAAGTCACGTACAACGTCCCCCTCAGCGACCGCCTGGCGCAGGGCGCGACGCTTTTCCACAGCTACCAGGAACTGCAGCCTGCGTTACGCGTGCGGCTGCTGCCCTCGGCGCAAGTTCCATTCGGCACACTTCGCGCCACGGGCCTGCGGGTGGGCATCCCGGAAGGCATCTGTACCCGCCGCCCGCTGCAAGAGCGCTTCTTCAGCCTGCTGGGGCAAGCGTCACGCCAAGGCCTGAAGGTCTTGGCGCAAGACATCCGCAGAATCGACGACTTCAACTGGCTTCGCGCGCAGCCCGACGTCCTGTTTCAGGGCGAGGCCCTGTCAATCGCCTTGAGCCTTCAGTACGTCCAGGAGTGGCTGGCCAGCGCAGGCCCCAGCTGGCGCGCTTTTCAAATGGGGGCATAGAAAAAGGCCACACCGCGGATCCGATTAAAATCCGCGCATGCTTCCTACTCAAGTCATTTTGGCGCTGCTGGTGCTACAGCTTGCGCTGCTTATTCCCCTGGTCGCCGTGGGCATCCAGCTCATACGCTGGTTACATTGGTGCTTTCTTGCGTCCCCCCATACTCGGGGCGAGCGCCCTCGGTTCACCGGTCCGGTGCTGGCCTTGATTTTCAGCACGCTGGCGGCCACCGACTTCATCGGCTTTGAACCCTTCCCAACCCTGTCGCAAATGAATCCCGTGCCGGAGGGCGCACGCGCCTACTTCACAGTGGCGATGCTGGCCCTCGCGGTCTGGTGCTGGGCGTATTCCGGCGCGATCCGCAGCCGGATTCGCAAGATGCTGGGCATTTCGTAGCCCTCGCGCCCGACGGTAGCAACGTTCGGCCCATCGGCGGGTCAGCGTCCGGGGTAAGTTCCCTGGAACGGTTCGTTGTTGGGCTCGCCAAAATCGGACCGATGATAATTGGCGGGGTCGGAATGGGTTGCGCGCGCGGCGTGCGACCCGTCGGAGCGGTGAGAATCCATGTAACTGCAGCCGCTCAACACGATTGCCAGCAATACGCCGGCGAAAGCCATGTTTTTCATGGCACACCTCCACTGTTTGCCTGCGCCCCGGACCGGCGAACCCGGCCGGCCGCAGCGGCAAGCCGAGCAAGTAACGTTCCCATTCAGCTTCGCGCGGATTTCGGATACATTCGATTGATCGCGATGGCTGGCAGGGCGGGCGCCGCCAGTCCGCATCCACCGCAACCTGGGGCGAAAGCCCCGCCAGGAGCCGCGGGTGATACCACGCCAGTCCGTCGACATAGCCCGGGTTCTGCTTGTGATCGTCATGCTCTTGGCCTTGATGATCGGCAGCCTGTATGTCCTGCGTCCCTTTCTGCCCGGGCTGATCTGGGCCACGACCATCGTGGTCGCCACCTGGCCGGTGTTGCTCTCGATTCAGCGGCACTGCGGCGGGCGGCGCTGGCTGGCCACCGTGGCAATGCTGCTCATCCTGCTGTTCGTGATCGTGCTGCCGTTGTATCAGGCGATCTCCACGCTGGCGCTGCACGGCGGCGCCATCATGGCGGCGGTAAAGAGCCTGCCCGACTATGCACTGCTGGCGTCGCCGGCGTGGATCGGCAGCATTCCGCTGGCCGGCCCCCGCATCGCCCAGGAGTGGCAGACGTTGTCGGACGCGGGCGCTGGCGGGTTGCTGGCGCGGATTGAACCGTACCTGACCACCGCCGCGCACTGGCTGCTCGGTCACGCCGCCATCGTCGGCGTGTTCGTGATGCATATGCTGATCACCGTGATCATCGCTGGCATCCTCTACAGCAAAGGCGACATTGCGGCCGATTTTGCGCGGCGCTTTGCCAACCGGCTTGCGGGCCAGCGCGGCGTTGCCGCGATCAGGCTGGCCGCGTCTGCGATCCGCGCGGTGGCGCTAGGCATCGTTGTGACCGCCGTGGTGCAATCGGCGCTGGGCGGTATCGGGCTTTGGATTGCGGGCGTGCCGGCGGCGGGGATTCTGACCGCGCTCATGGTGATGCTGTGCCTGGCGCAGCTCGGCCCGTTTCTGCCCATGCTGGGCGGGGTCGCCTGGCTGTTCCAGAACGATATGAAGCTGGCGGCGGCCGTGCTGCTGGTCTGGGCCATTGTGGTGGGAACGCTGGACAACCTGCTGCGGCCACTGCTGATCAAGCGCGGGGTGAACCTGTCGATGCTGCTGATACTTTCCGGCGTGTTGGGCGGCATGTTCGCCTTCGGCATCGTCGGATTGTTCATTGGTCCGGTGATTCTGGCGGTGACGTCGACGCTGCTCAAGGCGTGGATCGATGAAGTGCCGCCGCCCGCAGACGTCTTCCCGGACGAAGCCGCCTTGAACGTGGACCCGCCCGACGGACCGCGGCAGAAAAGGGCGTAACATCCGTCTCAAGGTGCGGGCCATGTGGCCCGCTTTTCGCAATACCCGGCAACACCGATGACAATGCTTTTTCTCCTGGCGCCTGCAGGCGTACCTGACCTTTTCCTTCACCGTTTCAATCCGCTGCATCAGGAGGGGGGACGATGAGCAACACGATGCGGCCCACCAAGCCCGGCACGCTCACGCTGACCTCCCGTCCCGCCAAGCGCAGCGCGGCAAACCGCAGTGCACGTCCGGCGAGATCGGACGAGTCCGCTGCGACGAGCAAACCATTCCATCGTGCCCCGGCAGGCCAAAGCCCGGGCGGATCCAACGCCGGGAAGCCTGAGGCGTTTGAGCGCAAGGCCATTGAATCCAAGGGAACAGCACGTCGAGCCACCGGAGTGAAAAGTGGCGGGCCGAAAGCCACCGAACGCCAAAGCAGCGGACGCGCTGGAAGCGACCGCAAGCCCGGTGAACGCAAGCCCGATGACCGCAAGCCCGATGACCGCAAGCGTGGTGATCGCTATGGCGCTACATCGCAAGCGGGCGGCCCCAAAGCCAGCGCGAAGGGCGCCGCCGCCCGGCCCGTGCGCAATACCCCCGAACGCCGCGATCGCTCCAACCCCTCCGCACAAGCTGCCGCAAGCAACACCGATCGCCTGGCCAAGCGCCTGGCGGCCGAGCTGCCGTGTTCGCGCGGCGATGCCGAGCGCTACATCGAAGGCGGTTGGGTAACCGTCGACGGCAAAGTGCAGGAAGAGCCGGGGTTGCGAGTCGCGCCCTCTCAGGTTGTGAGCTTGCTGCCCGGCGCACGGCTCGAAGAAGGCCGTCCGGTCACCGTGCTGGTCCACAAGCCGGCCGGCATGTATGCCGACGACCAGCCCGGCTCGGCGCGCGACCTCATCCTGCCCGAGAACCTGATGCCGGGGGACCGGTCGGGCCAGCGTTACCTGAAACGTATGTTCAATGGGCTCAAGCTGGTGACGCCGCTGGAGCGCGCTGCGAGCGGCCTGGTCGTCTATTCCCAGGAGTACGCCGTGGCCCGCAAGCTGGTGGAGGAGGGCCGGCACGTGGAGCAGGAATATATCGCGCATGTCGAAGGCAAGCTCAGCGAAGCGGACCTGGCCCGCATGCAGCGCGGCATGGCCTATGAAGGCCGCGCCGCCACGCCGATGAAGGTCAGCTGGCAGAACGAAAACCACCTTCGCTTTGCGCTGAAGTCGCCCCCGCCGGGGTTCATTGAAACGTTGTGCGATGCGGCGGGCTTGCGCTTGCTGGCGTTGCGGCGTCTGCGGATCGGGCGTTTGCCGATGGCAGGCCTTGCCGCGGGACAATGGCGCTACCGGCTGGACTACGAGCGATTCTGATGGGCGGACCAACCAGCTCCCAGATTGCCGATTCTGTGTTCGCGGCGCATCCGCAGCCTACGCCGCGCGTTGATGGCGGCTCCCCGGACGCCGGACGTCGGCGGATGTTGTTCAATGCCGGCGCGCTTTGCCTGGCCGGCTTCGGCCTGGCAGGTTGCGCAGGCGGGCGGGAAGGTGCGCCGAATGCCGCATCCCAGTCTGCCCAGAATGCCGCCGCACGGCGCGACACCGCGCCGCCGCCTTCTCACGCGAAACCGGCGGCCGCCCCTGTGCCTGTCCTGCGGCCCGGCGCGAAGGTCGCGATCGTGGCGCCTGCGTCCGCGGCGCCAAACGCCAGCGATCTTGCCGCGGAATGGCTGGAAGACCGGGGCTTCGTGCCGGTGGTCATGCCGGCATCGCGCACGCGGCTCGACGCCCCCTATGAATACCTGGCCGGTACCGACGCCCAGCGCCTGGACGACTTGCATGCCGCGTTTGCCGCGCCGGATATCGGCGCGGTGTGGTGCCTGCAGGGCGGTTTCGGCTCATGGCGGCTGTTGGACAAGCTGGATTTCGCGTTGCTTCGCCAACATCCCAAGCCCTTCATCGGCTACAGCGACATCACGGCCCTGCATCTGGCCATGCAGCGCCACGCCGGTTTTGTGACGTTTCACGGGCCGATGCTGGCGCAGGATCTGGTCGCGGGCAAGCGCGAGCCCACTGAATCCCATCTGCTGGCCATGCTGGGCGGGCAGATCGGGCAGGGCGCCTGGATTCAGCCTCCCCCGGATACACGGGCGGTGGAACTGGTTGCGGGCACGGCAAGCGGACGACTGGTCGGCGGAAACCTGGCGCTCATCGCCGCATTGATCGGCTCCCGGCACGAGATCGATACCCGCGACGCCATTCTGTTTTTTGAAGACGTCAACGAGGCGCTGCCTCGCGTGGACCGGCTATTGAGTCAATTGGCCGCCGCAGGCAAGTTTGACGGTCTGAAGGGCGTGATCGTGGGCAATTTCACCCGCATCATCGGCACGAATCTGGAGGATGCGCAGGCGCAAAGCCTGCTGTATCCGCTGGTGACCGAACAGTTTGCCGCGCGCGGCATCCCGGTCCTGGCCGGTTGGCCCAGCGGACACGGCGAACCCAATCTGACCCTGCCGTTGGGCGCGCGCGTCACGCTGGACACCGGGCGGGCGGCGTTGCGGCTGGATCAGGCCGTGACGCGGTGAGGAATGCGCTGCGGGGCAGGGGTTTGCCTCATTAATGGCGCATTAGTTGCGTTTGTGCACTATAAAAGCGATTTCCCTGCGTGGGGAGTTTGACTTATTAATAGTGCATTAACGCGTTTAAAGCACTATTATTGCGTCATGAAAAAGAAGATCGAACCCGGTTTCGAGGCGGCCGAAGCTTTGGCTCGTCTAGGTGCGCGCATCCGCACCGCGCGCTTGCGCCGCAACGAAACAGAAGCGATGCTGGCCAGCCGAATGGGGGTTTCGCGAGCGACCATCAACCGGCTTGAGCGCGGCGATGGCGGCGTCTCCCTGGCGCTGGCATTTGAAGCGTTGCTGCAATACGGCTTTGGCGACCAGTTGTTCGCGCTGGGTGATCCTGACCTCGATGGCGTCGGCAAGCGGCTGGATGCCATGCGCCGGCCCGCCCGGGGCAGCGGCAAGGCGCAGCATTCGCATCGCGCCGATCCTTCCAGCCTGTAACGCGGCGGTCGCCATCGTGCCAGCCAAAAAGCATAAAACCGTCGAAAGCGAGCTTTTCGTCTACGTGGATATCCGGGGCGAGGCCGTGTTGGCCGGAATCCTGACCCTGGACGACACCGACGAGAACCATTTTTTTGCCGAGTTCACGTATGTGCAGTCCTACGTGAACGATCCGCGCGCGTTTTCGTTGGACCCGCTCAATCTGCCCCTCACCGATTCGACGACCACATTCCGCACCGAAAGCCGCTATCAAACACTGGGCGCCATTTTCGATGCCGCGCCGGATGCCTGGGGCCGCAATGTGATGCGCGTGGACAATGCGGGCGCCCGGGTGACCGAAAACGAAGTCCTGCTCAAGGGCCGCGGCATGGGCGTGGGAGCGCTTTTTTTCAGCGCCCGCCAGTTGACGCCCAACATGCGCAAGACCTACCGGCTGCCCGAAGTCAGCCAGCTCGAATCCCTGGCGGACCTGCTGACCGACATCGACCAGGGCATCAAGCCCAAGGGGCTGTATCGCGACATCCTGGGTAGTTCGTGGGATATCGGCGGCGCGCGTCCCAAAACGATCGTCCGGGATGCAGAAGGCGAGATGTGGATCGCGAAGTTTCCCCGCAAGGGCGAGTCCTACGACCGCCAGCGCGTGGAGTACGCCAACCTGCAGATGGCCCGCGCCATCGGGCTGAACGTGCCCGAGATCCGCCTGGCGCAGACCCATCTTGGCGCGGTGCTGCTGACGCACCGGTTCGACCGCGAGCTATTGCCGGTCCAGCAAGGGGCGGATCCAGTCATTGCGCGGCGGCACTTCCTGAGTGGCGCTTCCCTGATCAGCCCGTCGGTCCACATCGGCAAGCGCGAGCTGGACGGGCCGCGCGGTAAGGCCACGTATTCCTACGCGCGGCTGGCCGACGTGGCGCGCCGCATCTCGTCGAACCCCGTGCAGGATCTGCTGGAGCTGTATGCTCGGATGGTCCTGAACGTGGCCGTTCACAACACGGACGATCACCTGAAGAACGTCGGCTTCCTGAAGGACGAAGGCGCGCACACCTACCGGATGTCGCCGCTGTTTGATGTGGTGACCCAGGAAGGGTCGGCGCGGCATTACCTGCATATCGGCGCTGAGGGCCGTGACAGCACCTTTGCCAATTGCCTGACCGAGTACCGGCGTTTCGGACTCCGGTCGGAAGCTGCCGCCAGATCGATCATCGACCGCGTCCTGGACGTGGTGCGGGAGCGCCAGCGATTTTACGAAGAAGCCGGGATGTCGCAGGCCGAAATTGCTCACGTCGAAGCGTCGTTGATGGCGTGGCGTCAGCCGTGGAAGTAGGGGGCGATCACCCCTCGTGGATGGCCTGCGGATCAAATGCTTGCCCGCGTTCCACCATGCGCGCGTGAAAATCGCGGCTCAGGGCGGCCAGCGTGACTTTGCCGAGCCGATCCAGAAGCAGCCGCTGGGCCTCTTCAAACGCGTCGTCCAGCGACGCATTCACCGCCTCTTCCACCAGGCATCCCGGCGACTCGCTGCGATTGCCCATCGCAAAGATCTCCGGTGCGCCCAGGGCGTCGTAGATATCGCGCAGCGTCACTGCGTTGAAGTCACAGGAAATCGTCCATCCGCCGCCGTGGCCTTTTTCGGAGCGGACCAGACCCTGCTCTCGCAGGCCGGCCATGATGCGGCGGATCACCACGGGGTTGGTCTGCATGACGCGGCCCAGGTCGTCGGAGGTCATGGGACCGGGGTGTTCGGCCATATGCAGCAGAACGTGCAGGACGCCGGAAAGCTTGCTGTCTCTTCTCATGCAACAGATGCTATTGCATGACGCCGGGGACGGTCAACGCGACGCGGCCACACAAGGCCGCGCCGCGCGCCACGTCCAACGCACGAAGATCAGCTCCGCTTGGCCTGCCAGTTGCCCTTGCCGGCGGCGGTGCCGCTCATGGTGCGGCCGTTCACCACGCCCGCATAACGCACGCCGTCGGCGGTGAAAGTGATCGACGTGCCGTCCAGGCGGGCGTCCGAGATCGGCACGGATCCCAGCTTGCCGGACAGCACCTGATAGTGCTGATCCAGCTGCAGCGTCTGGCCGCCCAGATCCCATTTGCCTTGAACCTTGGCCGGCACGATCCACAACAGCGCCGTGCAATAGGTCTGGCAGTTCTCGGTGACGGTCTCGGAGGCGTCCGGCTCCCAGTCGCCCATGCGGAACGTATTGGACACGACGCGGGTGCCGGCCGGCAGTTCCAGCAGCTTTGGCCGCAGCTTCTCGTTGATGGTCGACAGCAGGAACATCGTGATCACATCCGCCTGCGACAGGTCTGTGGTGAAGAGATCCTGCGCCACAAAGGTGGCCCGGTCGGCCACGCCGGCGCGCTTGGCGTTCTGGCGCGACAGCTCGACCAGGTCGGGGTTGTACTCGATGCCTTGCGCGGTCAGGCCGCGCTGCGCGGCCGTGATGACCGTGCGGCCATCGCCCGATCCCAGGTCCATCAGCCGGTCCTTGGGCGTGACCTTGGCCATGTCGAGCATCTTGTCCACGAGACTTTGCGGCGTCGGGACCCAGATGACGTCCTTGCCTTCCTGGCCGACGTCGGGCACATAGGCCTTTTGTTCCCCGGCCTTGGCGGGCGCCGCGGCGGTCTGCGCCATGGCGGCGCTAGCGCCCACGAGCGCGAACGCCATTGCCGAGGCCAGCATTGCGAGACGCAGGCGCGGCGTGAACGTCTGAACCGCGGACTTGGAAGATGCGTTGAAGCGTACGTTGGAGCGTTGCATGGTGAGGGTTCCTTGGACGAAGAGGAGAGGGAAGAACCAGTTAGCCGATGGCCTGGGCGGGCTTGAGCAGTCGCATGAGCGGCACGCCGGCTGCCAGCACGGCCAGCCCGATCAGGGCGCCGGCGCCGGCATACATGGCGCTGGAAACCACCAGCCCGGCGCAGGTCAGCGCCAGCAGCAGGGGAGGCAGCGGAAAGAGCGGCACGCGGAAGGGCCGGGGGCGATCGGGATCCAGGCGGCGCAGGCGCCAGACGGACGCTGCCACCAGCATCATGAACAGCCAGAACACGGGCGCGGTGTACGCCACCATCGTTTGCACGCTGTTCTGGCTGAAGGCGCCCAGCGCCACCAGCGCCAGCGTGATCAGTCCCTGGGCCACCAACGCGCTGACCGGCGTTTCGTTGCGGTCGCTCCAGCCGGCCAGCGCCTGCAGCCGCGGCACGTCCCGGCCCAGCGCGTAATAAACCCGCGCGCCGGTGATGATGGTGCCGTTGATGGTGCTGAGCGCCGTGGCGCAGATGGTCAGGCTGAGCAGTGCCGCGGCATAGGGGCCGGCCGCAAGCTGCATGACCTCGGCGCCCAGCGCGGGCGTGTCGCGGAGCCCCTGCAAGCCAAAGATTTCCAGCAAGGCGATGTTGGTCAGCACATAGGCGCCGGTGACGACCGCCGTGCCGATCAGCAGCACCCGGCTCATATTCCGCCCGGGGTCGCGCAGTTCGCCACTGAGGTACGCGGCTTCGTTCCATCCGCCATAGGTCAGCAGCACGAACACCATGCCCATGCCCAGCAGGCCTGCGGTGTTGCCCGACAGCGGCGCGGGGTCCGGGGTCTTGAGCGCCTCGCCACCCGAAGCCGTCAGGCAGGCGATCAGCACCGCGGCAAGGGCGATCACCGTCAGCAGGGTAAAGACCCATTGCAGCCGCTTGGAATAACGCGTGCCGATCATGTTCAGGCCCGTCAGCACGACCACCGAGATGGCCGCGTGCACAGCCGGCCCCTGTGATCCCAATGGCAACAGCCGGTTGGCATAGTCGCCGTAAATGAACGCCACGACCGCAATCGCGCCAGTCTGGATGACGGAGCAGCGCGCCCAGGCAAACATCAGCCCAACGCGCGCACCCCAAGCCCGGGTCAGGTACAGGTATTCGCCCCCGGCGCCGGGATACGCCGAGCCAAGTTCGGCGTAGCAAAGGGCGCCCACCAGCATGACGAGCCCCCCCGCGCACCACAGGCCGATATACATGGCGTCTGAATGGGCATGCTGCGCGACAAGAGGTGGGAAACCGAAGATGCCGATGCCGATGACGACGCCGACCAGCACCATGGTTGCGTCCATGACCGACAGGCCGGTGGGCGCACGGTTGTTCACGGCGTCAGGAACGGCGCTCATGGTTGCACGCGGCGTGGACATGGATCGGCACGCAGCGAAAGGGCGTGGAGAGAAGGGAGATCAGGGGGGCGCGCGGTGGAAGTGGAGGGCAGATTCGCGGGGAAACGCGAGCGGAGCAATGACATGCAATTCTCCCGGGGGTGGACGCGCGGAAACAGCTTAAAGGCAAATGTCGGCATATGCTGACAATTTCCTGAACATAAAGCGACCGTTACCGAACAGGGAAAGTTCCGCAGGGTTTTCCTGGGTGAGCGCGGCAGATGCAAGCGGCGCGGGGCGCCATTTCAACTTCATGCGTTATCTCATTAATAGGCAGTAAGCTATTGATTAATCTGCAGATAATTAGAACTAAACAGCCGCAACCTAAAGTAAATTCTTAGAAGTGAATTCTCAGGATTCGCGCGCTGATTTATCGTCTCCCGACCGTCAAATAAATTCACACCCGTCTCAAGAGTCGGCTGCTATCCTGCTTTTTCGCGCTCACGCCTGCGCCTTCGCGCGGACGAACGGCAGCCACCGCACTTCAGGAGCATCGACATGAAGCTTTCCCATCGCGCGTTGATCGCCGCATTGGCGCTGTCTGCCATCGGCGGCGTCGTCCCCTCGGCCATGGCGCACCACGGCTGGTCGTGGGCAGAATCCGAACAAATGACATTGCAGGGCACGGTCGAACAGGTGCAGATCGCCCCGCCGCACCCCACGCTCAAGGTCCGGGCCAAGGACGGCGTGTGGACGGTGGAACTCGGCAACCCCAGCCAGACAAAGGAAGCCGGATTCGTGGAAGGTTCCGCCAAGCCCGGCGATGCGATCACCGCCGTCGGCAACCGTGACCAGGACGCGGCCGCTAAACGCATGAAGGCCGTCCAGGTGACCGTGGGCGGAAAGATCTACGACATTTACCCAAGCCGCATCAAGAAACCCTGAGCACCCGCGCCGGATGCCTGAACTGCTGCGGCTTGCGCTCGAACACCTTGAATCCGTTCCGCCGGCGCTGTGGTTGCGCCGGTCCGGCGTTGTCTATCTGCTGGTGAACGCCGCGCATATTGGCGCCATCGGCCTGTTGATCGGGTCTATCGTTCCGCTGGATCTGCGCCTGCTCGGCATCCTGAAGCCGAACGCGCTGGCCGTCCTGGCGCCGGTGCTGGCGCGCACAGCCGCAACGGGCCTTGCATTGGCGGTGCTGACGGGCGCGTTGCTGTTTTCGGTGCGTCCGCTTGAGTATCTGGAAAATCCCGCATTCCTGGTGAAGATGGCGCTACTGGCCGCCGGTGCGGTCAACGCCTGGCTCGTGCACCGGGGCCGCGCATGGGCCGGCGTCGAAAACGGCGGCCGCCCAATCGGGATGCTTCGGGCGCAGGCGAGTGCGTCGCTGGCGCTTTGGCTGGGATGCCTGATCGCGGGGCGCTGGATCGGGTTTCTGTAGGGGGCGGTTCAGCAGTAGGGGACGCCCTGCGCGTTCACATACAGCGCAAACAGGCATTGTCCGGTCACCATGAACAGCCGGTTGCGCCGCGCGCCGCCAAAGCACAGATTGGCGCAGCGGTCGGGCAGGGCGATGCGGCCGATGGCCGTGGCGTCGGGTGCAAAGACCATCACGCCGCTCAGTTCCGGACCCGGTCCCCAGCCGGCCCAAAGATTGCCCTCGGTATCGCAGCGGATGCCGTCCGGGATCGCCTCAAGGCTTGCCTCCACAAACGTGCGCCCTTCATCCAGCGTGCCGTCCTCTCCAACCCCGTAGACCAGGATGCGGTTAGGAGAAGAGCCGTTGTCCACGACATACAGCAGCCGTTCGTCCGGCGAAAAACACAGACCGTTGGGATTGTGGATGCCCCGGACCACGGCCTGCAACTCCCCAGTGCCGGGGTCCAGCCGATAGACGTGCGTCGGGAGTTCCGGGTCGGCCTTGAAGCCTTCGTAGTTGCTCAGAATGCCGAACACCGGATCGGAGAACCAGATCGATCCATCTCGCCGCACAACCACGTCGTTCGGCGCATTCAGGCGTTTGCCCTCGAACCGGTCGGCCAGCACCGTCACTGAGCCGTCGTACTCGGTCCGCACCACGCGCCGCTCGCCATGTTCGCAACTGACGAGCCGGCCCTGGCGGTCGCGCGTGTTGCCGTTCGTGTACCCGGAAGGCTGACGGTGCACCGATACCGCACCCGTTTCCTCGTCCCATCTCAAGAGGCGGTTGTTGGGGATGTCGCTCCAGATCAGGCACCTGCCGTCTCCGAACCAGACCGGGCCCTCGCCATAGCGGACTCCAGTCGCCAGGCGTTCGATGCCCGCGTTATTGAGCCGGATGTTGCGGAATCGGGGATCCAGTACCTCAATGGCCGGATCGGGATAGCGTTCACTGGGTTCCCACATGGGACCTCCTGTAGCCAGGTCGCAAGCTGGCAGGCGGCTAGCTTGCCGGGATGGAATTGCCGCGTCCATCCGCCTGTAGCAGCAAGCCGCCTGCCCGGACGGGTCCCGCGTCCGTGCGGTTCATCCAAATCAGGTGAACCGCGGCGTGCCGGCGTCAGTTTCCAGTGGGCAGGGAAAGCTTGAAGCCGTCCTTCGCCAGACTGTCGCGGATGTACTGGAACCGCTCGTACCCGGACAAGCTCAGCGGTCCGTCATAGCCTTCGCTTTGCATCTTGCGGGGCGGGTAGTCGATGTACGTCTTCATCAGCGGCGCGACGGCGTCGTTGATCATGACCATCGTCCAGGTTCGCTCCGTGACGTTGCTCATGAAGATGTCGTAACGCTCCTGCGGGTCGGCCCACAGGTCGAACACCTGGGGCACCGTCGCAACATAGGACTCCGCGCCTTTCCAGCCCAGGTTCGTGTCCACGGCAAGCCCGCCCGTCACCGCGCCATCGTCGCCGCGCAGGTTGAACACCGCCTTGTAGTTGGCGACGCGCACGGCGCCCGGCGACAGCTCGTTCTCGGTGAAGTAGAACCACGACTTGCGGTCGCACTTGCCGGTGCCAAAAAGGACGGGCGACATGTCATCGCTGTCGAACATGATCGGCTTGTCTTCGCGGTCGTTCGTGGGCAGCTTCACGCCGGCAACCGCGGCAAACGTCGCCATCAGATCCAGGCCACCCACCAGGCTGTGATCTTTGGCGCCCGCGGCGATCTTGCCGGGCATCCACGCGATCGCGGGAACCCGGTTGCCGCCTTCGCGCACCGTTCCCTTTGTGCCGCGCAACGGGGTGTAGCCCGCATCGGGGTAGACGTCCTGCCAGGCGCCATTGTCCGTCGTGTAGAACACCAGCGTGTTCTTGTCCAGGCCCAGCTCGCAGATCTTGTCCATGATGCGGCTGATCCGTGCGTCCAGTTCCACGACCGAATCCGCGTACTTGCTCTTGGACATGGACTTATGGATGTAGTCGGGGTCCGGCATGTTGGGCTGGTGCACCTTCATGAAGTTGATGCTCATGAAGAACGGCTGCTCGGACTTGGCGTTGCGGTCCAGATAGTCCAGCGAGGCCTTTTCGACATACCGGTCAAAGAACGGAATGCCGACGACGCCTTCGCGGCCGTTGACCATGGGCGTGTCGACGTATTGACCGTTGATCTTGAACTCCTCGCGCGGCTTTTCGCCGGCGTTGCCGGACAATGCGCCCTTGGTGACGCGCTGGAACATCTCGCGCACGTCCGCGGGCATGTCCGGGAACCACGTGGGATCCGCGTAGGTGTAGGCGTTCAGGTGATAGAGGCCCGCATACTTCATCTCGTCGTAGCCCTGGGCATTGGGCAAGGCGTAGTCCGCTTCGCCCAGATGTCATTTGCCCGTGAAGAACGTCTTGTAGCCGGCGGTCTTCAGCACCGACCCGAGTGTCCATTCGGCCGCCGGCAGGCCGCCGCCCTGGCCTTGAAAGGCCACGGTGGTCATGCCGCTGCGATTGGGGATGCGGCCGGTCTGCATGGCTGCGCGGCCGGGGGTGCAGCTGGGTTGCGCGTAGAACGAGAAGAAGGTCATGCCTTCGGAAGAGAGCCGGTCGATGTTGGGCGTCGGCATGCCGCGGCCGATGCCGCCGCCATACGGACCGAGATCGCCGAGGCCGGTGTCGTCGGAGACAAGCAGGATGATGTTGGGTTTGCGCTGATCCTGCGCGGAGGCGGGGGCACAGATTGCCGCTCCCGCCATGAGAAGTGCTGCGGCACCGCAAGTGAGCGTTCGTTTGGTCGCCATTTTCAACTCCGTCGTGTGAGAGTGAAATCAACCGCACGAAGCTGCAAACCGTGCGGTTCACATTGGCCTACGTACTTGGGGGTGTTCAATCCGGGACGCGGAGTCCGGGACGCGGAGTCCGGGACTTGCAATCCGACATGCATCGTCCGCGGGATTTGAACTGCAATAATTTTCATCTTCCTTTCCCGCCTGTCAACGAGATTCTCCGATGCGCTTGCATGCGTGCGCCGCATTGGTCAACACGGACCGGCACGGCTGTATCACGCGTTGGCTGCGCTTGCGCGATTGCCAGCCCGCGCGCGTTGCTCTTATCGTTGATGCGTTCCGGACGCGCCAGCGTACCGCTCGCACGTTCCTCCGGGAATTGCACACGCGAGGTTCCCATGGACTACTCGTTTCTCCTGGCAGGCTTGGCGGCGGCGTTCTTTGTGGCGCTGTTTGGCGCCATCGCATTGGGCAAGCGATTGGGCAGAAAACTTGAGGAGAACGGCGGGGCAGGGGTGGCAGCGATCGAGGCATCGGTGTTTGCGCTGCTGGGGCTGCTGGTCGCGTTTACGTTCTCGGGCGCGGCGCAGCGTATGTCGGACCGGCGCGATCTCTTGATCCAGGAAGTCAACGCCATCGGCACGGCATGGCTGCGGGTTGATCTGCTGCCTCCCGCTGCGCAGCCGGCGCTGCGGGCGCAATTTCGCCACTACGTCGATCAACGGATCCTTTATGAACGCCATGTCGCCGATCTGGATGCGCGGACGGGGATTGCGGCCAAGGCCAGCGCGCTGCAAATGGACATCTGGCGGGCCTCCGTCGGGGCGGCGCGGGACGATGTTGCGCCGCCGCTGGCGGCCTCGTACGTGCAGGCAGTGAATGACATGTTCGATGCGGCGACCGCGCTTGTCGCCGCCCAGAAGGTGCATCCGCCCATGGCGGCCTACGTTTTCCTGGGGTTTCTTGCGCTGATCTGCGCCGGGCTGGTGGGCGTGAAGCTGGCCGCAACGCAGCGGGGGACGCTACTGCACGAGCTGATCTACGCGCTGGTCATGACCGCGGCGCTGTACATCATCATCGACTTTGAGTTTCCACGAATCGGCACGATACGCATCGACCAGAGCGACGCGTTGCTGGTGTCCCAACGCCAGGCCATGGTTGATCCGCCGTCTTCCCGCCCGTGACGCCGCGGCTGCCGTGAGCGCGGGCGTATGCCCATACCCTCGAATCCGGTGCAGTCGCACTAGCGCAGTTGCGTTTTGCCGGCGCACGGCATCCGTGCTTATATTTCCGAAGCCCGTCGCGGGCCGGCCCTTTGGGAGATCACCATGGCGCTGAGCGATGTGCGGGGCAATCCCGTTTCCAGCGATGAACCGGCGTCGATGGCCGCATACGAACAGGCGCAAAGCTTGTTCCACGGCTATTACGGCGATCCCTTGGGCATCATCGACGGGGCGCTTTCCGAAGACCCCGTCTTCGTCATGGGCCACCTGCTGCGCGCAGGCATGATGATTACCGCCAGCGACAAGTGCGTCGAACCGCTGCTACGCGAAAGCGTTGAGGCTGCCGAAGCACTCGTCGATATCGCCAATGATCGGGAACGTCGTCATACGGCGGCGGCGCGCGCCTGGCTCGACGGCAATTTCTCTACCGCGTTGCGGCGCTACGCCGACATCCTTGCGGATTACCCGCACGACACCCTGGCGCTGCAGGTGGGCCACATCGGCGACTTCCTGCTTGGCCGCTCGGCCATGTTGCGCGACCGCGTGGCCGGCATTCTACCCGCGTGGAACTGCAAGATGCCCGACTACGGCTACGTGCTGGGCATGCACGCCTTCGGGCTGGAAGAGACCAATCTCTATGCCGCAGCGGAAGCCCAGGGCCGCCGCGCGCTGGACCTGAACCCCCGCGATCCGTGGGCCGTGCACGCGGTGGCTCATGTGCTGGAAATGCAGGGCAGGGTGGATGAGGGCATTGCCTGGCTGAACGGCCGGCGCGACGACTGGGCCAGTGACAACATGCTGTCCATCCACAACTGGTGGCACCTGGCCCTGTTACACCTCGACCGCGACGACATCGCCGAAGTGCTTGCCATGTACGACGACCGGCTGCGCGAAACATCCACCGGGCAGGTGCTTGACCTGATCGACGCGTCGGCCATGCTGTGGCGCCTGTTGCTGCGAGGGATCGATGTCGATTGGCGGTGGCGGCAGCTTGCCGAAGTCTGGCAGGCGCGCGGCGGCACGGGCTACTACGCCTTCAACGATGTGCATGCCCTGATGGCCTACCTGGGCGCCGGCGACTGGGCAGCGGCGCAGTCGCTGATCGACTCCATGGAAGCCGCCGCGCAGGGCGCCGGGACCAACGCGATGATGACGCGCGACGTGGGACTGCCGGTGGCGCACGCGCTGGTGGCCTTCACGCGCGAAGACTACGCATTGGCCGCGGATCTGTTGCGCGACGTGCGCCTGATTGCGCACCGGTTCGGCGGCAGCCACGCCCAACGCGACGTGCTGGCGCTGACGCTGGTCGAGGCGGCGCTGCGGGGTGGCGCGCGGTCGCTCGCGAAGGTGCTGACCGCCGAACGCATGAGTCTCAAGCCCAACAGCGAGGGCAACCGCAAGCTGGCCTCACGGGCTGCGGCGCTGTAACGGCATCAAAAGATACGCCTGCATTGCGTAAGGATTCTCTTCAAGGAGAACGCGCATGAAAAAGCACGCGAAGATCGGGTTGGCGTTGGTGGCAATATTGGGCGCGACAGGCGCGATCGGCGCGTATGTCGTGGTCTCCGCGCCACCGGCGGGCAATGGACGTCGGACGGGTATCGCGCGGATGCCTTCAAGTTTCAGGCGCAGTACCGCCAGCCGCCGCAGGACCCGGCCGGACCCGCCGACAGCTTTGATCCCGACGACGGCGGCACGCCCGTGTCGGCGCCCAAACGCGTGACCCGCGGCGGATCCTTTCTTTGCAGCGACACGTATTGCATCAGCTACCGCGCCAGCGCGCGGCGCGGCACGGATCCGCTCAACCCCATGTCGCATATCGGTTTTCGCACCGTCATGACGCCGCAGCAGTGGAAGGCGGCGCAGGCGTCTCAAGGCAGCATCGCCAGCCGTTGACCTGTTCGCCGTGCGGGGCGCGGACAGGGGGAAATCGTTCAAAGGATGTCACCACCGCGCCATGCGCGCGCTCGGGAGATCGTCATGCAAGCTTCGATTCAATATCGCTCCATGCGGCGGCTGGCCTGGATGTGGCTCTGCATCGTGTACCTGCTGGCCGGCTGCGCCGCGTCCGACCGCCAGAAGCAGGCGGAGCTGGCGTCCTGGACCGACGGGCCATCCCGTGTGGCCATCGTCGCGTTCGTGAAGGCAGTCACCGAACCGGGCAGCCCGGACTTCGTGCCCGAGGAAGATCGTATCGCCGTGTTCGACAACGACGGCACGCTGTGGAGCGAAAAGCCGATCTACTTCCAGGTGATGTTCTCGATGGACGAGGTCCACGCGCTGGCGCCATCGCATCCGGACTGGGCCACGCGTCAGCCGTTCATGGCGGTGCTGCAGAACGATCATGCCGCGGTGGCCAAGTCCGGCGAGCGCGGCATGATGGAAATCGTGTTGGCGACCAACACCGGCATGCCCGTCGCGCAGTACACGCAGCGCGTCGATCAGTGGCTGCAAACCGCGCGCCATCCGCGCACCAAACTGCCGTACGACAGCATGACGTACGTGCCGATGCGGGAGCTGCTGGATTACCTGCGCGCGCGCGGCTTCAAGACCTACATCGTGTCGGGCGGCGAAACCGAGTTCATGCGAGCCTGGACGCAGAAGGCCTACGGCATCCCGCCGGAACAGGTCATCGGCACGGCGTTCGGCAGCGAATTCGTGGCAAGCGGCAACGGGTACGCGCTGATGCGGTTGCCGAAGCTGGACTTCAACGACGACGGCCCCGGCAAACCGGTGGCCATCCAGCGTCACATCGGCAAGCGTCCCATACTGGCCTTCGGC
This sequence comes from Achromobacter sp. UBA2119, assembly GCF_002331005.1. NCBI lineage: Bacteria > Pseudomonadati > Pseudomonadota > Betaproteobacteria > Burkholderiales > Alcaligenaceae > Achromobacter > Achromobacter sp. UBA2119. The sequence continues at coordinate 102,733 of NZ_DCYD01000012.1, read as the reverse complement.
AACTCGGACGGCGACCTGCAGATGCTGCAATGGACCACCGCCGGGCCGGGCAAGCGCTTTGGCGGCATCGTTCACCACACCGACGCCAAGCGCGAATGGGCCTACGACCGGGATTCGAGCGTCGGCCGTCTGGACAAGGCCCTGGACGCCGCGCGGGCCAATGGATGGACGGTCGTCGATATGGAGAAGGAGTGGAAGCGGATTTATGCGCAGGATTGGCAATGATGCGCACCGGAGAGCGGCGCCGCCTATCGTCCGGGCTAGAAGATGGTGGGGGCTTCGCCGCTGTTGCGAATGAGCGCAAGGACTTTTCGGGAGGTTCCGCAAGCAGGGTTGTGATTGATCGTGATCGAACTCATGGCATGTCCAATGGCCATCGCAGCGTCAGTTGCGCGCGGCGCCGGCCTCGTACCAGCCCTTGCTCTGATTCACGATCCGCACGACGAGCAGCATGACGGGAACTTCGATCAGCACGCCGACCACCGTTGCCAGCGCCGCCCCGGACTGAAAGCCAAACAGGCTGATCGCAGCCGCGACCGCGAGTTCGAAGAAGTTGGACGCGCCGATCAGCGCGGACGGGCACGCGATGCTGTGCTTTTCACCGACGCGCCGGTTGAGCCAGTACGCCAGGCCGGAATTGAAGAACACCTGGATCAGAATGGGCACCGCCAACATCGCTATCACCAAGGGCTGCCCGATGATGGCTTCGCCCTGAAACGCGAACAGCAGCACCAGCGTCAGCAGCAGGGCGGCCATCGAGAACGGACCGATCCGCGCCAACGCGGCATCGAAAGCCGCCTGGCTGCGCCGCAGCAACGCGCGGCGCCACACCTGCGCCAAAATGACCGGCACCACGATGTACAGCCCCACGGAAACGAGCAACGTGTCCCACGGCACGCTGATGGCCGACAGGCCGAGCAGCAGTCCGACTACGGGCGCGAAGGCAAACACCATGATGGTGTCGTTCAGCGCCACCTGAGACAGCGTGAAAACCGGGTCCCCGCCCGTCAGCCGGCTCCAGACGAACACCATTGCCGTGCACGGGGCGGCGGCGAGCAGGATCAGACCCGCGATGTAGCTGTCGAGCTGGTCGGCCGGCAGCCAGGCGGCGAAAACGTGGCGGATGAACAGCCAGCCCAGAAAGGCCATGGAGAACGGCTTGACTCCCCAATTGATGAACAGCGTCACGCCGATACCACGCCAGTGCTGCTTGACCTGACCCAGCGCGCCAAAGTCCACCTTGAGCAGCATCGGGACGATCATCACCCAGATCAGAATGCCGACCGGCAAATTGACCTGGGCGACTTCCATGCGACCGATGGCCTGGAATACGCCGGGGGCCGCCTGGCCCAATGTCACGCCCAGGACGATGCAGAGAACGACCCACAAGGTGAGATAGCGCTCGAAGACGTTCATGGAAGGGCGCTGGGGCGCCGGACGTGCGGCGGTTGCGGTGGAGTGCATGGGCTGCAGGAGAGAAGGGCGGTAGGTAGGGGGGCTGGGTCAGCAGGATTCGCACGCGCCGCGATCGGTGACTGCGCAAGGCGCACCCGCGCAGCAGTGCTCGGTCAAATAGCCCAGCAGGCCGTTCATGCGGGAAAAGTCGGCGCGGTAGATCAGGTTGCGGCCTTGCTGTTCGATGGAGACCAGTCCCGCATGCGCCAGCTCTTTCAGATGGAATGACAACGTGTTGCGCGCCACGGCAAGTTGGTCGGCAAGCACGCTGGGGGTCAGGCCTTCTTGACCGGCGACGACCAGGGCGCGGAATACGCGCAGGCGTTGGGCATGGGCCAAGGCGGCGAGGGCGAGCACGGCATGTTCTTCGTTCATGCGCTGGATAATACAACGTTTGTTGAACTGTTGAATAGTGGTGAACACGGATGCGGCCCGGTTGAGATCAACGCGGGAATTCACCCCCCGCGCTCTCATCCAGCAACCAATCCCGAAACGCCGCCACTGCCGGAATGGCCAACTTGTCTGGCGACGCCAGGAAAAAGTATCCCGCGCCCGTGCTGAATTCCTCATCCAATGCCGGCGCCAGCACGCCTTGCCGTAACTCATCCTCCACCAGGAAGGTCGGCAACAGCCCCACGCCCAAGCCCGACGCCACCGCCTGGATCAGGTGCGTGGTCAGTTCAAACTGCGCGCCCCAGCGCATCGAGCGCACGGGCAGGCCGTGGGCTTCGAACCAGCGTTGCCACACGGCCGGCCGGGCCGCGACTTGCAGCAGAACGTGCTGGATGAGGTCTGCGGGCCTGCGGATGGTCTGGCGCGCGGCGATGTCGGGGCTGATGACCGGGATGACGTGTTCATTCATCAGCCGATGCGGGACCAGTCCCGGCCAGTCGCCATCGCCCACGGCAATGACGGCGTCGATGCCGGCCAGATCCAGGTCGAAGCGCGTCACGCGTGAATGCAGGTGAACCAGAATGCCGGGATGGCGCGCATAGAAGCGGTGCAGCCTGGGCATCAGCCACTTCGCCGTAAACGTGGGCAACGCGGCCAGGTGGAAGGCGCCTCGGCCGGTGCGGTGTGAAATGGCCTGAAGCGATGCGCTGCGGATGCGCTGCAGGGCGGCGGCCAGTTCTTTCTGGTATCCCGTGCCCGCCTCGGTCAGCACAATCCGCCGCTTTTCCCGGCGAAAAAGCGCGACTTCCAGCAGATCCTCCAGCGCCTGCACCTGCCGGCTGACGGCGCTTTGCGTCAGCGCAAGCTCGGTAGCCGCTCGCGTAAAGCTTAGATGGCGGGCGCTGGCTTCAAAGGCCAACAGCAGGGACATGGAGGGGGTGAGGCGGCGCGGGTTCATTCAATTCGTGCATGAAAATGGTGGCCCCAATATAGCGGAATTGCCCGCGTCGACAGTTTTCACGCTGGGAGACGCATACCTTGCAACTGCCAAATCATTCATAAACCGAATGATCTATCCAACAATTTTCCGTTTTTCCGCAACGCGCTTTGGCAAGAGAATGAGATCTACAGGGTGCACCTTGCGATCCATCAGGAGCAGGGTGGCGCGACGCGGTCAAGATAGGCCGGCCAGCGCTCAGCGCTGACTGATCACGCTTTTTTCGTACGGAGGTAAAGATGGATTTGGGTATCAAAGACAAGACGGCGCTGGTATTGGGCGGCGGTGGTGGCCTGGGCAGCGCCATTGCACAGTCGCTGGCGCGCGAAGGCGCCAAGGTGGTCGTCGCCGATCTGAACCTTGACGCCGCAACGGCCACCGCCGACGGCATCAAGGCCCAGGGCCTGTCTGCCTTTGCCCTGCAATGGGATCTGCGTGCATTGGACGCCTTTGACAGCCAGGTGGCGTGGATCGAGGCCAATGTGGGTCCTGTCGATATCCTGGTCAACAACACCGGTGGCCCGCCGCCCACGCCGTCTTTCGGACAGCAGGCCGATCTTTGGCGCGAGCATTTTGAAGGCATGGTGCTGTCTGTCATCAAGCTGACTGATCGCATCCTGCCGGGCATGCGGGAACGGCAGTGGGGCCGCATCATCACCAGCACCTCGTCGGGCGTGATTGCGCCGATTCCGAATCTGGGCATCTCCAACGCGCTGCGCATGTCGCTGGTGGGGTGGTCCAAGACGCTGGCGCGCGAAGTGGGCAAGGACGGCATCACGTCGAACATCGTGCTGCCGGGCCGCATTGCGACGGCGCGCATCTCTTTTCTGGACGAAGCCCGGGCCAAGCGCGAAGGGCGCAGCGTAGAGGACGTCAGCCGCGAAAGCACCAGCGCCATTCCGGTGGGCCGTTATGGTGACCCGCAGGAATACGGCGATGCGGTTGCGTTCCTGGCCAGCGCGCGGGCCAGCTACATCACCGGATCGACGATCCGGGTGGACGGCGGCCTCATCGCAAGCATCTAAGGCCTGACGCCTGACTCAAACAACTTCTTGAAGAAACAGACCATGAAACTGACTGCTGACGCGAAAGGCGTATATCCCATCGCCCCGACGCCGTTCTTTGACGATGGTTCCGTCGACCACGCCTCGATCGACCGCATGATGGAGTTCTATCTGGCTTGCGGCTCGACCGGCCTGACCGTATTGGGCCAACTGGGCGAAGCGCCCAAACTGGACTTCGCGGAATCCCTGGAAATCGCCTCGCAGGTGATCGGCAAATCGCAGGGCATTCCCATCGTGGTGGGCGTGTCGGCGCCCGGCTTCGCCTCCATGCGTTCGCTCACGCACGAGGTGATGGACCGCGGCGCGGCCGGCGTCATGATCGCGCCGCCCAACACCTTGCGCACCGACGATCAGATCGTCAACTACTACCACCAGGCGGTGGAGGCCATTGGCGACGACGTTCCGTTTGTGCTGCAGGACTATCCGCTGACGTTCTCGGTGCAGATGGCGCCCACGGTCATCCGGCGGATCGTGACCGATCTGGCTTCGTGCGTCATGCTCAAGCACGAAGACTGGCCGGGCCTGGAGAAGATCTCGGCGCTGCGCCGCTTTGAAGCCGAAGGCGCCATGCGGCATATCTCGATCCTGTGCGGCAACAACGGCCTGTTCCTGGACTACGAAATGGCGCGCGGCGCCGACGGCGCCAACACCGGATACTGCTTTCCGGACATGCTGTGCGACTTCGTCAAATGGGTGGGCGAGGGCAGGACCGAAGAGGCGCATGATCTTTTCGATGCGCATCTGCCTTTGCTGCGCTACGAACAGCAGCCGGGTGTCGGCCTGGCCGTGCGCAAATACGTGATGATGCGCCGGGGCATCCTGACCAGTGCGGCGCAACGCCGTCCGGGTGCTGCGCTGACCAACCAGGCGCGGACCGAGGTCGATCATCTGTTGGCGCGCCTGGGCAAGCGCGACGCGCGCGCGCGGGATCTGGTTTAAGGCATCTGCCGCATCGAGCTCGGGCGCGCTGAGCGCCCATTCTGATTTCACAGGGAGAAAAACCCATGACCGTATCGGACGAGGTTCATTTCAAGGCGCTGTCCGGCGTCACGACGGCAACACTGACCACGATTCTGCTCAAGAAAGGGCTGCGCAACGTCTGGATCCGCGGCGCCTTCCCGTTGGCGCAAGGCCTCGAACGCATCGTCGGCCGCGCGTTCACGGTGCGCTTCGTGCCGGCCCGCGAAGACCTGGCCACGCCAGAATCATGGTCGTCGCCGAAGTCCAGCCGCGGCGCGATCGAGCAGATGCCCTCGGGCTGCATCGCGGTTGTCGACGCCATGGGCGTGAAAGACGCCGGCATCTGGGGCGACATCCTGTGCGCCCGCATGGCCAAGCGCGGCGTTGCAGGCCTGGTGACCGACGGCGTCGTGCGCGACCTGGCCGGTGTGCTGGGCACCAGGCTGCCCGTCTGGGCGAGCGGTGCTGCCGCGCCTCCCTCGGTGGCCGGCCTGACGTTCGTGGATTGGCAGCAGCCCGTCGCCTGCGGCGGCGTGGCCGTTTTTCCCGATGACGTGATCGTTGCCGACCAGGATGGCGCCGTCGTCATCCCGGCCGCGCTGCTGGCCGACGTGGTTGACGCCGCCGTCGAGCAGGAACGTTTTGAAGGCTGGATCATGGACGAGGTCAACAATGGTGCCGTGCTGCCGGGCCTGTACCCGCCGAACGAAGCCAACAAGGCGAAATACGAGGCGTCCAAGAAGCGCTGACCCTCGATGAAAGCTAAAAGGCGATGCCGGGAAACCTGGCATCGCCTTTTTTGTTCGGGCCGGCGTCGATCAGGTCCGCGCGCGCTCGCCGATGGTGGCCACAAATGCGCGGGCGATCCGCGCGCCGGCTTCGTCGGCGTCGGCGGCAAAGCGGGCCCGGTCCTCGGCCGCCTGGGTCTCCAGCCAGCCCGGCGCAATGCGATTGACCCGGTCGGGATTGGCGCGCGTCCAGTCGTGAACCACGTCGCCACTGGCTTCAAAGTGGAACTGCATCCCGTAAGTTGCCCGCCCCACGCGAAAACACTGATTCTGGACCATTTCGGATCGGGCCAGAAGGAGGGCGGACGGGGGCAGGGTGTAGGTGTCGACGTGCCACTGGAAACTGATGAAGCCGTCCTGCAATTCGGCAAACAGCGGATCGGCGCGCCCATCGTCCGTCACGGTCAGCGGCGTCCAGGAAAATTCCCGCGCCACCCCCAACAGGTTGTCGGCGCCGTAAGCGCGGGCCAGCACCTGCGCACCTAAGCAGATGCCCAGCACGGACTTGCCGGCGTCGCCAAATGTGCGCATCAGCGCGACCAGTTTGGGCAGGTAAGGATAAAGATCATCGTCCTGCGCGCTCGGCCAGCCGCCGGGAACGATCAGGGCGTCGAAGTCGTCAAGGGCAACGTCGCCAAGACCGTCGCGATAGACGCGGAACCAGGTGATGTCGGCCTGGGCTTCATTCAGCGCGCTCAGCAGAAGGCCGAGCTGCGTGTTCTCCATGGTTTCGATGATGGCGACGCGCGGGGTCATGGGGTCTGGACGGGGATGGGTTGGGAGGCTTGGCGCGCATCTTATCTGATGGCTGCCTGGTGACGGGACAAAAACGGCCATTTCGTACTTTACATAATACACATTATGCGTAATTTACCGATGCGAGCGGAGGCTTCTTCCACCCCAAGCCGCAAACGAATAAAACCGACCGCCAAATGCGCCCAGTCGGCTACGCAACTTCACACGGCGCAGCCAACTATCTAGTCCGCACGCCCCGTAAACGTCACGCAGGAGTTCAGGCGCACTAAGCCCTTCAGGCATTCCCGGCCTCTCGCTTTCACCAGTAAGATCAGCGACTTATCCGGCATCTGACTGGGTCAACTCCAACAGAACCCGCACCCAGTGCGCCATTCGTTGAGGCTCCGTATATGACCACAACCTACTTCGGTCTGCCCGTCGTGAAAGACCGCCTGGTACGCCTCGAGGACATTCGACGGCTCCCTTTTTTCTCGTTCTGGCAGGAAAGCAGCCGGGGGTCGGCGTTATGCGAAGGCGACGACGGAGAGCTTTTCGTATACCTGCAGGACTGGGAAAGCTTCTCGGACATGTTCATCAAGACTGGCAAGCATCGCCACAGCGGGTAAGTCTTCGGCGCAACGCCCCTGTTCCGAAGTCGTAGATGCAACAAAGCCGCAAACGCAACGAAGCCGCCCCTGGAGGGCGGCTTCGTGCCATCTGGCGTGGGCTCGGGCAGGTGGTACACCGCCCTTCCCCTCTACGCTATCGCAAGGCTCAGACCTTGCCCGGCAACGCGTACGCGATCACGTAATCACCACGATCAGGCGAGTTGCGCGCGCCGCCGGCCGAGATGACGATGTACTGCTTGCCATCGGCGGTCGACTTGTAGCTGATGGGCGTGCCCTGGCTGCCGACCGGCAGGCGGACCTTCCACACTTCCTTGCCCGTGCCGGCATCGTACGCGCGCAGGTAGTAGTCCTGCGTGGCGGCGATGAACACCAGGCCGCCCTGCGTGGCGAGCGTGCCGCCGATGGTGGGCATGCCGATCGGAATCGGCAGACCCAGCTTGACGCCGAAGGGACCGGTGTCCTGCACAGTGCCGACCGGTACTTGCCAGACCATCTTCTGCGTCTTCAGGTCCACGGCGGTCAGCGTGCCGAACGGCGGCGCCTGGCACGGGATCTCCAGCGGCGACATGAAACGCACCTTGGCGTTGATCGCGTAGGGCGTGCCCGACAGCGCCACGGGGCCCTGGATGGCGGCGGCTTCATTGCCGTCGCTCTTCTTGGCGTTGGCGCCCGCTTCGACCAGTTGCACTTCCAGGCCGACGCGCATGTCGTTGATGAACAGGTAGCCGTTCACCGGGTCGATCGAGATGCCGCCCCAGTTCATGCCGCCCAGCGAGCCGGGCAGGTTCAACGACGGATCCGTGCCAGGCGGCGTGAACAGGCCCGTGTAGCGCTTGGACTTGAAGTGGATGCGGCACAGCAGCTGATCGAACGGCGTGGCGCCCCACATGTCCGATTCCTTCATGTCGTTCGCGCCGATCGAAGGCATGCCGACGGAGAACGGCTGGGTCGGCGAATAGGTTTCGCCGGGGATGTTGCCGGCCGGCACCTTGCGTTCTTCGACGCGGGTGAGCGGCTTGCCGGTCTGACGATCCAGCACGAAGATCTGGCCGGCCTTGGTGCCGAACACCAGCGCGGGCACGGTCTTGCCGTCGACGGGGAAGTCGGCAAAGGACGGCTGCATCGGGACGTCGAAGTCCCACAGGTCGTCATGCACGGTCTGGTAGACCCACTTCTCGCGGCCGGTGCTGGCATCGACGGCCAGCACGGAGGCGCCGTACTTGCGGTCGAGCGCGGTGTGCTTCACGCCCCACAGGTCCACCGCGGCGCTACCAACCGGCATGAAGACGGTGTTCGATTGGGCGTCATACGACATCGGCGCCCACACGTTCGGGGTCGAGCGTACGTAGGTCTGGCCGTCGGCGGGCGCGGCCTGGTCTTCCGGGTTGCCCGGATCGAAGGCCCAGCGCAGCTCGCCGGTCACCACGTCGAAACCGCGCACCACGCCGCCAGGCATGTCGGTGCTGACGTTGTCCGCCACGCGGCCGCCGATGACGATGGTCGTGCCGGCCAGCGTCGGGGCCGAGGTCGGGTAATACTCGCCCTTGTCGGCGCCCTTGCCCATGCCGGCGCGCAGGTCCACGCGGCCTTGGTTGCCGAAGTCGGCGCAGAAGGCGCCGGTGTCGGCGTCCAGCGCGATCAGCTCGGGCGTCACGCTGTTCATCAGGATGCGGCGGCGGCAGGCGGCGCCGGCGGCGAGGCTCACGGCCTTGACCGGCGTCGCGCCTTCGACGGTCGGCTGCTCAAGCGGCGCATCGATATCGAAATAGGCCAGGCCGCGGCAACGCATCCACTTCTTCTGCTTGGCGTTGATCTCGACCTTCCAGAGTTCCTTGCCCGTGGTGGCGTCCAGCGCAATCACGTTGTTGTGCGGGGTGCACAGGAACACGCGGTTGCCGATCTGCAGCGGGGTCTGCTGGTCTTCGGCGCCGCCGCCACCGGGGCTGACGGGGGTGTCGCCCGTGCGGTAGGTCCAGGCAACCTCAAGGTCCTTCACGTTGTCGCGCGTGATCTGGTCCAGCGCCGCAAAGCGGGTGCCGCCGGCGGTGTTGCCGTAGTGCGCCCAGTCCTTCTGTTCCTGGCCGGGTGCGACGGGCTTGAGCGCCAGGGTCTCGCCCTGCGACACGGGCGCGTGGGGCACGAACATGCCGGCCACGGTTCCGATAAAGGCCAGCGCCAGCACGGCGGCCGCAATGCGGGACGGCGCCGGGTTGGCCGGCAGCTTCTGTGCCCGGCGCAGCAGCGGCTGCGACAGCGCGACCAGGATGCCGAAGCCCACGAACACCAGCACGCGGGAGACGAGCGGCCAGAATTGCAGGCCCACGTCGATGACCGCCCAGATCGCGGTGCCGACCAGCGCCAACGCGAAAAGCAGGCCGCCATTGGGGCGGCGGCGGGCGATCTGGATGCCGGAGACGGCAAGCACGACGCCGCACACCACGAAATACCAGCTTCCATTCAGGGCCACCAGGCGAGCGCCGTGGTAACCGAAAAAGAGCCCGGCGGCCAGAATGCACGCGCCCAGCACAAACAGCCACGCTTTTGCGAGCGCGGACAGGTCTTTATGTTGTTGATTCATAGGGAATTCCAAAACACGATACGGCCATGCAGCCGGCAATGCGGCCCATCGACCGGCCCAGAGTATAAGGGTTTGTCCTTACATTCGGGAAAAGCAAAGCCGCCCCGGGGGGCGGCTAGCGGACTTGCGGGCCATCACTCCTCGGTCTGGCCGAGCTCGATCCGATGCTGCGTGCGCAGCGCCTTGGCCAGCAGATAGCCCTTGTTGTGTTCGTTCGGATAAACCCCTGTCAGGCGGCAACCGCTGACCCGGATGCCCATGCGTTCCAACTGCGTGCGCTTGTCGGGATTGTTGGTCAGCAGTTCCAGATCATCGACGCCCAGCGCCCGCAGCATCTGCGCCGCCGGCGTGTAGTCGCGGTCGTCCAGGCCGTGGCCCAGTTCCAGATTGGCGGTGTAGGTGTCATAGCCCAATTCCTGCAGCCGGTACGCGTCGATCTTGGAATACAGGCCGATGCCCCGCCCTTCCTGGCGCAGGTACAGCAGGTAACCGCCCTCCTGGCTCATAAGACGCAACGCTTCCTGCAGTTGCGGGCCGCAGTCGCAGCGCAACGAGCCGAAGACGTCGCCGGTCATGCACTCGGAATGCAGGCGGACAAGCGGCTGCGGCCCGGGTTGCCCGAATTTGAGGGCGAGATGGTCGCGAGCGTCGGCCAGGCCGTGAAAGCTGTACGCCAACGCCTGTGCCTCGGAGCCGTCGGCAAGACGGATGGGCAACCGGACGGTGGCGCGGATGGTGGCTTCGGGCAGCTGGACCGCGGCGGGGGGCGTTACGGGGTTCACGACAAACAGGTACGGGTATCGACTTGAGGCCGACAGAATACCGTATGCGCCCGCCGCACGCTCTTTACATCACGCGGACGCTGTCCACATCGAACTCGACGTTGTTGCGATCGCGGTCCAGTTCGCCGCGCAGCTCGACCTGAGTCTTGTCGTCGATCTTCTGGCCGGCGGGGAAGTCGTCGTTGTCGATTTCGACGCGGATCTGACCCGTGCCGTCGTCAAAGGTATAGTGATCGTCGCCGTCGTGCGAGACGATCCGGCCACGCAGGATGGCGTTCTGGTCATCGCGGCCGTTGGCCAGCAATTCCTTGACCGTGGTGACGGCCACCGTGCTGGGGCCGCTATAGCCCTGCGCCGCAGGCTTGCCGGTGCTGGGGCCCGTGTAGCCCTGCGCGTGCGCCACGCCTGCCACGGCGGCGCCGGCCAGCACGGTGCTGGCCAGGAAGGTGCGGATGAACGTGGAACGACGGGTAGTCTGGGTCATGGTGCAGCTCCTTGCGCGGATTGCGCTTCGTTGTTGAACATGGCGCCATTTGACGCCCCGAAGATGAAGCAGACCTTAGCTCTAGGCACGGATGCGACCGTGATGTCGTCACGCCTTCGTATCGATGGGCACAAGTAGCGTCACACCCAGCCCCCGGCCGTCCAGCCCCGGCCCGAACTGCAATTGCCCGCGGTGCATGTCTGCCACGCGCGCGACGATGGACAGGCCAAGGCCATTTCCCGGCACATTGGTGCCCAGCACGCGATAGAAGCGCTGCGTCAAGCGCTCGAGATCGGCCGGGGCCACGCCCGGGCCGTCGTCCTTCACACTGAGCGCGACGTATTGACCCGCGCGTTCGGCAGCGACCCGCACCTGGCCGCCTTGGCGGCCGTAGGACACCGCGTTATGGATCAGGTTGCGCAAGGCCGTAAAAAGCGCATCGCGGTTGCCGGGCAGTGCCGTCTCGCGCGCATCGATCATTATCGTAGTGCCCTGCGCCGCCGCCGTGGGCGCGCAAGCGTCGGCGGCGTCCTGCAGCAGGCTGGGCACATCAACGCGCTCGCGGGGCATGGCATCGGCGGATTGCGGGTCCAGGCGCGCCAGCTGCAGCAGGTTTTCGACCAGGCTGGTCGTGCGCATCATGTCGGCGCGCAGGCGCTGCAACTGGGCGGCAAGCGCCGGCGCCTGTTCGGCGGGATGGCTGCGTTGCAGCACCTGGATCCGCGACGCCAGCGCCGCGAGGGGCGTGCGCAGTTCGTGCGCGGCATCCGCGGTGAAGCGCCGCTCGGCTTCCAGCGCATGATCCAGCCGGCCCAGCAGACGGTTCAGCGCCGCCGTGATCGACTGGACTTCATACGCCCTGCTCTCCTCGGCCACGGGCGACAGGTCCGTCGGCGACTTGCCCTCGATGCCGCGCGTCATGCGCGCAAGCGGCTTGAGCAGCCGCCAGATCAGAAACCAGTTGATCAGCCCCAACAGGACCCACAGGCCGACCAGGGGCCAGGCCAGCGATTCGAGCATGTCCCAGATCAGATCGGTGCGTTCGTCCATCTCTTGACCGACCTGTGCCGAAAACCCCAGCGTGTCGTGATGGCGGACATACACGCGCCAGTCCTCGCCGTCGGCGCGCACGTCGTAATAGCGGTCGCCGCGCCGCTCGGGGTCCACGAACGGCCGCTTGGGCGCGTCTTCGCCGCGCAACAGCACTTCTCCCGTGCGCGACACCAGCTGGTAGTCCAGACGCAGCGCGGGTTGCGTGTCCGCCGGGGAGCGCTCGCCGGCCACGCGGCCGATGCTGCCTTCGCCCAGCGCCAGCACCAGCCGCGCGCCCTCTTCCAGCCAGTCGTCGTAGGCGTCGTTGACCTCCTTGCGAGCGATGGCCAGCACGATGAGGGTGCTGACCAGTCCGACCAGGATGCTGGAGCCGAGTGTCGTGCCGATCAGGCGCCGCCGCAGCGAATAGCCGCGCGGGGCCTTCGACGCGGCGTTGGATCGAGTCCTGGATGTCTTCTTGCGCCAGCGCATGTCAGTCGGCCAGGCGATAACCCTGGCGCCGCACCGTCTTGATAAGGTCGGCCGCCAGCTTGCGCCGCAGGTTGTAGATGTGCACTTCGATCGTGTTGCTTTCGACTTCGTCGCCCCAGCCGTACAGGGCTTCTTCGAGTTGCGCGCGGGACACGATGTGGCCGGGATGGCGGATGAGCGCGTGCAGGATGGCGAACTCCCGCGCCGTCAGCTCCACTTGCGCGCCGTGGTAACGGACCTGCTTGGCGGCTACGTCGAGCGAGACACCGCCGTGTTCCAGCGCCGGCGTGGCGTTGCCGTCGCGGCGGCGCAAGGCGGCGCGGATGCGGGCGGACAGCTCCTCCAGATCGAACGGTTTGACCAGATAGTCGTCCGCACCCAGATCCAGGCCTTCGATGCGGTCGGGCACCGCGTCGCGCGCGGTGATCATGATGGCCGGCACGTTGTCGCGCCGAGCGCGCAACCGCCGAAGCAGGTCGTCACCCGTCATGCCGGGCAGCCCGCGGTCGATCAGCACGCAGTGATAGTCGTGCGTGGCAAGCGCGGTCTCGGCAAGATCGCCGCGCGTCACACGGTCGACGACGTAGCCGTCCAGCTCCAGCCACGATTCGATCGACTCGCCCAGGGATACATCGTCTTCGGCCAGTAGGATACGCATGCGCTGACTATACGCGACAGGATGAAGCGAATCTTAAGCCTGGCGGCGGGACGTCATTCCGGTAATTCGTAGCTCGTGCTGCGTCCGCCCGCGGCCGCTTTGCGGAGCATGTTCCGATTCAGGAGATCGGTGATGTCGCGCAGTGCCGTATCGGGCGAACATTTGGCGATGGCGGCCCATTTGGTGGTGGTGAGCTTGCCTTCAAATCCGTCCAACAGCCTGTTCAGCACCTTGGACTGGCGCTCGTTCAGCGGTTCCGCCCCCCAACGCCGCCAATACTGGGTCTTGGCCAGCACCTTATCCAGCACCTCATGAGCCTGATTCACCGCCCGATGCAGCGTCGCCAGAAACCAGGCCAGCCACGGCGTGACATCCATGGAGTCCTTCTGCGTGTTCTCGAGAATCGCGTAGTAAGCGTTGCGCTCGCGTTGGATCTGGGCCGACAGACTGTAGAAGCGTTGCGGACTGCCATCGGCGCGCGCCAGCAGCAGATCCCCGATGGCGCGGGCGATGCGGCCGTTGCCGTCGTCGAACGGATGCACTGTGACGAACCACAGATGCGCCAATCCCGCCTTCAGCAACGCAGGCATCACCGGACCGCCCGCGGCATGCGCGGGCGCATTCACCCAGTTCAGGAATGCGTGCATGTCGGCGTCCACCCGTGCTGCCGTGGGGGCTTCAAAGTGCACCCGCTGGCGGCCCATGGGACCGGACACGACCTGCATCGGGCCATCGGTATCGGTGCGCCAAGTCCCCACGTTGATGCGCGACATGCCCGAGTAATTCGTCGGGAACAATGCCGCATGCCAGCCGAACAGTCGCTCTCGCGTGACGGGCGCATGGCAGTTGCCCGTGGCGTCCAGCACCATTTCCACGACGCCCTCGACATGACGGTCCACCGGGGCGAGTGCACCGATATCTACGCCGATGCGTCGCGCGATAGAGGACCGGACCGACGCGACGTTAAGCACCTCTCCTTCAATTGCGCTGGTCTTGACGACCTCGTCCGTCAGGACGCCGAGGCTCGCCTGATCCCGCAGCGGCATGCCGACGTCCCGCAGGCGCCCCATCAAAGCGCCCTGCGCGCGGCTGACGTCAGCCAACGGCTCGGCCAGCGCATTGAGGTCAAAGCGCCACTGCGGCCAATCGGGGGCTTGCCAGATATAAAGATAATCTCCGCATTTCATGCGGAGATTATGGTCCCTATTCGCCGCACGTGCAATTTATTCTCCGCAAAATTTGCGGAGAATAGGCGGCCTAATCTCCGCATCCAGTCGAAATCGCGGCTTTCAAGGCGCTACATCGACATCAAATCCCGCCCACGCGGCTCACGCCGCCCTGCGTCACGATCTGGACGCGTTGGCCGGTCGAAATCGGCACGTCCGCTTCCTGCGTAATGACGCGTACGTCGCCCGAATCCAGGCGCACGGTGATTTCCAGCCCTGCCCGGCGGGCGCTGGCGTTTTCGATGGCGTTGCCCGCCATGGCGCCGCCGACCGCGCCGCCGACGGTGGTGATGCGGCGTCCCGAGCCGCCACCCACGGCGTTGCCCGCGACGGCGCCCAGCGCGCCGCCGGCGATGACGCCCAGGCCCGAGGTCTGGGCGGCCTGGATGGTGACGGGCCGCACGCCGATGACGTAGCCAAGGGTGACGGTCTGGGCGCGCTGCGCCTGGTCGAAGGTGTAGACACGGGACGACGCGGACGGGTTGGCGCAACCGGCAAGGACGGTTGCCAGGCCAAGAATGGCGCTTGCGGCGATAAGGGTCAGGGGGCGACGCGGGGCGGCCTGCTGAGACTTTTGCATGGTGGGTTCTCCGGAACGGCGCAATGGGGAATGCCGAGGCCTAGCGCGGCTGCGCCGGCGAGGGTGCGGGCGCGGGCGCGGCCGCTGCTGGCGGCTGGGCGCTCGTGCGCATGAACTTCCCATTCGCATCGAAACCGCCTATCGCGCGGCCATTGAAGAACACGACGCGCCGTGCGGTCCACTGCGGCTGCTCGGGGCCGGGCTGGTCGTAGCCGGCGACTTCAAAGTCGTACTGCCAGGCGGATACCGGTTTGCCGTCCTCTGCTATGACCGTGGTCTTTTTCACGGATTCCGCGTACCCCTTGTCGCGATAACTGACATACCGGGTCGGCGGCATGATGTCGCGCAGCGACGACATGTACTGGTACAGGTCGTCGTCGCTGGGTGGCGTGCCGTACTTTGCCAGGTCGTTCTTCGTTGCGACCGTGCCGGCGCAGCCGGCCAGCACGCACGTGGTCAGGACAAGGAATAGCCTTTTCATCGGGATTGCTCCTAAGTACGCGTTCGCGCCCTGACTGCGGACGCACGGCGGCAAGCCGGGTGGCGCTTGGGGAATCGTCAGGGGGTGGGCCCGGCGGGACGGCCGGTTGCCCCTCTGAAGGCGGAACGCAGCAGGCTGAGCAGAAAGCCGCCTGTGAGCATGCCCAGGATATAGACGCCGATGACGAGAACCGACGCCGGCAAAGTGAAGGTGGAGGTCCAGAGGGTCAGCGTGACGGATTCGAAGTTCTGGATCTTGAACGACAAAACCATTGCCGTGAGCAACACGATCAATACGATGTACAGGTAACGCATGAGGCACCTTTCGTATTCGTTGTCGAACCGCCCCGAAGCCACCCTGGGGCCCGTCGTGCGAAAAACTATGCCACTCATCCGGCGCGAAAACAAGAAAAACAGGGCCGCGTGCAGCCGTCATTGTTCGCCGCCGCAAACAGGAACAGAATGTCTCTCGCCGCAAAAACGGCATGTGTGGCCGGCCCATCATCGAATAGCCGCGTCCCGCGGTCTATCGTTGTGGGCTGCTTATAGGGGACACCTCATGGAAGCGATCAAGGATTGTTGCATGGCTGGGCACCCTCTGGACCTGGGACGGCGCGGCTGGTTGAAGGCCAGCGTTGGCGCGGCGGCGATGGCTGGCCTGGCGTTTGCGCCCGGCGACGCGCCAGCCGCATCACTGACGCAGGCGCAGCGTGACGCGATGACGCCGGACCAGGTGATTGACATGATGAAACGGGGCAATGCGCGCTTTCGGGCGGGCGAGCCTCAGAAGCACGACTATCTTGCGCAGAAGCGTTCCAGCGCCCTTGGCCAGTTCCCTGCGGCGGTGATCCTGAGCTGCATCGACTCGCGCGCCCCCGCCGAGATCATCCTGGACACGGGAATCGGCGAAACCTTCAACGGGCGCATCGCCGGCAACATCTCCAACAACGATCTGCTGGGCAGCATGGAGTTCGCCTGCGCGGCGGCGGGCGCCAAGGTGATTCTGGTGATGGGGCACACGGCATGCGGCGCAGTGGCCGGGGCGATCGACAACGTTCAGCTAGGCCATCTGACCGCCCTGCTGGACGTCATCAAACCGGCGGTCGAGGCGACGAAGTACACCGGAGACCGAAACGGCAAAAATGGCCAGTTCGTGGACGCCGTGGCGCGGACGAATGTGTTGCACACCGTCGAGGCCATCCGCAAGAACAGCCCGATTCTTGCCGGGCTGGAAAAGGAAGGAAAGATCAAGATCGTCGGGT
Source organism: Achromobacter sp. UBA2119 (assembly GCF_002331005.1). Taxonomy (NCBI): domain Bacteria; kingdom Pseudomonadati; phylum Pseudomonadota; class Betaproteobacteria; order Burkholderiales; family Alcaligenaceae; genus Achromobacter; species Achromobacter sp. UBA2119. The sequence goes on along the minus strand of NZ_DCYD01000012.1, from coordinate 86,138 downwards.
CGATGTACGACTTGAGCAACGGCATGCTGACCTTCCTGGCATAGCGGACCCCGCCCGAATACGGCCCGTCGGGCGCGCAAACCGATCCTCGATCGCGGCGCGCCCGCCCTGCCCTCAGGGCAACCGGCTCAGGCTGTATACCGAGGCCGGCGGCAGGTTCATCGGAACAAAGCGCACCCGCCGCGCGTACAGGCCGCAATCCTCAAGCACCCTTGCCGAGATCGGGCACTTCACGCCATAGGTGAAAAAGTGCATGGACCCGCCCGGCGGCATCGCCTCGAACACGGCGGTCAGCAGCTTATGGTGATGCGCGCCGCTCATGTTCCGTAGTGGCAGACCGCAGATGGCCGCGCTGATGCCGTGAAGCTCCGGATGGCTGTCCCGGGACAGCTCCTGCGCCGGCACCTGAAGGACGGCTGCCTCCGGAAACTGGCTGCGCAGGCTGGAACTCATTTCGGAGTCCTGCTCCACCAGGACCAGGCTGGACGGCGCAATCCCCTTGCGCAGCATCTCCCGAGTGAAGACGCCGGTTCCGCAGCCCAGTTCGAGGACCTTACCGGCTCGGGGCTGAATCGATTCCGTGATGGCGGCGGCCAGCGCCGCGCTCGAAGGGGCCACTGCCCCGACCGCCGCCGGGTTGGACAGCAGCGCCTTGACGAACTGCTTGCGTTCCTTCAGCCAGTTCATGGCCGGGCCAGCGTGGGACTTGTGCCGGGCAAGGGTCTTGAGGGGCGACATGGAAAACATCGAAACGTCTATCTCCGGGGCGACATGGTCAGGGAGACCTTACCTGCGGGCGGCGGGCGCGACCGGCAACGGTGCGTAAGCGACCCTGTCAAATGAAGAACGGCGAAAGGATCGAAAGATCGCAACGCGCGAGGCGCCGGATGGTGCAGCGCCGATTCTGCGGCATGCGGGCGACCGCGCCAATCGCCCAGACGAGAGACATCCAAAGGATGGCCGCCGAAAAGAAAGCCGGCTCAAAACCCGAATCAACGGCACAAATGAAAAGGCCGTAACCGGTTGTGTCCCGGATACGGCCTGTTTCTAGTCAGGCTGGGTCTGACGCGGGCTTAGACGCCCACGACCGAGACGGCCTTGGTGACCAGGTACGCCTCGAGCGCCTCGGGACCGCCCTCGGAACCGTAGCCGGAATCCTTCACGCCGCCGAACGGCAGCTCAGCCGAAGGCGTCGCGGGCTGGTTGACCCAGAGCATGCCCACTTCAAGGCGGCCCGACAGCTCGTGCACGGTCTTGATCGAGCGGGTGAAGCCATAGGCGGCCAGGCCGAACGGCAGGCGGTTGGCTTCGCGGATGGCTTCGTCCAGGTTTTCGAAGCTGCGGACGGCCGCGATGGGACCAAACGGCTCTTCGTTGAAAATATCGGCCTCGAGCGGCACGTCGGTCAGGATGGTCGGGGCAAAGAAATTGCCCGCGGTGCCCACGCGCTGACCACCGGTAGCCACACGCGCGCCCTTCTCGGCCGCGTTCTTGACGATCTTGTCCATGGCGGCCAGACGGCGGTCGTTGGCCAGCGGGCCGAGCGTCGTGCCTTCGGTCAGGCCATCGCCCAGCTTGAGCTTTTCGGCATGGGCCACGAAGGCCTGCTCGAAGGCGGCCTTGACGTTCTTGTGCACCAGGAAGCGGGTCGGCGAGATGCAGACCTGACCGGCATTGCGGAACTTGGCGCCGCCCGACGCCTTGACCGCCAGTTCGACATCGGCGTCTTCCGCCACGATCACCGGGGCGTGACCGCCCAGCTCCATCGTGACGCGCTTCATGTGGCGGCCGGCCAATGCGGCCAGTTCCTTGCCGACCGGCGTGGAACCCGTGAAGGTGACCTTGCGGATGATCGGGTGCGGGATCAGGTAGCTGGAAATCTCGGCCGGCGAGCCAAACACCAGACCCAGAACGCCCTTCGGGATGCCGGCGTCGACAAAGCAGTTGAGCAGCGCGGCCGGCGAGGCCGGGGTTTCCTCAGGCGCCTTCACCAGGAAGGAGCAGCCCGTGGCAAGCGCGGCGCCCAGCTTGCGAACAATCTGGTTGACCGGGAAGTTCCACGGCGTGAACGCGGCGACGGGGCCGACCGGTTCCTTGATGACCAATTGCTGGGCGGCGGGATTACGCGACGGCACGATGCGGCCGTAGACGCGCAGCGCTTCGTTGGCGAACCAGTCGATGATGTCCGCACCGGCCAGCACTTCGCCACGCGCTTCGGCGAGCGGCTTGCCCTGTTCCTGCGTCAGCAGGCGCGCCACGTCGTCCGCGCGCTCGCGCAGCAGGACGGCGGCCTTGCGCATGACCGCGCAACGCTCGTGGGCGGAGGTATCGCGCCACGTCTCGAAGCCGCGTTGCGCTGCCGCCAGCGCCGCGTCCAGGTCCTCGCGGGAGGCGCTGGCCACCTGGCCGATCTTCTGGCCGGTGGCGGGATTGACGACGTCGATGCGCGCGCCGCCGCGGGCCTCGCGCCATTCGTTGTCGATCAGGAGAAGAGTATCTGGGTAACCGTTCATGAATGCTCCGTGGTTGAAATGCGGCCGTCACGTGTCAGTCGATTCGGGCAAGCGCGGCGGAAAACGCCCGGCGCCTGCCGTATCGTAAGTGTTTTGGGCAGGAGACGGGAAGTGGGCCGTGATCGGACCGTCCGGCTGACGGGCAAGGGTTGGGCACGCAGCTTGCTGTAGGGGTTTCGCCTTTCGTTACCCAACCCCATTGCGGAGGCTTCCCATGAGCTCACCGGAACCCGTTCTGACGCCGACTCCCGCCGGCACCCGCCTTGTCTCCCTGGGCATTGCACCCGTTGCCCGCACCGCGGACGCCGTGGCCCGCCCTGGCTTCAGCCCCAAAGCCGCCAATGAAGAAGTCCTGCCGTCGCCGCAATCGGCCCTGCCGGCAGACGCTGACGCGCCGGCGCGCGTGCCGCTGAGCGCCTGGCTGTCGCTGGCGTTCTACGCCATCGGCACGGCGCTGCTCTTCAGCTTGGGCGTGGCTTACCGTCTTTTCGCGTGACCGGCTGCGGTCAGGCAACCTGGGCGAGCGCCTCGCGCGCCACCTGTACCAGTTTTCGGTCGGAAAGACGATAGGCCGTCAGCGGGCCGCCCGTCACACAGCCCGTGTCCAGGCACACGGCGTCCGACCGCACCAGCAGGCCCAGCGTCGCCCAGTGGCCGAACACGATGGTCTTGTCGGCGCCCGCGCGTCGCGGCAGGTTGAACCAAGGCAGGGTCTCGCGGGGCCAGCGCCCCGGCGTGGACTTGGCGCCGGGCGCCAACGCCCCGTTGCGAGTGCATAGGCGCATGCGGGTGAACGCGCTGACGATGAAGCGCAGACGCAGTTGCGTTTCCAGCTTGGCGTTCCAGGCGAGTGGCGCTGCTCCCAAGAGGATTCGCATGTGACGGCGCCAGTCATTGTCCCGAAGCATGGCCTCGACCTCCCCGGCGTGCGCCATGGCCTGCAGCACGTCCCAACCGGGATACAGCCCCGCGTGCACCAGGACGTGACGGTCCTGCACATGGATCAGGGGCTGCGCGCGCAGCCAGTCGAGCAGGACATCTGCATCCGGCGCGTCGAACAGATCGTTGAGGGTGTCGCGAGCGTCCGGCCGCAAACATCCCGCTGCAACGCCCAGGGCGCGCAGGTCGTGATTGCCCAGCACCACCGTCGCGCGGTCGCCCAGTGACATGACCCGGCGCAGCGTCTCCGCGTTCGAAGGCCCCCGATTGACGAGGTCGCCGACGAACCAGAACCTGCAGTTGGGGTCGCCCGCGATCTCCGGACTTGCCAGCAGTGCGTCCAGCGACTGGCAGCAGCCATGCACGTCGCCGATCGCCCAGATGGCGGGCCGCGGTGCTTCGGGTGCGTCGTCCGCCAAAGGCGAATCGTCGGCAAAGCCCGTTGCGGGGGTGATGGAATATCGGCGGATTGGCTGTCTTACCCGTCTGCGTAGCATGTTCTGTCCTTCTCGCTGGCCATTTCCTGGCACGAATCAATGGTTTCGTGCCGGCAGGACAGCAAGCCCCATGCCCATGTAAATATTTGCATCCGGGGACTAACCCTCCTTCTTGCGGCGCCCCCACACGGATTCCTGCCGATAGGAATCCGCCTGGCACAGCGTGCGGTAGAACATGGCGCCGGCGCCGATGAAGTTGCCCAATTCCTTTTCAGACAGCTTGGGCGCGACGCCTTCCAGGTATCCCGCGTAGATGGATAGCACCCGGTCCCACTCGTCCAGACGGGGTGCGGGTGCGGAAACTGAGATCATCAGTGCCAAGAGCTCATCGCGCTGCATGATTCCCTCCTGTGACCGCCGCCGCGCCGGCCGTCATCCCTTGGTCATGTGAGTCAAGACCCGCCGTCCATCCGCCCTGCGGTGCACGAAGGCCATCGTGATGTGGCCCACGGCCAGCGCCAGCAACGTCCAGCCCAACAGCCCATGCCAGGCGTTGCCAAGTTCGACCAGGGCTTCGATCTCCTGGTCGCGGGGGCTGAAGATCTGGATGCCAAAGGCAGAATATCCCCTGCCCCGCCCGTAGGCGCGCAACAGCGCCAGCGTGGGGATGGCGATCATCATCAGGTACAGGACAAGATGCCCGAAGCCCGCCAGCAGGCCGCTGTCCGGCCGCTTGCCCCAGTTGGCGATGGCCCAGGCGCCGCGTACAAGCACCAGGATCAGCAGCAACAGGCCAAGCGAGGTATGCGAGGCCCAGAAGAAATCCTCGATCGGGGTGTCCGGCAGAAACTGCCGCGACGCCGCGCTGGTGAACTGCCACGCCAGCAGCACGGCCATGAGCCAATGCAGGACGCGGCTGACGATTCCATACCCGTCCGGGTGGTCCATCACGCTTGAGGCGGCGACGCGGGGTGGCATAGGGAGGCTCCTTCGGAGATCCATGCTGCGCAAGGGAAAACCTGCTCCGGGCATTGTGCCAACGCGCCCGGCGCGGAGTGCAACCAGTTGCAATGGCGGCTGGCCGACAGGACGGCTGTGGACGCGTTCTGATCATGGTTCGAACTCCATCGCCGACATGGCGGCCGTCAGCGACTGCGGCGCGTAGTCGTCCCACGGCGTGTTGCCCGCATCCAGCCGGGAATGCACGTCCTGAATGGTCCAGTGCGCGCCGCTGGTGAGCTTGTCCAGCTCGTCCCACGTCACCGGCACCGAAATGCCCAGACCGGGCCGCGCCCGCGCGGACCACGCGCATACCGTCGTCGCCCCGAACCCGTTGCGCAGGTAATCCGCAAAGATCTTGCCGACGCGGTTCTTCGGGCCGCTCTTGGCCACGAAGAGTTGCGGCAGCGTCCGGGCCAGATGCTGCACGATCGCCTGGGAAAACCGCTTTACCGTGTCCCAGTCGTATTGCTTGCGTAGCGGCACAACCACGTGCAGCCCTTTGCCGCCGCTGGTCTTTAGCCAGGCCCGCAGGCCGATCTCCTGCAGCAGCACGCGCACCAGATTGGCGGCCTGTTGCATGGTCGGCCATGGCACGCCCTCGCCCGGGTCCAGGTCGAACATCATGCGATCCGGTTTGTCGATGGACGTCTTGACGGCGTTCCAGGTGTGGAATTCGACGACGTTCATCTGCACGGCGGACATGATGGCCTCTGCGGTCGGGACTTCGAGCAGCGGCGGATGATCCGGATCGAGCTTGGCGGGCAACGGTCTGACGCCGGGCATCGCGGCTTCCAGATGCTTCTGAAAGAAGAATTCGCCCTGGATGCCGGCGGGCGCTCGCAGGAATGACACGGGCCGGCCCTTCAGATGCTCCAGCATCAGCGGCGCGATCAGGCCGTAATAGCGCGCGAGATCCAGCTTGGTGAGCTTGGTGGACGGGTCGATGACCCGGTCCGGATTGGTGAGCTTGCCGCCCTTGGCGCGGCTGGTTTTGCCGGCGGGCGGGGCTTTGGCATCGGAGGCGGGTGCGGGCGCCTTTGAAGATGTCTTTGAAGACGTGCCGGCAGATGCCGTGGCAGATCTGGCTGCGGATCTGGCCGCAGGCGCCGCCTTCGAGTTGCCCTTGTCGCCGTCTACGTCCTCGACCGGCACCGCCTTCTCCCTGGAAATCGCCTTCACCGGCTTGTCCTGGCGCAGGCCCCGGAATACGGAATGACGGATGTGGCCGCCGCTCGTCCATTCGCCGAACGACACTTCGGCGATCAGTTCGGGTTTGACCCAGCGAACGCCCCCCGCTGCGGGTGCATTCGTGACCGGCTTCTTGTCCGTCTCGATGGCCGCCAGACGCTTCTGCAGGGACACCAGACTTGCATCGTCGAACCCCGTGCCAACCTTGCCGGCATAGCGCAGGCTGCCGTCCTGCTCGGTAACCGCGAGCAGCAGCGCACCCAGCCCGGCCCGGCTACCCTTGGGCGCCGTGTAGCCGACGATGGCAAACTCCTGACGCCGGGCGCACTTGACCTTGACCCAGGTGTCGCTGCGCCGGGACACGTACGGTGACGACAGGCGCTTGGCCATGATGCCCTCAAGCCCCATCCTGCACGCGGTTGCCACCAGATCTGACGGCGCGGCCTCAAGGGCCTCGCTGAATCGCAGCTGGTCGTCTTCGGCGGCGTCCATCAGTTGCTGCAACAGCGCCCGCCGCACGCCCAGCGGCTCCTGGCGCAGGTCCCGCATCCCGATGAACGGCAGATCGAAGGCGTAGAACACGATGTCCTGTGTCCGATCGTTGTCGAAGGCGTTTTGCAGCGACTGGAAGTTTGGAATGCCTTCGCGGTCCAGCATCACGATTTCGCCGTCGATCCACGCCCATTTGGCGGGCAATGCGCGCATGGCCTCGACCAGATGCGGCATTTTGGCGCTCCAGTCGTGGCCGTTGCGCGTAAACAGCCGCACATCGTCGCCTTCGATCCGGACGACGAGCCGGTAGCCGTCGAATTTCATCTCGTACAGCCAGTCCGGCGCATGCTGAGGCACGCCGTCCACCAGCGTGGCGAGCTGGGGTTTCAGTTGCGCGGGCAAGTCAGCGGCTACACCGGGCAACGCGGACTGATCGTCGGCGGTGTTGTCGCCCTGATCCTGGGATTGGTCGTCAGCCGCCGCCTCCGCGGGAGCTTTGGATTTGGCGCGAGATTTCGCTGCGGAACGCGACGTCTTGGCTGCGGAATTCGCCTTGGCTGTCGCCTCGCCGCCCTTGCCTGCCGGCTTGGCCTTCGCAGGTTTGCGCAGCGGCACCACGCTATCCGGCATTTCGTCCACCACACTGAATTCCCGCTCCGGCCGCGCGAAATCGTCTCGGTCCTTGATAAGCAGCCAGGGCGGCTGCTTCTCCGACTCTTTGCCCTTCAGCCGGATCAGCGCCCAGCGGCCCTGCATCTTCACGCCCTGCAAGTCGAACTTCAGGTGGCCGTCGCGATAGCCCTTGCGCGGATCGCCTACCGGCATCCACTTGCCTTCGTCCCAGATGATGACCTTGCCGGCGCCGTACTGCCCTTCGGGAATTTGCCCCTCGAACTGGTTGTAGGCAATGGGGTGATCCTCGACCTGGACCGCCATGCGCTTGACCGCCGGGTCGTAGCACGGCCCCTTGGGCACCGCCCAGCTCTTCATGGCCCCGTCCAGTTCCAGACGGAAGTCGTAGTGCAGCCGGCTGGCCCAGTGCTTCTGGATGACGAAGGCGCGGGCGTCCTCATTGGCCTCACCACCCTCGGCGGGTTCCGACGTGATCTCGAAGTTGCGCTTTTCGCGGTACTTCTTCAGCGTGTCAGCCATGGTCAGGCCGCCTTGCGCGTTTTGCTCGTTGTCTTGCCGGTGGTCTTGTCACTCGACTTGCTGGCGGTCTTACCCGTCGCCTTGCTCGCCGACTTGCTGGCCGTCTTGCTTGCGCTCTTGGCCGACTTGGCCGCCGTCTTCTTGGCCGGCGCCTTGGCTGCCTTCTTGTCATCGCCTTCGTCGGACTTGGCCGCCTTGGACCCGCCCTTGCCCCCCTTCAGGCTGCGTTGCAGCAGCTCGGTCAGGTCAATGACGTTGTCCGCATAGGCGGGCGACGCTTCCTGCGGCTCGATGACGGTCTCGGTCTCGCCGGCACGCGCCTTCTGCTCCACCAGCTCCATCACGGCGGCCTTGAACTCGTCCTTGTACTGTTCGGGGTCCCATTCGCCGGACATGTCGTCGACCAGCATCTTCGCCATCTTCATTTCGCTGGCGCTGGGCGTCATGTTCTTGGCGCCGGCCTTGGGCAGATCCAGCCCTTCCACTGACTTCACCTCGTCGCCCCAGCGCATCAGGTTCAGCACCAGCGCGTCGCCTGACGGAATCAGCGCCGCCAGGTGCTGCTTGGTCTGGATCACGACCTTGGCGATGCCGATCTTTCCTGTCTTGACCAGCGTGTCCCGGAGCAAAGCGTACACCTTGTGGCCCTTGTTGATGGGCGCGACGTAGTAGGGTCGCTCCAGATAAACAAACGAGACGCCCCCGGCGTCCACGAACTGCTGGATCTCGATGGTCTGCGTGGTGCGAGGATAGGCCTCGGCTATTTCCTCGGGCGACACGATGACGTACTTGCCGTCCTCGTACGCCACGCCCTTCACGATGTTGTCCTTGTCGATTTCCTTGCCGGTGCGCTTGTTGATGCGCTTGTAGCCAACCGGGTCCATCGAGCGCTTGTCCAGCCAGTCGAAGTCCACGCCGGACTCCGTCGTGGCCGTGTGCAAGCCCACGGGAATGTGAACCAGCCCGAAGGAAATCGCTCCTTTCCATATCGTTCTTGCTGCCATGACGGTCTCCTGCGCGTGATCAGCCCAGGCGCTTGACGATACGGGCGACGCGGGCAATGCCGCCCGTCCCGCTTGCCGCGCGGCCGATCAAGGCGGTCCCGGCGGCGGTGACCAGGGTGCGCCGCAACAGCGTGCGGCTGCGCATGCCGGACAGCATCAGCAGCACGCCCACGCCAAACACGATGATGTGTTCGCCTGGAAAATCCGGCCTGCGGGCGTCGATGTCCTTGATCTGCGCAACCAATGAAGAACGCGAGGGCGATTCGTAACGGCGGGGTTCGTCGACGGGTTCGATCTGCATGTGGCCTCCTGCGGGCGTGGATCAGGCATGGGGTGCGGAGCGTGCTGCCCCGCGCCGGTTTACTTGGCGTACTTGAATTCGGGCAGCGCCTTGAGCGTGTCCTTCGTGGCGTCCGGCAGCTGGAACTGGTCGCCGGCGACCTGCATCTTCGACAGCGGAACCGTCACAAGATGATTGCCGACGCCAAGCAGCCCGCCCACCGACAACACCGCATACGGCGCCCAGTCGGGCGGGCCGAGGATCAGGTCATCCACGGTGCCGATCTTTTCCTTCTTGCCGTTGTAGACGGTCGCTCCGATGATCTTCGAGGCGCGGTAGCCGGCCTCGACCTTGGCGACATCGACTCGCACTTCGGTCACGGACTGCGGCGCACCCTGCGCCCAGCCGGTGGACACGGCGCCAGCGGCGCCCAGCATGGCAACCACGCCCAGCATTGCAGTCTTTACGATCATGATCGGATCTCCTCGGGGGTCTCTTGTGTTCAGGACGTGCGTTGCGAGTCGGCGGGATCGGGATTAGATTCGGAGGCGTCCGATGGCTCCATGTCCTCGTTGCTGACTTCGTTGCCCTGCGTGTTCTCACTGGCATCCGACGGCTTGACCGGCGGCGCACTGCCCGTAGTCGGCGAGCCTGCGCCAGGCCGCACCGGCAGATCGTCGGGCGTTGAGGTCGCCTCTACGGCGTTGTCCTGGGAAGATGTCTGCCCAACGGAATGGTCTGGTTCCATTTTCGTCACCTCAGGTTCGCTGCGGCCAGCGGAAACGTGGCCGTGGACCCGGACAGCAAATAACGTTCCCGAAACATTCGTCGGGTGACCAGCGCCCAATGGCGCGGCGGACTGCGGCACCATAATTCCATTGGTAACGCGCTCCCAAACCGCCTTGAATCGGCAATATATTCAGATCACATGTGGCGCCGGCGTGCGCCGTTCATTCGTGGCAGGAAGACTTCCGGAGCGCGACGATGGGCGACAAGAAAAAGCAGAAGGACAATCCCGAGACCGCCGAGGCGGGCAAGCTTTCCAATAAGCAGTACGAAAGGGAACTGGCCCAGCTGCATGTGGAACTGGTCAAGCTGCAGCAATGGGTCGTCGATACGGGCGCCAAGGTCTGCATCGTGTTCGAAGGGCGCGACGGCGCCGGCAAAGGCGGCACGATCAAGGCTTTGACCGACCGTGTCAGCCCCCGTGTCTTTCGCGTCGTGGCCTTGCCCGCCCCCACCGAGCGCGAAAAATCCCAGATGTACATGCAGCGCTACCTGCCACACCTGCCCGCGGCGGGCGAAGTCGTGATCTTCGACCGCAGCTGGTACAACCGGGCTGGCGTTGAGCGCGTGATGGGGTTTTGCAGCCAGGCGCAGGTCGACGCCTTTCTGAAAGCCGTGCCGCTGGTGGAACGCGTGATGATCGACTCCGGCATCCTGCTCTTCAAATACTGGCTGGAAGTCACCGAGGCGGAACAGACACGCCGCCTGCAGTCGCGCATCAACGATGCGCGCAAGACCTGGAAGCTGACGAAGATGGACCTGGATTCGTACAGCCGCTGGTACGACTACTCGCGCGCCCGGGACGAGATGTTCCGGGCGTCGGATACCGCGATCTCGCCCTGGTACGTGGGGCGTTCCGACGACAAGAAGCGGATCCGGCTGAACATCATTACCCACCTGCTGGAACACATTCCCTATACCGTCAGCGCCAGGGAAAAAATCACCTTGCCCAAGCGGCAGAAAGCCAAGGGTTACGTGCAGCCGGAACACCCCTTCCGGTATGTGCCCGAAAAATTCTGATCATCGGAGGTTCCCCATGGCTGCGCTGCTCATCAATCAGGTCGAAGACACCACGAGTGACGAAGACATTCACACATTTCTGGTGAAGTACGGTTTTCCTGCGCCGGACGGCGTGAAGCGCGTGCCCAGCGAGGGGGATCGCCCGGCAGTGCTGGTCACGTTCAACGGTGTGACAGAGCCGGAGCTGCAGGCCCTGCTGCCCCGGATCCATCAGATATTCTGGAAAAATCACACCATCTCGACGCTGGTGATGCGGGCGCCGATCGCGTGACAGGCGCCGTCAGCGCGCGGCGCCCCGCCCTGGCGCCTTTACCAAGCCGTGCGCGGCCGGTAGGTATCTTTTACATATTTGGCCAATTCGGCTTCGACCGTCGACATCAGGACGGCCGGCGGACGATCCGGGTGCAAAAGTTGCTGCGCCGCAGCAAGCGTTCGCATCGCGCAACGTTCGCCATTGGTCATCGGCTGGGGGGTGGACAAGGTGGGCGTGTACTTGAACTCTTCCATGTTGCTTCTCCATAAGACAAGGAATGACCCTCACCCCCCTTTTAGCAAGTAGCGTGCCCAACCCCGTTTCGGTCAGTATCGGACGCTGACCCGAGCCCAGACGCTGCGGCCGGGTTCGTTCACCGCCGTGCCCGCCGGATAGCCAAATCCGGCGTTCCCCGCCAGGTTCAGGTGTTCGCTGTATGTCTTGTCGAACACGTTGTCCACGCCTAGCGACAACCGAACCTGCTTGTTCACGACGTATCCCGCATTAAGGGAAAACACGCCAAATCCGGCGCTGGGACCGAAATCTTTGCCCACAACGTTGCCTTCGTTCAGCGCGTAGCGATTTTGCGGGGCGACGATGCGCCACAAGGCGCCCGCCGACCAGGTGCCGTCGTCATAGGCGGCGGTGAGCTTGGCCTCCAGCGGCGGAATCTGCGGCAGCGCGCGGCCGTCACTGCGGTTCTGGCCCCAGGCGTAGGCCAATGTGGCGCCCACCTTCCAGCTCGGCGTCACGGCATAGGACGCGCCAAACTCCCCGCCAAATATCCGGGCGTCCACGTTCGTCGCCTGCGAGGTGGCCCCCATCATCCCGCCGGACGTGTAATTGAAAAGAATGAAATCGTCCACGTAGCCCGCATACCCCGAGAACCACGCATCCAGCGTTTCCGTCTTGTACTGGGCGCCAAAATCAAGCTGGGTCGTCTTTTCCGGCTTGACGCCCTGGAAGGCGTTGACCGAGCCGGCCGGACCGCCCTTGGGCGAGAACAGTTCCCAGTAGTCCGGGAACCGCTCCACATGACCCAGCCCAATGTAGAGCGTGGCGGGCAGCGATTCCAGATCCTTTTCATAGCGCAGGAATCCGCTGGGGAGCGTGTCGTTGCGCCGTTCGCCCGCCGTGGGGTTGGGCATGACCATCATCATGCCGCCGGTGGTCTGCCGGAAATCCTTGACGGACGCCCAGTCGACGCGGGCGCCGCCGATCACGCGGCTGTCCGGTGCGGCGCGCCAGGTCAATTCGCCAAAGACACCCGTATTTGAAAAATCGGCGTCCTTGACCCACGGCTGGCTGCGATAGGACATGGTGTCCGAGCCGCTGCGGGCGCGGTGACGGCTTTGCTGGAAGTCCATCCCTGCCTCCAGGCTGGTGTCTTGCGACAGATTCCAGGTGCTGGCGACACGTCCGCCCCAGGTTGCGCGGTCCACGTCCGAGGCCATCGCCATTGCCATGGAGCTGGACGGGTCCGGCGCGCGCAGCGTGTAGTTGTCCATGACGTGGTCCGCGTAGTTGTAATAGAGCTGTGCCTCGACCTGACTCAGGACGGGCCCGAGGTTACGTTTTTCAAAGCGCAGTCCAAAACTTTCCCGCTTGAATTGCGAGCCGTCCATGCCGCGCCCGGCATACCGCGCCTCGCCGTCGCCCGTGCCGGCGGTCAGTTCATATAGCGTGTCCGCATCGGGCGTGAAGCCCAACGTGACATCCGCGTTCCATTTGTCCCAGCGCGACGGCACGGTGTTGCCGTCGCCGTCCTTGTAGTCCTGCGAATGCGAGTGGTTGGCGGTGATTCGGGTATGGACCTTTTCGTTGCCGATGGCCAGGTCCGCCGTCTGGTCGTTGCGCCCGAACGAGCCGCCGGTCAGGCTGCCGTCAAAACGCACGCCCGGCTCGGTGAACTGGGGTGTGTCGCGGTCGAAGCGGACGGTGCCGGCGGACGCGCCCGGCCCCCACAGCACTGTCTGCGGTCCCTTGATGACGGTGAGCTGGTCGAAATTCTCGGGCGAAATATAGGAACTGGGCGCGTCCATCCGCGACGGGCAGGCGCCGGGCATGGAGGTGCCGTTGGTCAAAATGTTCAGGCGGGAACCGAACATGCCGCGCAGCACCGGGTCGCCGTTGGTGCCGCCGTTCCGGATGGCCGAAAAGCCGGGAATGGTTTTCAGGTAGTCGGTGCCGTCGCTGGCTGGCAGCGGCTGGCGCGGCAGCTTCGGATCGGTCGTGAAGGTCAGCGGCGCGCTGGGCGCCACGCCCATGATGACGACGGGTTCGAGCGTGGTTACGCCGTCCTGGATGGGCTGCGCGGCGGCGGAGAATGTGGCGGCCACGGCGGCGGCCAGGCAGGTCATGCGGACGAATTGCGGTTGCTTGCGCATAGGGAATCTGGATCAACTTGGAATCTGAGTCGGAATCTGCAATCGGGGCGTTGACCCCCGCGCGGACAGGCCATGCATGGGCGCGCCTCGGCGCCCGGACCCTCAAACGGATCCGTGCCAAAAGCGGCGATATGAGCAGGCGCTAACCGGCGGCGCGCCCGTCAACCGTGGGCGCCGCGATGCAAACCGGTGATGCTGAGAGAAATGCCGTCAGGCGATGGGTGGCGGCGCGCGCGGCTGCTGCTGCAGCCGGGCGTGCGCACTGGAGAAGTAAGGAACGTCGGCGGCCGGCGCCGTAGCAGGCTGCGCCAGCGTAGGCAGCAGCCAGGCAAGCAGCCACAGTCCGGGCAGCGTGGCGCCGCCCAACATGGCGCAGCCGGCAACGCAGCAATGCGGCATGGCGCCGCTGTGCTGCTCGACGCCTTGCGTGGTGCCTTCGATGCCGATGGTGACGACGCGCGGCCCGCTGGCCGTGCAGATGATGGTGGTGGCGCCGGCGGCGCCCGACATACCGGCGGGACTTGGTGCGGCGAGTGCTGCAGAGGCAATCAGCGCCTGAAAGACGAACAGGGCCGCCGCGAACAGCGAAACCCATCGTCTGGCAGCAGTGGCGCTTGTGTACATCAAATCCCCTTGACGCCGCAGATGGTAGCGCGGTTCCGGCCCCGAATCCGGTCTGCCCGCGCCCATCTGCACTGCCCGTTGACGCATATCAAGCGCGTCTGGCGGCTACCTAGCGCAACACATCAATGACCAGGAATACGGCCAGGCTCACGCCCATCACCGGCAGGCTCCATCCCAGCGCCAGCGCGATCGCCGCCACGCCGATCCGTCCGGGCCATGACAGCTCGCGCCAGGCGTGAGTCAGCGTCTGCCCTGTCGCGCCCGCGGCCGGACGGCGCAGCCACCACATCCGGTAGCCCAGCACGATCATCGTCGTCAGGGCGATGCCAATGGCGGCCATCAGGAGTTGATTGGGCCAGCCGAACAGGATGCCCATGTGCATGTCCACGCCCCAGCGGATCAGCTTGGCGATGAGCGGAAAGGTGTCGAAGTCGGCACGGCTGGTGATGGCGTAGGTGGTCGGATCCACGGCGATGGTGTCGACCTGGGTGGGCCAGGACCGGTCCACCTCGCGCACCATCCACGCCTGGCCAGCGCCGCGCGGCGGCCGGATTTCAAGCTGGCTGCTGTCGATGCCGCCCTGGCGCGCGGCCTGCAACACCCGGTCAAAGGCCGCCGGCACGGTGTCCGGCGCCGGCGACATGGCGGCGTGGTCATGCTGGCCGCCATGATGATGGGCATGCTCGCCGCCCTCGGGCATGGCTGCCATGGCGGACATCCCGGCGTCGGGCAGTTTCAACGACACCGCCGGCGTGATCCACCCCAACTGCGCGCGCAATTGATCCACGCGCGCACCGGCCCAGTTGGACCAGGTCAGCCCGGTGGCCGAGAAGAACACCAGGCCGATGCCGATCCACAACCCCAGCAGTCCATGCCAGCGCCGGGCGCGCAGGCGCGGGCTGCGGGCTTCCAACGTCTTGTCGCGCCCGCGCCGGGCAAACCACAGCACCAGACCGCCCAGCGTCGAAATCCAGAGCCACGACGCCGCCAGTTCGCTGTAGTTGCGGCCCAGGTCGCCCAGCATCAGGTTGCGGTGCAGGTAGTCCAGCTTGGTCCGGAAGGGCAGCGTGCCGCTGGTGCCGTAGACGACCATGTCGCCCTGGATCTTCAGCGTGACGGGGTCCACAAACAGCGCGCGGGCTTCGGAATCGCCCATGCCGGGCTGCGTAAACATCACGCGCGTGGTTTCGCCGGGGCCGGGCGCGGGCCGGACGGCGAACAGGCGCGGACCCGGTCCGACTTGGCTTTGCGCTGCCTGAACCTGCGCCGCGAGGGGTTGCGCCGCGCCAGTGGAAGTGGTGCGCAACTGGTCGGCGTAGATGAGGTTTTCCAGTTGCGGGGTCAGCACGAACAGCGTGCCGGTTACCGCCGCGACCAGGATGAAGGGGCCGACGAACAGCCCTATATAGAAATGCAGCCGGGTGATCAGCGCGAGCAACGCGCTGCCGCTTGCCGACCTCGGCCGCGCGGAGGCGGCCGGACTAACCAGGGTCTCAGTGGACATGATGATCTCGAAAACAACGGACGCCGCCTGCAGCAGGCGGCAATCGTGCGCTTGGCGCGCACGGCGACGGATGTCATCCGGCGATTCGAGGGGGAGCGCGCTGTCCCAGCGGCGGCCCGGCGGCCGGCATGGGCGGGCGCGGACTGTCGGTCAGTCGGGGCGCTTGCACCCACCAGCCGAGCAAGGCGGGAACCAGCGCGACGGTGGGCGGCACGAGCAGCGCCGGGTGTGCGCTCAGCCCAAACGGACATTCCTGGCCGGCGCCCACGTGCTGGGACGAATCGTGGTGCTCATGATGGCCATGGGAGGAATCGGCGTGGGCGGCGTGCGCATCGGCCCTACCCGACATGCCGGGAAACACCCCGCCGCCCGCGGCACAGAAGCCCAGTTCCAGGCGCCCCTGCTTCAGCGCCTGCGCGTCCGGCATGTATCCGACCGGCACGAACGCCCGCACCACCAGCAGAAGCAGCAGCAACAGCCGCACGAGGGTGGCGGCGCAGACTGGACGTGAGGACGGACAGGACGATCGGGTGGGCATGCGGGATTTCCGGGCGGCGGCCGATTCCGTCGCCAAGGCGGCATTTTAAACATCGGGCCGCCAATTCCGGATGCTTTGCGCCGGCGCGGCCCGCCGGATCAAAGGGTCGTCTAAGACAATTGAGAACTATTATTGCTAGAATTCCGCCTGACGCCTCCCTTAAATGGGGACCAAGCAACCCTCTTTGTCTACCGGATAGCTTTTGAATGGCCAAGCCATCGCGCTCCAAATTATGGTTTCTCGTCCACAGTTGGCTGGCCTTGCCGATCTGGATTTTCCTTTTCTTTATCTGTGCGACCGGGACCATCGCCGTCATCAGCCAGGAAATCGTCTGGCTCATCAACCCCGCCGTTCGCGCCCAGGCGCCCGATGCCGATACGCCCCGCATGGGCTACCAGGCCCTGATGGACTCCATCGCCAAACAGGAACCCGAAGCGTCGGTGCAGCGCCTGTCCTGGCCTGAGGAATCGCAGTTCGCCCTGACGGCCGCCGTGGGTTATCCGGGCGCACGCTTCACCTCGATTTACGTCAACCCGTACACCGGCCACGTGCAAGGTCCGGCCTTGAACTTCGACCTACGCCAATTCATGCGCGCGCTGCACGGCTGGCTGCTGATCCCGTTCAACAATGGCTATAGCTGGGGCTGGTATCTGGTCTCGCTGTTGTCGATTCCGATGCTGCTGTCGCTGATCACCGGCCTGGTGGTCTACAAGCGGTTCTGGCGCGCCTATTTCCAGAAGCCGCGTCTGCGCGTCGGCCAGGGCGCTCGCATTTTCTGGGGCGACTTCCACCGCCTGTCGGGTCTTTGGTCGGTTTGGTTCATCCTGCTGATTTCGGTCAGCGCGATCTGGTTCCTGGCGCAGGCGATCCTGTCCGATACGGCGACCACCATTTCGACCCAGGGCGTGCCGGCTGTCGTAGCCCGCGATCAGGTGCCCACCGTCGCCGCCGGCGAAACCGTCAAGCGCCTGCCGCTCGACGAGATCGTTGCCATTGCCGAGCGCGAACTGCCCGGCCTGGAAACGCAGCACGTCTTCTTCCCCGGCAACGCATATGACCCGATCACCATCTCGGGCCGCGGCGCGTACCCGCTGATGTTCCAGTACGCCAAGATCAATCCGTACAACGGCGCGGTCGAGGAAGTGCGCCGCCTGTCCGACCGCAACGGCCTGGAATTCTTCACTGAATCCATGCGGCCGCTGCATACCGGCGACTTCGGCGGCTTCTGGCTGAAGCTGGTGTGGTTCCTGTTTGGCCTCCTGCTGACCATGATGTCGCTCAGCGGCCTTCTGATCTGGACCAAGCGCACCGCGCAAGCCACTGCCAAAGCCCTGCGCCCTGCCCGCGCAGACCGTACCGCCGCTCGCGAGGTGACCGAATGAGCAAGACCGCCACCCTGGACGCCGCCGCGGCCAAACCCAGTTTCTGGCGCCGCTGGCGTTTCCACCTGAGCGCCCTGCTGCTCATCCTGCCCATCATTTATGTCCCGAAGTATTTCGACAACCTGGCGCTGTCGCGCGGGCTGATGGGGCTGGGACAGCGCCCTGCGGGCGAGCTGGACGTGGGTCCCTGGAAGCTGAAGTTTGCCGAGTGGAAGGTCGAGCCGCCCCAGTCCGACCCCGCCGGCATGGTCAAGACCTTCACCATGGCCCAGTGCGAAGGCTGCAAGGATCAGATCCGCGCGGTCTACGTGCGCGTGGGCAAACCGCGCAGCCTGCGTGCCGCAGGTTCGATTTTCTTTGGCAGCCCGCACCGGGCCTTTGCCACCGTGCCGATCCCGCCGCGCACCGCCCCGGACGCCGAGCTGTGGGTCACCGCGGAAGGCTGGGACGGCTCGGTGCACCAGGCGGCCTGGCCGCTTGCCATGGCCTCCCCCGCCACCGTCGAGTGGCTGAAGAAACAAGGAGCATCCCGATGAATGCAATTTTCGCTAACGGCCTGCGCGCTGCCCTGCTGGGCGCGCTGCTGAGCGCCAGCGCCACCGCCCTGGCGCACAACCCCATGGCCGAATGCAAGGCCGATGGCAAGGAACAGATCCAGTGCACCGGCGGATTCTCCGACGGCAGCGGCGCCGCCGGCGTCACCATGGACGTGATCTCGTACGACGAACAGATCATCGTGCCGGGCAAGCTGGATGCCGATTCCAAGATGTCGTTCAAGCGGCCCAACGGCGAGTTCTACGTGCTGTTCGACGCGGGCCCCGGCCACGTCGTTGAAATCGACCACGTCGACATCCAGTAAGCCCCGGCCCTTCGCAGCATGCATACACAAGTCATCCGACCCGCGGGCGCCGGACACGAAACGCTGGCGGTGCTGGGCGCCTGCCTGGTCATCGTCGCGGCCGCCGCGGGTTACATCGGCCTGCGTGAAGCGCCGCCCGAAAGCGCGCCGCTCGCCGCCACCCAGATCGATGCGCGGCGCGACCTGACGCCCGCCGAACAAGGCATTTACGCCGACCTGCGCGTCGCCTACGAGGAAATCGGCTTCGCGCTGCAGGCCGGCGAGCCGCTGCCTTCGGTTGAAGAACTGGCCGCGCAGGGGCTGCCGCCGTTTGTGGCGGACAACAGCACCGCCGTGCGCGGTGGACACGCCTGGCGGCTCCAACGCCAGAGCGGTAAGGCGCTATACGTGGGCCAGACGGCCGACGTTGCACTGGCCGGATCATTCCTGCTGCGTACCGAAGACGGCCACGCCAAGGACGGCCATGGTCATGACCATGGCGCGGACGCCCAGGCCGATGTCTGGCTGGCCCGCGATGCCGCGGCCCGCGTGCCCGCTGCCACCGACGATGCCGCACTGGCCGCCGCGGGCTGGCGTCAGGTCGTCGCTCAGTTCGACGCCGGCGTGACCCGCCAGAACAAGCCCTGACCGGGCCCCTCTCCCTTCGTCTTCCGACACGAGCCTACGGATTTATGTCTGCCTTTTCGTCTTTCTCACAGCTCCTGCGCCGCTGCGCCGCGCCGATCGCCGCGCTGGCGCTGCTGGCCGGCGCCTTCGCCGCGCCCGTCCACGCCGAAGAGGCCAAGCGCCTGAAGATCGGCGTGACGCTGCATCCCTATTACAGCTACGTCGCCAACATCGTGGGCGACAAGGCCGAGGTCGTGCCGCTGATTCCGGTGGGCTTCAATCCGCACGCCTACGAGCCGCGTGCCGAAGACATCAAGCGCATCGGCACCCTGGATGTCGTGGTGCTCAACGGCATCGGCCATGACGACTTTGCGGACCGCATGATCGCCGCCAGCGAAACGCCGAAGATCCCCGTGATCGAAGCGAACGCGCAGGTGCCGCTGCTGGCGGCCGTGGGCATGGCCGCACGCGGCGGCGGCGATTCCGGCAAGGTCGTGAATCCGCACACGTTCCTGTCGATCACCGCCTCGATCGCCCAGATCAACACCATTGCACGCGAACTGGGCCGTATCGACCCGGCCAACGCGCAGACCTACACCGCCAATGCACGCGCCTATGGCCAGCGTCTGCGCAAGCTGCGCGCCGACGCCCTTGGCCAGCTGGCAAAAGCGCCCAACGCGGACCTGCGCGTGGCCACGATCCATGGCGCCTACGACTACCTCTTGCGTGAGTTCGGCCTGGAAGTCACTGCGGTTGTCGAACCGGCGCACGGCATCGAGCCCAGCCCCGCGCAGCTCAAGGGCACCATCGAGCAATTGCGCGCGGCGGACGTCAAGGTGATCTTCTCCGAGCTGAACTTCCCGTCCGCGTACGTCGAGACGATCCAGCGCGAGACCGGCGTGAAGCTTTATGCGCTGTCGCACATCTCGTATGGCGAATACAGCCCCGAGCAGTTCGAAAAAGAAATGAAGCAGAACCTGGCCACCGTGGTGCGCGCCATCGAAGAGGCCGGCGCGTGACCGGCCCCGTGACAGCCCACCCGAGCGGCGCACTGGGTCCCACACTGACCTTCGACCACGTCTCCCTGACGCTTGGCCGTACCGACATCCTCAGCGACGTCGCCTTTACCGTTGCGGCCGGCAGCGTGCATGCGCTGGTCGGCCCCAACGGCGGCGGCAAGAGTTCACTGGTCAAGACGCTGCTGGGCCAGATGCCGCATCGCGGCAAGCTCAGCGTGGCGTGGCCGGGCGAGCGGGCCGGCGTCATCGGCTATATCCCGCAGGCGCTGGAATTCGATCGTGGCCTGCCCATGACCGTCAACGATTTCATGGCCGCGATGTGCCAGCGCAAGCCCGCGTTTCTTGGCCTGTCGCGCGCGAAGTCGAAGGAAATCGGCGACGCCCTGGAACGCGTTGGCATGCAGGACAAACGCAACCGCCGCATGGGCGCGCTGTCGGGCGGCGAGCGCCAGCGCGTGCTGCTGGCCCAGGGCCTGGTGCCCAGCCCGTCGATGGTAGTGCTGGACGAACCCATGTCGGCGCTGGACGAAGCCGGCGTGCGCGTGTTTGAAGAATTGCTGGACAGCTGGCGCGCGCAGCGCGTGACCGTGCTGTGGATCGAGCATGACCTGGAGGCCGTTGGCCGCCTGGCCGATCGCGTGACCGGCCTGAACCGCCAGGTGCTTTGCGACGGCCCGCCCGCGCAGGTGCTGACGCCCGACCGGCTGCTTGCGCTCTTTTCAACCCGGCCGCGCGTTGGCAATCAGCCGCAGGAGCGCGCCGCATGAACGCCTTTTTCGACAACTTGCGCCAGCTCATTCAGAACGCGGCGGAGTCCGGCGTGCTGCCCGAATCGCTGGCCTTCGGCTTCGTCACCAACGCCCTGCTTGCGGGCCTGATCATCGGACCGGTGTTGGGCGGCCTGGGCACGCTGGTCGTGGTCAAGCGCTTTGCGTTCTTCTCGGAAGCCGTGGGCCATGCCGCGCTGACCGGCGTCGCTATCGGGATCCTGCTGGGCGAGCCCTACACCGGCCCGTATGGCAGCCTGTTCAGCTATTGCCTCATCTTCGGCATCCTGCTCAACTTCCTCAGCAATCGCACGCGCCTCACGCCCGACACGCTGATTGGCGTGTTCCTGTCGGTGTCGCTGGCGCTGGGCGCAAGCCTGTTGCTCGTGCTGTCAGGCCGCATCAACATCCACATCCTGGAAAACGTGCTGTTCGGCTCGGTGCTCACCGTCAACAGCAACGACCTGTCGGTTCTGACGTGCGTGGCGATCCTGGCGCTGGCGCTGGCCCTGCCGAACTACAACCGGCTGATGCTGGCCAGCTTCAATCCGCAGCTGGCCGCCGTGCGCGGCGTGCCCGTCAAGGCCATGGACTACCTGTTCGTGATCCTGGTGACGCTTGTCACGGTGGCCTCGGTCAAGGTGATCGGCGCCATTCTGGTCGGCGCACTGCTGGTGATTCCGGCGGCCGCGGCGCGGATGCTGGCGCAGTCGCTCAAGGGCTTTTTCACGATGTCGGTGCTGTTCGCGCTGTTCAGCACACTGGCCGGCATCATGTTGCCCATCGAACTGGAACTGCCGATCCCATCCGGCGCGGCCATCATTCTGGTCGCGGGTGTTTTGTTTGCGATCTCGGCCCTGGCACGCGGCCTGGTCCCCGGTCTGAAAGGAAATGCAGCATGAGTTTGAAGTCAGTCACCCTGCGCCGCGCCGCTCTGGCCGTGGCATTGGCATCCGCGCTGGGCGCCGCCGTCACGGCGCAAGCCCAGGAAGCGGCCAAATCCGGCCGCGCCGCGCGCGCCGCGCAGCCGGAAGCCACGGCCGCCGCCACGGGCAGCGTCACCGTGCTGGCCGCGCATCCCGTCGTGTTTGCGCTGACCGACAGCCTGGCCAAAGGCAGCACCATCCGTGTGGAGCGCGCCGCGCCCGCCAACCTGCCCGCCACCCGCCTCACGTCGTATTTCAGCGGGCGCGGCGGCGCTGCGCTGCAAAAGGCCGCCGCATCGGCGGACGCCGCGGTCGGCCTGCGCTCCATCTGGCCAGACGATCCGCTCTACGCCAACGCGCGGCGCACCAACATCCGCATCGTCGAAATCGACGCCGCCCGTCCGCTCGATGGTGCGCTGAACGGCATTGCTCTGCAAAGCGACACGCGCCCCGGCGGACAGTTTGCCGCCTACCCGTGGCTCAGCATCGTCAACCTGGGACGCATGGCCGACATCGTCGCCGCCGATCTGGGGCGCCTGTCCCCGTCCGACGACAAGCGCATCGCCGATAACCTGGCGCAGATCAAACGCACGCTGGTCGAATTGAACGCCAGCAGCCAGGCCGGATTGGCGCAGGCCGAGAACGTGGCCGTCGTCAGCCTGTCCGAGCGCCTGCCCTACCTGATTGCCGAGTTCAATCTGGATTTGATCGACACGAACGCGCGTGACGACAAGGACTGGACACCTGAGACGCTGGCGGCGCTGACCGCCACACTCAAGGACAACGGTGCGGCCGCCGCGCTGCTGCACCGCGAGCCCACGCCGGAACTGCGCCAGGCCATCGAAGCCGGCGGCGCCAAGGCCGTCGTGCTGGCCACCGACGGGGCCGACCCTGTTGCCGATCTGCAGGCGAACGCCAAGCTGCTCCTGCAGGCGCTGGCGCCCGCCGCGGCACAGACCACCGCCGCGAAGTAGATCCCTTTGCGAGAACGGCGCCGGGCTAACCGGCGCCGCTTGCCGCATCGGCAATCAGTGCCGTTGCCGCGTCCTTCAGGCATTCGATCAGTTGCGCGCTGGTCGCGGGCAACCGGGCTTCCCGCAAGGTGATGATGCCGACCGGCGGCAATGCCAGGTCCAACGGCACGTCCAGGATCCGGCACAGGCCCTGGCGCTCGAAACTGCGGGCGGCCGATTTCGCCAGAAATCCCACCGCATTGCGCTCACGAATGAAGGTCAGCGTGGACAGGTAGGACGACGTTTCCATCAGATCTGACGACGGTTGCAGGCCACGATGATGGAACTGCTGCTCCAGCTTGACCCGCAACGACGCCCACGGCGGCGGCATCACGCAGGGCAACGCCGCCAGATCCGCCCACCCCGGCGCGCTGCGGCCTGCCACGTCGCTGCCGGGCGCCGCCACCACCACCATCGGCTCCTCGAACAACGCTTCGGCATGCAGATCGGGCGCGGCGTAGCCTGGCTCCAGCCTTCCCACGAACAGATCCAGTTCGCCCAGCCGCAGCTTGGGCAGCAGATGGGTCAGGTCGCCCTCTTCGATCAGGACGGTCGCGCGCGCCGACCGCAGCTTCAAGGCATGCACGGCCCGCGCCAGCAGCACCGGCAGCGCGACCGCCATCGCCCCCACCCGCGTCTTGCCGGCCGCGCCGCTTGCGGCGGCGTCGATCTCATCACGCGTGCGCTCGTACTGCGCCAGCACGCCGCGCGCAAAGCGCACCACTGCAGCGCCCGCGTCGGTGGGCTCCGTGCCGCGCACGGACCGCGCAAAGAGCGCGAGACCCAGCATGGACTCGACCTCCGACAACATGCGCGACACGGCCGGCTGGCTGACCGCCATGAACTCGGCGGTGCGCCCCAAATGCCGGAACTCGTCCAGCGCCACCACCAATTGGAGGTGACGCAGCTTCAGGTTTGAGCGGAACACGCGGTCCAGGTGCGCCATGCCAGCTTCCTTACATATCAGAATTGTTATCTATCGATGCGGCAATTCTATTGGATAGTTATATATAAGCTCACGAGAATAGATCCGGGCGGCCTTGTAGCCTTGAGGGTGCTCACAAAAAAAATCACATCGGAGACAAACCATGAGGCACATCCCCACCCCTGACCGGGACCGGCGCAGGTTTCTGGCCGGCGCCGCCTGTCTGGGCGCCATGGCTGGCGCTGGCGCGGCCGGCCTGCTGGCCCCCGGCCTGGCCCGCGCCGCGGACTATCCGCAGCGCCCCATCACCTTCATCTGCCCCTGGCCCGTGGGCGGCACCGCGGACCAGTCCATGCGCGCGCTCTGCCAAGTGGCGTCGGGCGTGCTGGGCCAGTCCATCGTGGTGGAGAACCGCGCGGGCGCCTCGGGCATGATCGGCACGAAGTCGCTGTCGCAAGCGCAGCCCGACGGCTACACCATCGGCCAGATTCCCATTTCGGTGGCGCGTTTCTCGCAATTGGGACTGTTGCAGCTTGATCCGCGCAGCGAGCTGACCTATTTGGCGCGTACGTCGGGCCAGACCTTCGGCATCGCAGTGCTTGCCAGCTCGCCGTTCAAGACGTTGCAGGAGGTCGTGGCTTACGCAAAGGCCAATCCCGGCAAGCTGACATACGGCCACGCCGGCATTGGCGGCGCGACGCATGTGGGCATGGAAGAGTTCGCCATGACGGCCGGCGTGCGTTTCAATGCGATTGCCTACAAGGGCGGCGCGGCCGCCTTGCAGGATGTGCTGGGCGGGCAGATCGATCTGCTGGCGGATTCAAGCTCGTGGGCGCCGCATGTCGAGGCAGGCAAGCTGCGGCTTCTGGCGACCTGGGGCGAGTCGCGCGCCTCGCGCTTCAAGGAGGCGCCCACCCTGAAAGAACTGGGCTACGACGTCGTGGTCGAGGCCCCTAACGGCATCGGCGCGCCCAAGGGCCTGGACCCCGCCGTCGAGCGCAAGCTGCGCGAGGCCTTCCGCACCGCGGTCAAGAGCGACGCCTTCAAGCAGGTGGCCGACCGCATCGATGCGCCGGTGATGTACCTGGACGGGCCGGATTACCAGGCTTATGTGGCGTCGGTCTATGCGCAGGAGACCGCGCTGATCGCGCGCCTGAAACTGAAAGAAATGCTGCAGAAAGGCTGATCCCCGGTGACTTCCAATCCCTTGATCCGGCTGCACGCCAACGACAATGTGCTGGTCGCCCGGGAGGCCCTGGCCTTGGGCATGCCTATCCCGGCGCTGGGCCTGCGGGTACGCGCGCAGGTGCCGGGCGGCCACAAGATTGCGGCGTGCCGGATTCCGGCAGGCACGCCGGTGCGCAAGTACGACGCCATCATCGGCGTGGCCGCGCGCGACATCGAAGCCGGCGAGCACGTGCATGCCCACAATCTTGCGCTCGCCGACTTCGAGCGGGATCCGGGCTTCTGCCGCGATGTGCGGCCGGTCGACATCCTGCCCGAGGCCGAACGCGCGACGTTTCAGGGCTACGTTCGGGGGGATGGCCGGGTGGGCACGCGCAATTTCATCGGCATCCTCGCGTCGGTGAACTGTTCCGCGACGGTCATCCACCACATCGCGCAGCACTTCACGCCCGAACGCCTTGCCGCGTTTCCCAACGTGGACGGTGTAGTGGCGTTCGCGCAGACGAGCGGTTGCGGCATGTCGTCGCCCAGCGAGCATTTCGATGTCCTGCGACGCACGCTGGCCGGCTACGCGCGGCATTCGAACCTGGCCGGCGTGCTGATCGTCGGGCTTGGCTGCGAACGCAATCAGGTGTCGGCGCTGATCGAATCGCAGGATCTGGCCGGGGACGCGCGGGTGCGTACGCTCGTGATGCAGGACACGGGCGGCACCCGGGCCACGATCGAGGCCGGCATCCGGGCCATCGACGAGATGCTGCCGATGGCCGATGCCGCGCGCCGCAGCCCCGTGCCGGCAAGCCACCTCAAGATCGGCCTGGAATGCGGCGGATCGGACGGCTACTCCGCCATCACGGCCAATCCCGCGCTGGGGGCAGCCATGGACATCCTGGTGCGGCACGGCGGCACGGCGATCCTGTCCGAAACCCCGGAGATCCACGGGGTGGAATATCTGCTGACGCGCCGCGCGGTCACGCCGGAAGTGGGCCAGAAACTGCTGGACCGGCTGGCCTGGTGGGAAAGGTACACGGCCGGACACAACGCGCAGTTCAACGGCGTAGTCGGCCACGGCAACCAGCAAGGCGGCTTGGCCAACATCTTCGAGAAATCGCTGGGGTCCGCCATGAAAGGCGGCACGACGCCGCTGCAGGCCGTGTATGAATATGCCGAACCCATCGACCGCGCCGGCCTGGTTTTCATGGATTCGCCCGGCTACGACCCCGTCGCGGTCACCGGCCAGATCGCCAGCGGCGCCAACCTGATCTGCTTCACGACGGGCCGCGGTTCGATGTTCGGCTCCAAGCCCGCACCCACGCTCAAGCTTGCCAGCAACAGCAGTATGTATGCGCGCCTTGTCGAGGACATGGACATCAATTGCGGCGCGGTGCTCGATGGCGAGGTGGACATCGGGCAGATGGGACAACGCATCTTCGACCATATCCTGCGCGCGGCCTCGGGCACGCCGACCAAGAGCGAAGCGCTGGGCCTGGGCAACCATGAATTCGTGCCCTGGCATCTGGGCATCGTCAGCTGACCCGTCATTTCAGGAACCTATAGGCATGCCCGCACACAACCCCTTCAAGACGGCCCTCGCCGCGCGCCAAGCCCAGGTCGGCCTGTGGCTCTCGATGGCCGACCCTTATCTGGCCGAGGTCTCCGCCACGGCAGGCTTCGATTGGCTGCTCATCGACGGCGAGCACGCACCGAACGACCTGCGCGGCACCCTGGCCGCCTTGCAGAGCGTTGCGCCCTACCGCGCCCAGCCCGTGGTGCGCGTGGTGGCCGGAGACACCGCACTCATCAAGCAGATGCTGGACATCGGCGCGAAGAATCTGCTGGTGCCGATGGTCGACACCGCCGAGCAGGCCCGTGCCCTGGTGGCCGCGACCCGCTATCCACCGCAAGGCATACGCGGCGTGGGCAGCGCCGTGGGGCGCGCATCTCGCTGGAGCGCCCGTCAGGACTACCTGGAAATCGCCGACGACGAGATCTGCCTGCTGGTGCAGGCGGAAACGGTGCAGGCGCTATCGAACCTGGAGGCGATCTGCGAGGTGCCCGGCGTGGATGGCGTGTTCATCGGGCCGGCCGATCTGGCCGCGTCCATGGGGTATCGCGGGCGGCCCGGGCATCCGGACGTGCAAGCCGCCATCGAGCGCGCCATGCAAGTCATCATCGAACACGGCAAAGCAGCCGGAACCTTGACATCGGACCCCGCGCTGGCGCGCCGTTACCTGGATCTGGGCTGCACCTTCGTGGCGGCAGGCGTTGACGTGCTGCTATACGCAAATAGCGCCCGCCGGCTGGCGGCAAGCTTCTCTTGCGCGGACCCGAACGCCGCGGCGCCCGCCCCGTCCGCCGCCTATTGACCATCCAGAAGCGGCCGATCCGTCCTGTAATCCGGTCTTGCATGACCACGCATTCAGGCATAAATTGATCGGTACCGCTTTTCGATCGGCCATCTCGATCCCCCCGCCCGAATCGCGCGCGAAGGTTGTTTTCTATCTTTTGTTCCCCCAACAGGAGCGATGCGATGCGAGTAAAACACCTGCTTGGCCCAGCGACCGTAGCCCTCTCGATGCTCTTCGGGTCGGCTGTCATGGCCGCCCCCTCGGACCCCGCCCCGATCATCACCGGCAAGCACTGGACCGATTCCGACGCCAACCTCAAGAAGGCCTATCTGCTGGGCGTGGCCAATGCGCTTGAGGTTGAACGCGCCTATCAGCAACGCCGGGCCGTGCCGGATACCCAGACGCTGGTGCCCAAGTTCTCCGCGGGCCTTCAGAACCAGACGCTGGACTCGGTGCGCGAGACCATCGACCGCTGGTATGCCGCCAATCCGGGCCAATTGGATCGCCCCGTCATGGAGACGATCTGGTTTGAGATCGTCGTGCCTGCCACCAAGACGAAACGCACCCCCTACGAGCCGCCATGAAGACTATCCGCACGATAGGCCTGGCCATTGCGATGGCATCGCTGGCCGCATGCACCAACATGACCAAGGAACAGCAAGGCACCGTCACGGGTGGCTTGATGGGCGCCGCGGCGGGCGCCGGCATTGCCGCCATCGCGGGGGGCAGCGCCTGGACGGGGGCCGCCATTGGCGGTGCAGCCGGCGGTATCGCCGGCAACATCCGCGGCGCGAACCAGTAAACAACGCCAGTAGACAACGCAATACCGACCTGACCCGTCACCCCCGAACGCCGGCTCGCGTGCAAACGCCAGCCGGCGTTCTTGCGTCTGGGGTCTGCGTGCACGCCCGCGTCCCTGCCCGCACCCCGCCCGCCGCCTTCGTCGCCCACCTTCGTCCTGCCCATCGCCACGGCTACCCGCTGCGGCCATAGACTGATACGCTTTGCGCCGCGACTTCACCCGGGCGATGCGGATGATTCTTTCATGATGTACCTGCTGTGGTCCCTGCCGGCGCTGACCGTGATCGCCGCCATCGCGAGCGGGCGCGTCAACACGACCATCGCCGCCGCGCTGGGCCTGCTGGCGGCGCTGCCCATCGCCTTGCTCGCCGCGCCCGCGCCGTTCGCGCTGGCGCAAATGGCCGTTGCCCTGGAACGCGGACTCTGGATCGGCTGGATCATCACCCCCTACATCCTCGGCGGCCTGCTGTTCTGGCAGATGGCGGCGCAAGGCGGCATGAGCAAGGGCGCGGCAGGCAATCCGCCGGACGCCATGCGTCTCGAACCCCTCGCACGGCGCCGGCTGCTTTTCTTCGCCTGTTTCCTGGTCGGTCCGTTTGCCGAGTCCGCCACGGGCTTCGGCGTGGGCATGCTGGGAACCGTAATGCTGATCCGCCCGCTGGGCCTGAAGCCGCGCGAGATCATGGTGTTCGCGCTGCTCAGCCAGACGCTGATCCCGTGGGGCGCGATGGGAAGCGGCACGTTGCTGGCCTCGGCCTACGCGCGGGTGCCGGCCACGCAGCTTGCTCTTTACAGCATGGTGCCCGTGGCGCTGCTGATGGGGGTGTGGCTGGCGTTGTACTGGCGCACTGCCGCACGCGCGGCGCTGTCCGCGCCTGCGGCCGAACTGGGGCGTGAAGCGGGCTGGATGGCCGCGAGCCTGGCCTTGCTGACGGCAGCGACCGCACTGCTGGGACCGGAAACGGCGCTGCTGGCAGCCTACGGTCCGCTGATCGTGCTGCGCTTCCTGGCGGACCGCAGGCCTGATCGCGGCCAAGCGCTGGACGCCGCACGCCGCGCCCTGCCCTACATCGCCCTCATCGCCTGGCTGGTGGCTACGCGGCTCGTCCCCCGCCTGAATCGCGGCCTTGCCGGCGTGGCCGATTTCAAGCCTTATGCGGACCTGCCGGCCTGGATGCCTTTTCTGCACGCCGGAAGCTGGCTGATCGCGGGCGCGGTAGCCATGGCCGCCTGGCAACGCCACCCGGGCGCGCTGCGGACTCAGGCACGCGCCGCGTGGATGACAGGACGTCATGCCGTCATGTCCGTCTTTCTGTTTGCAATGATGGCCGAGGTGCTGGCGGGCGCGGGCATTTCCCGGGCGTATGCCGATGGATTATTCTCGAGCCTGCGCGACTGGACTATCCTGATCACGCCGCTTCTGGCCGGCGCGTTCGGCATTCTGGCCAACAGCGGCAATGCGCCGAACAGCCTGTTCATGTCTTCCCAGCTATCATTAGCGCTTCAGGCCGGTCTGAACGTGCCCGCGGCCGCCGCGCTGCTGCACGTCTCGGGCACGTCGATGGGGATTTTTTCGCCGGTCCGGATGTCGATTGCGGCCGGTTTGGCGCATGGACGGGGGCAAGAACGCGGCGTGTATGTTCTACTACTGCCGTTTGCCCTGGCCGCGTTCGGCATCCTGCTGTCGCTGGCGCTGCTCGTGGTCATCTCCGGGTAGAAGTTTTCAGGGCTGCTGAAAGGCCGACAACTGGCGGCGCAGCGGATTCGCTCGCCGCCTCAACCTTTTTTTTGTGTAGCACATGGGACTAGAACAATTAGCCGCGATCCGGGAATTGCTTATCAAGCAGTCGCCTGACAAGGCAGGCTCGAAGAACGAATCGCGACCGCAAGGCACGGACAAGCCGCGCCGCCCGCAAGGCGCCGGCAAGGGTCCGCGTCCGCAAGGCGGCGACAAGGCAAAGCGCGCGCAAGGCGGCGACAAGGGCCAGCGTGCGCCGCGTCCCGAAAAGCGCGAGACGCCGGTCGATCCCGTGGTCGTCGCCATTTCGCGCCTGCAACGTCACTTTCCCAAGGCTTTCCCCAAGAACCCCGCGCCCAAGCTGCCCCTCAAGCTGGGCGTGCTGGCGGACCTGGTGCAACACGCCGAACAACTGCAGCTCGACGAGGCGCAGATCAAGGAAGCCGTCAAGACCTGGTGCGATGGCCGCCGCTACTGGGCCAGCATGGTCGAGGACGCGCCGCGCGTGGACCTGAACGGCGAACCCGCCGGCGCCGTGACCGCCAACGAAGCGCGTCACGCCAAGCGCATGGCATCTCGCAACGCGTCGCGCAACGCCGCCCGCGCACGGGCCGAGAAAAAGGCGCAGACGGCTGCTGAGCAGACCCCGGCGCCGGCTGCTGACGCCGCCCCTGACGCGCAACCAGCCGACGTGCCGTCGGCTGATGTGAAAGCGGCAGACGCCAAAGCCGTCGACACGAAAGCCGCCGACGCGAAAGCCACGGTTGAGACGTCTGCAGACGTCACGCCCACTGACGTCAAGCCCCAGTCGTCCGAGTAAGCCAGCCTTAAGCGATTCAGGCCTGGGCCAGGCCGGGAA
>NZ_DCYD01000012.1:0-55475 GCF_002331005.1 Achromobacter sp. UBA2119 | reverse complement strand
TTCCCGGCCTGGCCCAGGCCTTTCTGCATTGGCGCAGCTGTATCTAGTCTGCCTGCTCCAGCGCCGCCAGCGCCTGCTTGATGTAGCCCATGCCCTTATCCGAATAAGTCAGCGTCATGGCCTGCTGATGCCCCGCGCCGTCCATCTTCAGCAGGGACTTGCGCAGGATCTCGACGATCTTGTCTTCGTGGGCCGGATAAAAAGCCTCGTACTGGTATTGCAGGAACACGAGGCAAAGCGCGTTCTCCATGACCTGCACGTCTGCATCCTGCTTGATGCCCTGCTTCATCAGGATCGCCGCCACGCGCTCGCCATCCGCTTGCGGGTAGCCCGCTTCTTTCATGATCTGTTGTGCGATGCCAGCGTGATGCCGTGCCAGCGCCTTGCGCCACGTCAGGTAGCCAATGCGCCCTTCAGGATAGCTGGCGCGCGTGATTTCCCAGCGGCCGATGTGCTGGCACCGGGATGCCAACATCAGCGGCTCGGACGCGTCGGGCGCCAGCTTCATGACCCAGTCGTGCAGCTTTTGCGCCAGAAACAGTTCCTGCGGACAGGATTGGCCTTCCCACGTAAACGTGTTGGGGTCCTTGGCGTTGTAGTCGTCGAAACGGCGCAGGGTCTGCTGCAGGCGGTCGTTCATGGGGTAGCGTCTTCGGAAAGACCGGCGCGCGAGGGCCGGAGATTGACAGGCGGGATGGAGCCCATCATACCTGCGGCACCCGGCGTCGTGCGCCGTCTATGCCGTTTCGCGCTATCTGCTTGGCCCGCCGTATCATTGAAGCCGCCCTTGCGGTGTGCGACCGTAAAAGGCGTCGGGTCGGTCGACGAGTCTGACCCGACGCGGGCCGGCGCCATCGCTCTCCCGCCATTAAAAATAATGACTGGAGAGACGACAGATGCGACACGCAAGATTACTGGCCGTCACGCTGGCCGCCACGCTGTGGGCCGCGGGCGGCGCCGCGCAGGCGCAGGACGAGCCCTATCCCGGCAAGCCGGTCACCATCCTGGTGGGCTTTCCGCCGGGCACGGCGACCGACACGGTGGCGCGCATGCTGGGAGAGCGCCTCGCGCAGCGCATGGGCCAGCAGTTCATCGTGGAAAACAAGCCGGGTGCGGGCGGCTCCATCGCTGCGGGCCTGGGCGCGCGCGCCAAGCCTGACGGCTACACGCTGATGATCGGCGCGTCCGCGCCGCAGGCGATCAATCCGCACGTCTATCCCAACCTGAACTACGACGCTCGCAAGGACTTTGCCCCGATCGGGTTGATTACCTGGCTGCCGTACCTGTTTGTGGTCAGCGCCGATAACCCGGCCCGCAACCTGACCGACTTCCTGAACACCGTGAAGGCCAAACCGGGGCAATACACCTACGGCACCACCGGCGTCGGCACGACAAGCCACTTGGTGACGTCCGTGCTGCTGTCCAAGGCCGGCGCGACGATGGTGCATGTGCCATACAAGGGCAGCAGCCAGGCGCAGACCGACATCGTGGGCGGACGCACGTACGCGACCTTCGACACGATGGTGTCGTCGCTGGCAATGGTGAAGGCGGGCCGCCTGAAGGCACTGGCCGTCAGCACGCCGGAGCGCGTGCCCACGCTGCCCAACGTGCCAACCGTCGCGGAGCAAGGCTTTCCGGGCTTTGACATGGGCGCCTGGCTGGGGCTGATTGCGCCCGCCGGCATACCGCCCGCCATTCAGGAAAAGCTGGCACGCGAAATGAACGCCGTACTGGGCGATGCCGCCGTGCGCGACAAGCTCGCGGACCTGGGCGCGCAGGTGCGCACCACCGAATCGCCGGCGCGGTTCGGCGCGATGATGAAATCCGAGTACGAATCGTGGGGCAGCGTGGTCCGCGAATTCAACGTAAAAGGCGCGGACTGACAGGAGGAACGGCAACCATGAACACAAAAGCAGAAATGAGCCCCCAGGAATGGGACACTCGCGTCCAACTGGCCGCATGCTACCGGCTGGTCGCGCACTTTGGCATGAGCGACCTGATCTACAACCACATCACCGCCCGCATCCCGGACACCGACGACCATTTGCTCATCAACCCCTACGGCATGATGTATGACGAGATCACCGCGTCCAGCCTGGTCAAGATCGACCTGGCCGGCAACATTCTCGATCAGCCGTCCGGTTATGGCATCAATGCCGCGGGCTACGTGATCCACAGCGCGGTTCATGGCGCGCGGCACGACGTGGCGTGTGTCATCCACACGCACACGCGGGCGGGCATGGCCGTATCGGCGCTGAAATGCGGCCTATTGCCCCTGACGCAGACCGCAATGCGGTTCGCCAGGATTCCGTATCACGACTACGAGAGCGTGGCCATCGACCTGGACGAACGCAAGCGCCTGGTCGCGGATCTGGGATCGTCCGACGCGATGATCCTGCGCAATCACGGGCTGCTGGCCGCGGGGCCGTCGATTGCGCAGGCGTTCAATACGCTTTATTGGCTGGAAATGGCCTGCAAGGCGCAGGTAGATGCGTTGAGCTCGGGGCGTGAGCTCTGCCTGCCGCCGCCCGAGGTCATCGAGAAGACATGGCTGCTGTACCAGCCCGGCACCCGCCGGCCGTTCGGCGAACTGGAATGGCCCGCCATGCTGCGCCTGATGGATCGCAAGGATCCCGGCTACAAGGCGTGAGAATCGCCGCGCGGCACAAGCTCGCTCCCTGCTGCGTGGCTCACGCTCGCCGGCAGGATGGCGCCCAGGCTGGTGCGCACCTCCAGCAGATACGGCGCGTCCGCTGCCAGGCCACGCGCGATCGCATCGTCCAGTTGATCGGCGCGCGTCACGTATTCGGCCTGCAGCCCGTACGCACGGGCCACCAGCGCAAAGTCGGGGCTGGCCAGGTCCGTTCCCACGTATCGCCCCGGGTACGTGCGGGCCTGGTGCAGGCGGATCGACCCGTAGCAATTGTTGTTGGCGACGATGAACAGGATGGGCAGACCGCGCTCGGCGGCTGCGGCCATCTCGTTGCCCGTCATCGCGAAGCCGCCGTCGCCTGCCATGCACACGACCTGCCGCTTCGGATCGCGCAACTGCACCGCGATGGCCGCCGGTGTGCCGTAGCCCATTGCGCCCGACTGCGACGCCAGCAGCCGTTGCGGAAATGCGAAGGGAAAGTGGCGGTACACCGGCGCGGCGAAGGTGCCGGCGTCCAGGCAGATTGCAACGTCCGCAGGCGCCTGCGCTTCCAACGCCTTGACCACTGCGACGAAAGGAATGCCGTCGTCCGCGGCCTGACCTGCCGCTTGTGGCCATGCCGCCGTCTGTTGCCGTATGGTGCGCAGCGTGGCGGCCCAGTCGTCGCGCGCCAGTCCGCCACCCGTGGCGGGCAACCCGGCCAGCGCCGCCGCCGTGGCTGCGGGATCGGCCACCAGCCCCACGTCGGCCGCGAAGTGCTGGTTCACGATATGCGCATCGGGATAGCAATGCACCAGCGTCTGCCGCGGCCGCGGATGCGCGGGAAAGGTGTAGCCCTGCGTCGTGATATCGCCCAGTCGCGTGCCAAGCGCCAGGATCAGATCACTGCCATCCAGCGCCGCCACCTGCGCGGCCGGCGTCGCCAGATCGAGATCGCCCGCATAGAGCGGATGCGTATTGGGAAACAGATCGTGCTGACGGAACGAGACCGCCACCGGAATGGTGTGGCGTTCCGCCAGGCGCATCAAGGCCTCGCGACCGCCCGGGACGTTGAATCCGCCGCCGGCGATGATGAGCGGCCTGTGTGCGCGCGACAGCAACGTGTGGATGCGTTCCAGCCCGTCGGGAGCCGGTTGAGATGGGCTCTCGGGCATCGCCGTCCAGTCGTGCTGGTCCACGATCGCCTGCTGCACATCCTCGGGCACCACCATCACCACGGGGCCCGGCGTGCCCGCCATCGCCACCCGCACGGCCTTGAAGGCGGCCGGCGCCAGTTCCTCGGGCGTGGTCACCTCGACCACCCACTTGGCCATCGAGCCAAACATCTTCTGATAGTCGATTTCCTGGAACGCTTCCTTGCGCACGTCCTTTTTCGGCACCTGACCGATCAGCAGAATCATCGGCGCCGCGTCCTGCTGCGCGGCATGCACGCCGATCGCGGCGTTGGCGGCGCCCGGGCCCCGCGAGACCATCACCACGCCGGGGCGCCCGGTCAGGCGGGCGTCGGCGCAGGCCATGAATGCGGCGCCGCCTTCGTGGCGGCAGGTCACCACGTCGATGCCGGGAAAGTCATGCAGCGCGTCCAGAACGCCCAGATAGCTTTCGCCGGGCACCACAAACACGCGGTCGATCGCGTTGGCGGCCAGCACCCGGATCAACGCGTGGGCGGAGGTGTTCGGTGTTGCGGATGCGGTCATGTGGGAACCCCCGGCAGGAAAAGGTCCAGGGCATTCTAGATTGGCATCCCACGCCCAACTAGGCATACTCTGGCAACCAGATATACAAGAATGAGACAGCGGCGCGCGCAGCGGCATGGGCGCCCCCCGCTCCGGAGACGATGGACCTACGCAAGATCGAAAACCTGATCCACGTCGCGGATCTGGGCAGCTTCTCACGCGCCGCATCGGTGCTCGGCATCGCTCAGTCGGCGCTTGGCCGGCAGGTGCGCAAGCTGGAAGACGAATGCGGCTGCGCCCTGCTCTACCGCAACGGGCGGGGCGTCTCGCTGACGCCCGACGGCGAAAAGCTGCTGGACAGGCTGCGTCCGCTCATGCGCCAGATGGACCACGTGGTGACCGAGTTCCACAACGACCAGAAGTCTCCGTCCGGCCAGGTGATGCTGGGGCTCACGCCCACGCTCTGTCACATGGTGGGCATGCGGCTGGTGGCCGAGGTCTGGCGGCGCCATCCGCGCATCCAGCTCAACGTCATCACGGGTTACAGCGGCTACGTGCATGAATGGCTGACCAATGCCCGCGTCGACATCGCCGTGCTGCACGACGCGCGGCGGTCGCAGCACATCGCCGTCTCACCGCTGGCCGAACTGGACCTTGCGCTGGTGTCCCCGCCGCAAGGCCTGTCGCCCGCCGCGCGTGCGATGCCGGCCATCCCGTTTTCGGCGCTGCGCGACCTGCCGCTGGCGCTGCCCACGCGCAATCACGGCCTGCGCCGCACGCTCGAACACGCCGCCACGCAGGCCGACATGCCACTGAGCGTGGCGTTCGAAATGGATGCGCTGGAGCTGATGAAGGACATCGTCGTCGAAGGCCTGGCGCACACCGTGCTGGCCCTGCCCGCGGTAATGAATGAAGTTGCGTCCGGCAAGCTGATCGCCCGCCGGATCGTGGAACCGGGCCTGTCCACGCGCCTGATGGTGGCGACGGCTTCAAGCCGTCCGTTGACGCAGGCCGTCAAGATCGTCCAGACAACGCTGCACGAGGTGTTGGCTGCCATGACGCAGGCCGAGCCGTATCGCGACAGCCTGCGGATGTGCGACGAGTAATGCGGCAGCGCCGCGCCTATCTCGGCAGTGCGGGTGCGGGCGTCAGCGGCCCTACGGGCATTTGCCCAGGCCGGGGCGGCATCGGCGGCAGCCATGTCCGGGTGGGCGCCTTCAGCCCGGGCTGATCCTGCGGCCGCGCGGGTGTTGCCGCGGGCGGCGGGTAGCGGGAACCCGGACACGAGGTGCCCACACAGTCCCGATTGATCTTGCCCGGGTCCACGATGCGCGGGCAGTCGGTGCCCAGGCAAGTATCCGGCAAGGTACGGGCGGATGCGGGCGGAGATGGCACAGCCGGAAGCGGATCGCGCGCCAGTACGGGCGCGGCGGCCAGCGCCGACAACGCACCAGATGCCCAAATCAGCGCTGCGGCGAACAAGGATTTCATTGACTGAGCCCCACGGAATCGGTCCAGGCCGAAGCCTGGACGCAATTCCAGTGTGCTCCCGAACCCCTACTCTGGCAAGGCGGGGCCGGACCCGATCAATCCAGGCGGATGTCGGTGCTGGCCACGACCTTGGCCCAGCGCGCGCGCTCGCTGCTGAAGAACTGCGCAAGTTCGGCCGGGCTCTTGGTGACGATCTCGGCGCCCTGCTCGTTCAACTGCGCCGTCACGTCCGGCTGGGTGACGATCTGCGCCATCAGCATCTGCAGGCGGGCCGCCACCGGGTCGGTCATGTTGGACGGGGCCATCACGCCTTGCCACGTGCCGGACTCAAAGCCCTTCACGCCCTGCTCGGAGATGGTGGGGATGTCCGGCACCAGCTTCATGCGTTCGCTCTTGGAAATCGCGATCGCGCGCAGCTTGCCGGACTTGATGTGCGGCAGCGTGGCCAGCAGCCCGTTCATGATGATCTGCGTCTGGCCGCCGATGGTGTCGGTGACGGCCTGCGAACCGCCCTTGTACGGCACGTATTCCCACTGCGCGCCGGTGGCCTGCTGAACCGCGACGGCCGCCAGGTGAGGCGCGCTGCCGATCGCGGTGACGGCGAAGTTGATGCGTTCTTTCTTGGACAGCTCGACCAGATCCTGCACAGTCTTGGCCTTCACGTCCGGGTGTACGGCCAGCACGTGCGGCGAATACGCCAGCATGCCGACGGCGCGCAGGTCCTTGGACGGATCAAAGGTCAGCTTCGTGTAGACGGACGGGCTGATCGCCAGCGCGCCGACGTCGCACAAGAGGACCGTGTGGCCTTCGTTAGCCGACTGCACCACCAAACCGGCGCCCAGGTTGCCGTTGGCGCCGGGCTTGTTCTCGACGACCACGGTCTGCTTGAGCACTTCGGCCAGCCGGGGCGCCAGGATGCGCGCGATGATGTCCGACGAGCCGCCGGGCGGGTAAGGCACGACGATGCGCACGGGCCGCGTCGGCCATTCCGCCGATTGGGCCCATGCCGGCACCAGGGGCGTCAGGCAAAGCGCCGCGGCGCTGCCCAGGAACTGTCTCTTGCTCGGGTTCATGCTGTCTCCACACTGTTTGGTATGTGTGTTGAAGTGTCCCGCGGCCTGGTGAGGCCGCGGTGGGGATGTGCCTATGCCGCGCCGCGGGTCTCCACGTACAGGGCATAGAGCGAATGGCTGCTCGCCATGAAGAGGCGGTTGCGCTTGGCGCCGCCAAAGCAAAGATTGGCGCAGCGTTCCGGCAGCCGGATGTGGCCGATGGCCTTGCCCGCGGGGTTGAACACCATCACGCCGTCCAGGTCCTCGGCTTTGGCGTCGGGCGAGCCGTTGCTGCCCCAGCCGCACCACAGGTTGCCGGCCTCGTCGCACTTGATGCCGTCGATGGCGCCGGGCCCTTGCGCGTCAACGTGCAGGCGCTTGTTGGACAACGCGCCGTCCGCGCCCACGTCAAAGGCCCAGATCACGCGATTGGGCTGGTGACGCGATTCGACGATGTACAGCACTTTCTCGTCGGGCGAAAAGCACAGGCCGTTGGGACCGGCCAGATCGGCAAGCGCCAGCGTCACACGGCCGTTGGCCGGATCGATGCGATAGACGGAATGCGGCAGCTCGGGCGTGGCCTTGTCGCCTTCCCAGTGCCCGCCGATGCCGAAGGGCGGATCGGTGAACCAGATGGCGCCATTGCGCTGGCACACGATGTCATTCGGCGAATTGAACGGCTTGCCGTCAAAGCGGTCCGCCAGCACCGTGATGCTGCCGTCGTACTCCGTGCGCGTGACGCGGCGCGTCAGGTGTTCGCAGGCCAGCAGGCGGCCCTGGCGATCCCGCGCGAGCCCGTTGCTGAAATTGGACGGATGGCGAAACACGCTGGTTTGGCCGGTGGTTTCGTCCCAGCGGATGATGCGGTTGTTGGGTATGTCCGAGGCGAGCAGATAACGCCCGTCGCCAAACCACACCGGACCTTCCAGCCAGCGGAAGCCGGTCGCAAGCTGCTCCACGCTGCTGCTGTAGATGCGGTACTTGGCGAATTCCGGGTCCAGGATCCGGACCGAGGGATCCGGGTAGCGCTGCTGCGGGGTGAAGCTGAAAGACTGCGCGTGCACCAGACTGGCAGGGGCCAGTGCAAGCGCGGCGCCCAGCATCCGGCGCCGGCCGGCCTGGACTTGCGGGTCAATTTCCATCGGCTGTCTCCTCTCAGTGGTTTTATTCTGCGATGGCGCTACGGACGGATTGGGTCCCCGATCAGGTCACGGGGCCCGGGTTGAACAGCGCCAGGGCGTTGTGCAGCTTGAGTTTTTCCGCACAGGTCTGCTTCTTGCCGCTGGCCACGTCCAGCATCATCTGAAAGAGCTGCCAGCCCACTTCCTCGATCGAGGCCTGGCCGGTGGCGATGACGCCGGCATCCACGTCCATCAGGTCGTGCCAGCGGCGCGCCAGCGCCGAGCGCGTGGCGACCTTGATGACCGGCACCTGCGCCAGCCCGTAGGGCGTGCCGCGGCCGGTGGTGAAGATGTGCAGGTTCATGCCGGCAGCCAGTTGCAGCGTGCCGCAGATGAAGTCGCTGGCGGGCGTGGCCGCAAAGATCAGGCCCTTGCGTGTCAGGCGGTCGCCGGGCGACAGCACGCCATGAATCGGCGAGGAACCCGACTTGACGATCGACCCCATGGCCTTTTCGACAATGTTGGACAGGCCGCCCTTCTTGTTGCCGGGACTGGTGTTGGCGCTGCGGTCGGCCATGCCGCGCTGCAGGTACGCGTCGTACCAGGCCATTTCACGGATCAGCGCGTCCGCGACTTCGGGCGTTTCGGCGCGGGCAGTCAACTGGTCGATGCCGTCGCGCACCTCGGTGTTCTCGGAGAACATCACCGTGCCGCCTGCGCGCACCAGCAGGTCGGTGGCAAAGCCCACGGCCGGGTTGGCCGTCACGCCGGAAAACGCATCGCTGCCGCCGCACTGCACGCCAACGGTCAGGTCCGACACCGGGCAGGTTTCGCGCTGGCGGGCGTTGAGCTTCTGCAAATGGCGCTCGGCGGTGCGCATGATGAGCTGGATCATCGAATCGAAGCCGATGTTCTCTTCGTCCTGCAGGACGATGGTGTCCACGCCGTCGCCGCCCATGCCCTCGCCGGCACGGATGGGAATGGCGGTGGGCGCCAGCAGGCGGTCCGGCTGCAGCTTTTCACAGCCCAGGCTGACGACCATGGACGTGCCGCCGAAATTCGGGTTGCGGGCGATGTTGTGCAGCGTGCGGATGGGAATGGCCGCGCCGGGCGCGTCGATGGCCACGCCGCAGCCGTAGGTGTGCTCGATGCCCACCACGTCGTCCACGTTCGGGTACAGCGGCAGCAGTTCGCGGCGGATGCGCGCGACCGCGTGCTCGACGACACCCTGCACACACTGCACCGTGGTGCTGATGGCAAGAATGTTGCGCGTGCCGACGGTGC
Organism: Achromobacter sp. UBA2119; assembly: GCF_002331005.1. Classification (NCBI taxonomy): domain Bacteria; kingdom Pseudomonadati; phylum Pseudomonadota; class Betaproteobacteria; order Burkholderiales; family Alcaligenaceae; genus Achromobacter; species Achromobacter sp. UBA2119. Next base: position 46,198 of record NZ_DCYD01000012.1, on the reverse strand, counting down.
CGTCCGCGTTGCGGTAGCCCTGAAAGGTGTAGCCCTCGAGCGGCGGCAGCGGCGCAATCCGCGTGGAGACCGGCAGGTCTTCCAGCGTGCGGGCCGTCGGCATCGTAGTGACGCGCTCGTTGATCCAGCTGCCGCGCGGCAGCGCCTTGGCGGCGTAGCCGACCACCACGTTGTAGCGCCGGACCTCGTCGCCCTCGGCCAGATCGGTCAGGGCAACCTTATGCCCTTGCGGCACGGCGTCGACCAATTGAAGCCCATCGGGCAGAACGGTTCCCGACGGCAATCCGCCATCGTTGGCCACGATGGCGACGTTGTCGTCGGGATGAATCTTGATGAGAACGGGCGCCTGCTCGACTGCAACCTGCATGATGAATCCTTTAGCCTGATGGATGCCCCGCTGCGGGCACCGTACGTTATCGTACAACCAAGAGAATATCGCTGAAAGGCTCTAGAAAGGAATTTCGGGTTTCCCCTTGTAAATGCTGCGCCACATGGGGACACGCCTTGAATCCGGCAAATTGATGTTGTACGATGACTCACCTTTTACCACCGCATCCCGTTCGCAAGCACCTACCTTTCGCCTGCGACGGCCATTTAGGGATGAGCGCAACATGACGACTCCGCAAGAACTCAAGGCCATTGTTTCGGAAGGTTTGCTTTCCTTCCCCGTGACCGACTTCGACCAGAACGGCGATTTCAACGCCAAGAGCTATGCGGCTCGTCTGGAATGGCTGGCTCCCTACGGCGCCACCGCCCTGTTCGCCGCCGGCGGCACCGGTGAGTTCTTCTCGCTGGCCCCCGACGAATACTCCGACGTCATCCGCACCGCCGTGCAGACCTGCAAGGGCAAGGTGCCGATTCTGGCCGGCGCCGGCGGCCCCACCCGCACCGCCATCGCCTACGCACAAGAAGCCGAGCGCCAAGGCGCCAAGGGCGTCCTGCTGTTGCCCCACTACCTGACCGAAGCCTCGCAGGACGGCATCGCCGCCCACGTCGAGCAGGTCTGCAAGTCGGTCAACATCGGCGTCATCGTCTACAACCGCGCCCAGTCGCGTCTGTCGGCCGACAGCCTGGCCCGCCTGGCCGACCGCTGCCCCAACCTGGTCGGCTTCAAGGACGGCATCGGCGACATCGAATCGATGGTCCGCATCCGCCGCAAGATGGGCGACCGCTTCTCGTACCTGGGCGGCCTGCCCACCGCTGAAGTCTATGCCGCCGCCTACCGCGCGCTGGGCGTGCCGGTCTACTCGTCGGCCGTCTTCAACTTCGTGCCCAAGATGGCCATGGAGTTCTACAACGCCATCGCGGCCGGCGACAGCGACACCACCAACCGCCTGCTGGACGATTTCTTCCTGCCGTATCTGGAAATCCGCAACCGCAAGGCTGGCTACGCCGTCAGCATCGTCAAGGCCGGCGCCAAGCTGGTCGGCCACGACGCGGGCCCGGTGCGCGCACCGCTGACCGACCTGACCGGCGAAGAAATGGAAATGCTTGCCGCCCTGATCAAGAAGTCCGGCGCCGAGTAATCGGTCCGCACTGACACCTGCTATCTGCCCCCGGTCCGGGGGCATTTTTTTCCCCGGACCCGTCGGGGGCGACAACGCCCATCCTTCGGATCGGCGCCTATTCTTGGAGATGACCATGAACCTGACCGGCCAGATGTTGATCGGCTCGACCGCCGTCCTGGGCGCGGGCGCCGCCCAGCACGCCATCAATCCCGCCACCGGCGAACGCCTGGAACCCGCCTACCCCGCCGGCTCCGCCGACGACGTGTCGCGCGCCGCCGAACTGGCCCGCGCCGCGTTCGACCCGTACCGCGCCCTGCCGCTGGAAACGCGCGCCCAATTCCTGGAAAGCATCGCTGAGAACATCGTTGCCATCGGCGACGCGCTGATCGAGCGCGCGCACCAGGAAACCGGCCTGCCCGTCGCCCGCCTGCAAGGCGAGCGCGGCCGCACGGTCGGCCAGCTGCGTCTGTTCGCCCGCGTCGTGCGCGACGGCTACTTCCTGGACGCCACGATCGACCCGGCCCAACCCGAGCGCCAGCCGTTGCCGCGCGCCGACCTGCGCCTGGCCAACGTTCCCCTGGGCCCCGTGGTGGTGTTCGGCGCCAGCAACTTCCCGCTCGCCTTCTCGGTTGCGGGCGGCGACACCGCGTCGGCATTGGCCGCCGGTTGCCCGGTGATCGTCAAGGCGCACAACGCCCACCCCGGCACGTCCGAGCTGGTCGGCCGCGCCATCCAGCAAGCCGTCGCCAAGCACGGTCTGCCGGAAGGCACGTTCTCGCTGCTGTTTGGCGCCGGCAATGAAATCGGCACCGCACTGGCAACGCACCCGGCCATCACGGCCATCGGCTTCACCGGCTCGCGCCGCGGCGGCCTGGCGCTGGTCGCCGCCGCCAACGCCCGCCCCGTGCCGATTCCCGTGTACGCGGAAATGTCCAGCATCAACCCCGTCTTCCTGCTGCCCGCCGCGCTGGAAGCGCGCGCCGAGGCCATCGCCAAGGGCTTCGTGGATTCGCTGTCGATGGGCGTGGGCCAGTTCTGCACGAACCCCGGCCTGGTGATCGGCATCGAAGGTCCGGCGCTGGACCGCTTCCGCCAGGCTGCCGCCGAGGCCGTCAAGGCCAAGGGCGCCGCCACCATGCTGACGCCGGGCATTTTCTCGGCCTACGAGCAAGGCGCGGATGCCCTCGCGCGCCACCCCAGCGTGTCGACGGTCGGCCGCGGGGAACCCTCGAACCCGGCATGCAACGCCGCCGGCGCCGTGGTGTTCGGCGCCAGCGCCGACCAATTCCTGGCCTCGCACGAGCTGGAAGCCGAAGTGTTCGGCCCCGCTTCGCTGGTTGTCGCGTGCAAGGACGCCGCGCAGGTCCGCGCCGTGGCAGAGCACCTGGAAGGCCAACTGACCGCGACGCTGTTCGTGGACGACGCCGACCTGGACGACGCCCGCGCCCTGCTGCCGGTACTGGAACGCAAGGCCGGCCGCATCCTGGCCAACGGCTACCCGACCGGTGTGGAAGTCAGCCACGCCATGGTTCACGGCGGCCCCTTCCCGGCCACGTCGAACCCGGCCTCGACGTCGGTGGGCGCCACGGCGATCCGTCGCTTCCTGCGTCCGGTCTGCTACCAGGACCTGCCCGACGGCCTGCTGCCGGAAGGCGTCCAGCGCGGTAACCCGCTGGGTCTGACGCGCATGGTGGACGGCACGCTGGTCAAGGCGTAATGGGTTGACGCCTGGATTTCGGGCGTCGCATCAACAAATAGGCCCCGGCGCCGCGTCACGCGGCCCGGGGCCTACGCCATTTCGCGCCGGTGTCAGACACCTACTGAGACGCCCATTGCGTACCCCGATTCACCCGTCAAAACTCCAGCCCGATAAAAAAACCTGGCGCGAGGATCGACTCCCCGCGCCAGGCTTTCATACCTGACAACGCAATTACTGCGCCTTCAGCTTTCCATCGGCAATGATCTTGGCCCACTTGGCCTGCTCGGCCGCCTGGAATGCCGTGAATTCCGCCGGCGTGTTCGGCGTGTAGGCCAGACCCAGGCCCTGCATCTTGGCGGTGACTTCTGGCTTGGCCACGATCTCGGCGATCGTCTTGTTCAGCTTTTCGACCACGGCCGGCGGCGTGTTGGCCGGGGCGTAGATGGCCTGCCAGCTGCTGACGTCAAAGCCCGGCACGCCGGCTTCCTGCATGGTGGGCACGTCCGGCAGCACGGCGGTGCGCTTGGCGGACGTGACCGCCAGCGCGCGGACCTTGCCGCTTTGCACATACGGCAACGCGACCAGGGCGGTTTCGAACGAGCTAGGGATCTGCCCGCCGATCAGGTCCGAAATGGCCGGCGCGCTGCCGCGGTACGGCACGTGCGTCAGGTGCGCGCCCGTCAGCTGCTTGAACACTTCGCCCGACAAATGCTGCGACGTGCCCTGCCCGGCCGAGCCGAAGGCGATCGTGTCGGGATTGGCCTTGGCGGCGGCAACGACATCCTGCACGCTCTTATAGGGCTGGTTCGCGCCCACCAGCAGCACATTGGAAATGCTGCCCAGCAGGATCACGGGCGAGAAATCCTTGGCCGCGTTGTAGTTGATGCTGGGCAGCAACGACGGGTTGATCGCGTGCGTGGCGATCGTGCCCAGCAGCAGCGTGTAGCCGTCCGGCTTGGCGCGCGCCACGGCGTCCGCGCCCAGTACGCCACCGGCGCCACCCTTGTTTTCAACGACGACGGTCTGCTTGAGCGTCGTGCCCAGTTCCTGGGCGATCAAGCGCCCCAGAATGTCGGACGTGCCGCCCGCCGCAAACGGAACCACCAGCGTGATGGCCTTCGCAGACGGCCAGTCATCAGCGGCGTGGACAGGTGCGGCAAAAGCGGTGGCGACGGCCAGGACGGCCGACAGGCGGCTCAACAGGGGGAATGCCTTCAAACTTGTCTCCTAGAGATTGGGAATTGTCGCCGTTCTTGTACGTTGTCGTACGACAATGAGCGCTGAGGATAGCGCGGCCGACTTCTCCGTTCAATATAGGGAAATTCCTAGATTCAAAAGATACCTTCGGCTTGTTGTACGACAACATTTATCCTGGGAAGTCGTTGTACGCCCAGCTTATATGTTGTACGATGACTGACATCGCGGATCGAACAACGCCGCGGCCACGGCATACCGCCTTTTTCAATACCCATTCCTCATATTTGGAAGACAGCCATGACGACTCCCCAGGAACTCAAAGCCATCGTCTCGGAAGGATTGCTCTCCTTCCCCGTGACCGACTTCGACCAGAACGGCGATTTCAACGCCAAGAGCTACGCGGCTCGTCTGGAATGGCTGGCTCCCTACGGCGCCACCGCCCTGTTCGCGGCTGGCGGCACCGGTGAGTTCTTCTCGCTGGCCCCCGATGAATACTCCGACGTCATTCGCACCGCCGTGCAGACCTGCAAGGGCAAGGTGCCGATCCTGGCCGGCGCCGGCGGCCCCACCCGCACCGCCATCGCCTACGCACAAGAAGCCGAGCGCCAAGGCGCCAAGGGCGTCCTGCTGCTGCCCCACTACCTGACCGAAGCCTCGCAGGACGGCATTGCCGCCCACGTCGAGCAGGTCTGCAAGTCGGTCAACATCGGCGTCATCGTCTACAACCGCGCCCAGTCGCGTCTGTCGGCCGACAGCCTGGCCCGCCTCGCTGACCGCTGCCCCAACCTGGTCGGCTTCAAGGACGGCATCGGCGACATCGAATCGATGGTCCGCATCCGCCGCAAGATGGGCGACCGCTTCTCGTACCTGGGCGGCCTGCCCACCGCTGAAGTCTACGCAGCCGCTTACCGCGCGCTGGGCGTGCCGGTCTACTCGTCGGCCGTCTTCAACTTCGTGCCCAAGATGGCCATGGAGTTCTATCACGCGATTGCCGCCGGCGACAGCGACACCACCAACCGCCTGCTGGACGATTTCTTCCTGCCGTATCTGGAAATCCGCAACCGCAAGGCCGGCTATGCCGTCAGCATCGTCAAGGCCGGCGCCAAGCTGGTCGGCCACGACGCGGGCCCGGTGCGCGCACCGCTGACCGACCTGACCGGCGAAGAAATGGAAATGCTTGCCGCCCTGATCAAGAAGTCCGGCGCCGAGTAAACCGTCCGCACTTGACCGTGCGTGACTAGCCGCCAGAACGCCCTCCGCTGGAGGGCGTTTTGCTTCTTGATGCAAAGAAAAGTTGGCGGATTTCGCCCCGTATGTTGTCATATGGCCCCCGTGCATCCTTGCGGTCGCGTTCGGTTGGCGCGGCCGATCCCATCGGGCCGGACACCCGTGCGGCATCAGAGGACCGCGTACACTTGCGGCTGCGCGCCAGGCTGCCAGCCTCGCCCGCAGCGATTTTCCCTATAAGAGAGACAATGCAAACTCCCGCCCGGCCTCCCCGCTCGCGCCTGACCGATTTCGTTATCGAGGAACTGACCAAGCGCCTTGATGGGCGTCAGTACCGCGCCGGCGACAAGCTGCCTTCGGAGCACGCGCTGTGCGACGAATTCGAAGTCAGCCGCACCGTCATCCGCGAAGCCGTGGCTTCCATGCGGCTGAGCGGCCGCCTGGTCAGCAAGCCCGGCATCGGCGTTTTCGTGACCGAAGACCGCGAAAAGCCCATCGATTTTGTCGTCGAACCCGCCACGGATCCGCGCTGGGCCCTGCACATCATGGAATTGCGCGCGGGCCTTGAGGTTGAAGCCTGTGGACTGGCGGCAGAGCGCCGCAGCGCGGCGGATCTGAGCGGCATCGTCGAAGCCTTTGACGCCTTCAACCGCGCTACGCGCGACATGGAAGCGGCCGTCAAGGCCGATTATGAATTCCACCTGTCGATCGCCCGCGCGTCGAACAACCCGCACTTTCCCGCGCTGCTCAAGGCGGCGGTGCGCGACGTCATGCTCGACCTGAACATCAAGCACGGCGGCAAGACGCCCCAAGAGCTTGAAATGTACGAGACGCGCAACGTGCGCGAGCACGAAGCGATCCTGACGGCCATCATGCGCCGCGACCCCGGCGCCGCGCGCGCCGCCATGGCCCGCCACCTGGGCGACAGCATCGCGCGGTACCGCAAGCTGCTGTCCCATCCCCCCGCGATTTAAGCCACGCTCGCGTGCCCTCCCGTAATGCCAATTACGGGAATCCCCTTACTTGTTTACTTGTATGACGGCTGCCATCATACGTCTTATTGCATAACGTAATACGACGCGGCTTCAGTACTGCCTGCGTCTTCCGCGATCCGTAAGACCTGCCGTACCAGTGCCGCCGATGAGCCCCATTCTTACCCTCCGCAGTACGTACCACCCCTACGCCACGCGCATTCACCGGCGCACCGCCTGACCGGCCACGAGCCGGCGCTTTTTCCCCCATTCCCGTACCCGTCCGCGTGCGCGACGCACCCTCCCCGGCTTGCCGGGGCGGACCCCGCACGCTTGGCCGTTTTCGCCCCCCCCGCTTTTCAATCACTTTCGATCCCCAGGAGAAATCTCCATGCGCAAGTTTCTGAGCTCCGCCGTTGCGGCAACCCTGCTGTGCGTCGCGTCTGGCGCACAGGCCGGCGTGACGTTTGACGCCGTCAAGAAAAAGGGCTTTCTGCAGTGCGGCTTTGCCGGCATTCCCGGTTTCTCGGTGCTCGACAGCAAGGGCGAATGGACCGGCCTGGACGTGGACATGTGCCGCGCCGTCGCGGCCGCCATGTTTGGCGATGCCTCCAAGGTCAAGGGCAACGTGCTGACCGCGCAGGCGAAGTTCACTGCGCTGCAGTCTGGCGAGATCGACATGCTCTCGCGCAACACTACGCAGACCCTGACCCGCGACACCACGCTGGGCCTGATCGGCGTGGGCGTAAACTTCTATGACGCCCAGGGCCTGATCGTGAAGAAGGCGATGAACGTCAAGAGCGTGAAGGAGCTGGACGGCGCCACCATCTGCGTGCAGCCCGGCACCACCACCGAACTGAACCTGGCCGACTACTTCCGTAGCCGCGGCCTGACGTTCAAGCCCGTGCTGGTCGAGAACTACGACGAAAACTTCCGTTTGCTGGAATCGGGCCGCTGCGACGCCTACACCAACGACAAGTCCAATACCGCCGCCAACATGCGCACGCGCCTGGCCAAGCCCGACGACTGGGAAATCCTGACCGAGAACCTGTCCAAGGAACCGCTCGGCCCCATGGTCCGCCAAGGCGACGAGCAGTGGTTCAACGTCGTGCGCTGGTCGCTGAACGCGATGCTGGAAGCCGAGGAATACGGCATCACGTCCAAGAACGTCGATGAAATGTTGAAGAGCACCAACCCGAACGTCCAGCGCATCCTGGGCGTGACGCCGGGCATGGGCAAGAACCTGGGCCTGGACGACAAGTGGGCCTACAACATCATCAAGCAAGTCGGCAATTACGGCGAAAGCTATGACCGCGCCATGGGCAAGGACAGCCCGCTGAAGCTGGACCGCGGCCTGAACAAGCTGTGGACGCAAGGCGGTCTGATGTACGGCTGGCCGGTGCGCTAAGCATCGCTCCCGCGGCTCCGCCCTGTGCGGGGCCGCGCTTCATTTCCCCGGCCTGCGGGCACGCCCGCGCCAGAACACTCTTTACGCAGCAACACCATGAACAGCATCGTCAACGCCCGACTCAAACAGATCAAACCCTCGCCCAGCATGGCCGCCAAGATCGTCGTGGACGAACTCCGCCGCCAAGGCCGCGAGATCGCCGACTACACGCTGGGCGAGCCCGACATGCCCACGCCCGCGCATATCGCGCGCGCCGGCCAGGAAGCCATCGCGGGCGGCGACATCCGCTACACCAGCCCGAACGGCACCGTGGGTCTGCGCAAAGCCATCGCCAATAGCCTCGAACAGACCGTGGGCGTGCGCTACGGCATGGACCAGATCACCGTGGGCGCCGGCGCCAAGCAGATCATCGCCGCCGCGCTGACCGCCAGCCTGGAGCCGGGTGACGAAGTGATCGTTTGCGCGCCGTACTGGGTTTCCTATCCGGACATGGTGCTGCTGGGCGAAGGCAAGCCTGTCGTCGTCACCGGCCCCGAGTCGCAAGGCTTCAAGCTGGACGCCGCCACGCTGGAAGCGGCCATCACGCCGCGCACGCGCTGGCTGATCCTGAATTCGCCCAGCAACCCCAGCGGCGCCGTCTACAGCGCCACCGAGCTGCGCGCGCTGACCGACGTGCTGCTGCGCCATCCGCACGTGTGGATTCTGAGCGACGAGATCTACGCGCCCTTCACGTACAGCGGCCAGGCCCACGCCTCGCCCGTCCAGGTCGAACCCAAGCTGGTTGAGCGCACGCTGATCGTCAACGGCATGTCCAAGTCCTACGCCATGACCGGCTGGCGCGTCGGCTACGGCGCCGGCCCTGCCGATTTGATCAAGGCCATGAGCACCGTGATGTCGCAAAGCACCTCGTGCCCCAGCGCGATCTCGCAAGCGGCGGCGCAGGCAGCCCTGGAAGGCGACCAGTCCAGCGTCACGGAAATGGTCGGGATCTTCAAGAAGCGCCGCGACCTCATCGTGAGCCGCCTGAACGCCATCCCCGGCATCTCGTGCGCCATGCCGGACGGCGCGTTCTATGTGTATGCCAACGTGCAGGGCCTGATCGGCAAGAAGGGTCCCGACGGCGAGTTGAAGACGGACCTGGACGTGAGCCTGTTCTTCCTGCGCGAAGCGGGCGTGGCCGTGATCGACGGCGGTTCGTATGGCCTGTCGCCGTATGTGCGCTTCTCGTTCGCGACCTCCACCGAGGTCATCGAGCAAGGCATGGACCGTCTGGCCGTCGCGGTCAGCGCCCTGATGGCGGGCTGAACCGTGGCGCAGCACACCGCTCAACACCCGGTGCAGCGGCCGCCGCGCCGGGTTTCCTGGAACGATCCGGCCACGCGGGCGCTGGTTTACCAGGCGCTGGCCCTGGCGCTCGTCGGGGCCGCCGTCTGGTTCCTGGTCCACAACACGCTGCACAACCTGTCGCTGCGCAACATCGCGACGGGTTTCGGCTTTCTCAACCGCGAGGCCGGCTTTGCCATCGGCGAATCCGTCATCGCCTACACCCCCGCCGACACCTACGGACGCGCCATCTTCGCCGGCATCCTGAACACGCTGCGCGTGGGCCTGCTGGCGCTGATCGCCGCGACCGTCCTGGGCGTCTTCATCGGCATCGGCCGCCTGTCCAAGAACTGGCTGGTCAACAAGATCACCTCGGTGTACGTCGAGGTGATGCGCAACGTGCCGCTGCTGCTGCAGTTGTTCTTCTGGTATGCGCTGATCACCGAGAACATGCCCGGCCCCCGGCAGGCGCATAACCCGCTGCCCGGTGTCTTCATCTCCAACCGCGGCCTCAAGGTGCCGGGACTGGAAGGCGCGTCGCTGGACTGGGTGCTGTGCGGACTGGGGCTGGCCATCCTGGCGATCATCGCCGTGGGCCATTGGGCCACCAGGCGCCAGGAAGCGACGGGACAGCCGTTCAAGCTGGGCCGCACGGCCATCGGCCTGCTCGTCGCCTTTCCGGTCGTCGGTTGGCTCGCCAGCGGCGCATCGCTGACGCTGGACATGCCCGCGCTCAAGGGCTTCAACTTCGTTGGCGGCCTGACGCTCTCGCCGGAGTTCGTCGCCCTCTTCCTGGGTCTGACCGTCTATACGTCTGCCTTCATCGCCGAAGTCGTGCGCTCGGGCATCCAGGCCGTCAACAACGGCCAGTGGGAAGCGGCCGGTTCGCTGGGTCTCCCGCGCCGGCTGGTGCTGCGCCTGGTGATCCTGCCGCAGGCGTTGCGCGTCATCATCCCGCCGATGACCAGCCAATACCTGAACCTGCTGAAGAACAGCTCGCTGGCGGTGGCCATCGGTTATCCGGACATCGTGTCGGTGGTGAACACCACGCTGAACCAGACGGGCCAGGCCATCGAGGGCATCCTCATCATCATGGCCGCCTATCTCACGGTCAGCCTGTCGATCTCGATATTCATGAACTGGTACAACAAGCGCATCGCGCTGGTGGAGCGTTGAGATGAGCAGCACTACGCAAACCCTGAGCGCAAACGTCGCGCCGCCCGGCGCGCAAACCGGCGCCTGGGCCTGGATGCGGTCGCGGCTGTTCTCGTCGCCGCTCAACATCCTCATCACCGTGCTGCTGGCGTGGTGCCTCTTGATGGCCGTGCCGGCGCTGGTGGAATGGGCCTTCATCAAGGCCAGCTTTGACGCCACCAACGCGCAGGAATGCCGCGCCGCGGGCGGCGCCTGCTGGGCGTTCATCGTTGAAAAGCACCGGCTCATCCTGTTCGGCACCTATCCGTTCGACGAGCAATGGCGTCCGCTGATCGCCACCGGCATCCTGATCGCGGTGATCGTGGCCAGCGGCATGCGCCGTTTCTGGAACGGCAAGCTGGCGCTCATCTGGACGCTGGGACTGGCGGCCGTGTCCGTGCTGATGTGGGGCGGCGTGTTTGGCCTGACCTACGTCGAGAACGCCCGTTGGGGCGGCCTGCCGCTCACCCTGATCCTGGCGACCTTCGGCATTGCCTTCGCGTTTCCGATCGGCGTGCTGCTGGCGCTGGGACGCCGATCGAAAATGCCGGCCATCAAGGCGCTGTGCGTCGTGTACATCGAGCTGATCCGAGGCGTGCCGCTCATCAGCCTGCTGTTCATGTCGTCGGTCATGCTGCCGCTTTTCCTGCCGGAAGGCTTCACCATCGACAAGCTGCTGCGCGCGCAGATCGCGATCATCATGTTTGCCGCGGCGTATATCGCGGAAACGGTGCGCGGCGGCCTGCAGGCGATTCCGAAGGGTCAGTATGAAGGCGCGGATTCGCTGGGCCTGAACTACTGGCAGCAGATGCGCAAGATCATCCTGCCGCAGGCGCTCAAGATCGTGATTCCGCCGCTGGTGGGCATCTTCATCAGCCTGTTCAAGGACACGTCGCTGGTCGTGATCATCGGCATTTTCGATCTGACGCTGGCGGCCAAGGCGGCTCTGTCCGACGCAGCATGGCGAGGTTTCGGGGTGGAGGCCTATCTCTTCATCTCGCTGATCTACTTCGTCTTCTGCTATTCCATGTCCAAATACAGCCGCGCGCTCGAGCAGCGCCTGGCCACCGGGCACGCCCGGTAAACCCGAAGGAGAACAGGCATGTCCGATGCCATCATTCGTCTGCAGGACGTGAACAAGTGGTACGGCCAGTTCCACGTGCTGCGCAACATCAATCTGAACGTCGCTCAGGGCGAGCGCATTGTGGTGTGCGGCCCGTCGGGCTCGGGCAAGTCCACGATGATCCGCTGCATCAACCGGCTGGAGGAACACCAGAAGGGCCAGATCATCGTCGACGGCACCGAGCTGACCAGCGACCTGAAGCACATCGAGACCATCCGCCGCGAAGTCGGCATGGTGTTCCAGCACTTCAATCTGTTCCCGCACCTGACGGTGCTGGAAAACCTGACGCTGGGCCCGATGTGGGTGCTGAAGCAGTCGCGCGCCCAGGCTGAGGCCACGGCCATGAAGTACCTGGAGCGCGTCCGCATTCCCGATCAGGCCGCCAAGTTCCCCGGCCAGCTGTCCGGCGGGCAGCAGCAGCGCGTAGCGATCGCACGGTCGCTGTGCATGAACCCGAAGGTCATGCTGTTCGACGAGCCCACGTCGGCGCTGGATCCGGAAATGGTCAAGGAAGTGCTGGACGTGATGGTGACGCTGGCGCAGGAAAGCGGCATGACGATGATCTGCGTGACCCATGAAATGGGTTTTGCGCGCAAGGTGGCGAATCGCGTGATCTTCATGGACCGCGGCGAGATCATCGAGGAAAACAATCCGGACGATTTCTTTGATCATCCGCAGAGCGAACGGACGAAGCTGTTCCTGAGCCAGATCCTGCATTGACGCGCTGAAAAACCGCCAAGCAGTGCTTCAAGCCGCCTTCCTGCAAGGCGGCTTTTTCTTTTGGGGATTGCCTGGCGTGTCTGTAGCAAGCGGCCGAAAGAACCAGAACGCGGCGCTGCCGCCCCGCATCCCCCCGGAATGCGTATTAGTGATTTGAATATGCCGCTGCAGCCCCGCTGCGGCCCAGGCGCGCCAAATCAGAAATCAGATATCGACATGAGAATTCAATCGTTCTAGCGCGACGGCGCATCGGCCAGACTGCGTCTTTCTTTTAGCGCATACAGGAATACCGATGTCCCTTCCTTCAGTCACGGGCCTGGACCACTACATCATCCGGGTCAACGGCCTGCAGGCGGCGACCGACCGCTACGTCAAGCTGGGTTTCAGCCTGGCCCCGCAGGGCCGGCACCATCGCGGCACGCGCAACCAGACAATCATTCTGGATGCCAACTATCTTGAACTGCTGACGTTCCCCGAAGAACTCAAGGCGCAGTCGCGCTTCGGCGGGTTTGATGATGCGTACGAAGGCCCGGTGGCCACTGCCTTGCAGACCACAGACAGCACGGCCGTGCACACGGAACTGGCGAAGTTGGGCATCGATGCCGAACCGCCCATCAGCGGCGGCCGCCCGGTACATCTGCCTGAGGGCAGTGAAGACGCGGCCTGGAACAACACCCAGTTTCCGGCTGGCCTGCTTGGCGTGCCCGACTTCTTCACCTGCGGCCATCTGACGCGCCATCTGGTTTACCGCCCCGAATGGCAGGACCACGCCAACGGCGCGCGCCGCATCGAGTCCTTGATCGTCGTGCATCCCGAGCCCCGTTCGCTGCGCGCAGGCTACGAGCGCGTCTTCGGCGCCATCGCGACCAGTGACCTGCCCGACGGCGGCCTGCAGGTGCGGCGCGGAAGCCTGCGCATCGACTTTCTTGCACCGGCCGCGTTCGAGCAGCGCTATCCGCAGGTTCGCGTGCCGATTGGCCTGCCCGCCGCGTCGCAAGGCGGATGGTTCGCGGGTTCCGTGATCGGCGTCCGGGATCTGGACAAGACACGCGCGCTGTTCGACGCCAACCAGGTGAAGTACCGCGCCAACGCACGCGGCGAACTGGTCGTGGCGCCGGACGACGCCGGCGGCGCGTTGCAGGTCTTCGTGCAGGAGACGTGACATGAGCCAGCCCCTGCCCGATTACTGGGACTGCTTTGCCAACGACTATTCCTCCGCGCGGCAGGCTTTCGTCGACGACGCGGCCGCGCGCGGGGCCGCGCTGTTCCGCTATGAACACCCCACGCTCAAGGACCCGCAGGGCAACGCGTTGAGCGTGGACGTCGCGGTCCTGGGCCGCCGCGATGCGCCGCGCACACACCTCGCGATCAGCGGCACCCATGGGCTGGAAGGCGCGGCAGGGTCCGCGGTGCAGCGCGCATGGCTGGCCGCCGACGGCGCGAATCTCCTGCCCGACGACGTGAACGTCGTCCTGGTGCACGCGCTGAACCCGTACGGCTACGCCCACGACACCCGCACCACTGAAAACAACGTCGACCTGAATCGCAACTTCGTCGACCACACGCGGCCCTATCCCGCCAATCCGCATTACGCGACGCTGCATCCGCACCTGATCCCGGCGCAATGGACCGAGGCCACGCACGAGGCCGCCGCGCAGGCGCTGGACACGTTCAAGGCCACACATGGCGCGGATACCCCGTTCAACGTGACAGCCAGCGGCCAGTACACGCATCCGGACGGCCTCGTCTACGGCGGCCAGGGGCCGGAATGGTCCAACCGCACGCTGCGGCGCATTGTGGACGAGCACCTGGCGGCCAGCGAGCGTGTCGCGTTCATCGACTGGCACACCGGCATCGGCGAATACGGCGAGCCCTTCTTCCTGTGCTTCAACGACGAAGACAGCGCCGAGCAAACGCAGGCCGCACGCTGGTGGGGTGCTGAACGCGTGCGCGACCAGCGCCCGCACGGCCTGGCACGCCCCGACTATCAGGGCCTGGTGTTCCGCGGCGTGCAGCAGGCCCTGGGCGATCGTCCGTTGGCCGGCGCGGTCGTCGAATTCGGCACGCGCGGTCTCCAGATGCGGCCCGCGCTGCGGCTGGACCAATGGCTGCGCTTCAAGGCGCCGCAGACGCTCGATGCCGCCCGCGATGCGCAACTGCGCGCGGACCTGGTGGACGCGTTTGTACCGATATCCAGCGTGTGGCGGCGCAGCGTCGTCGCGCATGGCCTGCACATCACCCGCCAGGCCATCGACGGCGTCGCGGGCTGGTGACTTCTTTTCTCTAATTCCCCTTCTAACTGGCATTCATGAAAGCGATTGTTTTGCGTGAGCACGGCGGCAACGAAAAGCTGCGCCTGGAAACCAACTTCCCCGATCCCGTGGCCGGCCCCGATGACGTGGTGATCCGCGTCAAGGCCTCGTCCCTGAACTACCACGACGTCTTCACCCGCCGCGGCATGCCCGGCATCAAGCTGCCCTTCCCCGTCATCATCGGCCTGGACGTGGCCGGCGAGATCGTCAAGACCGGCGAGAACGTGCGCGACTGGAAGGCCGGCGACCGCGTGCTGGTCGACCCGATCGACCGTGTGGATGGCGGGCTGGTCGGCGAGACCATCCACGGCGGACTGGCCGAGCTGTGCCGCGTGCCCGCGCATCAGCTCCTGCGCCTGCCCGATGAAGTCAGCTTCGAGCAGGCCGCGGCACTGCCGGTGGCCTATGGCACCGCGCTGCGCATGATGAACCGCATCGGGCAGGTGCAGGCCGGCGAAAAGGTGCTGATCCTGGGCGCCAGCGGCGGCGTGGGCGTGTGCGCGGTGCAGCTCGCCAAACTGGCGGGCGCCGAAGTCATCGCCTGCGCCGGCACGCCGGAGAAAGGCGAAGCGCTGCGCGCGCTAGGCGCCGACCACATCATCCTGTACACCGAGGAAGACTTCCTGAAGGCCGTGCAGGAACGCTTCGGCAAGCCCTCGCGCCGGCGCGGCGGCAAGCCGGGCGGCGTGGACGTGGTGGTGAACTTCACGGGCGGCGACACGTGGGTGAAGTCCCTGCGCTGCCTGCGCCTGGGCGGACGCCTCCTGACCTGCGGCGCGACGGCGGGCTTCGATCCCAAGGAAGACCTGCGCTACATCTGGACGTTCGAGCTGCAGATCCGCGGCTCCAACGGCTGGGACCGCGAGGACCTGCACGAGCTGCTGGCGCTGGTGCGCGATGGCCGCCTGCGCGTCGAAGTGGACCGCGTGTGGCCGCTGGAACAAGGCGCCGAGGCGCTGGCCTCGCTGGAAGATCGCAAGATCGTCGGCAAAGTGCTGGTGGCGTCATGAGCGCGCAGCTGAACGCCGTGGATATCCAGGCCAAGTTCGACGGATCGCCCTTCATTGCGTGGCTGGACCTGTCGGTACGCAACGTCGACCACGAACAGGGTGAACTGACCGTGGTTGCCCCCTTCCGTCCGGAGTTCGAACGCGGCGCGCAGAGCGGCCAATGGCATGGCGGTCCGCTGGCCGCCGTGATCGACACGGTCGGCGACTTTGCCGTCGGCATGCTGCTGGGACGCGGCCTGCCCACCATCAACTTCCGCGTCGACTATCTGCGCCCTGCCATCAATACGTCGCTGACCGCGGTGGCACGCGTGCGCCGCAACGGCCGCAGCGTGGGTGTGGCCGACGTCGACCTCTACAACGACCAGGGCGCGCTGGTGGCCATCGGCCGCGCCACCTACGCCACGCTCAGCCAGGGCTGAGCCGCGCATTCAAGACAAGGAATACCGTCATGACACAAGCAACCCGCGCCGGACGGCGCGCCTTTCTGACCCGCTCCGCCGCCGGCGGTCTGGCTGCGGCCGGCCTGGGCGTCACGCCGCGCACGCTGCTCGCTGCCACGGACCGCCCCGGGTCCGACGCCGGCCCCGCCCGCCGCGGGGGCACGCTCGTCGCCACGTGGGGCGGCCTGGAGCCACAAGCCCTGTTCGTACCGGGCGGCGGCGGTTCCAGCCCGTTCCAGACATCCACCAAGATCCTGGAACGCCTGCTCAAGCTGGACGCCGACCTGAAGTTCCAGCCCGCGCTGGCTTTGTCTGTCACGCCGGCCGCGGACTTTCGCAGCTACACGATCAAGCTGCGCGAGAACGTCACCTGGCACGACGGCACGCCGTTCACGTCGGCCGACGTCGTCTACAACGTGCTGCAGCACTGGAAGCCCATTTCCGCCGGCATCGCGCTCAAGTCGCTGACAGAAGCCTCGGCGCCGGATCCGCACACGGTCGTGCTGACCTTCAACGCCCCGGTGCCCGAGTTCTTCCTGAAGTCCACCCTGTCGGGCCAGTATCAGCTGCTGGTGCCCAAGCACCTGTACGACGGCAAGGACCTCATCACCAACCCGCTGAACAATACGCCGGTGGGCACCGGGCCGTGGAAGTACGGCAAGTGGGTGCGCGGCAGCCATGTCGAGTACCTGCGCAACGACAAGTACTGGAACGCCACGCAGCCGAACCTGGACAAGCTGGTGATCCGCTGGTGGGCGGACCCCGCCTCGCGCGGCGCTGCGCTGGAAACCGGCGAGCTGGGCCTGGCCTATTCCAACCCCGTGCCCGCGCGCGACATCGACCGGCTGGTCAAAACCGGCAAGGTCGTCGTGGACACGCGCGGCTACCAGAACACCGCGTGGACGGTCACCGTCGAGTTCAACCAGCGGCGCGACATCGTCAACCGCCGCGAGGTCCGCCAGGCCATCCTGCACGCCATCGACCGCCAGTTCATCGTCGACACCATCTACTACGGCCGCGGCAAGCCGGCGATTGCGCCCATCTTCAGCAGCAATCCGCTGTTCTTCACCGAGGACGTGCCCCGCTATGCCTTCGATCCGAAGAAGGCGGCCGCCCTGCTGGACGCGGCAGGCTTGCCGGCCAAGGACGGCAAGCGCTTCACCGTCAACCTGCTGGCCGCGGCCTGGTTCGAGGAAAACGCCAAGCTCGGCCAGTACCTGAAGCAGGCGCTGGAAGACGTGGGCATCGCCGTGAAGCTCGATTCCGTGGACCGCGCTACCGCGCTCAAGCGCATCTATGGCGAATACGACTACGACATCGCGGTGTCCAACTTCACGTCGCCGCTGGAGCTGGTGCCCACCGTGACGCAGTTCTTCACGACCGACGGCATCGTCAAAGGCGCCGCGTTCCGCAACGCCACGGGCTATTCCAGTTCAGAGATGGATGGCATCGTCGGCAAGCTGGCCGTCGAAACCGATCCGGAGGCCCGCCGCAAGCTGGCCGCGCAGTTCGCCCGCCTGGCGTCCACCGACGTGCCGATCGTGCCGCTGGTGGAAATCCAGTCCTTCACCCTGGCCGGCAAGAACGTGCGCAACTTCACGACCGGCGCCAACGTCCAGGGCGAGACGCTGGCCGACGTCTGGCTGCAGGCCTGAGGACGACATGGCTCTGCGCCTGATCTCGCGCCGGCTGCTTCAGGCCATCCCGCTGCTGCTGGGCGTGATGGTCCTGAACTTTGCCCTGATTCAGTCCGTGCCGGGGACCTTCCTGGATGTCATGACAGCCGAGCAGCAGGTCACCGACCCGGCGCTGATCGAGCGCCTGCGCGTGACCTACGGGCTGGACCAGCCACCGGCAGTGCAGTTGCTCAAGTACATCGGGTCGGTCGCGCAGCTGGACCTGGGCTATTCCTACCGGCATAACCTGCCGGTGCTGGACGTCATCCTGGCGCACTTGCCCGCCACGCTGGTGCTGATGCTGGCCAGCATTGCCATCGCCGTGCTGGTGGGCGTGGCGGCCGGCATCGTGTCGGCCGTCAAGGTCAACACATGGTGGGACAGCGCCGTGTCCGCCTTCGCCGTGCTGTGCTTTGCCGCGCCGAGCTTCTGGCTGGGCATCATGCTCATCATCATGTTCTCGGTGAAGCTGGGCTGGTTTCCGGTGGGCGGCATGGTCACCATCGGGCTGGACGGCGGGCTGTGGCGGCAGGCGCTGGACATCCTGCATCATCTGGCGTTGCCGGCGGTGGCACTGGGCTTGTTCTATTCGGCAGCCTATGCGCGTGTGATGCGCGCCTCGATGCTGGAAGTCAGCCGCATGGATTACGTGCGCACCGCCCACGCCAAGGGTCTGACGCGCGTCGCCGTGGTGCTGCGCCACGTGTTGCGCAACGCCGTCCTTCCCATCGTCACCCTGCTGGGCCTGCAACTGGGCGCCGTGTTGGGCGGCAGCATCGTGATCGAGTCGGTGTTCAGCTAGCCCGGCATCGGCGCCGTGCTGTTCGACAGCGTCATGAGCCGCAACTATCCCGTCGTGCTGGGCATCCTGGTGCTCAGTTCGGTCGTCGTCATCATCGCCAACATCTTCGTGGATCTGGCATATACGCGCCTGGATCCGCGCATCAAGGCCGCCTGACATGTCCGCACCTTCCGCTGCAACTGTTCCTGCTGGCGCGCCGGCCGCCCGCCGCCCGGACGCGTTCGCCGTTCGCTTTGCCCGCAACCGCGGCGCCGTGGCGGGCGCACTGGTCCTGCTGCTGGTCGCGCTGGTGGCGGCCGGCGCGGACTGGCTTTACCCCGTCAATCCGCTGCGCATCGTGGGCGCGCCCGAGATCTGGCCGTTCGAGTCCTGGCGTTATCCGCTGGGCACGGACTCGATGGGCCGCGACATCGCCGCACTCATCGCCCACGGCGCGCGCGCCACGCTGCTGATCGGCCTGGTGGCCGCCGCCACCGCCACGCTGATCGGCGTCACCGTCGGCGCGGCTGCTGCCTGGGCGGGCGGCTGGGTGGATGAAGGGTTGATGCGCCTGACCGAACTGTTCCAGATCATTCCCAACGTGGTCTTCGTGCTGACGGTCGTGTCGGTGCTCGGTCCAC
This sequence comes from Achromobacter sp. UBA2119, assembly GCF_002331005.1. Classification (NCBI taxonomy): domain Bacteria; kingdom Pseudomonadati; phylum Pseudomonadota; class Betaproteobacteria; order Burkholderiales; family Alcaligenaceae; genus Achromobacter; species Achromobacter sp. UBA2119. The sequence goes on along the minus strand of NZ_DCYD01000012.1, from coordinate 26,968 downwards.
GCATCGAGCACATCACGCTGGCGGTGGGCCTGGTGTCCTGGCCGCCAATCGCCCGCCTGACCCGCGCGGAATTTCTGTCCTTCAAGGAGCGCGAGTTCGTTCAGGCCTGCCGCGCGGTCGGCATGAGCCCATGGCGCATCGCCGCCGCCGAAGTCCTGCCCAATGCGCTGCCGCCGGTCATCGTGATGTCGTCGCTGGTGGTGGCCGGGGCCATCCTGTACGAATCGGTGGTGTCCTTCCTGGGCCTGGGCGATCCCAACATCGCAAGCTGGGGCCGGCTGGTGGGCGAAGGCCGCAGCCTGATCCGATCCTCCTGGTACATCTGCGCCGTGCCCGGCGTGGCCATCATGCTTACCGTGCTGTCGCTGAACCTGGTCGGCGACGGCCTGAACGACGCGCTCAATCCCAAGCTGCAAAAGCGCTGAGCCGCCAACTTCTGGAACTCCTTCTTATGACGCATTCCCCCCGCAACCTTGGCGATCTTGCCGATCCGCGCCTGCCGGCCGAGCTGCCCGCGCTCATCGACCTGCGCCTGCCTGACGCGCCGTGGCAACTGACCCATGGCGAGGCCGACCGCCTGGCCGGCGGCGTGGCCGCGTGGCTGACCGAGCGCGGCCTGCCGCCCGGCTCGCGCATCGCCATCGCCGCGCTGAACCGCGCCGAATACTTGCTGGCGTACTTCGGCATCATGCGCGCCGGTTACGTGGCCGTGCCCATCAACATCAAGCAGTCGCAAGAAAATATCGACTACGTGCTGCGCGACGCGGACATTGCGCTCGCGTTCGTGGATGGCCCCCGCCGCGCCGGCTTCGAGGCTACCGTGCCGGTGCTGGATTTCGACGACGCGGGCCCGCAGGGATTTGCGGCGCAGATCGTCCCCACCGCGTTCACGAGTGTCACGCCCGCGCCTGAAGACATCGCACAGATGCTGTACACGTCAGGGTCCACCGGCAAACCCAAGGGCGTGCCGCTGACCCATGCCGGACAACTTTGGGCGCTGACCGCCACGTCCGGCCCCGCGAATCCGGACGCGCCGCAAGCGCGCTACCTGCTGGCGCAGCCGCTCTTTCACATGAATGGTCTCTTCATGTCCAAGCGCGCATTTGCCAGCAACAGCCTGCTGGTGATCCAGCCCGGGTTCGACGTGGCCGCCTACGCCGACGCGCTGGCGCGCTATCGCATCACCATCCTGACCGCCGTGCCCACGATGTTTGCGCGGCTGGTCAAGGATCCCGCCTTGCTGCAGGACCGCGACCTGTCGGCGCTGGAGCGCGTGATGCTGGGCTCTGCGCCGATGACGACGGCTCTGTTCGACCGCATCCAGCGCGCGCTGCCGCACGTGCGCATCACCCACGGCTATGGCACGACCGAGGCCGGTCCCGCCGTGTTCGGACCGCATCCTGATGGCCTGCCCACGCCGCCGCTGTCGGTCGGCTACCCGCTGGACGCCGCGCAGGTCCGGCTGACGGGCGGCGCCACCCCGGACGAAGGCGTGCTGGAAATGAAGAATCCCGCTGTGCTGGGCGGCTATCACAACCTGCCGGAGAAGAGCGCGCAGGTGCTGAACGACGGCTGGTACTACAGCGGCGACGTGATGCGCCGCGACCCTGACGGATTCCATTACTTTGTAGGCCGCGCGGACGACATGTTCGTCTGCGCGGGCGAGAACATCTATCCCGTTGAAGTCGAGAAGCTGCTGGAATCGCACCCCGACGTGCGACAGAGCTGCGTGGTGCCACTAGCCGACGAAGAGCGCGGCCACATCCCGGTCGCGTTCGTCGTACGGCGTGCCGGCAGCACGCTGGACGCCGACACGCTCAAGCAGCACGCCCTCGATAACGGCCCGGCTTATCAGCACCCGCGCCGCATCCGCTTCCTGGACGACCTGCCGTGGGCGGGCACCAACAAGGTCGATCGCAATGCCTTGCTGCTGCAGGCGCGGGCATTGGAAGCCCGGCAAGCCTGGACACAACCCGAAAAGGAGGCCGCATGAGCGCCACACCAGATTCCCTGGCGGGTAAGACCGCCCTCGTCACCGGCGCCAGCCGGGGCATTGGCCGCGCGATCGCGCTGGCGCTGGGCCGCCGCGGCGCGCTCGTCGCCGTGCACTACAACGCGCAGGCCGACGCCGCCGATGAAGTCGCCGGCCAGATCCAGGCGGCCGGCGGCCAGGCCTGGACGTTGCAAGCCGACCTGGCGGACCCCGAGGCGGCCGAGTGGTTGGCGCAGGAAGCACGCGCCAGTTTGCGCGAACGCACCGGCGACGAGGGCCTGGACATCCTGGTCAACAACGCGGGCGTAGGCCTGCGCGCCCGCCTGCCCGAGGTGACGCCGGCGGACTTCGACCGCGTGCTGCAGGTGAACCTGAAGACGCCGTTCTTTCTGATCCAGCATTGCCTGCCGTTCCTGCGCGATGGCGGCCGCATCATCAACATTTCGTCGATGGGCACGCGCGCCGCGTATCCCGAAATGAGCGTCTACGCGCCAGCCAAGGCGGGCCTGGAAGCGCTGACGCTGCTGCTGGCCAGCGAACTGGGCGCGCGCGGCATTACCGTGAATGCGGTCTTGCCCGGCGCCACCGCCACTGATCTGAACCAGCGCGCCCGCGACCCGGAACTGAGCCGCGTCATCGCACAGAGCATCGCGCTGGGCCGCGTGGGCCAGCCCGAAGACATCGCGGACATCGTGGCATTCCTGGCCTCCAACGAGGGGCGCTGGGTCACGGGACAGCGCATCGACGCGACGGGAGGACAGCGGCTGTGACAGGCGCGATGCTGGCGCGGCATGGCAGCGGAGCCGCCCGCCACGCCGGCATACCCATATACATATGTGATATCGGTATTTTTCACGCTGCCGCATGTCTCTTAGGATTTCAGCGTTCTTCTTTCCTACGCTGGAATTGCCTTGTCACGCCTCACTCCTTTGGATCCCGCCAAGCTCGATCCCGCGACCGCCCAACTCTTCAATCAGCTTCTGCAGGACTACGGCCCGTACGCGAACATGCTGAGCGCGTTCGCGCCCCGCCCGCCGGCCTTGAAGCACTTCTTTTCGTACCTGGTGCAGTCGCGCGAAGACGGGCTGATCTCGCCGCGCCACCTGGAAATCGCGCTGCTGACCGCGTCCAAGGCGCATGCCTGCCATTACTGCGTCACGCTGCACACGCCCAAGCTGGCGGCGCACGGCATCTCGCAGGAAGCCATCGACCGCCTGCTGGACCCGCAGGTGCCGGGCCTGGACGAGAAAGACCTGGTGGTGCGCGACTACGCGGTGCTGGTCACGCTGACGCCGGCGCAGGTCAGCGATGCGTTCTACGCAAAGCTGCAATCGTTCTTCAGCGAAGAACAGATCGTCGAGCTGACCATCCGCATCGCACTGTGCAGCTTCTTCAAGCGCTTCAACGAGGCGCTGGAAGTGCCGCATGAAGACGTGGTGGCCCTGGAACTGGAGCATGGCGCGGCTTGAGGCGGCGTGCAGTCGTTTCGCCATGAGCCCTACCCTGCCCCTGAAACTTGAGATCCGCAATCTCTCCAAGCGCTTCCACACCGACACCGGCCCGGTGCAGGTCCTGGACGACATCAGCCTGAACGCCGCCAGCGGCGAGTTCGTCAGCATCATCGGCCCGTCCGGCTGCGGCAAGTCCACGCTGTTCAACATCCTGACCGGTCTTCTGGAACACGACGCCGGCACCATCGCGCTGGACGGCCGCCCGCTGCCCAACCTGCGCGGGCGCGTCGGCTACATGCTGCAGCGCGACCTGCTGATGCCGTGGCGCACCGTGCTGGACAACGTCCTGGTCGGCCTGGAAATCCGGGGCGCGCCCAAGGCCGAATCCGTGGAACGCGCCCGCGAGTACCTGGACACCTTCGGCCTGCTGCCCTTTCAGGACAGCTATCCGAAGGCGCTGTCCGGCGGCATGCGCCAGCGCGTGGCCCTGGCGCGCACGCTGTTGCCCGATCCGGACGTGCTGCTGCTGGACGAACCCTTTTCGGCGCTGGATTACCAGACCCGCCTGTTCCTCGAATCCATGCTGGCCGACACCGTCAGCAAGCAGGGCAAGACCGTGGTGCTGGTGACCCACGACATCGACGAAGCCATCGCGCTGTCCGAGCGCATCTTCGTCCTGAGCGCCCGCCCCGGCCGCCTGAAAAGCGAGCACCGGATCGAGCTGGGTACACGCTCGCCGCTGCATGCGCGCCATGACAGCCGCTTTCCCGGCTACTTCGACCTGCTGTGCCAGGAACTCGACATACAGACCGCCCGCAAGGACGGCACCCACGCATGACCCAGACCTCCGCATCTCTTGCCCAGGGCGTCGCTTCGCCCGCACCCGCGCGCCCGCGTCCGGCCTTTCGCGTTCCTGTCCTGGCGACGCAGCTGTTCATTCTTGCCGTGCTGTTTGGCGCGTGGGAAGCCGCCGTGCGCACCGGCGCGGTGTCGGGCTTTCTGTTCGGATCCCCGGCCGGCGTGGTGCAGGCAGGCTGGAAGCTGATCGTGTCCGGCGAACTCTGGGAGCACGCCAACTACACACTGTGGGCGTCGGCGGCCGGATTCGTCGTCGGCACCGTGGTGGGCACCATTCCGGGCCTGGCGCTGTGGTATTCGCCCTATGGCGCCAAGGTGGTCGAACCCTTTCTGGTCGCGATCAACAGCGTCCCCAAGATCGCGTTCGCGCCGCTGGTCATCCTGTGGTTCGGCACGGGCCTGATTTCCAAGGTGGCGCTGTCGATCTCCCTGACATCCATCGTCGCGCTGCTGGCCACCTTTCAGGCCGCCAAGGACGCGGACCCGGACATCCAGAAGATGCTCGTATCGCTCGGCGCCACCAAGCGGCAAATCTTCGCCAAGGTCGTGGTGCCGTCGGCGCTGCCCGCCATCATCGCCACGTTCCGCATCAACATCGGCTTCGCGCTGGTGGGCACGGTCGTGGGCGAATTCATCTCGTCCAAGTACGGCCTGGGCCACATCATCTTCGTCGCCTCGTCGCTCTATGACCTGAACACGGTCTGGGTCGGCATCTTCTCGCTGATGGCGCTGGGCTTCGTCCTGTATGCCGGCGTGGACATCGCCGAAAAGCGCCTGCTGCGCTGGAAAGACCAGACCTACGCCACTCAATTCAAACTGTGAAGCGCACATTGCGCCGCTGCAAACCCATGAAAATCCGTACCACCCTGCGCATCGCCGCCGCCGCGGCTGCCTCCCTGCTGTCCGTGTCGGCGATGGCCAATGACAAGGCCGTCGTCTCGGCCGCGTTCAAGTCCGTGTTCTACCTGCCGGTGTATTTCGCCGAGGAACACGGCTACTTCAAGGACGAAGGCCTGGACGTGCGCATCGACGTTGCGTCGTCGTCTACCAACGCGCTGGCCGCCGTCATCTCCAAGAGTGCTGACTTCTCCCTGCACGGCCCCGAATGGACCGCAATCTCCTTCGGCCGCGGCGCGCCCGTCAAGGTGGTGGGCGGCACGCTGAACCGCCTGGGCGCGTGGCTGACTTGCAAGCCCGCCTTCGCGTTCGACGGCTTCAAGAGCCTGAAAGGCGCCACCATCGCCACCGGCGCCATGCCCACCACCAGTTCGTCCGCGTTCATCAAGCTGGTCAAGAACGCCGGCCTGGACGCCAAGCGCGACGTGAACCTGCTGGAAGTGCCGCTGGGCAACGAGATCGGCCCGCTCAGTTCCGGCCAGGCCGATTGCGCGGTGCTCTACGAGCCGGGCGCATCCCAAGCGCAGGCCCAGGGCTTCAAGGTGGTTTCCGCGTTTTCGCGCGAGATCGGTCCGTACACGTTCTCGGCCATTTCCACGCGCCAGGACATCGACCCTCAGGTCTCGCAGAAGCTCGTCTCCGGCATCGACCGCGCACTCAAGACGATCCGCAAGGACCCGGCCGCCGCCGTGGCCAGCGGCCTGAAGCTCTTTCCCAACCTGGACCCCGCCGTCGTGCGCGCGTCGGTGCAGCGCCTGATCGACGATGGCGTCTTCGCCGATTCCGTGGCGGTGCCCGAGCAGGCCTTGAAGGACGCGCTCCAGACCCAGATCGACCTGGGCAATCTGGACCGCATCCCTGCCGATGGCAAATGGCTGGATCTCGGTTATGCGGATTCGATTGCCGGGAAGGCCTACTGATACCCCGTCAGAAGCGGTGGCGCATGCCGACCGCGTACTGGGACTGATGCCAAGACGGATCGTCCCAGGCGCCCCGCATATAGCCGTAGATGGCGTACACGTTGGTGCGCTTGGACAGGTCATACACGTAGCCTGCCGAATTGATCTGCTGGGAATGCGTGGCGCCATCGCGCTCGAGCGCCCCACCGCCCGGCAGGCTGCCCTGCCACGACGCCATCACGGTGCTCGCGCCCGTGCGCCAGGCCGCGCCCGCCATCACGCCGTGCACCGTGCTGCCCGGAAAGTACACCCGCTGCCCGGGTGACGGCACCGCCGGAATGGTCGAGCCATTGCGCATCACCGACCAGCCGGCATAGAGCGTGAACGCGTCCACCGTCGCGCGGCCCGCCAGCGTGTACGCATATGGCTGGCGGTCGGCCCCGGCGTTCGCCATGGCGGCCGATTGCACCGTCCCGTCCGCCCAGCTCGCGCCTTCGTAGGTGGCGGCAATCGAATAGCCCGGCTGGTCAAACACAACGGCGGCGCTGTACAGCTTGTTGGTGGACGCGGTCTTGAATCCGCCGCCGCCGTCGTAATCCATGCTGGCATCCACACCCGCACGCAGGCCGCCCACGGATGGACTCCAATACGACACCGTGTTGTCGGCGCGATTGGCGTTGTACGGCAGCAGCGCGGTCTGCGCGCCGGTGATCAGGTACGACGCCAGGAACGCATCGTAGTCCGCCAGCGTGGCGGACGAGACCGAGGTCTGCCGCCCCAGCCGCAGATCGCCGAAACCGCCCGACACGCCCACCCACGCCGCGCGGCCGAACAGGCGTCTGCCTTGCGCCGAGTTGCCGTTGTTGGCCAGAAAGCCGCTTTCCAGCTGGAAGTTCGCGCGCAGGCCGTTGCCCAGGTCTTCGCTGCCGCGCAGCCCCCAGCGCGAGCCGGACTGAACGCCCGACTGCATGTTGATGGCCGTGCCGCGTTCCTGCGTGGAAAAGCCCGCGATGCTCAGGTCCACGACGCCATACAGCGTCACCGCATTCTGCTGCGCGTCAGCCGCCCATGGCGCCATCAATGCCGCGACGCCCACGGCAAACTTGCGTGCTGCCATCGCCCGCGTCACAGGTACTTGAGCCACGCGATATCGCGGCGCGCGGCCTTCAGGCGTCCGAACCAGCGCACGGGCCAGAACAGCGCCACGGCCAGCAGGATCGAAATCACCCACACCGACGCCATGCCATCAACGCCGAAGTATTTGCCCTGGTTCAGGCCCCAGATCGCTTCGCCGCCCAGGTACAGCGCCTTCAAGACATACAGGTGCAGCAGATAGAAGAACATGGGCGCCGCGCCAAACACGCACAACGCGCGGACCCAGGCCGCCGATTGCGCGCGTTCAATCAGGACCAGCAAGCACAGTCCCAATCCCAGCGTCAGCAGCAGGAACATCAGCGACGGCGGGTATTTGGTGATGTTCACAAAGCTCATGATGGTATGGAGCGTGTCATCCTGCACTGCCCACTTCTGCGATTGGCCGTAGCCATTGAGCGCACGCAGGACCACAAAGCCCGCCACCGCCGCCAGCCCGGCCGTCCACAAACGGCGCTGGCGCTCGGTGGCGTCCGAACCCGGCCGGAACCACGGGCCGGCCGCATACCCCAGCGCAATCACGCCGATCCACGGCAGCAACGGGTACGACGTGCGCAAGCGCAATGTGTCGCTAACTTCAATCCAGCCGCGATCATGCAGCACCGCCCACGGCACGTGCATCGCGTGGCCGGCAGCAAAGTGCACGGCATCCAGCGCGTTGTGGCCAGCGACCAGCACCACGCCCACGACGACCAGCGCCCAGCGCGGCAACCACAGCAAGGCCGCCAGCGACAGCATGGACAGGCCGATCACCCAGATCACCTGCAGGTACACGACGGACGGCGGAAACTGGAAGGTCCACGCGAAGTTCACGACGATGACTTCGAGCGCGATCAAGAATGCGCCCCGCTTCGCCAGAAACGCCGCCGTGGCGCTGCGGTCACCCGCCTTCGCGCCATACAGCCAGGCCGACAGGCCCGTCAAAAACACGAACACCGGCGCGCACACATGCGCCAGCAGGCGCGAGAAAAACAGGTCCGGCGGCGTGGCGGACACGTCCATCGGGTCGCCGACCTGGTGATGCAGGAAAAAGGTTTCGCGCACGTGGTCGAGCAGCATGATGACGATGACCAGGCCGCGCAGCGCGTCGATGGACCGCAGCCGGGTGGCGGCGGGAGGGGAAATGAGAGAAGCCATGGAGGAATGCGGGAGATGCTTGAAATGCTGGTGGCACGCCGGGCGGCGCGCCTCGCGAAAAAAGCCAGAATAGTAATGTAATAACATTACTATTCTAAGACAAATCGACGCGCTCGCACCCCACCCGACGGTTGGCCAACCTGCACGATCGTCCGTGCGGCCGCCGTTCCAGCGTCTTAACAGGATCTTGAGACAAGCCTCCCTAGAATCCGGAACGATTCTCATTGAGGCACTCAAGATCGCCATGGCGCAACAACAAAAAGCACCCTCCCAGGGCCCATTCGCCCTCAAAACCTTGGGCATGGCGCTGGGCGCCGCCGCCTCCACGCAGGCCCACGGCCAGACGCCCCCCGCGGACAACGCCGTACTGCTGGCGCCCGTCACCGTGCAGGCCGATGCCCCGCCCTTCAAGGCGGATCGCGTGCAGTCCGGCAAGTTCACCGAGCCGCTGCTCGACACCCCGCAAAGCATCACCGTCGTGCCGCGCGCGGTGCTCGAAGAACAGCAGGCCAAGAGCCTGCAGGATGTGCTGCGCAACGTGCCGGGCATCACGTTCAGTTCGGGCGAAGGCAACCTCGGCTGGGGCGACATGTTCACGATCCGCGGGTTTTCCGCGGAGCAAAGCATTACCGTGGACGGCATCCGCGATGCGGGCCTGTCCAGCCGCACTGACATCTTCAACCTGGAACAGGCCGAGGTCTTCAAGGGCACGGGCTCCATCGAATCCGGCATCTCGGCCGTCGGCGGGAGCGTCAACCTGGCCAGCAAGGAAGCGCGACTCGGCTCGATCTACAAGCTGTCCGGCGGACTGGGCACGGATCATTACCGGCGCATCACCGCGGACCTGAACCAGGAACTGTCTGACAGCGCCGCCCTGCGCGTCAACCTCATGCGCCATCACAACGGCGTGGCCGAGCGCGACGTGACGGAGTTTGACCGGTCTGGCGTCGCGGCCTCGCTGGCAATGGGCCTGGGTTCGCCCACTCGCGTCACGGTGAGCTACCTGCATCAGGAAGACGACAACATCCCCGACGGCGGCGTGCCGATCCAGCGCGGCACGGGCGGCAGGCGCATGCCCAACGTGGCACGCAATGCCTGGTACGGCGACCCCGGCCTGTACACGGAGCAGACCCGCACCGATCAGGCAACGATGAAGGTCGAGCATGACTTCACCCGTGCGGCGCGCGTGACCAACATCAGCCGTTGGCAGCAGACCGACCGCATCGGCGTGCTGGCCCCCGCGCGCTTCAATTCCACGTCGCGCACGTCGTACGGCTATGTGGGCGCCGGCCCGTTGGTGCAGAGCGCGGACGGCATTGCCTCGTACAGCGGTTTCACGCCGCTGCGCGATCCCTCGCCCTACGCCCAGTTGCGCGGCAACGACTTCGGCACGTCCAAGCGCTACACCATCCTGGCCAACCAGACCAACCTGAACCTCGACTTCCATACCGGCGGCATCAAGCATGCCGTGGTGACGGGCGTGGAGTTCTACAAGGAAACCTACGGCGACCATGCGCGCACGATCCGCGCCCCGTCCGTGAATCCCGTGCTCGACCTGCGCAACACCGGCGGCGTGGACATGGGCGGCGTGGATACGCTGAAGGGCGATTCGGGAAACAAGGCCGAAGTCTTCAATGCCGGCCTGTACGCCGCGGACACCGTGACCTTCAACCCGCAATGGATGCTGCAAGGCGCCTTGCGTTACGACCGCTACCGCGTCACGCAAACGGCGGGCGCCGCCACGCAACGGGTCACCGACGGCGCCTTCAGCGGCCGCGTCGGCCTGACGTACAAGCCCGTGGAGAACGGCAGCGTCTACGTGTCATACAGCCAGGCCGCGCAACCGTCGGCGATGGGCGCATCCACCAACAACAACATCTACGGCGCCACCGGTTCCGACACCTACAAGCCGGCCCTTGCCCGCACGTGGGAACTGGGCACGAAGTGGGACGTGGCGGGCGGTGACCTGTCGTTGACGGGCGCCATCTTCCGCACGGAACTGACGGACTCATGGGAATACGGCGACGACGCCACCGACGTCGTGCGCGCCCTGCCCGCCAAGCGCGTGGACGGCATCGAGCTGGGCTTGTCGGGCAACATCACGCCGCGCTGGTCCGCCTTTGCCGGCGTCAGCGCCATGAAGAGCCGCATCACCAAAGGCGCGAACCAGGGCGAAGAAGCCAAGAACGTGCCGGACATGACGTTCAACCTGTGGGCCACCTATGCGGCCACGGAAGACCTATCGCTGAGCTATGGCGCGCAGTACGTGGGCAAGCGGCGCTACACGGACAACAAGTACGTCGGCGGCAAGAACAACAACAGTTCCACCGTATCCGGTCCGTACGGCACGCATCCGGTCTGGGTCCGCGACAACGAGAAGGCGCCGTCCTACTGGCTGCATTCCGTGGCGGCGCGCTACCGGTTGGACAAGAACGTGACGCTGGGGGTGAACGTGGACAACCTGTTCAACAAGTTCTATTACAGCCGCATCGGGGCCTCGCTGGATGGCTTCCAGCTGTACGGGGTGCCGGGCGCGGGACGCACGGCATTGTTCACGGCCGACGTCGCGTTCTAACCCGCAGGGGCCGGCGCGGGGCCGGCCAGGTCCACCCGGAACTGGCTGCCCTGCCCGGGGCGCGACTGAAGCGACACGCGCCAGCCCTGGTGCTCGCAGATGCGCTGGACCAGCGACAAGCCCAGCCCCAGATTGCCGTCATCCGGCTGATCGCCACGTACGAAGGGGTTGAAGATGGAAGCCTGCCGTTCCACCGGAATGCCGGGACCGTTGTCGTTCACCTGAACGTAATCGGGTCCTGCCGTGACGACGATGCTGGCCTGCGGACCAGCGTACTGAAGCGAATTGCGGATCAGGTTGGACAGCACCGCGCGCAGCAGCGGCGCGGGAAACAGCAAGGCCGCTTCCGGCGCACCCGATGCGTTCAGCGTCAACTGCATGCCGCGCCGCTGCGCCACCGGCGACCAGGCGGCCAACTGACCGCGCGCGGTGTCCGTGGCGCTTTCGCGCGGAAACAGGCCGGCCGCGTCGCCGCCGCGCGCCAGCATCAGGTAGGTGTCCAGCCGCTCGCCCATGTCGGACGCCGCCGCCTCGATGCGGGCAAGACGCGCCTGTCCCGCCGCGTCCAGCGTCTGTTCCTCGCGCAGCAGTTCGCAGGAACTGGAGATCACCATCAGCGGCGTACGCAACTCGTGCCCCACGTCGGCCGTGAAGAGCTGCTCGCGCCTGAGCGCCTGTTCGAGCTGGTTGTAGGTCGAGTCGAAGGCCGCCGCAAGCTGGCCGATCTCGTCCGGCGGATAATCTTCGGCCAGCCGGGTCTGCGGCGGCTGCGCGCCGCGCGCATTGACCTGGGCGGCCAGCCGCGCGAGCGGACGCAGCAGGCGCCGCGTGGCCAGGATGCCCAGGACGAATGCCAACGCCAGGCTGGCCGCCAGTCCCGTCACTGCGGTCCAGTGCGACGCCGACTGGTTCTGCTCGTATTCGGTGTAGTCGCGCAGCAGCATGTAGCGCTGGCCCTCGAAGTCGTCGACCATCACATGCCACACACGATCGTTGCGCTCGATCTTGTGAAAGCCCGGTTTCAGCGGCCGCAGCCAATCGGGAAACGCCCTGCTTCCCGGATCGCCGTGAAAGAAGCGGTTGGGCCGGCCCGGGTCGATGCCCGCCAGGAAATCGCCTCGCACCCGCTCCACCGCCATGCCCATGTCGATGCGCTGAAGATGCGCCTCCAGCTTGCCGACGCTCCACACCGACAACCAGGTCAGCAGGCCCGCCACCAGCAGCGCCAGCGCGACATAGGTCAATACGAGATGGCGCGCCAGCCCGCGCCGCGCCGCGCGTTTGCCCTGGTTAACCATCGTTCGCGGCCCGCAGCTGGTAGCCGATGCCGTGCACCGTGTGCAGCAGCGGCGTGTCGTAGGGCTTGTCGACCACGTGGCGGATCTGGTGGATGTGGGTGCGCAGGCTATCGCTGTCAGGCGGCGAGTCGCGCCACAACGCCTCTTCCAGCCGGGCGCGATGCACCACCGACGGACTGGCGCGCATCAGCAGGGTCAGCAGTTGCAGCGGAGACGGCGGCAGGCGCAGCGGCTGGCCCGCGCGCGCTAGCGCCAAGGTGCCGGTGTCCAGCGTCAGGTCGCCCACGCGCAGCACGCGGGCCGCGCCCGCCCCGCTGGCCCGATGCAGCAGCGCCTTGACCCGCGCGGCCAGCTCGGCTAACGCAAAGGGCTTGACCAGGTAATCGTCAGCGCCCGCGTCAAAGCCGGTCAGCCGGTTGTCCAGCGTATCGCGGGCCGTGACCATGATGACGGGGGTGTTGCACGCGGCCTCGGTGCGCAGCCGGCGGCACAGCTCGTAGCCGTCCAGCCGCGGCAGCATCAGATCCAGCACGATCAGGTCGAACTCGCCGGAGGCCGCCATCGCGTAGCCGCGCTGGCCGTCCTCGGCGCAATCGACGATGTAGCCGCGCCGCGTCAGGTGATGGGTGATGTTGGCAAGAATGTCGGGGTCGTCTTCGATGACGAGAACGCGCATGGCGGGACCGCTCGGCGAATAACAATCAATCTCACATTGTAGGGGCGAGGCCAGGCGCGCGGCGGCGTTGCGGCGCCATTGCCACAGCCGCTGCGCGTCTTAACGAATTCTTGAGGAGGGTTGGCGGACACTGCCCGGCGATAAGAATGGTTCGCGTTACCTGCACCCCGCGGCCGACGCCCCTGAAGGATTCGCCATGCGTTCGATTGCCCTTTTCCGTGCGGCCGTGACCGCCGCCGCCCTGATCTGCGCCCTGCCCGGCGCCCATGCCCGCGAGGTCACCGACCTGGCCGGCCGCGTCGTGACAGTGCCCGACCACCCGAAACGCATTCTGCTGGGCGAAGGCCGCTTCGCGTTTGCGATGGCGCTGCTGGACCGGCACGATCCCGTGGCGCGTGTAGTCGGCTGGCAGGGAGAGCTGAAGCAACAGGATCCCTACTCCTGGAACCAGCTCGTCAAACGCTTTCCCAAGGCGGCCGACGTACCCCTGATCGGCAAGACGTCGGAAGCCAGCGTCAGTCCCGAAAAGATCGTCTCGCTGCGGCCCGACGTGGCGATTTTCAGCGTCAGCGGCCACGGCCCGGGCCGCAACAATCCGATGATCCCGGCGTTGCAGGAAGCCGGCATCCCGATCGTCTTCATCGACTTCCGCCAGCACCCCGTGCGCAACACGGTGCCCAGCATGCGCATCCTGGGCCAAGCGCTGGATCGCGAAGCCGAGGCGGAAAGCTACATCGCCTTCTATGAAGACCGCCTGGCCCGCGTGCGCAAGGTCGTGGAACCGGTGCCGCCCGCGCAGCGGCCGCGCGTCTTCGTGGAGATGCTGGCGGGCGTGTGGCCGGCCTGCTGCCACACCACCGGCAACGGCAGCTTCGGCGACCTGCTGGGAGCCGCGGGCGGCGTCAATGTCGCGGCCCCCGTGCTGCCCGGCGCGATCGGCGACGTGAGCCTGGAGTTCGTCATCGACGCCAAGCCGGATGTCTACATCGCCACCGGAAGCCGTTCCGAACCCGGCCGTCCGGGCCTCTTGGCCGGTCCCGGCGCCGATCCAAAGGTATCCGCCGACAGCCTGGCCACGCTGCTGGACCGCGACGGCATCCGCGATCTGGGCGCCGTCAAGCAGCATCGCGCCTACGGCATCTGGCACGCGTTCTACAACTCGCCCTATAACGTTGCCGCCATCGAGGCAATGGCGAAATGGCTGTATCCCGAACGCGCCGCCGCGCTGGATCCGCAAGGCACGCTGGACGCGCTGTACGGCCAGTTCCTGGATCTGGACAACGCGGGCGCCTTCTGGACGTCTCCGGCCGCACCTGCAAAGTAGTCCGCCATGACCGGATTCGCCCCCGCCGCCGCATCGCCCGCGGCGTCAGTGCCTGACGATCCCATCGCCGCGTACCGGCGCGCGGTGCGCAAGCGCCTGCTGCTGACCGTTGTACTGGTGCTGGCCATCGTGGCCAGCCTGCTGGCCGACATCGCCAGCGGACCGGCTTCGCTGTCCCTGCCCGAGCTGCTGCGCACGCTGCTGCACCCCGAGGTGTCAGACACCGGTACGCGCGTCATCGTCTGGCAGTTCCGCTTGCCCTATGCGCTGATGGCGTCGCTGGTCGGCGTGGCGCTGGGCCTGGGCGGCGCCGAGATGCAGACCATGCTGGACAACCCGCTCGCCAGCCCCTACACCCTGGGCGTCTCGGCCGCAGCGGCGTTCGGCGCGTCGCTTGCCATTACGTTGGACTGGCATCTGCCCGCGCTGCCGGCCGGCATGACGGTTTCCGTATCGGCTTTCGCCTGCACCCTGCTGTCCGTGCTGGTGCTGGAACGCGTGGCGCGCTGGCGCGGCGGCTCGACGCTGGGCGTAGTGCTGTTCGGCATCGCACTGGTGTATTCGTTCCAGGCGCTGGTGATGCTGCTGCAGTTCGTCGCCAGCGAGGAGGCCCTGCAAGGCATCGTCTTCTGGACGATGGGCAGCCTGGCGCGCGCCAACTGGACCACCGTCGGCGTCATGGCCGCGGCGCTGGTCCTGGCCATTCCGTTCTCCATGCGAGACGCCTGGAAGCTCACCGCCGTGCGGCTTGGCGAGGAACGCGCGGCCAGCTTCGGCATCGACGTCAAGCGGCTGCGGCTTGTCAGCCTGCTGCGCGTGAGCGCGCTGGCCGCGCTTGCCGTGTCGTTCGTCGGCACGATCGGCTTCGTCGGCCTGGTCGCGCCGCACATCGCCCGCCTGCTCTTGGGCGAAGACCACCGCTACTACCTGCCGGGCAGCGCGCTGGCCGGCGCGCTGATCCTGTCGCTGGCGTCCGTGGCGTCCAAGACCGTGCTGCCCGGCGCGCTCATCCCGGTCGGCATCGTGACCTCGTTGGTCGGCATTCCCTTCTTTCTCACCATCGTCGTGCGCGCCCTCAAGCGCGCCTGACGGCATCAACCGCAACAAGGAGACACCCCGATGAAATTCCGCCTGACGCTGACGCTCGCGGCCCTGATGATCGCCGGCACGGCCCACGCCGACCCCGCTTGCTCGATCGACGTCGAAGGCCGTCCCGGCAAGCAATTCGGCCCGGACCACATCGTCGTGCCCGCGACCTGCCAGGACTTCACCGTTCGCCTGATCCACACGGGCAAGAACAGCAAGGAAAAGGCGGGCCACAACTGGGTGCTGACCAAGACGGAAGACATCGATGCCGTGATGGTCGACGGCATCAAGGCCGGCGCCAGCAGCGACTTCCTGGCGCCGGGCGACGCCCGCATCCTTGCCAAGACGCCCATGCTGGGCGGCGGCGAAACGGCCACCGTCACCTTCCCCGTCAGCCGCCTGCGCGCGGGCCAGTCGTACACCTACTACTGCTCGTTCCCGGCGCACGGGCAGCACATGCGCGGCACGCTGGTGCTGCAACCCTGACGATGACGCAGCTACGCATCCAGGCCCTGTCCGCCGGCTATGGCGGGCGGCCGGTGCTGCGCAACGCCAGCGCCGGCCCCATGCCCGAAGGCGCCGTCACCGCGCTGCTGGGGCCGAACGGCAGCGGGAAATCGACGCTGCTCAAGACGCTGGCCGGTTTGCACCCGGTAATGCAAGGCGCGATCTGGCTGGACGGCGAGGACCTGGCCAACGCCAGCCCGGCCCGCCGTGCCGAATGCGCGATGTACATGCCACAGGCCCTGCCGAAGCGCGTGCACATGACCGTCTTCGAATCCGTGCTGGTAGCGGCGCGATCCGGCCGGCATGGGCAGCCGGGCCATGCGCTGATGGAAGACGCGATGGCGGTCATCACCGAGCTGGGCATCGCGCCGCTTGCCAGCCGCCACCTGGACGAACTGTCCGGCGGGCAGAAGCAGCTGGCCTCGCTGGCGCAGGCACTGGTGCGGCGTCCGCGTCTGCTGCTGCTTGATGAACCCTTGTCGGCGTTGGACCTGAACTATCAATTCCACGTCATGGACGTGCTGCGCCGCCAGACGCGGCTGCACCGCCTGATCACGTTGGTGGTGCTGCATGACCTGAACATCGCGCTGCGTCACGCTGACCACGCGCTGCTGCTGCACGCTGGCGCGATCGAAGCCGAGGGGCTGCCGGGCGATGTGGTGACGCCCGATACGCTGCGCCGCGTATACCGCGTGCGGGCGCGCGTCGAGCATTGTCCGCAAGGCCAGGCGCAGATCCACGTGGATGGGCTGGCTGATCGCTCAGCCTCCTGAGTGTCTGACGCCCGTCTCAGCATCGTAGGTGTCTGACACCCCTGCCGCAGCCCCGCAGGGTGCAGACCATCTCACACGGGTGTCAGACACCGGGCGAACGCGCACCGGCCTTCATCATCAATGTCAGACACCCAGCGTAAACACACCGGTATATAGTCACCCCTTGTGCCATTCAGGGAGTCCGTCGTGCCCAGCCGCCGCGCCCTCGCGTTTCTGCTCAGCCTGTTCGCCGCGCCCTCCGGCGCCGCCGTGGTCTACGACAATCACGGCCTCGTCGTCGACGTGGCGACCGGCAGCCGCAGCGACTGGAACACCGGTCAGCGCCAGACCACGCGCGCCACCACCATCACCTTCCAGGGCAAGACCCTGTGCGGCACCGACGTCGGCGCGCTGCTCTATCCCGGCAGCAATGCGCGGCACGCTCGTGCTTTCTTCTGCTCCGGCCCGGTCGCCGTCCTGGACACCGACGCAATACTGGCGTTCTTCACCAGTTCCAGCGCCGGCACCGTGCTCGCGCATCTGCAGGTCGTCAACGGCTCATTACGTGTGCAGCGCCTGCCGCTGTCCGACAAGCCGGACCGCGACAGCATCCACGGCACGCGGTTCGAGGACGCGCGCCTGCCTGGCTGGACGCGCGTGGACTCGGCCTGGAACGAAACCGTGATGATTCGCCATGCACCGCTCAAGGCGCTGAACCTCGGCCCAGGGAAACTGCTGGATGTCTCCGGCGACGTGGCCTATCTGGCGATTCCACCAGGCCGGAAGGTCGTCGTGCTGCAGCCGGCCACCCGCGTGAAAGACGCGCACGGCGACCTGCAATACGTGCCCGAAGTCACCAAGTTTGTGGACGCCCCGCTGGCGTTTAGAGCGGTCCGCCTGAGCGATGGCCGCGAGCTGGCGCGGCTGGACTTCGAGGACACGTGCGTGGGTCTGCCTGCCCTGCAGTTCGAACGGCCCGACATAAAGGCCGCGTTCAGCGCGTCGCCGGCCATCGCGTTCAACGATGTACCGGCGTGGCGCGCTAGCGCACTGGAACTGACCCAAACGCAGGGCCGCGCGGCGCTGCGCTTGAAGCCGGGCGTGCAATTGCCGCGCAAGCCGGGCTGCAAAGGTGGCGAAACGTCCAGTTAGACGTCGGGTTAGAAGCCCAGCTAGCACCAGGGTACACAGCGGGTTGGTCGCCCGCTTGGAAGCCCGGTATAGTCCCGCTGCTCGGCCAGCCAAACGTTCAAATCAGAAACTGCCGATAAGCCTCGTTATCCGTTTCCTCGGCGTGCGCATACCCAAGCTGCCGCAAGAACCCATCCAGCGCCGCATCATCGGCCACCGGCGCCTGAATGCCCACCAGCGCCGAGCTGAAGTCAGTGCCTTGATTGCGGTAATGGAACAGGCTGATGTTCCAGTTGGGCGCCATCGCCGACAGGAACTTCATCAGCGCGCCCGGCCGCTCCGGAAACTCAAAGCGGAAAAGGCGCTCGCCACCAGCCAGCGGTGAACGTCCCCCAACCATGTAGCGGATGTGCTGCTTGGACACCTCGTTATTCGTCAGGTCGGAGGCCGAGAATCCCTCTGCCTGCAGCGCGGCCAGGATTTCGGCGGCTTCACCGCGCCGCGCAATCTGCACGCTAACGAAGATGCGGGCTGTGCGCGCATCGGCAATGCGGTAATTGAACTCCGTCACGCTGCGCTGCCCAATCACCCGGCAGAACCGGCGGAAGCTGCCGCGCTCTTCGGGGATGGTGACCGCGAACACCGCCTCGCGCGCCTCGCCCACTTCGGCTCGGTCCGCCACAAAGCGCATGCGGTCAAAATTCATGTTCGCGCCCGACGTGATCGCCACCAGCGACTGCCCGCGCGCGCCTTCGCGCTCCACGTACTTCTTCAACCCCGCCACCGCCAACGCACCCGCGGGTTCCAGCACGCTGCGCGTATCCAGAAACACATCCTTGATCGCCGCGCAGACCGCATCCGTGTCCACCAGAATGACCTCGTCCAGATACTCGCGGCACAGACGGAAGGTTTCCTCGCCCACCAGCTTGACGGCCGTCCCGTCCGAAAACAGGCCGACATCGGCCAGGATGACCCGCTCGCCCACGCGCAGCGATTGCGCCATCGCGCAGGAATCCTCGGTCTGCACGCCGATGACCTTCACGCCGGGATGCACCGCCTTTACATAGGTCGACACGCCCGCCGCCAGACTGCCGCCGCCGATCGGCACGAAAATCGCGTGCAGCGGCTCGGGATGCTGGCGCAGGATCTCCATGCCCACCGTGCCCTGCCCCGCGATGACATAGGGATCGTCGAACGCGGGCACGAACGTCAGGCCCTGCTCCTGCGCCAGCGTCTGCGCATGCGCATAAGCGTCGTTGTACGAATCGCCGGCCTGCACCACCGTCACGGTCGGGCCACCGTGCGCGCGCACCGCGTCCACTTTCACCTGCGGCGCCGTCTGCGGCACGACGATGATGGCCCGCACACCCAGCTTGGCCGCCGAAATCGCAACGCCCTGCGCATGGTTGCCCGCCGACGCCGTGATGACTCCGCGCTCCAGCGCGGCGCGCGGCGTGTTGCGCATCTTGTTGTAGGCGCCGCGCACCTTGAACGAGAACACCGGCTGGTTGTCTTCTCGCTTGAAATGAACGGTGTTGCCCAGCCGGGCGGACAGCCCACGCGCCAGATCCAGCTCGGTTTCACGGGCAATGTCGTATACCCGGGCGGTCAGGATCTGCCGCAAGTACTCCATCGGCGTGGCGGCGCCGGCCTGGAATGCCGAGGGTGCGAGGGAGGATGAATCGGACATGGTTTCTCTGCTTTGAGTTGCTTGCCCGGCAGAGGCGGCCACAAAAAACCCGCCTCGTGGGGCGGGTGGCTTGTGACTGTTGCGGTCGCGCGCTAACCCACCATTCCAGGAATGATGGTAATAATCAGCGAAATGCGGACGGCGCGGAAATTCATGGGGCGTACTTTCCTCCTATCGCCCGGCTTTGTCAAACGACGATTGCGGAAGCTTTGAAGCCAAATTCCACCCAGCCATGCAATGCGTCCCCCAAAAACTGTCATAAGCATATTGCGTCGCCATCAAGAAACAGAACCATTTCCCGGCGCCATGCGTAGCACGGTATTACAATGGAAGGTTCGTGGCGGTCGCACCTTCCAAGGCGGACCCGGATACGGCTCATTTATCGGCCGGCCGGTCCAGCCAAACAATAGGACGGGCGGCAGTCATGTTGGTGGGACGGCTTGCCTGCGCGTCCCGCCATACGAACCCACTCTCGACAACATCTACCGGCGTACGCCGCATAGCATGTTCGGGTTTGCGCGTTAATCGCCTGAGCCGAACAGATTCAAGGATCATGTCTCTTACTCCGAAGATTATCTATACCCTCACCGACGAAGCTCCGGCACTGGCAACCCGTTCGCTGCTGCCCATCGTCCAGGCATTCGCCAAACCCGCAGGCATTACGGTCGAGACCCGCGACATTTCGCTGGCAGGCCGCATCATCGCCCTGTTCCCGGATTACCTCGACGACAGCCAGAAGCTGTCCGACGCCCTGGCTGAGCTGGGCGCCCTCGCGGTCAAGCCCGAAGCCAACATCATCAAGCTGCCCAACATCAGCGCCTCGATGCCCCAACTGAAGGCGGCCATCAAGGAACTGCAAGACCAAGGCTACAAGCTGCCGGACTACCCGGACGCCCCCGCCAACGACACCGAGCGCGACGTCAAGGCCCGCTACGACAAGGTCAAGGGCAGCGCCGTCAACCCGGTCCTGCGCGAAGGCAACTCCGACCGCCGCGCCCCGCTGTCGGTCAAGAACTACGCCCGCAAGCACCCGCACAAAATGGGCGCCTGGACGTCCGACTCCAAGTCGCACGTTGCCCACATGAGCGAAGGCGACTTCTACGGCACCGAAAAGTCGGCCCTCATCGCCGATGCCGGCGACGTCAAGATCGAACTGACCGCCGCTGACGGCACCAAGACCGTCCTGAAGGAAAAGACCCCGGTCAAGGCCGGCGAGATCATCGACGCCGCCGTGCTGTCGACCGCCAAGCTCAAGTCCTTCCTGCAGGCCCAGATCGACGATGCGCGCGCCAACGGCGTGCTGTTCTCGGTCCACCTGAAGGCCACCATGATGAAGGTCTCCGACCCCGTCATTTTCGGCCACGTGGTCTCCGTGTTCTACAAGGACGTCCTGGCCAAGCACGCCGACGCCCTCAAGCAGGCCGGTTTCGACCCCAACAACGGCATTGGCGACCTGTACGCCAAGATCCAGTCGCTGCCCGCTGACCAGCAGGCCGCGATCACCGCCGACATCGACGCCGCCTACAAGACGCTGCCGCAACTGGCCATGGTGAATTCCGACAAGGGCATCACCAACCTGCACGTGCCCAGCGACGTCATCGTCGACGCGTCCATGCCCGCCATGATCCGCGACTCCGGCAAGATGTGGAACGCCGAAGGCAAGCTGCAGGACACCAAGGCCGTCATCCCGGACCGCAGCTACGCCGGCGTCTACCAGGCCGTCATCGACGACTGCAAGCGCAACGGCGCCTTCAATCCGGTCACGATGGGCAGCGTGCCCAACGTCGGCCTGATGGCCCAGGCTGCTGAAGAATACGGTTCGCACAACAAGACCTTCGTCATCCCGGCTGCCGGCACCGTGCGTGTCACCGACGCTGCTGGCGCCGTGCTGCTGGAACAGGCCGTCGAAGCCGGCGACCTCTGGCGCATGTGCCAGACCAAGGACGCCGCGATCCAGGACTGGGTCAAGCTGGCCGTCACCCGCGCCCGCGCCACCAAGACGCCCGCCGTCTTCTGGCTGGACGAAAAGCGCGCCCACGACGCCCAGGTCATCGCCAAGGTCAAGCAGTACCTCAAGGACCACGACACCAGCGGCCTGGACCTGCGCATCCTCGACCCCGTCGAAGCCACCAAGTTCTCGGTCAAGCGCATCCGCGAAGGCCTGGACACCATCTCGGTCACCGGCAACGTGCTGCGCGACTACCTGACCGACCTGTTCCCCATCATGGAACTGGGCACCAGCGCCAAGATGCTGTCGATCGTCCCGCTGGTCGCCGGCGGCGGCCTGTTTGAAACGGGCGCGGGCGGTTCGGCCCCCAAGCACGTGCAACAGTTCCTGGAAGAAGGCTTCCTGCGCTGGGATTCGCTGGGCGAATTCATGGCGCTGGCCGAGTCCCTCGACCACCTGGGCCGCACGTACAAGAACCCCACCGCCCAGATCTTGGCCAAGACGCTGGATCAGGCCACGGCCAAGTTCCTGGACGAAAACAAGTCGCCCGAGCGCAAGGTCGGCGGCCTGGACAACCGCGGCAGCCATTTCTACCTGGCGATGTACTGGGCCCAAGCCCTGGCCGCCCAGACCGAAGACCGCGCCCTGGCCGCCCAGTTCGCCCCCGCCGCGATCGCTTTCTCCGAAGGCGAGAACAAGATCCTGGACGAACTTAAGGCAGCCCAAGGCAAGCCCGTGGACATCGGCGGCTACTACCAGCCGAACGAAGCCAAGGCCAGCCAGGCCATGCGCCCCAGCGCCACGCTGAACAAGGTGCTGGCCTCGATCGGCTAAGCCCCCTGCCCTTGCTGGCTGGCGTTAGCTGGCTGGCGGGCATGTCAAAAACCGGCAGTCCCGTTAGGGCTGCCGGTTTTTTTTGGCGGTTTGCGGTTGCCAAAATCCGACTTCCTTACCGCCCTCCGGCCGAACTACTTTTGCCCCTCCGAGCGTATCCTCTAGGCTGCAGCCGCACAAAAAGCCACTGCGACGACATACCTGCGTCAATGACGTTGCAACCCGGCGAACTACCCAAGAGGTGGAATATGACCAAACTCATTGAATCTTTGCGCGACGATCTCACGGCGCTTTACCGGGTCGGGTCGATAGACAAAGTCACGATGCGCGACTTTGACGCACTCTGTGCGGCGCCCGATCGGTCCAGCTTTGAAACTCCTGAGCATCCAGGCGGGTAAAGGTCTGCAAGCCATCGGGCAAGGTGTCTGACACCGTCTGGGTAGATCCAGGGACCTTACTCGGAAGTCACCTTACCGTTTCGCAACAGCTCCCGGCATCAGCCTGTCCAGCCGCAGCCTCCCCCGCTCATCCGTCAGACGGCGCATCGCGCCATAAGCTGCACCCATCGCCGCCATGCCGCTCGCGCCGCACAGCAGAAACATCAACAAGATCTGATACTTGGCCGCGTCCACCGGATCCATGCCCGCAATGATCTGCCCGGTCATGATGCCCGGCAACGTGATGATCCCGGCCGCCGACATCTGGTTGATGCTGGGCACGATGCCACGCCGAACCGATTCGCGCAGCAAGGCCGAAAACGCCTGATGCACGGTCGCGCCCAGCGCCAGGCGCGCTTCGATGCCCAGCCTTTCGCGGCGCACGCCCGACAGCATTCCGTCCAATGCCAGACTGGCCGCATTCAAGACGCTGCCCAGCACGATGCCAACCAGTGCAATCGTGTACCGCGGATCAAACCAAGGGTCCGGGCGCAGGGCCGTGTTCAAAATGAACATCGCAGTGACGAGCGTGGTGCTTACCACCGCCAACGTCCCGACCCAACCATTGCCATGCCCGGTCAAACGCGCCTTGGGTCGGGCCGCGACCTCGCGTGCGGCCAGCGCCATCATCACCGCCACCACCAGCGCCGTCAGCCACGGCGCGGCATGGGCGAACACAATGCGCAGGATCTGACCCACCAGCAGCAACTGCACTACCGTGCGCACCGCCGCCCACAGCACCTGCCGTTGCAGATTCAGGCGCAGCGCAAAGGAAATGCCGGCGCTCAGCAGCACCAGCAGCGACGCGATCACCAGATCCAGCGCCTGCAACTTGATCACGTCCATAGCGGCTCCAAGTGGCCTTGCGTCATCCGCCAACGCCGGCGCGCCAGGCGCTCGGCCTGTTCCGGGCTATGCGTAACCAGCAGAATGGCAGCGCCGGCAGCCAGGACGCGTGACAGTTCCGCCTCGACTAACGCTGTCGCCTCCTGATCCAGCGCGGCGGTCGGCTCATCCAGCAGCAGCACGCGCGGATTCTGCATCAGCGCGCGCACGAGGCCCATCCGCTGACGCTCGCCCGTCGACAACTCATGAACCAGCGCGTCGAACTTGGCCTCGGCCAATCCCAGCCGCGCCATGATGGCGATCGCGCCAGCGCGGTCCGCGTAGTGCGCAGACACATGGTCGTCCCACCAACCGGCCTCGGCCTGGCAATACACCACCAGACGCCGCCATTCGAAACCGCGCATGGCCGACCGGCGGCGCCCATCGAGTTCCGCTTCACCATGCCCGGGATCCAGATCCGCAATCTGCCGCAACAACAGCGACTTGCCCGATCCCGACGCGCCCACCACAGCCGCGCACTCACCCGCGGTCAGATCCAGACTCACGGGGGCCAGGCGCTCGCTGTACAGGCCTCGAAGCCTGAGCAGCGGCGGGGCGTCAGAAACAGCTAGTGGGGAAACCGGCGCGGATTGCATGGGTAGGCATCATATAGAAAAGCCCGCGGCAAGGCGGGCTTCACGGTATGCGGCGGCGGCTCGGATCAGAGCATATGCGCCAGGAACTCACGGCTGCGCGCATGCTGAGGCGCGGCAAAGAACTCGGCGGACGGCGCTTCCTCGACGATGCGGCCATCGTCCATGAAAATGACCCGGTGCGCCACTTCACGCGCAAACCCCATTTCATGCGTCACGACCAGCATCGTCATGCGCTCGTCAGCCAGCTGCTTCATGGTGCGCAGCACTTCGCCGGTCAGCTCCGGGTCCAGCGCCGACGTCGGCTCGTCAAACAGCATGATGTCCGGCTCCATCGCCAGCGCCCGCGCAATCGCTACACGCTGCTTCTGGCCGCCTGACAGACGCGTCGGATAGTTGTCACGCTTGTTCGACAGACCCACTTTGCGCAGCAGCTCTTCCGCCTTCGGCACGATCTCCGCGCGCGACATACCCTTCACGGTAATGGGCGCTTCGATGATGTTCTGCAGCACCGTCATGTGCGGGAACAGATTGAACGACTGAAACACCATGCCCATCTTGCGGCAGATGCGCCGCACGTCGCCGTCGCTTGCGTACTGGCTGCGGCCACCCGGTACGGACGCAGCCATCGTCTCGCCTTCGATCTGGATGCTGCCTTCGTCGATGGTCTCAAGATGATTCAAGCAGCGCAAAAACGTGCTTTTGCCAGACCCCGACGGGCCGATCACCGCCACGACTTCGCCCTGCTCCAGGTTCAGCGACACGTTGTCGAGCACGCGATTGGAACCGAACGATTTGACGATATTGCGGGCTTCGATCATGACCGGACGCTGGCTAAGCCCGGCCGGGGAATTATTGGTCATATTTTGCATAGCGCTTTTCCATGTGCTGGAAGAACCACGTCAGGAGCAGCGTCATCAACAGATAGAAGGCAGCGGCGACGAGGAACGGCGTGGTCGTGAAATCGCGCTGCACGATGCCCCGCGCCGTGCGCAGGATGTCGTTCAGCGCCAGCACGTAAATCAGCGAAGTATCCTTGACCAACGTAATGGTCTCGTTGCTCATGGGCGGCAACACGCGCTGCACCATCTGCGGCAGCACGATGCGGCGCAGGGTCTGCAGGTACGTCATGCCCAGCACCTTGCTGCCCTCGTACTGCCCCCGATCCACCGACTGGATACCGGCGCGGAAGATCTCGGCAAAATACGCCGCATAGTTCAGCGCAAACGCCACCACCGCCGCCGGAAAATCCGGCAGCCGGATGCCGATCACCGGCACGAACGGCAGCGCGAAGTAGATGAACAGCATCTGAAGCATCAACGGCGTGCCGCGCATCAGCCAGATATAGCCATTGACCGCGCGGCTCAGCAGCGGCCACTTCGAGATGCGAGCCAGGGCCAGCACCAGCCCCAACGGCACCGCCAGCGCCAGCGTGATGAAAAACAGCGTCAAGGTCACTTTCGCGCCTTCCGCCAAGGGCCCCAGAAGGGCGAGTACGTAGTCCATGCAGTGGGTTCGCGCCGCGAGGGCAAGAGAGAATCATGGGCAAGCCCGCCTGGCCTTGCGGCGCTGCGGCGGGCTGCGAACTGCAACGTCAAAAACGCCCCGGCCGGTTAGACCGCGGGCGCCCTTGCGCTTACTTGATGATGTTGGCGCCGAACCACTGGGTGGCGATGCGGCCGGCGGTGCCGTCCTGCTTCATCGAATCCAGCGTCTTATCCAGCTTGGCCAGCAACTCGGTGTCGTCCTTACGCACGCCGACGCCGTAATCTTCCGTACCGAAGTTCTCTTCAAGCACACGGTACTCGCCCGCACGCTTGCTGATCAGGTAACGGCCAACCACTTCATCCACCACGATGGCGTCCAGACGGCCAGCAGCCAGATCCATCAGCGCGGTGACGTTGTCGCCGAACTTCTTCACTTCCTTGATCTGCGCGGCAACCGGATCCTTGGCGATGGCGTCGGTGGCACTGCTGCCGTCCTGCGCGCCGATGACCTTGCCGGCCAGATCATTCTTGACCTTCACCGGCGACGTGTTGCCCACGATGATGATCTGGTGGTTGGCCATGTACGGCGCGGTGAAGCTGATGTTCTTCTTGCGCTCTTCGGTAATGGTCAGACCGTTCCACAGCACGTCGACGCGCTTGCCGTTCAATTCGGCTTCCTTGGCGCTCCAGTCGATCGGCTTAAATTCCACTTCAATGCCCAGACGCTTGCTGGCTTCCTTGGCCATGTCGATGTCAAAACCGACGATCTGGTTGCTGGCGTCGCGGAATCCCATCGGGGGGAAGTTGTCGTCCAGGCCAACGACGACCTTCTTGGGCGTGGCCGGCGCTTGGGCGCCAGCGGCAGGCGCGTTGTCGCTGGGACCGCAGGCCGTGAGCAGAGCGGTGGCGGACACAAGAAGTACAGCAGTCAGTTTTTTCATCGTTGTGAGGGCGCGAGGCGCAGGATTGAAGAAAGCCGGGAAAGCGGGCGGTATGCCGCGAGGCGGTATTTTAGCGTTGTTGGGGGGATTTGCTGGCGGGGGCAGGAATGGCAGTCTTGAGCCTCGAGGACCGCCGGACCGTATCGCTGGCCTTGGACCGTCTAAATGGCGACGGGATTGGCCTTAGAGGTGGCACGACCAGCGGCTTAGACTTTGCGTCTGGTGACTTTCCGCGACTTGCAGGCGTCCCCGAATGCCCCCGGCTACATCATGATGGAACTCAGGCGCGGTATTAGCAATGACCGCCATCGGTCGAGGCTGTGTGGAAACGCGTTTCGTCCTAACACCCACAGCGCAATAGCCTGGTCCGCATCACCTTGGGCGGTCTTCACTTCGATTTTTCGAAGCGGGGCTCAC
>NZ_DCYD01000005.1:0-17233 GCF_002331005.1 Achromobacter sp. UBA2119 | reverse complement strand
CGAAGTGCCTGCTGCACCCGGAGTGCCTGCTGCACCCGGCGTGCCTGCTGCACCCGGAGTGCCCGTTGCGCCCGAAGCGCCTGCTCCACCCGGAGCACCTGCTGCACCCGGAGCACCTGCTGCACCCGGAGCACCTGCTGCACCCGGAGCACCTGCTGCACCCGGAGCACCTGCTGCGCCGGGAGCGCCGGCTGCGCCGGGAACGCCTGCCGCGCCGGGAGCGCCGGCTGCACCTGTCGCGCCCGGTGCACCCGACGTACCTGTCGCTCCCGGAGTGCCTGTCGAGCCCGGCGCACCGGCCGCACCGGCGCCGCCCGAAGCGCCAGCCGCACCTGCACCAGCCGCGCCGGCCGCAGCCGATTGCTGCGCAACAGCCTTCGTCAGTTCGTCCACATTGGCCTGAAGCTGATTCACCCGCCCTTGCGTGTCCGCGAGCGCGCGGTCGGCGGACGTCTTGGCGTCTGCCTGCGCCTCGGCCTGCGCGGCGGCGCTGTCCTGGGCCTGGCCGGTCGACAGGCGCACGCGATCTTGCGTCGGTGCAGCCGTGGCAACGCCCGAATCGGCCGGCGGGGCGACCGTGCCGGAGGCGGCGTCCTGGCCCTTGACCACCGACGGATTCGCACCTGCCGCTGCGCCCACCCGCCCGCGGTACTTTGCGTATGCCTCGGCATGCTCGTTGAAGATGCGGCGGGCTTCGGCCGGATCGATGGCGCGCACCGTGGCGGCGTCCGGGATCTTGAGCGTCTGGCCGGAACGCACCAGATTCATGTTGTTCTGAATGAAGGCCTGCGGATTGGCGCGCCACAGCGCGACCAGCATCTGATAGACCGACGCGTTCGGCACCGCATTGCGCTGGGCGATGGCAAACAGATAATCGCCCGACTTGACCGTGACCGTGCCCGACGTGCCGCCTGCGCGGCCAGGGGCGCCCACGGCGGCGGGCGTGACATCTGCGCTGGTGCCGCGCAGCGGCACCAGGATGCTGACCTGCACCTGCCGCTGTCCCGAGCTGGAATTGATGTCGAGCAGCAGATCCACGGCCCCGCTTGCCGGCGCCTGCGTGGACCGCACCCGCAGATTCTTGCGCGTCGGGTCGATTCCGTCTTCGACGCGAACCACCATGCTGGCAAGCGGCACCGGCGGCTTGACGCCCGCGCGCTGCCAGGCAGCTTCGTCGGCAATCGAAACCTTGAGTGAGCTGATTTCTTCGGGCGTCAATTCCTGCAGACCCACGGTCGCCTGCAGCGGCGCGCCCGGCACGGAAACGACGCGAGAGTGCCCGACGCGCATGGCCAGCGCCGACCCGCAGACGCTTGAGCCGATCGCCAGCGCAATGGCCCACTGAAGGGCTTTCAAACGGCGGGCATGCTTCACGTGGCGCGAACGCTGGGTCATAAGCTGGAATTCCGTTCTTGTAATCGAATTACGGGCCTTGGCCCATTCGCGCCATTTGCAGCGCAAAAAACAGCCTCAATTCACCCGAAAAGTGTAATGGATCAAGCGCATTTCACAAACCTGAACGGGGCACGCACGTTGGCCGGCGGGCACACCCGGGACGTTTTGCGAACCGGGCCGCGCGCCGCGCGCTTCCCGGCTGCGCCACGTTGGTGCACCCGACGCTTTCGCACATCCCACCGCGCACCAAAAAACAAGGGCACCCGAAGGTGCCCCTGACTGCATCGTTGCGTGAATCGGGCAGCTGTCACAGCCGCCCGCCCCGGCATCAGGCTTCGTTCAGCGCGATGCGCAGCATGCGGCGCAGCGGCTCGGCAGCGCCCCACAGCAGTTGGTCGCCGACCGTGAAGGCGCCCAGGTATTGCGAGCCCATCGACAGCTTGCGCAGGCGGCCCACCGGAATGTCCAGCGTGCCGGTGACAGCGACGGGCGTCAGCGCGGAAACGGTGGCTTCCTTGGTGTTGGGAACAACCTTGGCCCACTGCGTGCCCTGCGCGATGAGGGCTTCGATCTCGTCCAGCGGCACGTCACGCTTGAGCTTGATGGTCAGCGCCTGGCTGTGGCAGCGCATGGCGCCAATGCGCACGCACAGGCCGTCGATCGGGGTGGGCGCCGTGCCGAAGGCGGCACCGCGGCCCAGGATCTTGTTGGTTTCGACCTCGCCCTTCCATTCTTCCTTGGACATCCCGTTGCCCAGGTCCTTGTCGATCCAGGGAATCAGGTTGCCGCCGAGCGGCACGCCAAAGTGTTCGTGGGGCAGCGCGTCGTCCTTCTGCTTGGCCAGCACGCCGCGGTCGATTTCCAGGATGGCCGAGGCCGGGTCGTCCAGCAGGGACTTGACCGACTGGTTGATCTCGCCAAACTGGGTCAGCAGTTCACGCATGTGCTGCGCGCCGCCGCCGGACGCGGCCTGGTAGGTCATGGAGGTCATCCATTCCACCAGGTCGTTGTTGAACAGGCCAGCCAGGCCCATCAGCATGCAGCTGACGGTGCAGTTGCCGCCGATGAAGTTGCGCACGCCGCGCTTGAGCGCCGCGTCGATCACCGGGCGGTTGACCGGGTCCAGCACGATGATGGCGTCGTCGGCCATGCGCAGGGTGCTGGCCGCGTCGATCCAGATGCCGTTCCAGCCCGCGCCGCGCAGCTTGGGATAGACCTCGGACGTGTAGTCGCCGCCTTGCGCCGTCACGATGATCGGCAGTTTTTTCAGAGCGTCAATGTTGTAGGCATCTTGCAGCGGACCTGCGCCAGTTGCCCAAGTGGGCGCGGCGCCGCCAGCGTTGCTGGTGGAGAAAAACACCGGTTCGA
Organism: Achromobacter sp. UBA2119; assembly: GCF_002331005.1. Lineage (NCBI taxonomy): Bacteria > Pseudomonadati > Pseudomonadota > Betaproteobacteria > Burkholderiales > Alcaligenaceae > Achromobacter > Achromobacter sp. UBA2119. The sequence continues at coordinate 14,470 of NZ_DCYD01000005.1, read as the reverse complement.
TCAGTGCGAAGTCGTTCTCGTCGCGCATGCGTTGCATGAGCACCGAGCCGACCATACCGCGCCAGCCGACAAGGCCTACTGCTTGATTCATTTCAATCGCTCTTTAAAGGGGGTGACAAGATAAGGAGGGGAAAATTTCGTGCAATTCAACAATTTATCAGAATGCACGCAGGGATGTTGCACTGCAGCTCGAAAAAAACGGGGCCGCAAGCCCGGGGGGGAGAGTCCGCCGCATGGCGGCAACATCTATGCATGATCCCCAAAACAGAGGGGCCACCCGCCGGGCGGCCCCTCTGTATATATACCGCTGCATGCACACAGCGCAGCGCGCGTCGGTCAGGACCGCCTTGCAGCGGTCCAACGCGAGGGATCAGCCCAGGGCCTTCAGGACGGCGTCGCCCATGCCGGCGGTGCTGACCTTCGTCGTGCCGGGCTCGAAGATGTCGGCGGTACGCAGGCCGCTGGCCAGCACGCTGCGCACAGCCGCTTCGATGCGATCCGCCTGCGGCGCCAGGTTCAACGAGTAGCGCAGCAACATGGCGGCCGACAGGATCGTCGCCAGCGGGTTGGCGATGCCCTGTCCCGCGATGTCCGGCGCCGAACCGTGGCTGGGCTCGTACAGGCCCTGGCCGCTGGCATTCAACGAGGCCGAGGGCAGCATGCCGATCGAACCCGTCAGCATGGCCGCTTCATCGGAAAGGATGTCGCCGAACAGATTTCCGGTGACGATGACGTCGAACTGGCGCGGGTTGCGCACCAGCTGCATCGCCGCGTTGTCGACGTACATGTGCGACAGCTCCACGTCCGGGTACTCGCGCGCCACTTCGATCACGATGTCGCGCCAGAACTGCGAGGTCTCGAGCACGTTGGCCTTGTCGACGCTGCACAGCTTCTTGTTGCGCTTCTGCGCCGATTCAAAGCCGATGCGCGCGATGCGGCGGACTTCGGATTCGGCGTAGCGCATGGTGTCGTAGCCTTCGCGCTCGCCGGTGAAGGCGCCGTCCGGCGACGAACGCACGCCGCGCGGCGTGCCGAAATAGATGTCGCCGGTCAGTTCGCGGATGATCAGGATGTCCAGACCGGACACGATTTCAGGCTTGAGCGACGAGGCGCTGGCCAGTTCCGGATACAGGATGGCCGGACGCAGGTTGGCAAATAGGCCCAGCGCCTTGCGCAGGCCCAGAATGGCTTGTTCGGGACGGAACTCGCGCGGCAGCGTGTCGTACTTCCAGTCGCCAACCGCGCCGAACAGCACGGCGTGCGATTCCTTGGCCAGGTTCAGCGTGGCGGGCGGCAGCGGGTGCTCGAACTTGTCGAAAGCGGCGCCGCCGACCGGCTGCTCTTTGATGTCGAAGGGAACGTCCAGCGCCTTCAGGACGCGCACGGCCTGTTCGACGATTTCCGGGCCGATGCCGTCACCCGGCAAGACTGCGATGTTGTGGGTCATTGAAAAACGATCCTGTGTCGATGGTTTGATCAGGCGATGGGGCGGCTTTCCAGCCACGGATGACGGGCAAGGCGCTCGGCCTCGAAGGCGCGGATCTTGTCCGAATGGCGCAGCGTCAGGCCGATGTCGTCAAAGCCGTTCAAGAGGCAATACTTGCGGAAGGGTTCGATGTCGAAGCCCATGGCGCGGCCGTCCGCGGCAATCACGACTTGGCGGTCCAGATCAATGTTCAGCTTGTAGTTCGGGAACGCCTTCACTTCGTCGAAGAGACGTGCCACTTCCAGCTCGGACAGCACGATCGGCAAGAGGCCGTTCTTGAAGCTGTTGTTGAAGAAGATGTCGGCATACGACGGCGCGATGATGGCGCGGAAACCGAACTGCGTCAGCGCCCAGGGCGCGTGCTCGCGGCTGGAGCCGCAACCGAAGTTCTTGCGGGCCAGCAGGACCGAGGCGCCCTGGTAGCGCGGCTGGTTCAGCACGAAATCCGGATTGACCGGACGCTTGCTGTTGTCCATGCCCGGTTCGCCGTGATCCAGATAACGCAGCTCGTCAAACAGGTTGGGGCCAAAGCCCGTGCGCTTGATGGACTTGAGGAACTGCTTGGGGATGATGAGGTCCGTGTCGACGTTTTCGCGGTCGAGCGGCGCCACCAGGCCTTCGTGAGTGGTAAATGCTTGCATGATGTCTACTCGGTGCTTGTCGCTTAACGGAACGTGCGGACGTCGACGAAATGGCCGGCGACGGCCGCGGCGGCGGCCATGGCCGGGCTGACCAGGTGCGTGCGGCCGCCCTGCCCTTGCCTGCCCTCGAAGTTGCGGTTCGAGGTCGAAGCGCAACGCTCGCCGGGTTCGAGGCGGTCGGCGTTCATGGCCAGACACATCGAACAGCCCGGTTCGCGCCATTCAAAGCCGGCTTCGATGAAGATCTTGTCCAGGCCTTCGCGTTCGGCCTGTTGCTTGACCAGGCCCGAGCCCGGCACCACCATCGCCTGGCGCACATTGGACGCCACGCGCTTGCCGCGCGCCACGACGGCGGCTGCGCGCAGGTCTTCGATGCGCGAGTTCGTGCACGAACCGATGAACACGCGATCCACGCGGATGTCGGTCAGCGGAGTGTTGGGCTTCAAGCCCATGTATTCCAGCGCGCGCTCCATGCCGCTGCGGCGCACGTCGTCTTTTTCGCGGTCGGGGTCCGGCACGCGGGAATCCACCGGCAGCACCATTTCGGGCGACGTGCCCCACGTGACCTGCGGCTTGATGTCGCGCGCGTTGACTTCAACCACGGTGTCGAACTTGGCGCCTTCGTCGGTGTGCAGCGTGCGCCAGTATTTGACGGCCTGGTCCCAGACGACGCCGGTGGGCGCAAACGGACGGCCGCGGAAATAGTCGATGGTCTTGTCGTCGACGGCGACCATGCCCGAACGGGCGCCAGCTTCGATCGCCATGTTGCAGACGGTCATGCGGCCTTCGACGGACAGCGCGCGTATCGTGCTGCCGGCAAATTCGATGGCGTGACCCGTGCCGCCGGCCGTGCCGATGATGCCGATGATGTGCAGCACCACGTCCTTGGCCGTACAGCCGAACGGCAGCTCGCCGTCGACCTTGATGAGCATGCTCTTGGCTTTCTTCATGAGCAGCGTCTGCGTGGCCAGCACGTGTTCGACTTCGGAGGTGCCGATGCCGAAGGCCAGCGCGCCCAGCGCGCCGTGCGTGCTGGTGTGCGAGTCGCCACAGACCACGGTCATGCCCGGCAGGGTCGCGCCCTGCTCCGGTCCGATGACGTGGACGATGCCCTGGCGCAGGTCGTTCATGCGGAATTCGGTGATGCCGTACTTGCCGCAGTTGTCGTCCAGCGTGTCAACCTGCAAACGCGAGATCGGGTCGTCGATGCCCTGCGCGCGGTTCATCGTGGGCACGTTGTGGTCAGCCACGGCCAGGTTGGCGCCGGTACGCCACGGCTTGCGGCCTGCCATCGTCAGCCCTTCGAACGCCTGCGGGCTGGTGACCTCATGCAGCAGGTGGCGGTCGATATAGAGCAGACAGGTGCCGTCTGATTCCTGATGGACGATGTGGGCGTCCCAGAGTTTGTCGTAAAGGGTTTGGGCCATGGATGCGCTCTGCAAATAGACAATCCGGCTTGAGTCCGGCGCGATGGGTAAAAAGCTTCCCTGCCGCGCCGGCTGCTGCGGCATGAAAAGGATTATGCCCAGCCACCAAACCTAGTACAAGCACACCTTATATACCAGTACTACCACTACCATGCTGACGGCGCTTCCCCGGCGAAAGCGACCGCCATGTCAACTTGTTGCATAACAAATAAACCACGCTCATATTTTTGAGACGGATACAAATTGGCAAACAAAATAGATACAGAACTCTCAAATAGATATAATCGCCACACGCTCCGAACGCTGTTATTTCGAAATAATACGTAATAATCGGTATTAATAGAAATAAGCCGCGTTAGGTTAAGCGATGTTCGTGCAAATTCGAAGAAGTAGTTAGATGTTGCGCGAAATTCACCTTATGGACCGCCAGCAACAATCCTCAAGAGTTAACAAATCTTGACTCGCCAAAGCTGACATTTACATACAACATGGCGGCCATTCAATCTCAACTTGACTCGCGAATAATCACTATGGCTTCGTTTTTGCTCAAAAGCACGACCTCGGTCCTTGCCCTTGCATTTGCTCCCGCCGTTTTTGCACAGTCCGCGACGCCCGTCGCTGCCGCACCCGCCGGGCAACCGCAAGTGACGTTGAATCAGATCGTTGAGCAGACCCTGCTCAGCAATCCCGAAATCCAGGCCAAGTACCACGACTTCCAGGCGTCCCTGGAAGGCCAGGCCGTCGCCCGCGCCGCCTACTTCCCGCAGATCAATGCGCAGGGTTACCTGGGCCGCGAATGGCGCAACAACGTGCCCGGCGTCGGCTCGCAGAGCTGGAACCGCCCCGGCTGGAGCGTCGAACTGCGCCAGCTGATTTTTGATGGCTTCCGCACCACCAATGACGTCAAGCAGGCCGGTTTCGACAAGCTGGCACGCTTCTATGACGTGCTGGCCACCAGCGACAACACCGCCTTCACCGCCGTGCAGGCCTATATCGACCTGCAGCGTTATCGCGACATGGAGCTGCTGGCTCGCCAGAACTACTCGCTGCACGAAAGCACCCTCAAGCAGATCGGCGAGCGCACGGAATCCGGCGTCGGCCGGCGCGTCGACCTGGAACAGGCCGGCGGCCGTCTGTCGCTGGCCCAGACCAACCTGATGACCGAAACGGCCAACCTGCTGGACGTGCAGCAACGCTTCCAGCGCGTGACCGGCGCCTTCCCGCCTGAATCGATGCTGCCGGCGCCCGACATCGCCGACAAGCTGCCCAAGGCCCCGGGCAATTTCAATGAATCGCTGCGCCGCAACCCCAGCTTCCTGTCCAAGCAGGCGAGCCTGCAGGCCGCGCAGGCGGGCGTGCAGTCGTCCAAGGGCGCGTTCTCGCCGAAGTTTGAATTCGTGGCCAACACGGGCCGCGACCAGAACGATCCGACCCCGCAAAGCCGCGACATCCAGAGCTCCAGCGTCCAGGTCGTGATGAGCTACAACCTGTACCGCGGCGGCGCGGACTCCGCCCGCGTGCGCCAGACCGCCAACCAGTCCTACGCCGCCCGCGACATCCGCGACTACACCTGCCGCAACGTGCAGCAAGACCTGGCTGTGGCCTGGAACAACATCACCAGCCTGAACCAGAAGCTGCCCTTCCTGCGTGACCACGAGGTGGCCACGACCAAGGTGCGTGATGCGTACGCGCAACAGTTCCAGATCGGCCAGCGCTCTCTGCTGGACCTGCTGGACACGGAAAACGAACTGTTCGAATCGCGCCGTGCGCTGACCAATGCCATTTATGATCTGCGTCTTGCGCAGTACCGCTGGCTGGCGTTGTCCCACACCCTGCTGCCGGCGCTGGCGCTGCAACCCGCGCGCAATGAGATGCCCGAGGAAAACGGCAAGCTGGAAGTGTCGGACGAAGTGATCAAGCTGTGCAATTCGACCGTTCCGGATACCGCCCGACTGGCTCCCGTGCGCGTGCATTACAACGAAGGCACCCTGCCCCCCACGCTGGTGCCGGTGAACGCGCCTGCCGCCCGGCCCTGACCGGCGCAGCCGCAAGGAGGCCCAATGGCAAACAAGGGCAGTGATTTCTCGCAGTTGGACGCGGACTTTGTCCGCGTCCTTGAAGACTTAATCGACGCGTTGATCGCCAACGGCACCTTGCGGATGACAGACCTGCCTGTCCAGGCCCAGCAAAAGCTCACCCAGCGCAAGCAGCAGCGTGCGCGTCTCTCGGAACACCTCGACCTGTTGGATGACGAAGATGGACAAGTTATCTGAGAAGGCCGCCCGGGATTGGCGCGCTGATGCCCGCGCCGCGCACGACGATCCGCTGCTCGATTGCCTGGTGGAAATCACCCGCCTGCATGGCGTGACGGCCACCGCGCAAGCTTTGTCCTCGGGCCTGCCCCTGGAAGAACACCGCCTCACGCCCGCCCTGCTGCCCCGCGCAGCCGCGCGGGCGCAGCTTTCGGCACGCGTGGTCAAGCGCACGCTGGATGACATCTCGCAAGACCTCCTGCCGGCCATCCTGCTGCTCAAGGGCGAACGCGCGTGCCTGTTGCTCAAGAAGGACGGCGGCAAATTCGTGGTCAGCCATCCGGAGTTGGGCGGCAGTTCCTTCGACATGGACCCGGCCGAACTGGCCGAGCAGTACAGCGGGCTGGTGTGCTTCGTCCGCCCGCAATTCCGCTTTGACGCCCGCGCGCCGGAAGTCGCCAAGGTGCGCGAACGCCACTGGTTCTGGGCGGCCATCATGGAGAACCGCCGGCTGTACCGCGACGCCCTCGTCGCGGCGCTGCTGATCAACGTGTTCGCCATGGCGATGCCGCTCTTCACCATGAACGTATACGACCGCGTGGTGCCAAACAACGCCGTCGAAACGCTGTGGGTGCTGGCCATCGGCATCACGCTGGTGGTGATCTTCAACATGATCCTGAGCACGGCGCGGTCCCATGTGGTGGACAGCGCCAGCAAACGGGTCGACGTGCGCCTGTCCGCGCAGATCATGGAACGCGTGCTGGACCTGCGGCTGGAAGGCCGTCCGGTCTCGGTCGGATCCTTCGCGGCCAACCTGCGCTCGTTCGAATCCATCCGCGACTTCATCGCGTCGGCCACCATCACTACGCTGGTCGACCTGCCCTTCATCCTGCTGTTCCTGGCCGCCCTGGCCTGGATTTCGCCGTGGATGATCCTGCCGCCGCTGGTCGCGATCGTGCTGATCCTGCTGGTGTCGCTGGCCGCGCAGGCGCGCATGGAAGCCCTGACGATGGCCTCGTTCCAGGCGTCGTCGCAGCGCAACGCCACGCTCGTCGAAGCGCTGACCGGCCTGGAAGCCGTCAAGACACTGAATGCCCAGGGCGCGATCCAGCGCAACTGGGAGCGCGCCACCGAATTCATCGCGCAGACGGGCGGCAAGCTCAAGCTGATCTCGTCGTCCACGGTGGGCTTCGTGCAGGCGGTCCAGCAGCTCGTGTCGATTGCCGTCGTGATCATCGGCGTGTATCTGGCCCAGGAATCGGCGTTGTCGATGGGCGGCATCATTGCCGCATCCATGATCGCCGGCCGGTGCCTCGCGCCGCTCGGCCAGGTTGCGGGCCTGCTGATGCAGTACCAGAACGCGCGCACGTCGCTCGGTTCCATCGACAACTACATGAAGATGCCGATCGAGCGTCCGGCCGAGGCAGAATTCCTGCATCGCCCGGTGTTCCACGGCGGCCTGGAATTCCGCGACGTGACCTTCGCGTATCCCGGCAGCACGCAGCCCGTGCTCAAGAAGGTGTCGTTCAAGCTCAAGCCCGGCGAGAAGGTCGGCATCATCGGCCGCATCGGTTCCGGCAAGACCACACTGGAGAAGCTGGCGCTGTCCCTGTACCAGCCCACCGAAGGCGCCGTGCTGCTGGACGGCGTGGACGTGCGCCAGATCGACCCGGCCGACGTGCGCCGTGCCATCGGTCACGTTCCACAGGATCCCCTGCTGTTTTACGGCAGCCTCAAGCACAACCTGGCGATGGGCGCGCCCTACGCCGACGACGCCAGCATTCTGGCGGCGGCCAACATGGCCGGCGTGACCGAGTTCGCCAACCTGCACCCCAATGGTTTCGACATGATCATCGGCGAGCGCGGCGAATCGCTCTCCGGCGGCCAGCGCCAGTCGGTGGCCGTGGCCCGAGCGCTGATCAACGATCCGCCGATCCTGCTGCTGGACGAGCCCAGCAGCAACATGGACCACCAGAGCGAAGCCCAGCTTCGCAAGCGCCTGGGTGAAGCCAGCGCCACCAAAACGATCCTGCTGGTGACGCACCGCACCGCGCTCCTGGAACTGGTCGACCGCCTTATCGTGATCGACAACGGCCATATCGTGGCCGACGGTCCGAAGGAACAGGTTGTCGAAGCCCTGCGTCAAGGACGCGTTGGACGCGGAAGCTGAGAAGACCATGCTGAACAATCCTGGAGCCCCCAAGCACGGTTTCTTTGGCAACCTGCTGCGCGCCCCGCGCAACCTTTTCGTCTACTTCTTCGATCGCATCCTGGACGGCGCCGACAAAGGCAAACCCGTCCAGCGCTCCGACTACATCGGCAACGCCGAATGGGTCATCCACGAGTCCCAGGCCCGCGGTTCGCGCATCCTGCTGTGGACCTCGCTTCTGGCCACCATGGGTCTGCTCGTCTGGGCGGGCTTTGGCAGCATCGACGAAGTGGTCCGCGGCGAAGGCAAGGTCGTGCCGTCCCGCCAGGTGCAGATCATCCAGAGCCTGGACGGCGGCATCGTCGAAGAAATCCTGGTCCGCCCTGGCCAGGAGGTCGAGGCCGGCCAGATCCTGCTAAAGATCGACTCCACCCGCTTCTCTTCGTCGCTGGGCGAGAACAACGCGGAATACCTGTCGCTGCTGGCCAAGTCGGCCCGCCTGAAGGCCCTGGCCACGGGCGAGCCCTTCGTCACGCCCGAGGAAGTGCTCAAGCAGGCGCCCGGCCTCGCCGAAATGGAACGCAACGCCTGGCAGGCGCGCAACACGGAGCTGAACGCCACCGTCAACGTGGCCCGCGAGCAGCTCAAGCAGCGCCAGGAAGACCTGCGCGAAACGATCGCCAAGCGCGACCAGGCCTCGGCAAGCTGCGGCCTGACCTCGCGCGAGCTGCAGGTGACCCGCCCGCTGCTCAAGAGCGGCGCCGTATCCGAGGTCGACCTCCTGCGTCTACAGCGCGACGTCGCCCGTTATTGCGGCGAGCAGAAAGGCGCCGAGGCGCAGATCGACCGCTTCCAGGCCTCCATCAAGGAAGCCGAAAGCAAGATCCAGGAAGCCGAGCTGAACATCCGCAACCAGGCCCGCAGCGAACTGTCTGAAACCAACACCAAGCTGGCGACGCTGCGCGAAGGCAAGGCCGCACTGGTCGACCGCGTCAAGCTGGCCGAAGTGCGCGCCCCGGTGCGCGGCACCGTCAAGACCCTGTTCAACAACACGGTCGGCGGCGTGGTGCAGCCGGGCAAGGACATCATCGAGATCGTCCCCAAGGACGACACGCTGCTGCTCGAAGTGCGCATCCAGCCGCGCGACATCGGTTTCCTGCACGCGGACCAGAAGGCCGAAGTCAAGTTCACGGCCTACGACTTCGCGATCTACGGCGGCCTGGAAGGCCGGGTGGAACAGATCGGCGCGGACACCGTGACCGACGAGAAAGGCAACTCCTACTACGTCGTGCGCGTGCGCACGGACCGCAGCACCGTAGGCGACAAGCTGTTGCCCATCATCCCCGGGATGGTGGCAGAGGTTCATATCCTGACAGGCAAGCGCACGGTGCTCCAGTACCTGCTCAAGCCCATTCTGCGGGCGAAGTCGAACGCCTTCACCGAACGTTAATGGAGAGCTTCAAGGCCTTATGAAACCCATTCCCGTCCTGTTGATTACGCACGACGACCTGCTCTGGCAGCACTGGCGCGCGCTTGACCCGGCGCGCTGGATGGCAGCCCGCGGGCGAGGCTTGGCGGATCTGCAACGCTGGCGAGAACAAGGCCGTACGCTGGCGGTGCTGGATGCCGACGTGCCCAAGCTCCCCTCCTGGCACGATCCAGCCTGGACGCCGACGCTGGCCGGCCTGCATGTCGTGGTCGCCAGCGCCAGCCCCAACGACGAGCAAGGCACGCAGGCGCTGGGCGCCGGGGCGCACGGCTACTGCCACAGCTATGCGCAGCCCGCCGCGATGGCGCAGGCGCTGGAAGTCGTCGCCTCCGGCGGCATCTGGATGGGACGCTCGCTGGTGTCCCGCCTGCTCAAGCTTGTCACTGAGCGCGCGCAGGACGCGCACGCCTGGGACGGCGGCCGGCTTACCGAACGCGAAATCACCGTCGCGCGCTACGCCGCCAGCGGCCAAGCCAACGCCCAGATCGCCGAGGCGCTGGGCATCACGGAACGCACCGTCAAGGCGCATCTGTCGGCGGTGTTCGACAAGCTCGGCGTCACCGACCGCCTGCAGCTCGCCCTGCTGGTCCACGGTATTTCCGCACCCACTGACGCACGCAGCAAAATCACTGCGTGAACCTGTCCTCAAGGACAATATCCGCCGGCATCGGCGACCCGTAGTATCTGGCCATCTTGGATAACTCCCTGAAACGGAACCAACATGGCCAACTCCTCCCCCGCAGTCGTCAACGAAATCTCCGGTCGCGCGTGGATACGCAATAGCGACGGTTCCCTGACCGAACTGCATCAAGGCAGCAAAGTCCCGGCCGGCAGCGACATCGTCACTGCCTCGGGCGCCACGGTTTCGCTTCAGGTTGAAAACGGCATGCCGATCGTGATCGGCGAAGGCCGCGAAGTCGCGGTCAACGGCGACATGACCGGCCCGCTGGCCGATCCGACGGAAGCCGCCGTCGCGCCGCCCTCGGGCACCGATTCCGATCGCCTGCTGGCCGCCCTGCAAGCCGGCCGCGACCCGTTCGACGAGTTGGATCCCACGGCCGCGGTCGTGGCCGGCGGCGGCGAAGCCGGCGGCAGCAGCTTCGTCCGCCTGGCCCGCATCCTGGAAACCACCAGCCCGCTGGACCTGGCCTACCCGAACCCGGCGCGCGGCGACGATACGCTGCCGCGCGTGTCGGGCGCTGCCCTGACCGGCGATGACGGCGACGCCGCCGCCACGCCCACGACGCCGACCACGCCCGCCAACAACGCGCCCAACGCGCTCGACGACGCTGGCGCCGGCAACCAGGGCGCGCAAGTGCGCGGCAACCTGCTCGCCAACGACTCCGATCCCGACGGCGATCCCCTGGCGATCACCTCTATCAACGGCCGTCCGATGATTCCGGGCGGCATTTCCGTGCTGGGTTCCACGGGCGGCACCTTCGTCGTCCAGCCCGATGGCAGCTACGTCTTCACTCCGGGTAGCCAGTATGACTACCTGGCTTCGGGCGAAACCGCGACCAGCACCATTTCGTACACCATCACCGACCCGAGCGGCGCGACCTCCACCGCGACCGTCGTCGTGACCATCACCGGCACCAACGACGGCCCGGTGTCGTCCGCGCTGACCAACCAGTCCGGCGTCGACGCCCAGACCGACGTGCGCTACGACGTGTCGGACCGCTTCTCCGACACGGACACCAGCGACACGCTGACCTTCTCGGCCACCGGCCTGCCGCCGGGCCTGACCATCGACCCGAACACCGGCATCATCACCGGCACGATCGATCATTCCGCCTCGCAAGGCGGCAACAACGGCGTGTACACCGTGGTGGTGACCGCGACGGATCCGTCCGGCGCCTCGACCTCGCAGGAATTCCAGTGGGACGTGACCAACCCGGCCCCGACCGCGGTGGCCGATAGCGGCACGACCGACGAAGACACGTCCCTCACCGTCAATGCACAGAACGGCGTGCTGGCCAACGATACGGATCCGGATGGCGACACGCTGACCGTTTCGCAGGTCAACGGCAATGCGGCCAATGTGGGCACGGCCGTGACCGGCTCCAACGGCGGCACGTTCACGCTGAACGCCGACGGTTCGTACAGCTTCAATCCGGGTTCGACGTTCCAGAACCTGGCGGCCGGCGAGAGCGTTTCCAGCTCGATCAGCTACACGGTTTCCGATGGCCAGGGCGGCACCAGCACCGCAACGCTGACGGTCGAAATCACCGGCACCAACGACGCGCCCACGGTGACGCCGCTGGAAAACCGCAACAACATGGACGGCGACACCGTCGAGTACAACCTGTCCGGCTTCTTCAAAGATGTCGACAACGGCGATGTGCTGACGTACTCGGTCGATCACGTCCCGGGCGGCCTGACGTTCGACGAAACCACGGGCACGTTCACCGGCAAGTTCGCCAACTGGGCCTCGGACCACACCAATACGGGCGTCAAGGGCGAGTACCTCATCACCGTCACGGCCACCGACAAGTCCGGCGACTCGGTCTCGCAGACCTTCCTCTGGAAGGTGGGCAACCCCGAGCCGACCGCCGTGGCAGACACCAACGCGACGTCCGAGGACAACGTCTTGGTGGTCGAACACCGCACCGAAGGCGTGCTGGGCAACGACACCGATCCGGACGGCGATCCGCTGCACGTTTCCGAAGTGAATGGCGCTGCTAGCGGCGTGGGTTCGGCGGTCACCGGCTCGAACGGCGGAACGTTCACGCTTAAAGAGGACGGCACTTACACGTTCAATCCAGGCAACGCCTTCCAATACCTGGGCGCGGGCCAGACGGCCACGACCTCGATCACCTACACGGTTTCGGACTTCCAGGGCGCCAAGGACACCGCCACCCTGACCGTAACGATTACCGGCACCAACGATGCACCGACGATCACCAGTGGCGTGCAAGCCGGCGCGATTACCGAGATTGCCGACGGTGCTGCGGGCGAGAACACCACTGAGCACACTGCCGGCGGCACCATCCAGTTCGCCGACGTTGACGCCGTTGACACGCATACCGCCACCGTCACGGCCAACGGCGACAACTACCTGGGCACGCTGACGCTGGGCGCGGTCAATGCGGCCGACAAGAGCGTGGGCTGGGACTTCAAGGTCAACGACGGCCTGCTCGACTCGCTCGGCGCCGGCCAGACGCTCACCCAGACCTACACCGTCACGATCGCCGATGGCAAGGGCGGCACCGCCACCCAAGCCATCACCATCACGATCACCGGCACCAACGATGCGCCGACGATCACCAGTGGCGCGCAAGCTGGCGTGATTACTGAAGTTGCCGATGGCGCCACGGGCGAAAGCACCACCGAGCTTACTGCCGGCGGCACTATCCAGTTCGCCGACGTTGACACCCTTGACACGCACACCGCCACCGTCACGGCCAACGGCGACAACTACCTGGGCACCCTGACGCTGGGCGCGGTCAACGCGGCCGACAAGAGCGTGGGCTGGGACTTCAAGGTCAACGACGGCCTGCTCGACTTGCTGGGCGCTGGCCAGACGCTCACCCAGACCTACACCGTCACGATCGCCGATGGCAAGGGCGGCACGACCACCCAAGCCATCACCATCACGATCACCGGCACCAACGACGCGCCGACGATCACCAGTGGCGCGCAAGCTGGCGTGATTACTGAAGTTGCCGATGGCGCCACGGGCGAAAACACCACTGAGCACACTGCCGGCGGCACCATCGAGTTCGCCGACGTCGACACCGTTGACACGCACACCGCCACCGTCACGGCTAACGGCGACAACTACCTGGGCACGCTGACGCTGGGCGCGGTCAACGCGGCCGACAAGAGCGTGGGCTGGGACTTCAAGGTCAACGACGGCGTGCTCGACGCGCTGGGCGCCGGCCAGACGCTCACCCAGACCTACACCGTCACGATCGCCGATGGCAAGGGCGGCACCGCCACGCAGGACATCACCATCACGATCACCGGCACCAACGATGCGCCGACGATCACCAGTGGCGCGCAAGCTGGCGTGATTACCGAAGTTGCCGACGGCGCCACGGGCGAGAACACCACCGAGCACACTGCCGGCGGCACCATTCAGTTCGCCGACGTCGACACCGTTGACACGCACTCCGCCACCGTCACGGCCAATGGCGACAACTACATGGGCACCCTGACGCTGGGCGCGGTCAACGCGGCCGACAAGAGCCTGGGCTGGGACTTCAAGGTCAACGACGGCGTGCTCGACGCGCTGGGCGCCGGCCAGACGCTCACCCAGACCTACACCGTCACGATCGCCGATGGCAAGGGCGGCACCGCCACCCAGGACATCACCATCACGATCACCGGCACCAACGATGCGCCGATCCTGAACCCTGAAGTGACGCTGGGCAATCAGGCCAGCAATGACAGCGACGTCGTGGTCGATCTGAACATCGCCACGCAGTTCATGGACGTCGACGGCGGCGATAAGCTGACCTTTTCGGCCAACGGCCTGCCCCCGGGCCTGACGCTCGATCCGGCTACGGGTCTGATCACTGGCAAGATTGAATCGTCCGCTTCGCAAGGCGGCAACAACGGCGTCTACACCGTCCTGATCACCGCGACCGACCTGTCTGGCGCCTCGGTCAGCCAGTCGTTCGAATGGAACGTCAAGAACCCCGCCCCGACCGCCGCCGACGATGCAGGCAAGACCGACGAAGACCACGCGCTCACCGTCACGGCCCAGGACGGCGTGCTGTCCAATGACAGCGACATCGACGGCGATGCGCTGCACGTCTCGGCTGTCAACGGTCACGCAGCCAGCGTTGGCAAGGCGATCGCTGGCTCCAACGGTGGCAGCTTCACACTCAACGCCGATGGTTCGTACACCTTCAATCCTGGCCCTGACTTCCAGGCACTGAACGACGGTGAGACGAAGGAAACCTCGATCACCTACACCGTGACCGACAAGGACGGTGCCAGCAACACCGCCACCCTGATCGTCACGGTCACGGGCCAGACCGACGGTCCTCCGGTCGTCACCCCCGTCGACTCCGACGGC
>NZ_DCYD01000004.1:0-52946 GCF_002331005.1 Achromobacter sp. UBA2119 | reverse complement strand
GTGAGCCCCGCTTCGAAAAATTGAAGTGAAGACCGCCCAAGGTGATGCGGACCAGGCTATTGCGCTGTGGGTGTTAGGACGAAACGCGTTTCCACACAGCCTCGACCGGCAGCGGCCGTTCAGCTACGACCACTTCGGGCAAGGAGCAGGCAAGACAGACAGCTCTAGCTATCGGTAGTGCCACGCGTTGCGCACAGTAGGCCCTGCGGATAGTCCGTTATCGTTAACGCACTGACAAACGGCCTCTCGCCGCTCTGTTTAGCCGCTAAACACCAAGTCAAAAGACATTCATCAGAACCCGTGGATATGTGGATGATCGCTGCGCGACCACTCGGCTCGCTGCGCTCAACCCGTGGACAACCGCTGATGGACAAACGGTGGACAGGCTCCGCCTGCCCACGCGCTTGACCACAGGGTGTGCCCACCGGCTCCCCGAGTTTCACCCACATACCCACCGGCTCCCATCTGCCAGGCATTAGATGCAGGACTTCAAAACAGCTGCGCTGATGATGCTGCAGGGCCACTTTGACGGAGTGGCCACCCGAAATCTCTAGCCGTGGAACTCCGGCCGGCAAGCTCGTTAAGACGCGACAGGTCGACGGCCTTCGTCCGGATCTAGGGGGATACTCTGCAATTGCAATTGATCCCCGATAAGTCGCGCCAAGCCGGTGTGCGGATGCTTCTTGTGGAGCGATCGACACGCGGCGATGAAAGCATTAGGAGCGGTTGATGATGAGGGGTTTCTCGAGACAAGAGCAGTTCTTTGCAGCTTCCACATACCCGGAAAAATTGTTCTCAACTCTTCGGGCGTGGCTCCCTGGATGAGCGCGGCGTACCCGTCGGGCTTGGCGTTGACGGCGCGCGTGACGCCGATGATGCCGCCGGCTCCCGCGACGTTCTCGATGACGATAGTCTGGCCCAGCTCGCGGCCCAGTTCGGGGGCGATGATGCGAGCGAACGTGTCCACCGATCCTGCCGGTGCGTAGCCCACGATGAGCTTGATGGGATGGGCGGGGTAGGCCTGCGCATGCGCCGCGCTCGTTCCTCCCAACACAAGGGCTCCCAGCAGCGCCGCGCTGGAAAGGGGTCGAATGGTCATGGTTGTCTCCTGTTGTTTTCGTTCGTGTTGCTTCAGCTTTGCAGCCACTTCAAGACGCGTTGGAACACCTCGTCGCTATTGCGGTCCATCATCGGCAGGTGGGAATTGCCCGCGACGCCGCTGGCGGGCAGGTCCAGCACCGACACGTCGGCGCACCTCCGGATGGAATCCAGATAACGCTCGGTTTGTTGGCGGTAGCCGACCCAGTGCGAGCCCGACGCTTCAATGAAGTCGCCCCACACAACAAGATGCGACGGCAGCGCTTCAATCGGCGCCGCTTGCGGCATACCGCCAGGCTCCACGCCCACCACCCGGCGCACTGCTTGAGGACGGCGGCGCGCAATCTCGGCGGCAAAGCCCGAGCCCTGGCTGTGGGCGACGATATGGCAATGCCCCACCCGGTCGATCAACGCTTCGTACGCCGCCAGGATCATCGACTCGTGGCCCGGCCAGCGCGGCACCCATTGATTGGCGAACGCGTCGAACGCCTCGGTGGGAAACTGTTGCCCTGCATAGGCCTTTCGCTGCGGCGGATCCGGGTCGTAGACGGGTCCGATCCGAAACGTCGTCCAGGCCTCGCGCTTGGTGCGAAAGACGGGCGACTCGCGATACACCTGCGGGAAGCGTGCCCACGACGAACGGCCGCGTTCCACTGCGTCGCTGACCAGGACGTCGTAACCGGCATCCAGGAATTTCCACAGCCAGCCGTTGCGGCCATCGGGGGTCGTTTCCCATGTGCAGCCGGTCATGCCCCCGCCATGCCAAAGCAGCACCGGATCCGGATGCCGGGGCTGTGCCAGGCGGTATTCCTGGACATACATCTGCCCATAGACCTGCTCTCCGTTCGGGTTGACCTCGCGCGGGGAACCGTTCAGGACCATGCTGCGATATTCGACGGGCAGGCCTTCAAGCACGGCGGTCGCGCCGCCCACGAAGAAGCTGTTCATCGATTTCAGAAAAATGCCCTTGCCTTGTGGATTCATGATGGCTCGTTGAAGTGATGCCCCGCATGTTCAGGCCGCGCGTATAGTTACGTCTATCGAAAAAATGTCAACGATTCTTGATCCATGGGAATCAATTACGATCTGGAAGATATCCGCGCGTTCTGCTGCGTGGCGCGCATGGGCCAATACACGTCGGCCGCCGCGCTGCTGTGCGTCACGACGTCTGCCTTGAGCCGGCGTATCGCAAAGCTGGAATCCGAAATCGGCGGGCGCTTGTTTGAACGTACGACGCGCAGCGTGGTGCTGACGTCGACAGGCCGCGCGCTGTATGAGCGCGTGCTGCCCATCGTTACCCAGATGGATGCCAGCCTGACCGAGGCCGCCCGCCGCGCGCGGGGGCACGAAGGCACGCTGATGGTGAGCACGGTGGCTTCGGTAGGCTATTCGGTGCTGCCGAATGTGCTGCCCGAATTCTATGCACGGCATCCGCAGGTGTATCTGTCCATCCGCGACGGCAACGCGACCGTCACGACGGGACTGGTCGAAGAGCGCGAGGTGGAATTCGGCATCACCACGCCGGTGTCATTCGGTCCCACCCTGGAGGCCGAGCGCGTCGCCACCTATGGCTACAACCTGGTGTTTGCCGAGGGTTCTGCCCTGGCGCCACGCAGCCGCAAGCTGTCTTGGAAAAAGCTGCCGGGCCTGCCGGTAGTGGGGCTGAATCCGGTCAGTTCCACCCGTTTGCAGATCGACAGCGTCCTGAACGCTCGCGGGCTGGAGTTGCCCTGGACCATCGAAGTCGATCAGCTGGCCACCATGATCGGGCTGGTGCAATCGGGCAATTTCGTGACCATCATGCCGGCGTTGTTCGAAGCGCATGGGTATGGCCTGAAGTCGATCCCTGTGCTGGATCCCGACATCGCGCGGGATGTGTATATCGTGCGCCGCCGTGACACCACGCCGACACCTCAAGGCCAGTATCTGATGGAACTCGTACGCGCCTACCTTGCGCGTTGAAACACGCCTATCGATCGCGGCGATTGACACATCGCGTTACTTCGTTTGCTGCTACTTCTGAACCCTGCGTGTTAGATATATCGCCGGGAGATTCCGTTCGGCGTGTCGCCGGGCGCATGTCCCTATTTTGAGGAGCTGCCATGAATACTGTTCACAAGATGAATGCTGTTCAAGTGCCCCTGAAAAGAGTTTCCGCGATTCTTTGCGTGGCGGGTATGACGTGGGCCACGGGCGCGGCCTACGCCGCTGACACCAGCGCTACCTCGCAAGCGCAGCACCAGCAGGATGTCGCGACCTGCAAGAGTGGTGCTTCCGGCCAACCGCTCGAGACGTGCCTGCGCGAAGCGGCCGCGGCGCGGCAAGAGCGTGATCGTCAGAATCTAAGTGCCGAGAGCCCCGAGCAGTTGCGGCA
This sequence comes from Achromobacter sp. UBA2119, assembly GCF_002331005.1. Classification (NCBI taxonomy): domain Bacteria; kingdom Pseudomonadati; phylum Pseudomonadota; class Betaproteobacteria; order Burkholderiales; family Alcaligenaceae; genus Achromobacter; species Achromobacter sp. UBA2119. Next base: position 49,474 of record NZ_DCYD01000004.1, on the reverse strand, counting down.
GAATGAGCTGGCTCGCTGCAACCGTCTGCCCGAATCGCAGCGTGCAACCTGCGTGGCGAAGATGACCTCGCCCACGAATGTGCAGGGTAGCGTCCAGGGCGGTGGGGTATTGCGCAAGAAAGAGATCCAGGTACCCGCCACCCCGGCGAAGCCGGCTACACCAGCCAGCACCGCACCGGCGCCGGCCCGCTGAACGGCCTGTCGTAGAACGCACAAACGTAGCGAGTTGCAGCCACGCGAGAGATGATCGCGTGGCTGCGTTTGCTTGTTTGCGCGGGGCTGCCTAGAACCGCTGGTCCTTGTCGAACGGCACCTCGGCATCGCTCGGACGTTCGAACGTCGGCGCTTCACCGTTCAAGTCCGCAACATGAATCTGCGCGAGGCGGGTCGCCTCGGCAATAGCGCCGTGGGCGGAATGAAACCGCTCGTCGATGGCAATGCGTTCGGACGGCACGCCGGCAATCGGTGAGATCAGCGTGTAGCCGATGCGCCATTCATCGCCTTCCTGCTCGGGCTGCGCGATCTGAAAGTCCCATTTTGCTGTTTGCATAAAATCCTCCAGTCGGTCGATGCATCCTACTGCACTCGATGCGCCCTTGAAAGGTTAGACGCGCCCGCGCAGTCATCAGCCGAATGCAAGCCATGCGGCAAGCAGGCGGGCATGAGAGTTGCTGCCTGGCAGGGTTCATCTTCGCGGAACCACTGCAATGGCCAATCCGAAGCTCGACATCCGAACAGGACAATATTCCGGCAAGCTGCCCCGAGACACATTCCGCCTGCGTTTCATGCGCCGCTTCTATGACCCGGCATTCAAGTCTGAAACCGAAGCCTTGGAAAGGATTGAAGCCATCGCCTGGGATGCCTACGAGAATGGACGCAAGGCGCCCGATACCGTCAAGGCGGGGTCTGGTTACGCAGATCCCGATTACGACTTATCTGTGGAATGGAAAGATGCCCATGACCGCCTCGCGCGCGCGGCGTTGGTGCAGCGCGATCCGGAAACGCGCTCGCGCGTCCTGGTGGTCAACGGCGCGGCGCGCAATGACGGGACCTGTCCTGGCGAGGTCTCAAAGACCTGGCGGCTGTCGGAAATCGTGCGCGATGAACTGGAGTCGGCCGGTGTGCAGGCGGACATGCTGGATCTGAGCCGCCTGACGTCGGAATACCAGTACCTCATCCACCCCTGCAAAGGCTGCGTGTCCACCGCGATGCCGCTTTGCCATTGGCCCTGTAGCTGTTATCCCAATCATTCGCTCGGGCAGGACAACGATGCGATGAACGACATCTACGAGCAGTGGGTGTCGGCGCATGGTGTGATCCTGCTCGCGCCAACCTATTGGTATCAATCGCCCAGCGTCCTGAAGCTGATGATTGACCGGTTGGTCTGTGCGGATGGCGGCAACCCCGATCCGACGACGACGTCAGGCAAAGACGCGATGAAGGCCAAGCAGATCGAAATGGACGGGTGGCCGTTTCCGAAGCATCTGGCCGGCCGCGCCTACGGCGTGGTGGTGCACGGCGACGTGGCGGGCATTGAGGGGCAGCGGCGCGCGCTCTGCGACTGGCTCGAATGGATGGGGTTGGTGGATGCCGGGGCGTCGTCGAAGCTGGATCGCTACATTGGCTACTACAAGCCGTATGCCACAAGTCATGCCGAGCTGGACGAGGACTCGGCGTTGCAGGAAGAGGTGCGCAATGTGGCGAAGGCGATGGTGCTGTGCCTGCCGCGCCTGCGGGCCGGAGAGTGGCCCGCCGTGGATCAGGGGTTGCCATCGCCGCGGCCGAAGTAGGCGCCGCGGGCGATATGCGGTCGACACCTAAACCAAAACCGGGCAGTCAACGCCGACGAGACGTTCAGTTCCCCGTCGGCAGCAACTGCATCCCCGTGCGGCGCGCGAACTCTTCATAACTGATCGGCGCGCCCGTCTTTGTGCTCGCGCTGTTCGCCTGCCAATGCACCCACGAGCGCCCCGTGGACGCATCAAACACGACCTTGAACAGATGGCTGGGCACCGCCACGCCGGACCCAATCTCCTTGGGCTTGTCGCCGTAATACGGCCCGGTGAACACATACACGTCGCCCGATGCCCGCATCACGTATTTGCGCGTGTCCTGTTCGATCTGGCTCCACGGCCCACCGTTGTGGCGCTGGTCCTGCGGCACCATGTTGGCCAGCGAAAAGCTTTGCGCCATGGCCTCATGCGTGGACATGTCGCCCGCCGGCGCCATATGACCGCGCGAGTAACCCGACCCCTTGTAGTCCGTCAGTTCAGCGCGTTCGGCGCGCGGCACGCGTGCCTCGGCATAGAACTTGTCGGACCGCTCCATGCCCTGCGCCTGCGTCAGGATCTTGCGGTTCAGGCGCTCGGCCACGAACACCGGCGTCTTGGTCTGGCCGTTGTGCAGGATGGCGAAGTTTGAAAAGCACAGCTCGCGCAGCGCCTGGCTGGCGGGCACGACGGGCGGGCGCTGCTGCGGGAAGAATTGCGGGCAGTCGGCAAAGCGCGTGTGCGCCATGCCGCCGGCGGGCACCGCGGCAGGCGCGAACTTTTCCTGGGTCGGCCAACCGACGCGCGCAAGGATGTCGTCGATGGAGAAGTGGGCGCGCCATTGCGGGTTCAGCGCGTACGTGGCCGCGCCGAAAGCGGCCAGCGACGTGCGCGTGAACGTTCGCAGGAATCGGTAGATGCGGCCGGGGGGGGCGGCCCGGCTTTTGCTGGCCGGTGCTCTCTTTCTGGGTGCTGATTTCTTCGCGCGGGTCATGCTGCCTGTTTGTTGCGGGCCGGCGCCACTTCGCGCTCGGCAACTGGCGGCATTGTAGATGACCGCAACGTGACAGGCGTTAGCCGGCCATTGCGGCGCACGCCCACGCTGCGCGCGGCAGCGGGCAGAGTATTCTTATGCTCGTTCGGAATTCACAAACACAACGGCCGCGTTTGCCGGCTGACACAGGACTGGGGAAGTTCAATGAGATCGTCCGTGCTTTTCGTGGCCGCCATCGTGGCGGGCTGCGCTGCTCCCGCGCCGGGAGACATGATCACGCAAGATAAGGTGCAAGCCATCCAGATCAACGTCACGACGTTCGATGAGATGGTCCGCGACTTTGGTCCCCCTCGCACGCAGCAGGTCAACCCGCAAGGCCTGCGCACCGCGTCATGGTTCTACTTCAACAACAGCGAGTACGGCGCCATGCAGGATCAGCGCACGCTGACGGTGACCTACAACAAGGACGGCACGGTCAAGGACTACATGAACGCGTCCGCGGGCGAAAGGGACGGCGCGCAAAAGAAGCGATAGGGCGCTCGTCGCAAAGGCGCGTGGCTTTCGCCGCCGAACCCTGGCGGCGCGCCATCACGGACGGCGACAAGTTTCAAGAACGAGTGGTCACTGCGTCGGCGCCGCCTTCAACGCATTGGCCCGAATCTGCTCCGACCGCTGGCGCTGCTCGTTGCGGATCGGAATGCAGTCCACCACCAGCACCTCTTCGCCGGTCCGCAGGTCGATGACCTTGGTGGCGCGGTACAGGTTGCTGGGCGGGCCGCGATCCAGGCAGGCACGCTTGGCGCCCGAGCTTGCCCGGAACAGCTCGGGCACGCCTTCGTACTGCGGGTTGGGCACGCTCCATTTGCCGTTCATGTCCTGGGTTCGCACCACATACTGGCCAACGGCCGGACCGCTGCACAGCAGGATGGCCAATGCGCAGGCGGCGCCAACTGCGGTTCTCATGGCGGACGATCCTTCAAGGACGACGGGTAGGGCAGCGTAGCAGCGCGCCGCTGCCTTCGCCGTCCGCCAGAAGGATGAGGATTACCTCACCAGCTGTACGCCAATCACGATCATCAGGATGCCGACGCTGACGTCCAGCACACGCCACGCGGTGGCATTGGCGAAGACGGGTCGCAAGAGCCGCGCGCCATATCCCAACGCAAAGAAAAAGCAGAACGACGCGCAGATCGCGCCGGCAGCAAAGGCCAGCTTGCGCCCTTCGTACTGGCTGGAGATGGAGCCCAGCAGGACGACGGTGTCCAGGTAGACATGCGGGTTTAGCCAGGTGAGCGCCAGACACGTGGCCAGCGCCGCTAACGGGCTATTTGCGTGACGGGACGAAGGTGATAGATGGTCGTGCTGCTTGCGAAACGCCGAGTGCAGGCTGCGCGCCGCGTAGACAAAGAGAAACAAGGCGCCGCCGTAGCGCATGGCGGGCTCCAGCCACGGCAGCAGCTCGACCGCCATGCCAAAGCCCGCCACGCCCGCCGCGATCAGGACGGCGTCGGACAGCGCGCAAGTCAGGCAGATCAGGAAGACATGCTCCTTGCGCAAGCCTTGCCGCAGCACAAAGGCGTTTTGTGCGCCGATGGCGACGATGAGGCTGAGTCCGAGGAGAAATCCGGGGATGAAGGCGGTGGACATGCTGCAAGGTCTGGTACGGTCATTAGGGGGCGCTCAGCCTAGCGCTGGCAGGAAAATTAGAAAAACTAAATATCCTAATCTTTGATTAGCATGGCTAATCATTCCTGACTTGTCTGCTCCCGGTCGATGCGCACGCCGAAGCCCCGTCCATGCCCACGCCAGTTCACGACTCGCTGCTCGCGCCCGCCGCCACCAGATGATCCAGCAACAATGCCGCCGCCGCAGGCAGCGCCGCTTCGCTACGCATGCAGATCGCAAAGCGCCGCCGGCTCCAGGCGTCCTTCAGCGGCAGCACCCGCAGCCCGTGCGCCATCGCATAGGGCGTGGCGACTTCAATGGGCGCCACGCTGATGGCCAGTCCCGCCAGCACGACGCGAAACGCAGAATCGAAGTTGCTGACCGTGACGCGGTGCCGCAGCGCCTTGCCGCTGTCGTTGGCTGCCGTTTGCAGCATGCGCAGCACGGCGCCGGCGGCCGGCATGCTCACATGCTCGTACTCCAGCGCGTCCTCAAAGAAAACGGCCTCCCGGTCAGCTAGCGGATGGCCCGCCGCGGTGACGATGGCCAGGCGGTCGCCCCGGTAGGGACGCTGTTCCAGCCCATGAAAATCGGCCGCATCCCAGCAGATGCCCAGGCTGGCGATGCCCTCGCGGACGCCGCGCACGACCTCCTGGCTGACGCGTTCTTCCATGTCGACCCGGATGTTGCGGTGGGGAGCGGCCTGAAGAAAGGCCGCGATGTCCTCTGCCAGGGATTCGGCCAGGACCGACGCGGTGGCCAGGATGCGCACTTGCCCCTTTACGCCGCTGGCGTAGGCGGACATGTCGCGTTCGATGCGTTCGGAACTGGCGAGGATGGCGCGCGCGTGCTCCAGCAGCGTTTCGCCGGCTTCGGTGGGCTCGACGCCCCGGCGCTTGCGCGTCAGCAGTTTGGCGCCCACGGTGTCCTCAAGCTGCGCGAGCCGCTTGCTGATGGCCGACCCCACGATGTTGGCGCGCTGGCCGGCGCGGGCAATGTTGCCGGTCTCGCAGACGGAGACGAAGAGCCGCAGGGTGGTGATGTCGAGGTCGCGCATGGCGATCATCCTGTTTGATGTTCCGAAACGGAATTTTATGCGTTCCAAAATACCGCTTTTGGCTGGTTTGAGAATATCTACACTGGGATTTCTCTTTTTCGACGCCTTGTTGCCATGCCTATTCAAGAACCCGCCTGTCGCCCATCGGCCGTCACGGTCCGTGAAGTGGGCCTGCGCGATGGCCTGCAGAGCCTTTCTGTCGTCATGCCGACGCAGACCAAACTCGACTGGATCGACGCGGCCTACGCGGCGGGCCAGCGCGAGATCGAAGTGGGCTCGTTCGTGCCCGCCCGCCTGCTGCCGCAGTTGGCGGATACGGCGGAACTGATCGCGCATGCCACGCAGCTTGCCGGCCTGACGGTGTCCGTGCTGGTTCCCAATCTGAAGGGCGCTGAATTGGCGCTGGCCAGCGGCGCCCACCTGATGCTGGTGCCGCTGTCGGCCAGCCACGCGCACAGCCTGGCGAACCTGCGCAAGACGCCGGACGAGGTGGTGGCGATGGTCGGCCAGATGCGCGCGGCGCGCGACGCGGCGGGTTCGTCCATGCTGATCGAGGGTGGCGTCGGAACAGCCTTTGGCTGCACGTTGCAGGGCGAAGTGCAGCAGGAGGAAGTGCTGCGGCTCATGCAGGCGCTGCTGGATGCCGGCGCCGACCGCATCAGTCTGGCCGATACGGTGGGATATGCCGATCCGGCCTCGGTGGGACGCCTGTTTGAGGCGGCAAGGCGCATCGCGGGCGATCGCCTGTGCTGCGCGCACTTTCACGACACACGGGGGCTGGGGCTGGCGAACGTGCTGGCCGCGCTGGACACCGGGGTAGCCCGCTTTGACGCCTGCCTGGCCGGCATCGGCGGCTGCCCGCACGCGCCAGGCGCCAGCGGCAACGTCAGCACCGAGGACCTCGTGTTCATGCTGCAGAGCATGGGCATCGAGACGGGCGTCGATCTGCCCCGTCTGCTCGCCTTGCGCGAAGCCGCCGCCCGGTGGTTGCCCGATCAGCCCCTGCACGGCGCGCTGTGGCGCGCCGGCCTGCCCAAGACCTATCCTGCACGCATAGGCCAGCCGGCCTGAGCGCGCGCATCACGCATCGACATCGAGCCTTACCATGCAAAACGCCGCCGTTCCCCCATCCTCCCGTCCCTTGCCGCTGGCCGGCCTGCGCGTCGTGGAGTTCACCCACATGGTCATGGGCCCCACCTGCGGAATGGTCCTGGCCGATCTGGGCGCCGAAGTCATCAAGGTAGAACCTGTGCGCGGTGACCGCACGCGTCATCTGCTGGGCGTTGGCGCGGGATTTTTCCCCATGTTCAACCGCAATAAAAAGAGCATCGCGCTGGACATACAAAGCCCGGCAGGCGCGGAAGTGGCTCGCAAGCTGGCCGCCAGCGCCGACGTGGTGGCGGAAAACTTCCGGCCCGGCACGATGGCGAAATTCGGCCTGGACTACGCCTCGCTGTCCAAAGCGAATCCGCGCCTCATCTACGTCAGCCACAAAGGCTTTCTGCCGGGCCCTTACGCCATGCGCACGGCCCTGGACGAGGTCGTGCAGATGATGGGCGGGCTGGCCTACATGACCGGGCGGCCGGGCGATCCGGTGCGCGCCGGCACCAGCGTGAACGACATCATGGGCGGCATGTTCGGCGCCATCGGGGCGATGGCGGCGCTGATCCAGCGCGGCATCACCGGGCGCGGGCAGGAAGTGCAGTCGGCGCTGTTCGAGAACAATGTGTTCCTCGTGGGCCAACACATGCTGCAGTACGCGATCACGGGCCAGCCGTCTGCGCCGATGCCGCAGCGCGTGTCCGCCTGGGCGCTCTACGACGTGTTTACGGTCAAAGATGGCGAGCAGATATTCCTGGCGGCAGTGAGCGACGCGCAGTGGGTGACGTTCTGCGATGCCTTCGGATTCGACGATCTGAAGAACGATCCTGCAATGGCCACGAACAATGACCGTGTGCTGTTGCGGCCCACGCTGCTGGCGGATCTGCGCAAGCGGCTGGCAAATTACCGCGCCGCCGAACTGGCGGCCGTATTCGAACGCATCGGCCTGCCGTTCGCCCCGATCGTCAAGCCGGAGGAGCTGTACGACGATCCGCACCTGCGCGCCACCGGCGGGCTGGCCGAGATCCGTCTGCCCGACGGCGAGCGTGCCGGGCAGACCGCCGGCGCCGCGCTGTTTCCGCTGATGATGGACGGGCAGCGGCTTGGGGTGAGGCGCGATCCGCCTGTGCTGGGGGCGGACACCAACGACCTTCTGCAAGCGCTGGGCTACGACGCCGGGCAGATCGAAGCGTTGCGCGAGCAGGGAGCCGCGGCATGAGGTAAGGGCGCGCGCAAGGCGGGCAGCATGCCGCGCCGCGTCAGAGCAATGATTGAAGCCCTTGCAGTAAACGGCCGCGCAAGTCGGCCGATACAAAACCCATCAGGAGACAGACATGAGCAATCAACGTGCGGGCGGGCGCTGGAGCCGCCGCCAGGTTCTGGGTGCGCTGGGCGCCGCCATGCTGGGCGTGCCCGGCGTGACGTGGGCGCAGTCGGACCGGCCGGTGAAATTCATTTTGCCGGTGGGCGTGGGGTCCGGCGTGGACACGATCACTCGGGCGGCGGGGCCAGCGCTGTCCACCGCGCTGGGCCATACCGTCGTGGTGGAAAACCAGCCGGGCGCGGGCGGCATCGTGGGCACGTCGGCGCTGGTGCGGTCGGCACCCGACGGCTACACGCTCAGCATGGTGTCGAACAACCATGTCATCTTCCCGAGCGTCTACAAGAGCCTTCCGTTCGATCCGCTGGCCGACATCACGCCGATCAGCATGGTGGGCATGACGCCGTTCCTGCTGGTCGCCAATCCGCAAAAGATTGCCGCCAACGACATCAAGGCGCTGACCGCGCTCTTGAAGAGCCAACCCGGCCGCTACAACTACGCGTCTTCGGGTAATGGAACGATCCTGCACCTGGCCGCGGAAATGTACGTGCAGCAAGCGGGCGTGAAGGCGCGGCACATTCCCTACAAGGGCGTGGGTCCGATGATGGCCGATCTGATCGGCGGGCAGGTCGACTTTGGCGTGCTGTCGCTGCCGTCCGTGCTGCCGCAGATCAAGAGCGGTGCGCTCAAGGCGCTGGGCGCCTGTGGCGCAGAGCGCATGGCGGCGCTGCCCGACCTGCCGACGCTGCGCGAACAGGGGATGGCGGACTACGAGATCGGCGGATGGTTTGCGGCGGTCGGGCCGGCAAAGCTGCCGCAAGCGGACGTGCGCCGCATCTACGACGCGCTGGGACGCGCGTTCAACTCGCCGGAGGTGAAGCAGGCGATGGCGACCCAGAACAACCGTATCGTCCTGATGCCGCCGGAACAGACGGTGGCGTACTTCCGTTCGGAAATGACGAAGTACGCCTCCGTCGTCAAGGGCGCGGGCCTGGAACTGATGTAGCCCGCGCCGAGCGGCAGGTCAGCTGCCGTTGCTCTTGCCGTGGCCGTTCTGATCGGCCGCGCGGAGCAGGCCGTAGAGCTTGTCTTTCAGGTGCAGTTTTTCTTTTTTAAGCACCTCGATCGCGGCGCCCGAGGACGGCTTGATGCCGTCCTCCATGTTCTGGATTTCCTGGTCCAGATCGTTATGCCGCTGGAACAGCGCCGAAAAGTGAGCGTTTTCGGACTTGAGTTGGGTGATGAGCTCGCGGTATTCAGGGAACATAAAGGCCTCTTGAGGAACCGGTTGACGGGACCGACGATGCGCCTGTCACGACGCGATCATCAGCGTCAAAGGCCATGACACGCCAATGACAACGCCTTGTCAACCTTACGGGTCGAACCACGGCTGTGCGCGGTTGACCCTGCGCAAGGGTGTCAAGAAATGAGCCATTCTGTCGTGAGCGTTCACGTTTCTTTACAGAAGGGGCTGTCCCCGGCGATACACTCGCTTCCCCTTGGACTGTCCCAGATCCCCAATGAAACAGCACGCCCCCGTCTATCGCAGAGTGATGGATCTTTTCAAGCAGGACGGCCGGATTCATCCCGGCACCGGAATGATGAGCGGCGTGATCGCGCTGTTTTTGGCGATTCTTTCTGTGCTGGGCGTGCTGGCGTTTCATTTTCCTGCCTACCTGACCACGCCCGAGCTGCGCAGCTTCTATTCGGTGGAAGCCATGCGCACGCTGCTGTTCGGCGCACTGCTGGTGTCCGGTTCGATCGCGCTGGCCAACACTGTGCTGGGGCGGCAACGCTGGCTCAATATTTCCGCGTTCGTGCTGGTGTGCTGCGCGGTGGCTGCTGGCGGCAGCCAGGTAGCGGTCAATGCCACCAACACCGGCGGCCATCCGTATCTGGGTCTTGATTGGTTCATCCTGGATCTGCTGGCGTCCAGCACCGTCTTCATCATCTTTGAAAAGCTGACGCCGCTGTACCCCGGCCAGCCCGTGTTCCGCGGCGAATGGCAGGTGGACATGAAGCACTTTCTGTTCAATCACCTGTCGGTGGGCGCGGTGCTGCTGTGCATCAACTTCTTCATCCACCGTCTGTTTTCCTGGGCGGGGTACGAACCGCTGCAACAGGCGATCCAGTCGATGCCATATCTGCTGGAGCTGTTCGTGGCCGTGCTGGTGGCGGACTTGGCGCAATACGCCGCGCATCGCATCTATCACGAGGTGCCTTTCATGTGGCGCTTCCATGCCGTGCATCACAGCACGCGCACGCTGGATTGGCTGGCCGGCTCGCGCCTGCACATCGTTGAACTGCTGATCACGCGCGTGGCCGTGTTGGGCGTGCTGTTCGTGCTGGGCTTTTCGAAGGCGGTGCTCGATGCCTACATCATCATCGTGGGATTCCAGGCGGTGCTGATCCATTCCAACGTGAAACTGCCGTGGGGCTGGCTGCGCTACATCATCGTGACGCCGGACTTCCATCACTGGCATCACTCTTCCGACACCGAAGCGATAGACAAGAATTACGCGGCGCACTTTTCCTTCATCGACTATCTGTTCGGCACCGCGGTGCGCGGGGCGGGCAACCGGCTGCCGCAGAACTACGGGATCCTGGACAACGACATGCCCGGGACATTCCTGGCGCAGCAGGCGTATCCCTTCGCCCGCAAGCGGAAATGACAAAGGCCCAGGCAATTCGCCTGGGCCTTTTTTTCACCGCTGTCTCAGCGTGGTCTGGCCGGCAATCCGGCCGCGCGGCAACCTTACTTGGCCGCCTTGAAGGCCGAGTACGAGGCCATCAGGTTGCGGTAGTCGGGAATGTGGTTGGCGAACAGGGTGCCCAGGCCTTCCACGTCGTTGCGCCAGTCGCGGTGCAGTTCGCATGCCACGCCGAACCACGACATCAGTTGCGCGCCGGCCTGTTCCATGCGGCGCCAAGCGGCGTCACGCGTCACTTCGTTGAAGGTGCCCGAAGCATCGGTCACCACGAACACGTCAAAACCTTCTTCGATGGCCGACAGCACGGGGAAGGCGACGCAGACTTCGGTGACGACGCCGGCGATGATCAGTTGCTTCTTGCCGGTGGCCTTGACGGCCTTGACGAAGTCTTCGTTGTCCCAGGCGTTGATGTTGCCGGGGCGGGCGATGTAGGGAGCGTCGGGGAACTTGTCCTTCAGTTCCTGGACCAGCGGGCCGTTGGGGCCGTCTTCGAAACTGGTGGTCAGGATGGTGGGGAGCTTGAAGTATTCGGCCAGATCAGCCAGGGCCAGCACATTGTTCTTGAATTGATCGGGTTGGAAGTCGCGCACCAGGGACAGGAGGCCGGCTTGGTGATCCACCAGCAGAACGGCGGCTTGGGACTTGTCGAGCTTAACGTAGGGGCGGGTCATGGCTGATTCCTTGGTCTATTCAGGTTGTGCGCGGTGTTGCGCGGTGTTTTGTGCAACGCTGAGTGCGTAGGAAGGATATTAATTTCAGGACAACCGCGCCGGTAGACGGGAATTTCGACTCTCAGCGTTCTATTTATCGGACAACGATTGGACCGGTTGCAGTGTCGGGATGCCGTGGCGCGTCTGGGTCGCAGCTTCGCAGCGCGCGTTTTCACGATACGCGTCTCCCATGAAATCCAACAGCTCCCGCACGGCGGGCAGCAGGCCCCGGCGCGACGGGAACACGGCATGCACGCTGCCGGGCTCGGGTTGCCAGGGGGCGCCCACGGGCACCAGCGTGCCCGCATCCAGTTCCTCGCGGATCATCAGGAGCGGCAGGGCGACGACCCCCACGCCCCGCAGCGCGGCTTGCTTGAGCGCCAGCATGTCGTCCGTGACGAGCCGGGGCATGAACGGCACCGCGAGGCGCGCGTTGTCGGGACCCAGTAGGCGCCATTGGCATTCGCGCTGCTCGGTGCCGAGCGCCATGGTCGGCTGCCGGCTGATGTGCTGCAGATCGGCGGAATCCGGAAGGGTGCGAGCCAGCGCGGGGCTCGCGACCAGGCTCTGGCAGCTCAGGCCCAGGTTCTTCATGACAAGGTCGCTGCTTTCGATGGCGCCAAAGCGCACCCGCACCGCCAGGTCGAAGCCTTCGCGCAGCACGTCCACCGGCCGGCTGAAGCTCTTCAGGTAGACGTTCACCTTGGGGCACTTTTCCATGAAGCGCGCCACCACGTCCCCGAGGAAGTAATAAATGAGCGCGGGCGGTGCGGCGATGCGGATGGTGCCTTGCGGTTCGGCCTGTGTGCGGTCGATGACATCCTGCGCCGCTTCGGCGCCCGCCAGCATCGCCAGGCATTGGTCGTAGTACTCCTGGCCCAATTCGGTCACCGCGAACGTTCGGGTGGAGCGCTGGATCAGGCGCACGCCAAGGCGTTCTTCCAGCAGGGCGATGCGGCGGCTCAGGCGCGACTTCGGGATGTCCAGCGCCCGGCCGGCCGGCGCGAATCCGCCGTGTTTGACGACCTCGACGAAGTAATAAAGGTCATTCAGGTCGTGCATGCAAATTCCTCGAGAGTCGTCGGTGCCCCGCATGATACGGCGCGCGGCCCTGTTCCCGGCGGGATCAGGCGCACCCGGCTGGATCGGCTGAGCCTGGCGGGACTACGGATCGTATTCGAGGATTTGCGGCAATTGCCCGGAAACCGGCAGATTGCGCGTGGCTAGGCGGCCAGCGCCGTCTCGTCCTTCCAACGCTGTTTGTCGCGCAGCGGCGGCGTGCCGAACAGGCGGCTGTACTCGCGGCTGAACTGCGATGAACTCTCGTAGCCGACGGCATGCGCGGCCAGCGCCACGCCGGCATCGTCCGTCAGCATGAGCCGGCGAGCCTCTTGCAGCCGAAGGTGCTTCTGATACTGCAGCGGGCTCATGGCCGTGGCCTGCTTGAAATGATGATGTAACGACGACACGCTCATGTGGACGTCGCGCGCAATCTCTTCGACGCGCAGGGGTTGCGCGAAATTGTCCCGCAGAATGCGGATCGCCTTGGCCACGCGGTTCAGTTGGCTGTCCTGCAGCACCGTCTGGCGCAGCACGACGCCCTGGCCGTTCATCAGCAGGCGGTAAAGCAGTTCACGCTTGATCATCGGCGCCAGGATCGGAATGTCCCGCGGCGTGTCCAGCAACCGCAGCAGGCGCAGCACCACGTCCAGCAGCGTGCTGCCCAGCGGATTGACGCAAAGCGCGCGCGAGGCTTCGGCCGGCACCAGCGGCGGCAGGTTCTCGTCGCTGATCAGCGCGGTGATCTCCTCGGGGTTCAGGTCCAGCCGCAAGCCCAGATAAGGAAGGGTCGGGCTGGCCACCGACACCTTGGCCACGAGGGGCAGATCCACCGAAGAGATCAGGAAATGGAAGGGATCGTATTCATAGGTCTCGTCACCGATGAAAAGCCGCTTCGATCCTTGCGCGATCACAGCCAGAGCCGCTTTCTGCACGACCGGTTTGGCCCCCGACGGCTGCGACAGCCGATGCAGGTAGAGGCCTTCGACCGGCGTATCCAGCGCCCCTTCAAGGTTGCCGGTCATGCGCTCGAGCGTGCAGAGCAGCTCGGACCGCGCCAGTTCGCAGGCGGCGTCCTGGGCGGCAATGCCGGGCGCGAGGGATCGGGCAGAATTCAGGGACATCGAGGGGCTCCCGGGGGCGCGCCGCCCGTAAACAAGAGGGGCGGCGGCGGCAGAGAATTGGGTGTCCGCCAGTGTATTGCCATCTTGCGCGGTCCGCGCCGGCCGGCATGGGGGCACGGAGGATTAGGCAGGAATTCCGGAGAAAACGACGGGTCGCGTTGAATCGGCTGCCGGGCCGGAGAATCGGGCAAAAAAAGGGCAGGATCATGCAGCGTGCGCGTGGCTCGCCGGACGCATACTGTCCGCACCCCGGCAGGCTGCCGCAGCGGTGTCCCACTCCGGGGCCCGGCGCGCTCGCCCGCCCCTGAAGGAGCACACATGCGATACAAGAAATTCGGCAGCACGGGCCTGTTCGTCTCGGAGCTTTGCCTGGGCACGATGACCTTCGGCGGCGAAGGCGAGCTCTGGAGCAAGATCGGCAGCCTGCAACAGGAAGACGCCAACCGGCTGGTGGGCCGCGCGCTGGACGCGGGCGTCAATTTCATCGACACGGCGGACGTGTACTCCGAAGGCCGCTCGGAAATCATCACGGGCCAGGCGCTGCGCGATCTGAAGATCCCGCGTGAGGACGTCGTGATCGCGACGAAGGTCTTCGGGCAGACGGGCGCGGGCGTCAATGCCCGCGGCAATTCACGCGTACACATCCTGGATGGCGTCAAGAAGAGTCTGTCCCGCCTGCAGCTGGACCATATCGACCTGTATCAGATCCACGGCTTTGACCCCGCCACGCCGGTCGAGGAAACCATGCGCGCGCTGGACACGCTGGTGCAGCATGGCCACGTGCGCTACATCGGCGTGTCGAACTGGGCCGCGTGGCAGATCATGAAAGCGCTTGGCATCGCGCAGCGCCTGGGGCTGGCGCGCTTCGAGTCGCTGCAGGCGTACTACACGATTGCCGGCCGCGATCTGGAGCGGGAACTGGTTCCCATGCTGCAGAGCGAGGGCGTCGGGCTGATGGTGTGGAGTCCGCTGGCCGGCGGCCTGCTCAGCGGCAAGTACAGCCGTGATGGCGAGGCCGAGGCGGGCAGCCGCCGCGTCGCGTTCGATTTCCCGCCCGTGAACCGGGAGCGCGCCTACGACAGCATTGATGCGCTGCGGCAGATCGCAGACGCGCGCGGCGTGTCGGTGGCGCAGGTGGCGCTGGCCTGGCTGCTGCACCAGCAGGTCGTCACCAGCGTCATCATCGGCGCCAAGCGCGTGGATCAGCTGGAAGACAATCTGGCCGCCACGGATATCCGGTTGACGCAGGACGAACTGGCCGCGCTGGACAAGGTCAGCGCGCTGCCGCCGGAGTATCCGGGCTGGATGCATGTGCGGCAGGGCGAATACCGGCGCCAGCAATTGCGCGAGGCCGGCGCCGCCTGACGCGAACCGCGTTCATGGATGGACCGGCGCGCCAGCGCCGTTCCGCACCAGCCAGGCGTCATGCATTCTCGTGTTGAAGGCCAAGGGCAAACTCCGTACACCAACGGCGGTCGGCCATCTTAGTGCGGGGATTCTTCACCCCCCGCTAGTAAAATCGCACCGGTCTCCAACCTTGAAGTTTCAACATGAGCGAGTTTTTCACGTCTGGCGAACTGCTGGCGTTGCGTGAGCACGGCATCGCGGTGTTTGCCGGCCGCCTGCTGATCGATGTGCAACCTCCGATGTCCGACGCCCGCATCGCCGAGATCGAGGCGCAGTGCGAGGGCCCGCTGCCGCCGGCGTTGCTCGACCTGTGGCGGCTGACCGCCGGCGGCGAGCTGGCCTACGATCTGCGCGCGCAGATGGACGGCAACGAAGAGGCCTTGAGCTGGTCCGAGCTGTTCTACGACGGCAGCGACCAGTACCGCGACCTGCAAGGGTGGATCGAGCACGAGCAGGAGTGCGCCGAGGAAGCCGCCGCCGAGGATGGCGCGACGTGGAATGGAAAGCTGCGCTATCTGCCGATAGGCGGTTTCGAATACTGCGATCGCATCTACGTCGCCGTGGAACCGGGGCCGAGAGCAGGCAGCGTGGTCGCGTGGAAGCAGGGGCTGCCGGGCTGGACGCATGCCTTGCAGCAGGATGGCATCGCGACCATCGCGCCGGACCTGCATGCCGCGTTTGCCGCGCTGTGCCTGGAAACCGACCCCGAGGAAGACGAAGACAGCCCCGGCCTGCGCGTTCTGGAGTATCTGGATGAGCGCGTGTCGGGTCACGGCATGCCGCAGTCGCTGGCCGACCGCGTGGCCGTCTTCTACCGGCAGGCGCTGGTCGACTGGCGCGGCCCGCTCGAGGACGGAACGCTGGCCGCCAAGCCTGGCCTGGCCGCGCTGGCCTTGCAGCACGCTTTGTCGCAGGATGACGCGGCCCTTGTGCGCCGTCTGTCGGCGCAGGGCGTGCGCCTGGATGCGCCGCTGCGCGGAAGCGCCCAGGCGCTGGACGTCGCGCTGATGCAGCATGCGTATGCGGCGGCGCAGGCGCTGCTGGACGCGGGCGCGCCGGTCAGCCCCACGGCCATTCACCGCTTCGATCGTGAGCCGCCTGCCGAGCTGGTCGCCGCGCTGCTGGCGCGGGGCGCCGACGCCGACGCGCTGGGTATTGCGCGCTGCGTCGCGTGCGGATCGCCCGATGCCGCGCGTCTCGTTGCCCAGGCCTGCGGCGAGGGCATTGCCGAAGCGTATGCGCAGGTCCGCGATTCGATGGCCACTCGCTATCAGGAAGACCTCAAACGCGTGCGCGCCGGCAAGCTGGGCCACTATCTGGGCGCGGACGGCCTGGCGGCGCGGGTCGAGAATCTGCGGGAGTTTGCCCTGTGAATCGTCTTGCCGCCGGGTTCGCGCTGTCGATCGTGCTGTGCAGTCCGGCGGCCTGGGCCACCGGCAAGCCATCATTCGATTGCGCAAGGGCCCGGACGGCGGTCGAGAAGGCGATCTGCGCCGATAGCGGGTTGGCCGAACAGGATGCCAGCATCGCGAAACACTTCGGCAAGGCCAGAATGACCTTCGATCCGGCGACGGGCAAGGCGCTGACGGAAGACCAGCGGTGGTTCGTCAAGGTGCGGGACGAGGCCTACGCGTCGCCGCCCGGCAACGACCCGCCCCAAAAGGAATTGGCAGACCGGTTGAAGTATCGCGACGCCTTTCTGTCGTCGCTGGTGCTCAAGCGCCGCCAAGGCTTTGAAGGCGATTGGGAAAACCTCGCCGGTGGCATTTCGATCAAACGGCAGCCGGATGGCAGCCTGGCATTCGACGGCTCCGCGGCGCATCCGGAAAATGGCCGCTGGGTGTGCGACGTGCGCGGCGCGGGCGCGGTCAAGAACAATGCGGTGGTCATCGAGACGGTCGACGCCGAGGGCTGGACCCTGACGTTGTCGCGCAAGGGATACGGTCTCGTGCTGTCCGAAAACCCGCCGGCCGAGGCCGCCGACGCAGCCAGCCGGCCATATTGCGGCCTGAACGGCGCGCTCGGCGGCGTTTACTATCCGGTTTCAAGGCCTTGATCGGCGCGCCGCCGCCGCGACTAGAATGTCATTCCGAATTGCAGTGAACACGTTCTTGTTTTGAAAGGACAGGCGTGACCATCCCGTATTTGCGCCGGCTGACCGCTGTCAGCCGTAGCCCGCAAGCCAATCGCCATCTTGCCTATCTGCTGACCTTCACCGCCGGCGCCGTCAACGCGGGCGGGTTCCTGGCGGTCCAGCAGTACACCTCCCACATGTCCGGCATCGTGTCCATGATGGCCGACCACATGGCGCTTGGCGGGGTGATCGTGGTGCTGCAAGGGCTAGCGGCCCTGGTGTCGTTCATGGCGGGGGCGGCCAGCTCCGCCTTTTTGATCAACTTCGGGCGCAGGTCCCGGCTGGCCAGCGAGTACGCGCTGCCGTTGCTGCTCGAGGCCGTGCTGCTGCTGATCTTCGGCCTGCTGGGCGCCAACCTTGAGACGCTGCGCTGGTTCTACGTGCCCGGCACGGTGATGCTGCTCTGCTACATCATGGGTCTGCAGAACGCGATGATCACCAAGGTGTCCCGGTCCGAAATCCGCACCACGCACGTGACGGGCATGGTGACCGACATCGGTATCGAGCTTGGCAAGCTGTTCTACTGGAACGTCGCGAAAGGCGACCCGCAGTCAATGCCGCGGGTGCTGGCCGACCGCGGCAAGCTCATCGTGCTGAGCCTGATGGTGACCTTGTTCTTCGTCGGCGGCGTGACGGGCGCGTATTCGTTTTTCAACTTCGGCTTCGGGTCGACCTGGCCGCTGGCATTGCTGCTGATGCTGCTGGCCGCGGTGCCGATCCTGGACGATATCCGCAGCTTCATGCACCGCGCCTAGCCGGCCGCGCGGGGCCCGCCGACATTACCGCTTGGATTTGACCGCGGCGGAATGGCTCAGGAAAACCTGCAGCGCTGCCAGCGTTTCATAGTGCAGACGTTCGAAGCGGGCGTCCTTGACCGGGTCGGTGATGGCGTGCCCCTTGGCGTCCACCGCATAGGGTTCGCCCAGCAGCCGGCCAATGTCGACCTGGTAGTAACTGGAATTTCCATACGGACGCTTGCCGTCGATGTAGGGCATGGGCCAGAAGCGGTCCCCTTCGCGCAAAACCGCGCCCAGCGCCTGATCGTCGACTTCGCGCCAGACCGCGGCGCGCAGCAGGACAAGATGCTCCTTGCGTAGATTGAACATGGCCTGCGCATCCACGCCGCTTTCCGGAAAGTCGAAGGCCTCGCGCATTTCGGCTGGCACGGCGTAACGGCCGGGTTGCAACCTGCCGATAAATTGCACATAGCGCGGGACCAGGCGGCAGACTTCGGCCAGTCGCCGGATGGCCAGCGCATCGTCGGTTGTCTTCAGCGCACCGCGGGCCGTGGCAAGCGTATCGGCGCCGCCAAGCAGCGGTTGCTCGAAATCGATGCCGGGCGCGCCGGATTCGACCGGCATCCATTGCACCCGCAGCAGGCGCACCAAGGCCGCGTGCTGAGGGGTGTAGGACAGGCTGGCGTCCGGCGCCGCATAGACCTTGCGGACGATGGCATCGCGGGCGGGTGAGGCCAGGGCGCGCAGCGGCGCGGCAATCAGGCTGCCCAGCATCAGCAGCAGGGGACGACGGTTCATGGGGTCTCCGGGCGCATTGGCCCTATTGGGGCAGCGTTGCCAACTGGGTTTCGGTGAAGGCGTAGCCGGGCTGCAGGCGTAGCGCGGCCTCGTAGGAGTTGCGGGCGTCCGCCAGACGCCCAAGCCTGCGTTGCAGGTTGCCCAGATTCGTCAGGATCAGTGCGCTGGCCGGCTTGGCGCGCACGGCCTTTTCAAAGGCGCTCAGCGCTTCCTCCGGGCGGTTCAACGCATCCAGCACCGACGCCTGCAGGTTGTAGCCGATGCTCCAGCCAGGAAACTTAGCGGTCAGCACCTGCGTTGTCGCCAGCGCGTTGGGCAGGTACGCGCGCTCGGCCTGCGCGCCCGCCTTGTTGACGTACGCCCATCTGTTGTCGGGATTCAATGCGATGGACTGCTCGAATAACGCAAGCGCCGCCGCCATGTTGCCTTGCTGACCGTGCAGCTTTCCCAGGAACAGCCTGATGTCGGCGTCGGCGGGCGCCTGCCGCGCCATGTCTTCGGCGATGCGCTGCGCCTCCTGGCGATTGCCGGCTCGCATCGCCGCGGAGATCTGCGCGTTCTGCGCCTGCAGGGCAGGGGGCCACTGTTGGATGCGCGCACGCAGCGCGTCGTTCTCGGCTCGCAGCTCTGCAAGATAAGCGTCGTCCAGCTGCGACGCGTCCTGGGCATGGCTTGGCTGGCCCATCAGAACGCTGACGAGAAGCAACGGAGAGAAAAGACGGATGCGAAGCGCTGCAAGCATGAGAAGGGCCGCCGGGCGTCATGTCGGGCCCATACGATACCGGAACCATCGCGGACGAAGCGCCGGCGGGGCGGCCGCGCCCGACATTTCAGACCAGCACTACAATGCCCGAGCGCGTATTGCGTACGATCAGGCGCTCGGGCGATGGCCGCGGGCAGGCTGTTCCCGGCGCGCCACCCGGCGTGATCGGGCGTCGTCCGGTGCCGCCCGGGTGCCAAACATCGCTGTGCAGTTGCGACACGTATTCATAGGAGGAGCAGACAAGTCATGGACGCGGAATTCTGGCTGGAACGGTGGCGCGAAGGGCGCACGCATTTTCATCAGGCTCGGATCACGCCGCTTTTGCAGAAGTACTGGCCGACGCTTGACGTCCCCAAGGGCAGCAAGGTGCTGGTCCCGCTTTGCGGCAAGTCGCTGGACATGGTGTGGCTGGCCGCGCAGGGCCATCAGGTGCTGGGCGCGGAGCTCTCGCAGCTTGCGGTGGAGCAGTTCTTCACCGAAAACGAATTGCGGCCGGTCAAGCACGACTCCGCATACGGCACGCACTACGTGGCCGGCAACATCGAGATCGTCTGCGGAGACATCTTCAAGATGGATGCGCAGGTGCTGTCGCATTGCGTGGGCGTGTTTGACCGCGCGGCGCTCGTGGCGCTGCCGGACGCGATGCGGGCAAGCTACGTGCGCCACGTCTACGGGCAGTTGTCGCCGTCCTATCGCGGCCTGCTCATCACCTTGGACTATCCGCAGGAAGAAATGGCAGGCCCGCCGTTTTCCGTGGTCGACAGCGAGGTGCAGGCAATCTTCTCGGACGTTTCGCCCGCCGTCATCATCGACCGCCGCGACATTCTTGATAAGGAACCCAAGTTCCAGTCTGCGGGCGTCAGCCGCCTGGACACGGTGGTTTACCGGCTGGGCGTGCAGGACTGAGCGTTTAGCGGGCTAGGTCATCAGCCAGCCGCCCGCCACGTCCAGCACCTGCCCAGTCACGAACCTGGCCTGATCGGACGCGAAGAACAGGCAGGCATCCGCCACTTCCTCGGGCGTGCCCAGGCGCCGCAGCGCAGTCATCGCCGCCACTGCGTCGTTGATTTCCTGCGGCACGCTTTTCAGCAGCGGTGTACTGATCCGGCCGGGCGCCAGCGCATTCACGGTCACCTGATGTTCGCCGAGCTCGGCTGCCCAGTGCCGCGTCAGTCCGATCAGCCCGGCTTTGGTGGCCGCGTAATGCGCCGCCACGATATCGCAGTACGCCTTGCCGGCCACCGACGACATGTTGATGACGCGTCCCTGCCGCGCCTGCACCATGTGCGGCGTGGCCAGATGCGTCATGTAGAACACGCTGTTCAAGTTCACCGAGACGACGTTATTCCACTCCGCCGGCGGCATTTCCCACACCTTCAGCGCGCGGCCGTTCGTCTTGGGCGAGATGCCGACGTTGTTGACCAGGACAGTGGCGGCGCCCAGTTCGCGCGTGATGCGGTCATAGGCGGCCTGACACTGGTCGAAATGCGCGACGTCGGTGGGCACGAAACACACATCATGGCCACGCTTCTGGAGTTCCTTCTCGTAGGCTTGCCCGGCCTGCGCATTGAAGTCGACGAGACCCACGCGGCCGCCTTCGGCCAGAAACGCCTCGACGATGGCCGAGCCGATGCCGCCGACCGCGCCCGTGACGATGATGGTCTGGCCGGTAAAGCGCGCGTTCATGGCCGCACCTGCAGCATGATCTTGCCGATGTGCTTGCTGCTTTCCATCAACGCGTGCGCGCGCGCGGCCTCGGCCAGCGGGAAGACCTCGTGGATCAGGGGCAGGCACTTTCCTTGCTCCATGAGTGGCAGCACCTTCTGCACAAGCGATTGCGCGATGGCGCCCTTGTCCTCGTCGGACCTCGGGCGCAGCGTGGATCCGGTGAATTGCAGCCGTTTGGTCATGATGGGCAGGGCGTCGATCTCGGCCTTGCTGCCCTCCAGGAACGCAATTTGCACCAGCCGTCCGTTCAGGGCCAGCAACCGCAGGTTCTTGTTGATGTAGGCGCCGCCCACCATGTCCAGGATCACGTCGACGCCCACGTTGCCCGTGCCCTCGCGCACGACGGCCTCGAAGTCTGCGTCGCGGTACTGCACGGCATGGTGCGCGCCGGCTTTCAGGCAGGCGTCTGCTTTCTGTGCGTTGCCCACGGTGGTCCAGACTTCCGCGCCGAATGCGCGTGCGAGCTGGATTGCCGTCAAGCCGATGCCGCTCGAGCCGCCGTGGACCAGAAACTTTTCGCCTGCGGTGAGGCGTGCTCGGTCGAACACGTTGGTCCAGACGGTGAAGTAGTTTTCGGGAATGGCCGCGGCCGTCAGCAGATCCAGACCGCGCGGCACCGGCAGGCAATGGCGCTCGTCGGCCAGGCAGTACTGGGCATAGCCGCCGCCCGGCGTCAGCGCGCAGACCTGGTCGCCGGCCTTCAAGCCTTGCACCTCGGGACCGGCCGCCACGACGGTGCCCGACACTTCCAGGCCCAGATAGGGCGAGGCGCCCGGGGGCGGAGGATAGGACCCCGACCGTTGCAGCACGTCCGGGCGGTTGACGCCCGCATAGGCTACTTCGATCAGCACCTGGCGGCCCGTCGGCGCTTCCATGTCGCGTTCGGTGATGCGCATGCAGTCGGGCGCGCCGCCCTTGCCATGGTCGATGAATGTGCAGCGTAATGACATGAGACGTTCGTCCTTGGATTTCAGTGGCCCAGATAGGCCTTCTTGACGTGAGGGTCGCTGAGCAATTCCGCGCCCGTGCCCGTGCGCACGATCGCGCCGTTTTCCAGCACATAACCGCGATCCGCCAGCCGCAGCGTGCGAAACACGTTCTGCTCCACCAGAAGCACCGTCACGCCGTGCGAGGTGACGTCGCGGATGATGTCGAACATCTGCTGCACCAGCAGCGGCGACAGCCCCAGCGAGGGTTCGTCGAACACCAGCAGCTTCGGGTCCGCCATCATGCCGCGCGCAATCGCCACCATCTGCTGTTCGCCGCCGGACAGCGACCCGGCGTACTGGCTCAGCCGTTCTTTTACGCGCGGGAAGATGCGCAGCACCTCGTCGAGCTTGCGCTCGACGATCGGCCGCGCGGCGCGCTTGTACGAGCCCATGAGCAGGTTGTCCCGCACGGTGAAGTGCGGAAACAGCTGCCGCCCTTCGGGAATCATGGTGATCCCGGCGTCCACGATGTCGTAGGGTTCGCGGTTCGTCAGGTCCTGGCCTTCGAACTCCACCTTGCCCTGCGTGGCGGCAATCACGCCGCACAGCGTCTTGAGCGTGGTCGTCTTGCCCGCGCCGTTGGCGCCGATCAGCGTGACGATCTCGCCCGCGTTCACCTCGAAATTCAGGCCGTTGAGCACCTGGCTCTTGCCATAGCCCGACGTCAGATTCGACACCTTAAGCATCCTGATACTCCTTGCCCAGATAGGCTTCGATGACGGCCGGGTTCTCGACCACGTCCTTGGGAGCGCCGCTGACCAGCACGCCCCCTTCGTTCAGGACGATGATGCGGTCGGACAGCGCCATCGTGGCCTGCATCATGTGTTCGATCAGCAGCACCGAAACACCGGAATCGCGGATGCGACGGATCATCTGGATGGATTTCTCGATGTCCGTGGGGTTCAAGCCCGCCATCACTTCATCCAGCAGCAGGATGCGCGGCTTGATCGCCAGCGCACGCGCCACTTCCAGCCGCTTCATGCCGCCCACCGTGAGGCTGCGCGCTTCGGTGTTCAGGTACTTCACCAGGTCGGTCTGCTCGGCCACCTTCAGGGCTATCTGCTCGGCCTCGTCGCGGTCCGACGTGTGGATGAACGCGCCCAGCATGATGTTTTCCAACACCGTCAGCCCCGTGAACGGCTTGGCGATCTGGAACGTGCGGCCCAGGCCCTTGTGCGCAAAGGCGTCGGGCGTCTTGCAGGTGACCCAGTTGCCTTGCTCGTCGCGCATCGTGATGTCGCCCTTGTCCGGCGACAGAAAGCCCGACAGCAGGTTGAACACCGTGGTCTTGCCCGCGCCATTGGGCCCGATCATGCCCAGGATTTCGTGCTGGTTGAGCGTCAGCGATACGTCGTTCGTGGCGCGCAGGCCGCCGAAGCTCTTGAACAGTCCCTCCGCCTTCAGGACCGGCTGCTCGCTGCGGGTGGCGTTACGGATGCGGATCTCGTCGGCCAGCTTGAGCTTGGCCGGCGGCGTGCCAAGGTAGGGCAGGCGCGCCAGCATGCGCTCGATGAACGGCCCGAACGCACCTGCCAGCCCACGCGGAATGGTCAGCACCACCGCGACCAGGATCAGGCCGTAAATCAATCCGTGCATGCCGTTGCCGACGCTGCTGAGCCAGCCGCGCGCCAGTTCCGCGATGGGCAGCACCAGGAAGGTGCCCGCGATCGGGCCGGAAACGGTGCCCAACCCGCCGATCAGCGCAAACATCGCGACCTGAATGGACAGCTCCAGCGAGAACGCGGAGCTGGGATCGACGAAGGTCAGGTAGGTGATGTGGAATGTGCCGATGATGCTGGTCAGCACCGCGGACACCACGGCGGCGATGATCTTCACGCGCACGGTGTGGATGCCCACGGCCAGCGCGGCATCCTCGCGTTCGCGGATCGCGATCAGGTAGTGTCCGATGCGCGACTTGCGGATGTACCACGAGACCCACGTCACCAGCAGGAACAGGCCGAACGCGATGATGACGTAGTTGATCTTCTCGCGGAACACGATCCACGCCCAGCCGATGTTCAAGGGCAGGCTGATGCCGCTGGAGCCGCCAGTCCAGCTTTCCTCGTGGATGACCAGAAGGCGCACCACTTCCAGGATGGCGATGGTCGCCAGCGCAAAGAAGGGTCCGCGCAGGCGCAGCGTGGGATAGCTGATCAGAATGGCGACGGCCGCGGAAATGGCGGCTCCCGCGAACATGCCGATCCACGGCGAGATGCCGAAGTTCTGCGTCAACAGCGTGGCCGTGTAGCCGCCGATGCCATAGAACACTGCATGGCCGAGGGACAACTGGCCGGCATAGCCGCCCACGATGTTCCAGGCGACCGACAGCGCGGAAAACACGAACAGCAGGACAAAGAGGTTGGTCCAGAAGGGCGTGCCCATGACGACGGGCACGAGGAACATCGTGATCAGCAGGATGAGGCTGACGTAGGCTTTGGGATGTCGAAAGTCGGGAAACACGTCTTGCTCCTTGTTGTTCTGGTCACTCTGTACCGACACCGAACAGACCGTTCGGCTTCAGGACAAGGATCAAGAGGAAGATCCCGAAATAGACGACCTCTTTCAGGTCGGGCGCGATGTAGAAGCCCGCCAGCGTGTCGACGATGCCGATGATCATGGACCCTGCGACGGCGCCATACAGGCTGCCTAGCCCGCCCAGCACCACGATCACGAACGCGGTCAGCACGAAGTAGGTGCCCACCGTGGGGAACACCGGGTACTGTGGCGCAAGCAACCCGGCGGCGATGCCGACAAAGGCGGTGCCCAGCCCGAAGGCAATGGCGTAGACGTTATTGACGTTCACGCCCATCAGCGTGGCGGCGTAGCGGTGCTGTGCCACAGCCCGCAACGCGCGGCCCAGATAGGTGCGGTGCATGAACAGGTGCAGCAGCACAGCCAGCGTCAGGCCGATGATGAACGTGACGACTTGTCCCGTGACCATCGAGAACGGACCGAACTCGATGGCGTTGGTGCCCAATTCGACCGGCGCGCGATAGACGTTTGCGCCAAAGATCACCAGCGCCAGGTTCAAGAGGATGGTGGACACGCCCACCGTGGCGAAGATCTGGATGTGTTGATCCGCATGAAGGAGCGGCTGGATGATGCCCTTCTGCGTCAGCGCGCCCAGCGCGAACAGAATCACGGCCACCGGAATCAGACCCGCGTAGGGGTGGACGCCGAACTGCGCCGCGATCAGATAGACCATGTACATGCCGATCATCAGGAACTCGCCGTGCGCGAAGTTCACGACGCGCACAACGCCGAAGATGAGCGTCAGGCCCAGGCTGATGATCGTGTATGCGCCGCCCAGCAACAGGCCGTTGATGACCAGTTGAATGAATAATTCCATTGTGCAACCTCTAAGTGCGGGAAGCGACCCGTCCCTGTCCCGCAGCGTCCAGGGGCGGGGCGCTCAGGCCCCGGGTAAGACCGGACGCGCACCGGGGGCGCAAGGCCCCGGCGCCCGGCCGCTGGCATCGCGCTTTATTTCTTGAAGATGGGCTTGCCGAGAGCGAGGTTTTCCGGACCGATGGTGACGAGCTTGCCGTCCTGCCACTGCATCACGTAGAAGGTCGAGGCGTTGTTCTGCCCGTCTTCGCCGAAGTCGAAGCCCCAGCCGTTGGCCGTCTGGCCGGCGGGCTTCTTGTAGGCCAGCACCGCGGCGCGGATCTTGTCCTTGTCCGTGGACTTGGCGTTGCCAATGGCTTCAAAGAACGCCTTGGCGCCGACGTAGTTGGTCAGGCTATGGCCGGATTGGGGATCGCTCTTGTAGGTGGCCTTGTAGGCTTCGAGGAACTTGTCCAGGCCAGGCGCGCCGGCCGGATTGATGGACGCTTGCGGGAAGTCCAGGTCGAACACGCCGTTCATGTCGGCGCCCACGGCCTTGGCGGTGTCGGCCAGCGAATAGCCGCCGCCCGCGCCGATCACGACCTTGGGCTTGAAGCCTGCCGCGCGCGCTTGACTGAAGAACAGGATGGCGTCGTTCTGGTAGGCCGTCTGCAGCACCACGTCGGCCTTCGCGCCCTTCAGGCGCAGGATCAGCGACGACAGGTCGACGGTCTTGGCCGAGTAGGGCAGGACCTCCACCACGTTGTAGCCAAGCTCCTGCGCGCGCTTCTTTTCGGTGGCCGCCACGTCGGTGCCATACGGGCCGTCTTCGTGGATGATGCCGATCTTGATGTCCTTCGGGTTCAAGCCCATGCCCGGCGCGATGGTGTCATGCAACGCGTTCACGACCGACACGCCGTACAGCGCGGTGTTCGGGTTGCTGCGGAACAGGTACTTGTAATTGCGCGTGGTGATCTTGTGCGCGGTGGCGCCCAGTTCGAAGTAAGGCACGCCCGCCAGCTCCGTCACGGGCGAGGCCGCGTACGAAATGCCGGATGCGTAGCTGCCGAACACCCCGACCACGTTGGCCGAGATCAGGCGCTTGGTCTCGGACACCGCCTGGGTAGGGTCGACGGCGTCGGCCTTGATGATTTCGATCTTCTCGCCGTTGATCCCCCCGGCCGCGTTGATCTCGTTAACGGCCAGTTCCAGACCGCGATAGCTTTCCTGTCCAAGCAGCGCAAGCGCGCCGCTGAACGGGAATAGCGCGCCTACCTTCATGTCGGCCGCTGCGGTGCCGCTTGCCAGCGCGCCGCATACACCCAGCGCCAAAACAATTTTGTTGAACTTGAACACTGTCTACGCTCCTTTGTTGGTATGGAATGCGGACTGGATACTGCGTTCCGTCCGTCTTTTGCTATATATGATATATGTGCCGGCGGGGCGAGGAACCCTCGCCTTGGATTCTAGTGGCGGTCGCTTCATGCCGAATCAGGGAATTCCCTGAAACCGCATGAATAAAGCCTCAGCGGCCGATATACGAGAAAAATGCGCAGCTGATTCCGTCAGGCGAACGACGCTTTTTGGATGAAGCGGCACACGCAAGACGGATCACAGGATAGCTGGTTTTATCATATATCGTATATGATGGTCCGCACTTATAAGAACGATCCTAGGAGACAAACGCATGTTCGAGGAAGTGGATTTCACCGGCAAGAAAGTGCTCATCACCGCCGGCGCCGATGGGCTGGGCTTGGAAATGGCCAAGGTCTTTCACCACGCGGGCGCTACCGTGTTCGTGTGCGACGTCAACGAGGAACGGCTGGCAGCCTTGCCCGCGGAACTGCCCGGTGTGCAGGTGGCGCGGGCCGACGTATCCGACGAAGCCAGTGTTGAACAGCTGTTCGCCGCCGTTCGCCAAACACTCGGCGGCCTGGACATTCTGATCAACAACGCGGGCGTGGCAGGTCCCACGGGTTTTGTCGAAACGCTTTCCAAGGCGGACTGGGACCGAACGCTCGCCGTCAACATCACCGGCCAGTTCCTGTGCGCGCGTCAGGCCATTCCCCTGCTCAAGGAATCGAAGGCCGGCGTGATGATCAATCTCTCTTCGGCGGCGGGGCATCTTGGCTTTGCCGGCCGGTCGGTCTATTCCGCCTCCAAATGGGCGGTGATCGGATTCACCAAGTCGCTCGCGATCGAACTGGGCGGCCATGGCATTCGCGTCAACGCCATCCTGCCCGGCGCGGTTGAAGGCCCGCGGATTCGCGCCGTCATCGCCGCCAAGGCCGATACGCTGGGCCGGCCGGTCGAAGAGATCGCGGCGCAGTACGAAAACCAGGCCGTGCTCGGCCGCATGGTCACAGCCCGCGACATCGCCAACATGGTCCTGTTCAACGCCAGCGAAGCGGCGCGCAGCGTGACAGGCCAGGCCATCGTCGTGGACGGCTTCACGCAGAAACTCTACTGATGGCCGCGGACCACATGCCGCGGCGCGCGGCCATCATTGGAACGGGGCTGATCGGGCAGGGGTGGGCCATCGTGTTCGCGCGCATGGGCTGGGAAGTGCGGCTTCATGATGTGAACGCTGCGATGCTTGCCGAAGCGCGTGCGCTCATCCTGCAACAGCTTCGCGTGCTGGAAACACAGGGCCTGCTCGACAACGCGGATGCCATCGTTGACCGCGTGCAGGTGTCGGCCAGCCTGCAAGAGGCATTGCACGGCGCCAGCTACATCCAGGAGAATTCCCCGGAAAGCGTCGAGATCAAGCGCGCGCTGTTTTCCGAACTGGACGCGCTGGCCGAACCGCACGCCATCATCGGCAGCTCGACGTCCAGCATCCCGGCCAGCCAGTTCGCCGAGCATCTCGCCGGCAGGCACCGGTGCCTCGTGGCGCATCCGGTCAATCCGCCGTACCTGATTCCGGTCGTCGAACTGTGCCCGGCGCCGTGGACCAGCCCCGAAGCGCTGTCCGGCGCGCGCGACGTGATGACCGGCATCGGCCAGAAGCCCGTGCTGGTGCGGCGCGAAATCGAAGGTTTCATCCTGAACCGACTGCAAGGCGCGTTGCTGCAGGAAGCCTTCCGGCTGGCAAGCCAGGGCATCGCCAGCGCCGAAGACATCGACACCACGGTCAAGGACGGGCTGGGTCTGCGCTGGTCCTTCATGGGACCGTTTGAAACCATCGACCTGAACGCGCCGGGCGGCATCGCGGATTACTGCCGCCGCTATGGCGGACTCTATCAGTCCATTGGCGCAAGCCAGGGCGATTGCGTGGCCTGGGAAGGCGCGCTGGTCGACGCACTATCCGAGGAGCGGCGCGCCCTGCTGCCCGAGGAAGACCTTGCCGCACGCCGCTTCTGGCGCGACGAAAAGCTGATGCGCCTCATGCGTCACAAACAACACGGAGACAACAATGGCTAAGCCCAAACAGAAAGTCGTCATCACTTGCGCCGTGACGGGCGCCATCCACACGCCCAGCATGTCGCCGCACCTGCCGGTCACGGCCGACGAGATCGCCGAGGCGGCGATCGGCGCGGCCAAGGCCGGCGCCGCCGTCCTGCACCTGCATGCGCGGGATCCGCAGACGGGCAAGCCTTCGCAGGATCCGGCGCTGTTCAAGCCTTTCCTTGAGCGCATCAAGCGCGAGACCGACGCCATCATCAACATCACCACCGGCGGCAGTCCGCACATGACGGTGGAAGAGCGCATGCGGCCGGCCACTACGTTCCAGCCGGAGCTGGCGTCGCTGAACATGGGCTCCATGAACTTCGGTCTCTTTCCGATGCTGGACCGCTTCTCCGAGTTCAAGCACGACTGGGAGCGGGAGCATCTGGAGAACAGCCGCTCGCTCATCTTCCGCAACACGTATCAAGACATCGAGTCCATTCTGACGCTTGGCAACGCCAACGGCACGCGCTTTGAGTTCGAGTGCTATGACATCAGCCACCTCTACAACCTGGCGCATTTCGTGGACCGCGGCCTGGTCAAGTCGCCGCCCTTCATCCAATCGGTGTTCGGCATCCTGGGCGGCATCGGCCCGCACCCGGAAGACCTGATGCACATGAAGCGCACGGCGGACCGCCTCTTTGGCAACGACTACGAATGGTCGATCCTGGGCGCCGGCCGCAATCAGATGCCGCTGGCAACCATCGGCGCGGCCATGGGGTCGAACGTGCGGGTGGGTCTTGAAGATTCGTTGTGGATCGGACCGGGGCAACTGGCCGAATCCAATCGCGTGCAGGTGGAGCGCATCCGCGGCATCCTCGAGGCGCTGAACCTGGAGGTCGCCACGCCGGACGAAGCGCGGGCCAAGCTGGGATTGAAAGGCAAGGACAACGTCGCGTTCTGATGCCGCGGGCGGGCAGGGCGGCCGGCGGGCATCAAACCCGCCAGCCCTTGCTGGCTGCAGAGAGGTCAGGCGTGACGGCGCAGCGCGGCGGCCAGCGTGGCCACATCCAGCGTACGGTCAAAGTTGGCGGCATGGCGCGCTTTCAGGCTAAGGTCCGCCGCCAGCGACAGTTCCGCATCGGACGGCTCGCCGGCCGCGCCTAGTTCGCGCAGCGTGACCGGCAGGCCGACCTGGGCATACCACTGCTTCAGATCGGCCAGCATGCCGTCGTTGCGGTTCTCCAGATCAAGCTGCACCAGCAAGCCCACCGCCACCTGCAGGCCGTGCAGCGCGGTGGCGACGCCGTTGATCTTTGGTAGCCCCCGCGTCAGGGCGTGCGCAATAGACAGGCCACCGCTTTCAAATCCAAGACCGCTCATGAGGATCATCGCTTCCACCACGCGCTCGAAGGCGGGCGTGGGTTGGCCGGTTCCGGCAACGGCCACGGCATTGGCGCCGTCCGCCAGCAGCGTGCGCAGGCAGCCGTCGGCGATGAGCTGGGCCGTGAGCAGCGGCGCCGCGTCGTACATGTTCTTGCCGCCGTTGCGCTGGCACTGTTCGGCTTCAAACTTTTTGGAAATTGCGTCGCCCAGCCCGGCCCGGAAGAAGTGCACCGGGGCGGTCGCGATGATGGCGGTGTCGACCAGCACGATGGTCGGATTGAACAACATGTGCTCGACGGCCAGGAGGTTGTGATGTGCGTCGTAAAGCACGTAATTCTTGCTGGTGGGCGCATCGTTGGACGCCACGGTGGGCACGGTGATCAGGTGGCAGTGCGACGACTTGGCCACGGCTTTGCCGGCATCCAGCGACTTGCCGCCGCCCACCGCAATGACCATGTCGATGTTCGCCGGCGACGCCTGCGCCCGCAATCCGTCGATGACTTCAGGCGTCAGGTCGCCTTCGACGATCAGCGGCGCAAGCTCCACGCCATGCTGGGCGCACAGCGCCTCGATTCTCGGACCCAACACGCCATGGACATAGCTGTCGATGACCAGGGCGGCGCGCTTTCCGAACAGCGCCGCGTATTGCCCCAGCGCGTCCAGGGCGCCCGATCCCTGGATGTAGCGGCTGGGCGCTCCGAAAATCTTCAGCATGGCGTCTCCCTATTTGCGAGCCCCGGGGGGGCGGTAGTCGAGTTCTTTTTCCCGTTCGACCAGCCAGTCGATCATGATCTTTCCGCCCCAGACCAGATCGGCCTGGATGGCGTCGCGCGCCGCTTCCGAATCACGCGCTTCCAGAGCCTCGATGACGGCCTCATGGCGATGCTCGTTTTCGGAATAGTCCAGGCCGGCGGTCTTGACGTGAAATACCTTGAGGATGGGACCGGTGATGACCCAGAACGACTCAACGGTGTTGCGCAGGATGGGCTTGTTGCTGGCTTCGAGGATGGCGAAGTGGAACTTGCGGTTCAGGTAGCTGGCGCGCTTGGGGTCGGTGGACGTGCACGAGATGAAATCCCGTTGCAACGCGATCAGGTTGTCGAGCTGTTTGCGCGTGATGTTTTGCGCGGCCTCGGCGGCGCCCATGCCTTCAAGGTGGAAGCGGATCTGCTGGATCTCCCGCAGCTTTTCCGAGTTGACGTACGGCACGTAGACCGCGGTGGCCGCCTGCATCTCGAGCCCTTGCTCGCTGATCAGCCGGAAGATGGCCTCGCGCACCGGCGTGATGGACACGCCCATTTCCTGCGCCAGCTCGCCGATGATCAGGCGCTCGCCAGGTTCGTATTGCCCGTTGATCAGGGCATTACGGATTTCGTTGTAGACCCTGACGGAAAGGTTCTCTTTTTTGACCGGTTTGAGGCTGGGCATGGCGTTTCTGGCTTGCTGTATGGAGGGTGCAGGTGAATCCAGGAGCGATTCTAGCCCGGCGTAGCCAATTCGAGCGCAATGGGTATATTATATATCATATATCCATACAACAGGAGGAGGCGCGATGCGCAAGGATCAGGAGGCCCCTACCGCAGGGGAAATCGCGATGCTGCGGGAAAAGGCCCGCCATATCAGGCTGGAGACCATCCGCCTCATCGAAATCGCCAAGGTCGGACACTACAGTTCCGTCTTTTCGTGCGCCGAGATCTTCGCGGCGCTTTATTTTGATGTGATGCGTCTGCGCCCGGGCGAGCCGAAGTGGCCGGATCGTGACCGCTTCCTCATGGGCAAGGGCCACGCCGCCGTCGGCCTGTTCCCCGTGCTGGCCGATCTGGGCTTTATCGATCACGCGCTGCTGGACGGCTACACGCGGTTGGGCAGCCCCCTGGGCGATCACCCCGACATGAGCAAGGTGCCGGGCGTCGACTTCAGCTCGGGCTCCATCGGTCATGCGCTGTCCAACGGCGTTGGCATGGCCGTCGGCGGCCGCATGAACCAGCGGGACTTCAACGTGTTCGTGATGCTGGGCGACGGCGAAATGCAGGAAGGGCAAGTGTGGGAAGCCGCGTTGTTCGCCGCGCACAACCGCTTGTCCCGCCTCATCGCCATCATCGACCGCAACGGCTATCAGCTCGACGGCAAGGTCGACGACGTCATGGGGGTGGAGTCGCTGAAAGAAAAGTGGCAGGCGTTCGGCTGGGAGGTCCACGAAGTCGATGGCCACAATCTTGCCGAACTGACTGCGCTGCTGCGCCGCCTGCGCGCCGATGATGCGCGCGCCAAGCCCGCATGCGTGATCGCCCGGACCATCAAGGGCAAGGGTGTCTCCTATATGGAAACCGAACCGGGCTGGCACCTGGGCTACCTGGCCCCGCAAGATGCGCAAAGCGCTGTCGAAGAAATCCTCTCCCGCGAGATCTGAATGGCACAGGCACAAGTACTCTCTCCCGATTCCTGGCAGTACCGCGCCCTGAATGCGGTGAACCCCGGGCTGTCCTACCTTTCCGACGGATTGATCGAGCTGGTGAAGGCCGGGCATCCCGTCGTGGCCGGATCGGCCGACCTGCAGTATTCGAACGGGCTGAACCGCTTCGCCGAGGCCTATCCCGACCGCTACGTGCAGTTCGGCATCTCTGAGCAGAACATGGTTTCGGCGGCCGCCGGGCTGGCAACGACCGGCATGATGCCGTTCGTCGCCACGTTCGCGTCGTTCCTCGGGTTGCTGTGCTGCGAACAGATCCGGATGGACGTCGCCTACACGCGCCTTCCGGTCCGCCTGATCGGCCATCACACGGGTATCAGTCTGGGCTTCTACGGCACCTCGCACCACGCCACCGAAGACATCTCTACCATGCGCGCACTGGCGGGCCTGACGGTGGTGTCTCCCGCCGACGGGCCGCAACTGGTGGCAGCCATCAAGGCGTCCGCGGACTGGCCCGAGCCCATCTATTTCCGCATCGGCCGCGGGCGCGATCCGCAGGTTTACAAAGACAACACGCCGTTCGAATTCGGCCGTGCCATCGTCCATGAAGCCGGTAGCGACCTGACGCTGATCGCCTGCGGCATCACGCTGCACGGTGCGCTGGCCGCGGCTCGCCAGTTGCGCGAAGAGGGCCTGTCGGTTGGCGTGATCGACATGCCGACGATCAAGCCGCTGGACCGCGACGCCATCCTGAAGGCTGCCGGGCAGTCGCGCCTGATGATGACGGTCGAAGAGCACAATGTGCTGGGCGGCCTGGGTTCGGCAGTTGCCGAGGTGCTGGCCGACGCGGGCACCGGCACGCGGTTGCGCCGTCATGGCATCTATGACGAATACAGCCTCATTGCGCCGCCCACCACCCTGTACGCCCATTACAAGCTAGACGCCGAAGGCATTGCCGGCGTCGCGCGAGAATTCATCCAGCATTGATCCGGAGACATCCATGAAGGAAATCAGCGGCAACACGCGCCTGTTCGGCATCCTGGCCGACCCGATTCACCATGTGAAGACGCCGCAGCGCATGAACAAACACTTCGCCAAGATCGGTTTCGATGGCGTCTGCGTACCGTTTCACGCGCGGCCCGACAACCTGGCGGCCGTGGTCGACGGCCTGCGCCGCCTGGAAAACCTGGGCGGCGTGATCGTCACGGTGCCGCACAAGACCGCCATCCTGGAACTGGCCGACGACGCCACGCCCGTCGCACGCAAGATCGGCGCGGCCAATGTGTTGCGGCGTGAGGCCGATGGGCGCCTCGTGGCGCACATGCTGGACGGCGAGGGCTTCGTGCGTGGCCTGCGCAGTTGCGGCGTCGCCCCCGAGGGCAAGAGCGTCTACCTGGCGGGCGCGGGCGGCGCAGCCAATGCGATTGGCTTCGCGCTGGTGCAGGCTGGCGTCTCACGCCTGACCATCGCCAACCGCACGCCCGCCAAGGCCGAGGACCTGAAGGCCCGCATCCTGTCGCTGCATCCAGACGCGCAGATCGCTGTGGGCAATGCCGACCCTGCCGGCCATGACCTCGTCGTCAACGGCACGTCGCTGGGCATGAAAGAGGGCGATCCGCTACCGCTGGACGTCAGCCGCCTGACGCCGGACCAACTGGTCTGCGAGGTCATCATGCAGCCCAAGGACACGGCGCTGCTCGTGGCGGCGCAGGCGCGCGGCTGCAAGGTTCATTACGGCGCGCCGATGCTGGCCTGCCAGATCGAACTGATGGTGGAAACGCTGGGCGTGACGTCCGCCCGTTAGGCGGCGCTGCACACATTCGGTAGACAACGATGGGCGACTATGACTTCATCATCGCGGGTGGCGGAACGGCCGGCTGCATCCTGGCCAACCGCCTCAGCGCGAACGGCAAGTATCGCGTGCTGCTGCTGGAGGCCGGCCACGAGGCGCGCAGCATGTGGATTCCCATTCCGGCGGGCTTTTCCAAGCTGCTGGTCGATCCGCAATACAACTGGCGCTTTGCCACCGAACCCGAGGACAACGTCCACGGACGCGTCATCGCCGTGCCCCGCGGCAAGGGATTGGGCGGGTCCACGCTGATCAACGGCATGATCTACGTGCGCGGCCAGCCCGAGGATTACGACGGCTGGGTGGCCGCGGGTGCTGCCGGTTGGGGACGCGACGTGGCCGAGCGCATCTACCGCAAGATAGAGAACTACGCGCCGGGCGGCGAGACCCGCGGCAAGGACGGCCCGATGCACCTTGAAGAGGTGGCCGAGCGCTTTCCGGTGTCGGACGCCTTCCTGCAGGCTGCGCGCGAAGACGGCCAACCCTTCAATCCGGACTACAACAGCGGCGATCAGGAAGGCGTGGGCTACTACCAGGTGCTCCAGCACCACGGCCGGCGCTGGAGTGTCGTGGACGGCTACCTGAAACCGGCGGCGGGACGGCGCAACCTCAGTGTCGAATGCGGCGCCCATGTCACGCGTCTGGTGTTTGAAGGTAAGCGCTGCGTGGGCGTGGTCTACCGCAAGAACGGGCAGGAACACGTCGTGCGCGCACGCCGAGAAACGCTGGTATGCATGGGTGCGGTGCAATCCCCGCAATTGCTCGAACTGTCCGGAGTGGGCAATGCAGCCTTGCTGGCCTCGCACGGTATCGGCGTGGTGCACGCGCAGCCGGCGGTGGGCGAAAACTACATCGACCACTTCGCCACGCGCATGAACTGGCGCGTCAAGAACACGGTCACCTTGAACGAAATGTCGCGCGGCTGGCGGCTGGCGCAACAGGTGGCGCGTTACTACATGAGCCGCAAAGGCATCCTGACACTGGGCACGGGACTGGTGCACGGCTTCGTGAAAAGCGCGCCCGGATTGCCTACGCCCGACGTGCAGTTTTTCTTCGTGCACGCCAGCTATGCCAACGCCGCCGAACGCATTCTGGACCGGCATCCCGGCATGACGATCGGGGTGGCGCAATTACGCCCAAAGTCCGTCGGGTCCATCCACATCAAGTCGGCCGATCCGCTGGACGGACCTGCCATCCGGCCCAACTTCCTGTCCGCGCAGGTCGACCGCGACAGCTTGATAGGCGGGATGCAGGTGGCTCGCCGCATCGTGAGCCAGCCCGCCCTGAAACACTACGTGGAGGCCGAGGTCAGCCCCGGCGTGCAGGTGGACAGCGACGACGAATGGCTGGACTTTGCGCGACGCAACGGACAGACCATCTACCACCCCATCGGCACCTGCCGCATGGGTACGGACGCGGCGGCCGTCACAGACGTGCGGCTGCGTGTCAACGGGCTGACGGGCCTGCGCGTGGTGGATGCCTCGGTCATGCCGAAGATGGTTTCCGGCAACACGCAGGCCGCCGTCATGATGGTGGCCGAGCGCGGCGCGGAGATGATCCTCGAAGACGCGGCGCAGGCGTAGGGAACTTCCGGTTAGTAAAAATGGCGCGCTTGCTTACGGCTGGCGCGCCATTCTTCTTGAAGGCGCCCGGCATGCGCCTTGCTAACGCGCTGTTCCGACTGCAGACTGCAGGTTAGGCTGCACCAACTGAAAGGAGACCGTATGACCTACGACCTTTGGTATTGGGATGGCATTCCCGGGCGGGGAGAATTCGTGCGCCTGGCGCTGGAAGCGGGCGGTATTCCGTATCGGGAACGCGCCCGCGATCCGGGCGCCGACGAAAGCGCGTTGATCGACGACATGCAATCGGCCCGCAAGCATCCGCCTTTTGCGCCGCCTTATCTGGTGGCCGGAAAAATGACGTTGGGGCAGACCGCCAATATTCTGCTTTTCCTCGGCGAAAAGCATGGCCTTGCGCCCGAGTCGCTTGAGGGCCGGTTGTGGGTAAACCAGTTGCAACTCACCATTGCCGACATGGTGGCGGAAGCGCACGACACCCATCACCCCATTTCCGCCAGCGATTATTACGAAGACCAGAAAGAAGAGGCCGCCCGCCGCGCCAAGGTATTTCGCGAAGCGCGTATTCCGAAGTTCCTGGGGTATTTCGAACGGCTGCTGGACGGGCCGCAGGCGTGGTTGGCGGGCGGCGCCAAATGGACCTACGTGGACTTGTCCCTTTATCACTTGGTCGATGGCTTGCTGTTCGCGTTTCCCAAACGCATGGCGACCGTTGCTGCGCATTATCCAAATGTGTTCGCCCTGCACGAGCGCGTGACCGCTTTGCCTGAACTGCAGGCCTATTTTTCAAGCGGCCGGCGCTTGCCGTTTGGCGAGGGCATTTTCCGCCAATATCGCGAGCTGGACGCGGCTTGAATCCGTGATTTCCCGAGTGTGCGTCATGACGACGCTTTGAATTCTTTTTAAAAGGGACGTTCAGAATTACATCGGGCCATGATAATTTCTGGGATTAAGTAGTTTCCATTAGATACATAAGAATTACGTGTACCAGGCACGCCGGCAAACACACCCTGGAGGTTTCCATGCTTTGGCATACTCTTGGCCGCTTTATCCGTGGATATCGCAGTACCGATAAAAACGACCTGCTGGGACAGATCGACGCCATTCACAAATCCCAGGCGGTCATTGAGTTTGATCTGAACGGCCACATCCTGATGGCCAATCAGAACTTCCTGGACACCACGGGCTATTCGCTCGACGAAATCCAGGGGCGTCACCACCGCATGTTCATCGATCCCGATGAACGCGGGTCGCCGCAATATGCAGCCTTTTGGGAAAGGCTGGGACAGGGCGCACATGATTCCGGCCGTTATCGACGGATTCGCAAAGATGGCTCGGACGTCTGGCTGCAGGCGTCGTACAACCCCATCTTTGACAAGCGCGGACGGCCGGTGAAGGTGATCAAGTACGCCACCGACATCACCGATCAGCAAAATCGCCAGGCAGATTCCGAAGGCCAGCTCGCGGCGATTTCCAAGGTCCAGGCGATCATCGAGTTCAATCTCGACGGCACCATCCTGCGTGCCAACGACCTGTTTCTCGGTGCGGTGGGGTATCGCGCCGACGAGGTGCTGGGCCGGCATCACAGCCTCTTAGTCCCGCCCGAAGAAGCCCGAAGCACGGCGTACAAGGATTTCTGGCGCCGGCTGCGCAATGGCGAGCACGACACCGGCCAGTACATGCGCTTGGGCAAGGGCGGACGCCAGGTCTGGATCGAAGCCAGCTACAACCCCATTCTCGATGCGCAGGGCCGGCCATTCAAGGTGGTGAAGTTCGCTACCGACATCACCAAGCGCTTTACCGCCGCGCAGACGCTGCAAGTGGCCGTGCAGGGCCTGACCGAAAACGCCGAACGCGCGCGACAGGCCAACAGCCTCGCCCTGGATGCCAGCCGCATCGCTGAAACGGGCGGCGATACGATGCGCGACGTGGTGACGACCATGGAAGTCATCACCGGCAGTTCGCGCCGCATTTCCGAGATCATCGGGGTCATGGACGGCATTGCATTCCAGACCAATATCCTTGCGTTGAACGCGGCCGTCGAGGCCGCGCGCGCCGGCGAGCACGGCAGGGGCTTCGCGGTCGTGGCCTCAGAGGTCCGCAATCTGGCGCAAAGCAGCGCGGCCGCCGCGAAGGAAATCAAGGCGCTCATCACGACCTCCGTGGCGCAGGTCGAAGGCGGCGCGGTGCAGGTCCAGTCCGCCGGCGGCACGATGGAGGGGATCGTCGCGTCGTCTCGCCGCGTGACCGAAATCATGGCCCAGGTCGTTGAAGTGTCGCTGGCGCAATCGGACAAGCTGGCCGGCGTGACCGAAGATCTCACCGATACCCACGCCGAACCCACAAGACGATTGCGCGCCGCCTAGCGGGCAGGGCATCTGCGCGCGAGTGCGCTATAAAGACGGCATTGCCGATCATCTGTGGCCCGCGCGGGCAATTTCCGCCGCGGGCCATGCCCTTTGCCCGATGTCCATGACTGAATCCGAAGCCCTCGCGCTTGCCACGCACCGCCATTACAAGGGTGGCCTTTACCGCTACATAGGCACTGCCCGCCATTCCGAAACCGAAGAGTTCATGGTGGTGTACGAACACCTCTGGCCGCACGCGCGCGGCCTGTGGGTGCGCCCGGCCGATCTGTTCTTCGGGCAGCTTGCCGACGGTTCGGCCCGCTTCGCCGCCCTGCATCCGGCGGAGTAGGCGCGTGACGTATTTCTATCGGCGCACGCGTGCAGCCAGCGAATCGCCGGCCCGCCCCACGGCGCGGGCGCAAGCGGCCTTGACGCACGCGCTTGAAGCATTGGGCCGCCCCTTCATCGTGGCCGACCTGGAAACGACCGGCCTGTCCACCGCAAGCTGCGAAATTCTTGAATTTGCGGCGGTCAGAGTGGGCGAGGGCGGGGCGGTCGTCAACGAGTACACGCAGGTCGTTCGCACTTGCGGCCGTGTCCCTTCCTTCATATCCCGTCTCACCGGCATTACGCAGGCCGAAGTCGATCGCGACGGCATTCCGGTCGCGCAGGCCTTCTCGTCGTTTCTGGATTTTGTCGAGGATCTGCCGGTGTTCTTCCATAACGCCTCGTTCGACCGGCGCTTCCTGAGCGCGGCCGCTGACCAGACGGGGCTGCCTTTTTCGAACGCCACGCACTGCACGTTGGCGTTGGCGCGCCGCGCGTGGCCGGAGTTGCCGTCGCACAAGCTCGACATCCTGGCGCGGCACGTCGGCGCCTCGCAGCCGACCCACCGGGCGTTGGCGGACGTGCGGACGACGGTCGCGGTCGCGCTTGCAGCCAGCGCTCGGCTGGCCTGCGCGTAACGAGGCGCCATTTCTTTGGGAGTTCTCATGTCAGACCTGGAAGCAATCCGCCTCGCCGTGCGCCAGTTCACGGCTGAGCGCGAATGGCAGCAATTCCATTCGCCCAAGAATCTGGCGATGGCGCTGGCGGGGGAAACGGGCGAACTCGTCTCGTTGTTCCAGTGGCTGGATGAAGACGAGTCGCGCAATCTGCCGGCCGCCCGGCTTGCGGATGCCGCGGACGAGATCGCCGACGTGCAGATGTATCTGGTGGCCCTGGCGGATCAGCTTGGCATTGATATCGCGCAGGCGGTTGCCGGCAAGATGGTGAAGAACGCCAACAAGTATCCCGCCGATGCGTTCCGGCGCAGCGCTCGCAAATACAACGAGCTCCCGGAAGAATAAGCGCCGGTCCGCGCAGCCGCTGGACCGGCGCCGAACGTTCAAATCACTTTTTGCTCGTGGTGCACTTGGGGCGGCTCAACGAAAAAGCCTCCGACCAGCTTGCGCCATTCCTGGAAGTCGGCCGATTCCCGGAAATCCACCATGTGGTTTTCGACCGTTTCCCAATCCACCACCAGTGTGTAGCGCTGCGGCTGCTCGATGCTGCGGTACAGTTCCATGCCATGGCAGCCCTTGGCGCGCAGAAAAAGCGGCTTCGCCTGGGTAACACCGGCTTCGAACAGCGCTTCCTGTCCTTCGCGGACGTGGATGCTGGCAATCTCCTGAATCATGGCTTGTTCTCCGATTGATGGGGGTAAGCAAGGCGGGAGTAGTATGGCCGAAAACCTCGATTCCAGCCCGTTTCATGAATCACCGAGCCGTCACATTGACTCGTCTTATTTCCGTCCGCCTGCTCTGGTATGTCGCCGTCGGCATCATTGCCCTGATGTCCCTGTACCTGCATACGCAATTCGGCGTTGTGGTGCTGCTGTCTGCCATCGCCATCTACATTCCCCTGTCGATGCTTGGATTGCCGCTCGTTGCATGGCTATGCCTGTCGCGCCGTACAAGCGGCGTTGCGGCCGGGCTGCCGCCCGCCTGGCCCGCGTATCTTGCGGGCGTGACCGGCATTGTCCTGCTGGGCAGCTATCAGGTGCTTGCCAATCTATACGGGGCCGAATGCGGCTTCCTGCTTGTGCTGGTGGCCGTGGACCTGATGCTGGCGCGCCGCGAGACCGGCTGGCTGCTACGCCTGGCGCGTTAGATATCACGCGTGAGCCTCACGCGCGCGGCCCCATCCTTTGAGTTGAAACCCACCCGCAAGCGGGGCTTGACGGACGCATTGCGTCATCCATACGCATGGCCGCGCGAAGCCGGTATCTCCGCTTTCAGGTTTGTGTAATTCGCGAGTCCATCCTCCAGAAAGACCCGGTCGTTCGTTTAACCGATACCGACCTGCCTAGGACGGCGCAATCATTCCGTACCAATACGAAAGTCCCACGCCCTGCGAATGCAAGGGCGCAGTTCCTGGGTAGTAACGGTCCGCGCCGGTCGGTCTCCGGCACCTGTGCATCCGTGCAGACGGATCAGGAGGAGCTCAAATGAAAAAGCTCGCAGCAGTCGCCGCGTTGTCATTGTTTGCCGCATCGGCTTACGCCACTGGCCAGGGCCAGGTCGGCGGTTCGGTGACCGGTCACGCCGGCGCCATCAACGGTACCGCTTCGTCCATCTCCACCGGCAGTTCGGTGGTGGCCACCCAGGTGAACGGCTACGGCTCGTCGAGCCAGACGTCGTTCGGCAGCACGGGCGGCATCGCGGAAGTCGGCGGATCGTTCAGCCGCGACGGCACGCAAGTCGTCACCAGCACGCGGCAGTACGCCAATAGCGAGTCGTACGGGCATGTGTCGGGCAACGCGCCGATCATGGTCGGCGACAGCATCGCCAACGGCGGCGCAACGTTCGGCAAGACGGATACCAGCGCCTCGGCGACGGGTTCGTTCCACGCGGCGAATATCGGCGCGTTCGGGTCGATACACGGCGTCGGCCCGGTGGGCCATGTCGTTGGGTTCAATCGCTGACCCAATTATCCGGACGGCTTCGGCCGTCCGGGCGAGGGGACATCATGAAGAGCATCGTTCTAGCCATCTCCCTGTCGCTCGCCGCCATGTCGGCGGGGGCGCAGACCAGCACGTCCAGTTCCACGACGTCGGCATCGTCCGGCTCGACCAACGCGGGCAACAACCAGGGCATCACACTGAACTCAAGCAACAGCGGGACCAGCACGTTGCGCAGCGCACCGCCGGTTGGCGGCCAGAGCTTCTACGGCTCGTTCTCGTCGGACAGCTGCATGGTGTCAGCGGGCGGCGGCGGGTCCGTGGTGGGTTTCGGGATGAACGTCGCGATTCCGATCGAGGACCAGAAATGCAGTCTGCGCCGCAACTTCGAGCGCACGATGCAGGCGGCGGCATCGACCAAGGACGCGGATCGCTCCCGGCGTCTGGAAACCGCGGCCATCGACATCCTGTGCCAGACCGACGATCGCACCAAGGCGGCACTGGTGGCGCAGGGGCTCTGCACCAATCCTGCGCTGACGACGGCGGACCACCGGTTCGACAGCGGCGCCGTGGCGCAGGTCGCGCCGCAGACGCCCGTCCAGACTGCAGGCACGGCGCCCGCGCTGCCGCAGGCGGCGGCGACGCCGGTGGTGCAGGGTTATCCGGTGCTGTCAGCCCGCAGCGCCGCGTTCACCGCGCCGCCACTGCGCAACCCTCGCGTGGAGCGGCAACAGTTCGCCGACCTGTACTCTCCCGGCTGAAGCGGCCTGTGCATGACGGCAATCAGGGCGTGGCGGGCGGCGGGACCGCGACGGGCGCAGGCGCCTGCGCGGGTTCCGGCGCCGACGCGAGCAGCATGGTCGGCGGGGACGACACTTCAAGCTTGGCCTCGTCCAGGCGCTTGAGCACCGTGAACAGCAGCGCGCTGCGCACGCCGTACGCGGCACGCGGCGACGACACATAGCCCCTTGCATTGAAGATCAGGTGGCCTGCGTCGATACCGTCCAGGAAGACATTGGGCGCCGGCGACTCCAGCACGTCTTCGTGATCCGCCAACGCCTGCAGCATCAGTTCACGCACCTGCTCGGCATCCGTCGACAACGGCATGGGCAGCTTGATCTGCACCAGGCCAAGCGGATTGGACCGCGTCACGTTGCGCACTGTTTTCGTCACGAATTCGGAGTTGGGCACGATCACCGTCGACCGGTCTCCCATCTGGATCTCGGTGGCGCGCACATTGATGCGCAGGATGTCGCCTTCGACGCCGCCCAGCGAAACCCAGTCGCCCACCTTCACCGGCCGCTCGGCCAGCAGAATCAGACCCGACACGAAGTTCTGCACCACCGCCTGAAGGCCGAAACCGATACCCACCGACAGCGCGCTCGCGATCCACGCGACCCGCTCCAGTCCGATTCCCGCGGCCGACAGCGACAACGCCACGGCCAGCACGAAGCCGCCATACCCAAACAGCGTCGCGGCCGACAACTGCATGCCCGGGTCCAGCTCCGTGGTGGGCAGATAGCGGTTGGATAGCCAGCGCTTGAGCATCTTCACGCCCAGCAGCGACAGCGCCAGCACGATCAACGCCTGCAGCACCGCGCCGGGCCGGATCTGCGCCTCGCCGATGGCCAGGCCCTTGCGGAGCTGGTCAAAGCGCTGCACCAGGTCCATCGGCGCTTCGCCGAACGGCGCCAACACCAGAATGATGGCAAGCAGCGCGATGGCCACGCGACCCAGTCCGGACAGCAGCACCGCGGCCTGATCGCGCATGCTGGGCCCTTCGCCTTCACCGCCTTCGCGGTGCGCCGTGCCCAACAAGGTGCTGAAACCGTCCTCGACCAGCGTCGAGGCCAGGTAGGCCGACGCCAGTACGATCAGCACCCACAACACCTGCTTGACCAGGAAGCTGCCGAACGCTACGTAGCCGAGCAGCAGGCTGGCGAAGCTGACGATCAGCACCGTCCAGATGGCGGCCAGCATCAGCGAGACCCACAGCGGAATCGGCGCTTCGCTGTCCTGCATGACCTGGCGGCGCAGGCGGCGGCCGATGAACAGCACGGCGGCAAGCAGCGCCATGCTCAGCACGCCCACGATGCCGGTCAGGGTGATGGTCGTGGTCAGGCTGGCGTCCAGCAGGACGGGCAACCGTTCCGCGAGCCAGATCAGGACCACCAGCACGCCCAGCGTGCCGGGAAGCCAGCGCAGCCGGTTCGCCACGATGTCGCTGACCGGCGGCAGGCGCCAGGACGGACGATTGGTGGACAGCAAGGCGTAGCCCATCCCCGACACGAAGCCGCCGAAGCAGACCGTGGCTACCAGGTTGGTCAGGAGCGAATCGGTGCTGTCCGACAGTTGCGATCTCCAGTCCAGGCCGGTCTGGATGAGCAAGGCGATCACGCCAGGCGTGGCGACCGAAAGCGCCACGAGGGCCACCGCCAGAAACGATCGGCGCAGCCGTCCGGGCGGTACTCGGGTTGCCGTGAGCCGCAGCAGATACCGTCCAACCCAGACGCGCAGTGCAATTGCCAGACCGGCAACGACCGTCAGCAGCAGCCAACCCCATTTCGGCGTCTGTCCCACGGCGGTGGACAGGTCGTCGCGTAACGCTTCAAGCCGTTCCAGATCCCGGGGAAACTCCTGGCGGAATTCGGCCCAGAACTGGCCCGACAGGAAGGAGTCGCGACGCTCGCCCAAGCGTGCCTGAAACTGCTTGCGCCGCTGGGCTGAAATTTGTTCAGCCGTCTGGCCGGCATCCACTGACAGCAGCCGCGCCAACTTGATCTGCGCGTCCAGCGCGCGGCTGTTCTTTTCCAGCTGGGCGCGCTGCGCCGCCACATCCGGCGCTTCCTTCGCGCCGTCCGGCGGCGTGCCCAGTTCGCTCAGGCGTGCGGTCACGCTGGCCAGTTGCGGCGTCAGCGCTTCAGTTGCGGCGTCCGCCTTGG
The DNA here is from genome assembly GCF_002331005.1 of Achromobacter sp. UBA2119. Lineage (NCBI taxonomy): Bacteria > Pseudomonadati > Pseudomonadota > Betaproteobacteria > Burkholderiales > Alcaligenaceae > Achromobacter > Achromobacter sp. UBA2119. The sequence goes on along the minus strand of NZ_DCYD01000004.1, from coordinate 5,237 downwards.
ACTGGATGTCCAGCGCCTCGCCCCGCTGCTTGAGCAGCACGGCGTCGTCCGTTTCGTCGGGGACCCGCTTGCGGATCTCGTCAATCTGCTTGCGGGCCGCACCCAGAACGGCTTCGGTGTCGGCGGGGGCGGCGGGCGGCGCCGCAAAGGCGGGCAGGAAGCAGAAGACCAGCAGCAGCGCAGCAAGCAGCGCCGCCAGGTTGGGCGCGCGGACGAGGCGGGCGCGAAAGGGCTGAGTGGGCGTGGTCGGGATCATGTTTTTGGGGCGAGTTGCTCGCGTGGAGGCGGCAGCATAACAAGCCGCCGCCTCACCCGTTGCAACAAAAACTGGTGTTGCGTCCCTGTATTTTTAGAGGTGCTAGTTCGTGGGCTTGACCTCTCTAGCGGGCCGGAAAATTGGGGCCGGATTTGGCCGGCCAGATCAGCATGCCGACCGGCCATGACGGCCGTCGCAACGCCTGTTTACCAGCCGAACGTTTGGATTCACTTCAACTGGCGTCCGGACGCCTGTGCCGCCCGCGTGCGAGGCTTGCCCAGCACCGCGTCGCAGACCTGCAACCATGCACGCGCGGCAAACGACAGATAGCCGGACTGCAGCCAGATATGACCAACCTCCCACTGGATGCCCGACTTCGCAAGCTTCGCGGTACTCAGGCCGCGGGTCTTCATCCGCTGCATCAGCGGTTCGGGCAAGAGGGCCACGCCAAGTCCTGCCGAGGCCATTGCCACCAGAAAATCCCAATGCGCGCTTTGCGCCGCGATGCTGGGCTGCAGGCCCGCATCGGCAAACGCCTGCCGCAACCGCCGGGTGATTGCGAAGTCGTCGGTGGGGATCAGCAGCCGCGCCTCGCGCAGCGCGCTCAGCGGCAGCGACGTCTTTCCGGCCCACGGCGCGTCTGGCGGCCCGATCACCCAGATCGGATAACTGCCAAAAGCCTGCGCGGCCAGACCGCTGTCGGGGGCGACAGGCAGGATGGTGGCGCCGACCTCCAGTTCGCCGCTGGCCACCAGGTTTTCGACCGCCTGGCCCGTGCCTTCGCGCAGGGTCAGGTGGATGCCGGGATGCAATTCGCGGAACCGCTTCACAACTGGCGTGAACAGCAGATTGATCATGGGCGGGATACCGACCTCGAGAGACCCGCGTCCCAGCTCCGCGGTCTGGCGCATTTCCTCGGACAGTTGGCGCATCGTCTCCAGCACTTGAAGGCCACGCTGGTACATGACCCGGCCGGTATCGGTAGGGCGGGCGGTGTGCCCGTCGCGGATAAGAAGCGGCGTGCCGGCTTCTTCTTCCAGTTGCCGGATCATCTTGCTGACTGTGGACTGCGTGACGAACAGCGCCTTGGCCGCCTGCGTGAAGCTGGCGTGCCTGACGGTTTCCACGAAATACCGCAATGCGCGCACGTCCATGGGAAAGCTGACCCTCCGCGCCGTGCGCGAGAAAAATTCAAATGATGAAAAAAACGACTGGAACGGATGATTTTAAGTCATTACGAGATTTGCCCTCGGCTTCCTATACTGCCGAAAAATCGTCCCGGCGCCCGTATCCACGGCCTTCGGGACTTCGGGAAACGCCGCGTCAGACGGTGCCCGGGCGCTGCAGACCCCAGCCGCTACGCCCGGCCCTAAGCCGCCAGCCTTTGAATTTGGAGACACCATGCCTTTCGACCGGATCCGTAACGCCGACCTGCACGCCAGGATCACTTCAGCCGAACAGGCCGCCTTACTGGTTCAGGACGGAATGACCGTCGGAATGAGCGGATTCACTCGGGCAGGCGACTGTAAGTCGGTGCCGGCCGCGCTGGCGGCGCGCGCAGAACGCGAACCGCTGGCCATCACGTTGATCACGGGCGCATCACTCGGCCACGACACCGACAAAATGCTGGCGCAGGCCAATGCGCTGGCACGACGTCTGCCGTTCCAGGTCGACACGACCCTGCGCCGCAAGATCAATCAGGGTGAAATCGCCTTCATCGACCAGCATTTGTCCGAAACCGTGGAGCAGTTGCGGGCGGGCCATCTGGGCCCCATCAACGTGGCCATCATCGAAGCCGCCGCCATCACGGAATCCGGCGCGATCGTGCCGACCATGTCCGTGGGCAACTCCGCGTCGTTCGTGCAGCAGGCCGACAAGATCATTGTGGAACTGAACATGAGCGTGCCCGCCGCCATCGAAGGCCTGCACGATATCTACGTTCCCGGCGACCGTCCCGCCCGCCAGCCCATCGGCCTGGTGTCTGCGGACCAGCGCATCGGTCAGACCTGCATCGAGGTCGATCCTGCCCGGATCGCCGCCATCGTCATCACGCAAGAGCCCGACAGCCCCTCCAACGCGCTGCCGCCCGATACCGAGACCAACGCCATTGCAGGTCATATCAACCAATTCCTGCGCGGCGAGGTGGATGCTGGTCGCCTGACCAACGCGCTGCTGCCGTTGCAGGCAGGCATCGGCACCATCGCCAACGCGGTGCTGCACGGGTTCGAATCGTCTGATTTTGAGAACCTGGTCATGTATTCCGAAGTGCTGCAGGACAGCGCGATCGAATTGCTCGACCAGGGCAAGCTGGCATTCGCCTCGGCGTCGTCCATCACCGTATCCAAGCCCGTGTACGAGAAGATCCTCGCCAACATGGAGCACTACCGCCAGCGCATCGTGCTGCGTCCGCAAGAAATCAGCAACGCACCCGAGATCGTGCGGCGCCTGGGCATCATCGCCATCAACACGGCGCTGGAATTCGACATCTACGGCAACGTGAACTCCACACACGTCGGCGGCACGCACATGATGAACGGCATCGGTGGCTCAGGCGACTTCGCCCGCAACGCCCATCTTGCGATCTTCGTGTCCAAGTCGATGGCCAAGAACGGCGACATCTCCAGCGTGGTGCCAATGGTGTCCCACGTCGACCACACGGAGCACGACGTTGACGTGCTGGTCACGGAATGCGGTCTGGCCGATCTGCGCGGCCTTGCGCCACGTGAGCGCGCCCGCGCCATCATTCAGAACTGCGTGCATCCGTCGTACCGCGACGCGCTGCAAGACTATTTCGATCGTGCTTGCGCCCGTGGCGGCCAGACGCCGCATCTGCTGGAAGAAGCGTTCTCCTGGCACCAGCGGTTCAATGAAACCGACTCGATGCAGCCCGTCGCGGCATCGGCGCGCAAGGCGGCCTGAAGCGGGATTGAAGATTGACTGCCGCCGTCGCGGCGTCCGCCTGGGATTTCGAGCGAAGCGAAACCAGGCTGTTCCAGGCAACGTCCTGCGGGGCGCCGCGTTTTGGTCAAGGTAAAGCAGCTGTACGCCGCTTTACCCTTTTTTCGCCTGAGACCTAGCTTTCGTCCTCGGGCTTCGATGTCACAAGCGTCTGGCGCGACATCTCCAACTCGTCGCGCAGCCATTGCTTGAACGCATTCAGCGGCGCCCAATCCCGCAAGCTCGGCCGGTACACCAGGTGGTAGGTCTGCCCCAGTTCGTAATGCACGCGCACGGGCGACACCTGTACTAGCCGCCCCGCACAAAGCGCGTCGGCCGCCAGCAGTTCACGGCCAAGCGTGATGCCCAAACCCTGCTCGGCAGCCTGCAGCATCATCCCCGCATCATTGAACGAAGCCACGGGCGTGACCGGCGTTGGAAAACCGGCCGCCGTGAACCAATGCTGCCAAAGCTCGCGTTCGCCGAGCAAAGGCTGCCGCGCCAGCGTTTCGGGCGAATTGTCGGGCAGGGCCGCCAATGTCTCAGGCGACGCCAGCACGATGAGCGGCAGCGGCACATCAAACAGCGGCTCGGACTCCACCCCGGCCCACGGCCCTTGCCCGATCCGAAGCGCGGCATGGAATCCGTCCCGCGCCAGATCGACCACCTGCTGGGAAGTCTCGATCTCCAATGCCAGTTCCGGATGCCGGGCGCGCCACCGCGCCATGCGCGGCAACAGCCAGCGCTGCGCAAACGATGGCAATACCGACACGCGCAACCGTTGTTCGCGTCCGCTCGCGGCCGCGTTCGCCGCCATCAGCCCTTCGTCGAGCAACGCCATGGCGCCCTGCACGCTGCACAGCAACGCCGCACCGGCCGAGTTCAACACGATGCCACGGCCGCTACGCTCGAAAAGCGGAAAGCCAATTTGCTCTTCAAGCACCTTGATTTGCTGGCTCACGGCGCTGTGCGTCAAGTGCAGCCGCTCAGCGGCGGCGCGCAGGTTCTGCAGTTCCGCAACAACGCGAAAAGCGGGGAGGGTATTCAGCGGCAACCGCATGGCAGGCCTGTTCAAGAAATATTGGTCATCGTAGCTTACCGAAAAGGCCAAAACAATTCGATTTTCAGCCGATATTTGGGCGCTTACGCTTACCAAAACGGAACAAAAGGAGCCCGTTATGACCGCGCAACCTCTCATACCCACGTCTTCCTTGGTCGGCACGCCCCGCGGACCCCTGCCCACGGCCGGACCTGTCGCGTCCGTAACGGTCGCGTCCAAACCCGTCGCGCCCATACCTTCGCGTTCTGCGCCCGTCGGGCTATCGCCCGCACTCCCTGCAACGCCTGCCGTGGTGGAGGCCGCGCAAGCGCCGGACCGCAGCGTCCTCACGCGCATTTGGCAAGCCTATCGCGCTTGGCGCAACACGGCGCGGATGCGCAACATGGCCCAGGACATGGAGCCGCACCTGCTCAGCGACGTGGGCGCACCCCCATGGCTGATCAACGAAGCCAGCGTGAGGCGCGAACTTTCCCGGCTTCGCCACATTGATTACATCCGTTGGTAGTCCGGGGTGGAGCAGCCGCGAGGCGCGGAAATCCTGCCCGAGGGCTCGGGGATACGTCCATTTGCGGCGTGTATATATATAGAGCGTCTATATATACAGCGCCAAGATCGCCTCTCCAGAGAGAGCAACATAATTTGCGACACCCACATGACAGCGCAAAATTCTGTGCTATAGTCTCGCTCCTTCGCAGCTCACACAGTTTTTGAGACGCGAAGCCAAGCAAGTGCAACAGGCGAGGCGGGGCACCCCGGCATCACCTGCCGCAACGGCAATCAGAAATGAGCGCTCCGCGGTTATTGCAAAGATTGACGCAAATTAGGCAGAAGCCAGTTGCGAGATCTGCAAAAATTGTGCTATAGTCTTGGGCTTGGCAGTTACTGAAAAATTAGGGTTTACCCTGATGTTTCGACAGCTGCTAGGGCAGGGCGAAAGTCCTGGTGAGGCCTGAAGAGGTCGCGGCAAGAAAGCAAAGCAAAATG
>NZ_DCYD01000002.1:355177-355307 GCF_002331005.1 Achromobacter sp. UBA2119 | reverse complement strand
CGGCCTTGGCGGCGGGCTCGGGCTGCGCGGCGGGCGCGGCCGCAGCTTCTTGCGCGGGCTTGGGCGCGGACACCAGCGGCGCGCTGCGTTGCTGCGCCAGCTGGCGCGCGGGCACTTCGATGACTTCGCC